>JBGSOM010000062.1:0-13392 GCA_041739135.1 Pirellulaceae bacterium
ACAGCTTGGCACAGGTCTCGAGCCTGGACAGATCCAGGTTGCTGGCGAAGGCTCAGCAGGGACCTTAGACGAAGAAGAGCCCGAGATCCTGCGACGCATGCGTGGGAGGTTGCGAGTGTTGCACCACCCAATCAGTACTGATAAGGCGTATATGCAATGGGTGAATCGGTTCATCAAGCACGTTGGTAGCGAGCGTTTATCGCTTGACTTTTGAAACACGATTCTCGCTCATACTTTATTTGCGACAATAATTTGTTCGCGAGAATACATGGTTTTAAATAATCAATAATATTGTGCGCGCGATGGTCAAGGTGCTTGGCCCCTCACCCCTCGATCCCCTCTCCCCGAAGCGGGGCGAGCGGAAGTGGCAGGCGAGTTGAGAGAGCTCGGCAGGAGCTTCGCTCGGCGGGTTGAGGCGAACGTGAGATGATCGACGCAGGCTCTTCGTAGCTGGACTCGCCAGAGTTCAGGCACGCGCCGGTTGATAGTCTCCGGAGTCTGGTGGAGGCGGGTACGGAGGCGGATAGTCCCGAAGTCTGGCGACTCCGGCTACGGGAAGCGGACTGTTACCGAAGTCTGGCGACTCCGGCTACGGAAGGAGTTTAAGGCCCTCCCCGGAAAGCTCGCGGGGCTCGCTTTCCGACCCTCCCATGAATGGGAGGGTTAAGCGGGACTTAACCCCGTGGGGGTAAATTGGATGGGCCGATTTTGTCCCAGGGTAGCTCGCTCCGCTCGCAACCCTGGGCTGTTGTACGGAACGCCGTTGGCGTAGCAGGGGCGAGGGGATAGTGGCGAGGGGATAGCGGCTAGTAGCTAGTAGCTAATGGCTAGTAGCTAATGGCTAGTAGCTAATGGCTAGTAGCTAATGGCTAGTAGCTAGTGGCTAGTAGCTAGTGGCTAGTAGCTAGTGGCTAGTAGCTAGTGGCTAGTAGCTAGTGGCTAGTAGCTAGTGGCTGGGGGATAGTAGCTAGGGGCTAGGTTCCGCTGCGGGGAGGTTTGCTGCTTGGAAGGCGTGTTGAGCGTTGCCACCAGTCGACGATGAGGGCGTCGATGATCAATTGACCGACGTGGTAGATGACCATCGGCAGAATACTGACTCCGCAATCGATGGCGAGCTTCAAGCCGATCATGAGAGTTTTTTGGCTGCCGGAAAGTGCAACTGCGATTCGTTGCGGGCGGGCGACTCCGGTTACGGTTGCGAGATTCCATCCGGCAATTAATGTTGTCACGTGGTTGACTGAGGTTAGCAGGATTACGGTTGCAATCGCTGCGACGCTCAACGAAGCGGCCGAGGTGCTCGACAACCGATCGCCCATCTGGACGGCGCCGAGCATGACCATCGACAGAATTCCAACTTGGCAAAGCGTGCTGAGAAGAGCTTTGCGATCGTTGACTCGTTGGGCAAATCGACTTGAAAAGCGCATCGACTGAGCGATCGAAATTGGCAACACGACGAGCAGCAGCAAGGTCCAGGAGAGGGCGCGCATGTCGAGCTGCACTTGGCGTCCGATTAACCAAACGAGTAGTGCGGGCGTAACGAGCGCGCATGTTAAGTTCGTGATGAGCGTAACGAAAACGGCAACTGTGTCATCTCCACCGGCTTTCCGAGTCCAGACCGCTGCGGAGGCTTGAGTGCTGGGGACTGAGGCGGCGACGATCAAGCCGCCGGCGAGTTCCGAGCTGAGCAGTGGCGATAGGAGGTATGCGAGAACGGGCAGAAAACCCAGGTTCATGAGCGTCGCAAGAATCGCTGGCCAAGGTCGCATCGCAGAATTGCGAATCAGTTCGCTGGGAATCGGTGCTGCCATCATCCACATCACAACGAAGACGATGGTGGATTGAATCCAAGTGGAGGCGGACAACGGGGATAGCGGTTCGTGCGCGAGCAGGCCGATTGCGAGCGCAAGAATGAGGCTGATCAAGAACCAATTCTTTGCGAGCGAGCGGCGTGCGGCGCGGAAGAAGCTCATCGGGTCGTCGTTTGCGCGAGTTGCTTTGACTTGGGTCAATTCCTTCGCAGGCTCAGTGTCCATATTCAGTGTTCATATCTTGCGTGATCGGAAGCTTCGGTGAATGAGAATTAGGTGTTGTCTGGACTGAGTGACTACAAGCACTGTTTGGATTCAAGTCGGAATTTTATGAAGCATGATATCTATTTCAAATCCGATGTGACCAATGTGAATTGCAGGAGGGATCGCAGAACCAGTTGCGAGTTGGTCAGCATTTTTAAATTTGACTGGTTCGCTGTGGAGTTCGCAAACGTTGAGAGCATCCCTATTACCTCGTTGCTCCAAACACGCTTGCCCCCTCACCCCTTCCCCTCTCCCCCGATGATTTCTTGCAGCCTCAAGAGCTGCAAGAAATCACCGGGGGAGAGGGACACGGTCAGCGCGCTCCGCGGGGCTGCAATTGGAAACAAAAAATCAGGAATGAACGTCGCGGGGAAAATGCTTCGCAGGTGTTACTTGTCGCACGCCCAGACTCTCACTCTAAACGGGCTGATGCCCTGCCAAGGGTCAGCTCCTATAAGGAATAGAGCCTTGTGCGACTGAAAATCGAGCAAAGTTACGCGACCGTTGCCCCAGGCCGCTCAGTCTACCTTGGGGGAATGAAACTACCCAGCTAAAATGAGCCGCCGCGAACAAAGTTGGTCGAGGATCGAAGCGGGTTCGAGGCGGACACAAGACTTAGGAAGACAGGTACGAAATGCTGCGTTATTGGACTGCCGGCGAATCCCACGGGCGAGCTTTGATTGCGTTGATCGATGGATTTCCAGCGGGGATGGAGGTCGATTATGAGTTGGCGAACATTGAATTAAAGCGGCGGCAGGGCGGTTATGGGCGTGGCGGTCGTCAAAAGTTAGAGACCGACCAGTTGGAGATTTTGACTGGGATTTGGCAAGGCAAGACGCTGGGCAGTCCGTTGACTTTGCAAGTCATCAATGCCGATTTCAAGCTCGAGCGACTGAAGGAACTCGAACGGCCGAGGCCGGGCCATGCTGATTTGGTCGGCGCGATCAAGCACATGAGTTCGATTCGCGGTGTGCTGGAGCGAGCGAGCGCGCGGGAGACGGCGGTGCGCGTAGCGGCGGGCGCGGTCGCGCGGATGCTGTTGCGGATTTTCGGAATCGAGACGATCGGTTATGTGACGGAGATTGGTGGGTTGGCTGTCGAATCGCCTGTTGGATCGATCGACGAACACCGTCGGCTGCGCGACAGCAGTTCGGTGTACACGTTGGTGCCTGAGCGCGATGCTGAGTTCGAGAAGCTGATCGATCAAGCGGCGGATGAAGGCGATACGTTGGGCGGAGTTATGGAAGTTCGCGTCGAGGGGTTGCCGATCGGGCTGGGCACTCACGCTCAATGGGATCGCAAGCTGGACGGGCGAATCGCGCAGGCTGTGATGGCGGTGCAGGCGATCAAGGGAGTTGAGATTGGAATGGGTTTTCAAGCGGCTCGATTGCCGGGTTCGAAGGTCCATGATGCGATTCATTACGATGCGAGCCAGAAGCATTTGCCGAGTCTGGGGTATGTGCGTCCGACGAATAATGCCGGAGGTTTGGAAGGCGGCATGACCAATGGCCAGCCGCTGGTGGTGCGTGCTGGCAAGAAACCAATTAGCACTCTACGCAAGCCGCTTGATTCAATTCGGATGGATACGAAGGAACCGCAGCGAGCGAATTATGAGCGGAGTGATGTGTGCGCTGTATCGGCTGCGAGCGTGATCATTGAGCATGTGGTGGCTTTCGAGGTTGCCGCCGCTTTGGTTGAGAAGTTCGGTGGCGATAGTGTCCAGGAGATGCAGGATCGCTATCAATTGTATCTTGAGCGGGCTGCGGAGCACTGAGCGTCTCTGCCGTTGGGAGTTAGCGGGCGGTTCGCGTCGAGCTTGCTGGGGTTGGTTTGCGTGGTGGTTTGCGTACTTTGGTTACTTCGGGTTGTTGGGTAATCAAGCGCGGCCTTGGGCGCTCGACTTCGTTCGCACTGGCAGAGCACAGTGGCACACAGCTTGGCTCGATGTAGCAGAATAGAATCCGGAAGAATAACAGTCGTACCGAGGACGTACTCAACCGGTGCTGACGCCCCTCCCCAGCCACGCTGGCGCGGGCTGACCCTCCCCAAACTGCGTTTGTGGAGGGTGAAGTATTGTTGTTGATCGCGAGCAGTGTCTGGAAATCGAGTATTATGGTTCTGCGTTGCAATCCAGTTTCAATTTTTGTCGTAGGTGTAAACACCATGTCGCTGCGTATTTTGTCAGCCGTTTGCTGTGTCGCGATTGTATCTTTCAACTCATTCACTTCCGCTCAAGACGCTGCGGGCAAGCCGGCGGATACGTCGACCGAGGCGGTCGTCAAGTTGCTTGACGCAGGCTCTGAGCCTCGCAAAGCGATTCGATTCATGCCGAAGAAGGGCGACAAACAGACGGCTGTGATGACGATGAAGATGGAGCAAAGCGTCGAAGTTGCTGGTCAGAAGATTCCGCCGTTCCCAACTCCGACGATGCAGTTCACGATCGATGTCGAAGTGACTGACGTGGCTAAGAACGGTGATATCTCTTTACAGTATGTGTATCCGAAGGCGGGTGTCGTCGATGAAGGCGATGCAGCTTCGCCAGCCCAAGCTGCTGTGGAAGGAATGCTGAAGAGTGTCGTCGGTATGAAGGGTACCGGCGTGCTCACTTCACGCGGCTTTACCAAGAGCTCCGAGATTGAGTTGCCTGCGGATGCGGCACCGCAATTGACCGCAGCGATCGGGAGCATGAAGGAATCGCTAGCGAAAATTAGTTCGCCAGTTCCAGAAGAGCCGATCGGAGTTGGAGGCAAGTGGAGCGTGACTCAGACAGTGACCGCCAACGGACTGACGCTCGAACAAACTACGATACACACTCTGAAAGCGATCAATGGCAATTCGTTTGATCTCGGAGTCGAGCTGACTCAGTCGGCTGAAGCGCAAGAAGTCAAAGCGCCAGGTCTGCCGCCGGGTTCAAAGATGATGCTCAGTTCATTGGATTCAACTGGAACAGGCAAGATGTTGCTGACGACTAACCAGATGTTTCCTTCGTCAGACTTGAAAACGGAGACGAAGTCCAAGATGGAATTGTCGGTGGCTGGCCAAGTGCAGCCGATGAGTTTGGAAATGACGATGAACATGAGTATTGAACCGCCGAAGTAATGTTGTGAACGGTGTTGGACAGTCAACGGCGAAGGGAGTGTCCGAATTATGACTTTGAAGCCTACAACTCAGCGAGTTCCCGGTGACAGCGAATTGGATTCGCTGCGGTCGTTCGCTGAGCGGTTGGAAGGCGGTGAGAGCCGTTCGTCCAGCTCGCAAATTGGCTTGATCGATCTCTTCTATTTAACGACGTTGTTCTGCGTCGTTGTGGCCTGCGGGAGTTTTGTTGGTCAAGCGGCGGCCCTTGTCGTTTGCGCAGCGATTGTCGTCGGATGTGTGGTGCATTGGTTGCCGAGCGAATATGGCGCGATCGGCGGGCTAAAGGGTTTCGGTGCCGCGCTGGTTTGTTTGCCGTTCGTGTTGAGTTTCGCAGGCTTGTCTAGCATTGGTGGGATCGGTTTTTGTCTGCTATTTCCCACTGCGGCGTACGTGCTTGGGGCGATCTACACAGAGATGCGGGCGCTGGACTAAGTGCTTCGTCGGGATTGAAGTTTGGGATTAGCCGGAGCTAGCCCAATGGCACTCACTTTATTGCGTCCATCACGCAAGCCGTCCGATTCAGACCGTCGACGTTCATCTGCTGCAGTCTGTGTCGAAGACGCAAACTTTCTTTCGGGAGCGCGGACGTCCGCGTCAGCTGAACCTGCCACTTATGCGGAGCGTCATCGAGTGCCGCAAGCGGGCGAGGACGCCCGCGGTCCGACTAAGAGGACTGCGGGACGCCATGTCTACAGCCCCTTCAAGCCCTATTTATTTGGCAGTCGTAAGCAAGAGACCAACGAAATCAACACTTACTTTTGTTGCGTCCCTCATGCAAGCGTCCGATTCAGCCCGTCGACGTTCATCTGCTGCAGTCTGTGTCGAAGACGCAAACTTTCTTCCAGGAGCGCGGACGTCCCGTCCGCTGAACCCGCCACTTATGCGGAGCGTCATCGAGTGCCGCAAGCGGGCGGGGACGCCCGCGGTCCGACTAAGAGGACTGCGAGACGCCATGTCTATAGGCGGTTCAAGCGCTAATTATTTGGCAGTCGTAAGCAAAAGAACAACGAAATCAACACTCGATCTTCGAAAGAGAGGGTCATTGGGCGCTAGCCACCGGTTGTCGCGGCACAAACCGGTGCTAGCGCACATCGGCTGATTTGCCCAACCTTTATTCGCGTTTCTGGCCAAATCACCGGCGATTGCTTTGCCTGGTATTTTGCTGGTTGAAGTGCATTTTGTGCGGAATGAGCTGAGCCCGAATTGGATTAGCTTACGAAACTTTCAGGCTTTTTCGGGGTTCGGATATACGGGAAGTAGGGAGACAAGGCAGAAGATTTGCGCTTTCAGCCACTTTGACATCGACTAGAATAGAGAGCCCGCAGCAATCGATTCCTACCACGCGATGCGTTGATCACCCCACCTATTCGAACCAACTGGAAAACCTGGAGCATCTGATGGCAACCCGCCAAACTCAGCCTCTCGCACTCGGAGGCGCACCGATTCGTTCGAATCTAAAGAGCACTCTGCACGTTACAAAACGCAGTTCACGTTCTAAACGCGGTGGTAAAGCTTTGTTGATTGCCATACTGGCGATCGCAGCGATCGGTGGCGGCAGCTACGGGTACTATTACTACGCGACAGAGTCCGGCCCGAAGACGTCTAATCAACCGTTGTTGCATGACGTCGCCAGCGGTCCGTTTGACCACATCGTGCTTGAGCAGGGTGAAGTCGAGAGTAGCAGCAACATCGATGTCATTTGTGAAGTTAAAGCCAAGGGTGGAGCCGGTACGCCGATTCTGTGGGTGATCGACGAAGGGACATACGTCAAGAAAGGCGACAAACTGGTTGAGCTCGATTCATCGGCTTTTGAAGACGAACTGACGACGCAGCGGATCGCGGTGTCGGGTGCTGAAGCTACGGTGATTAGTAGCGACGCGTTGGTGCGGACCGCTGAGATCGCGCTGCAAGAGTACTTAGAAGGCACTTATCTTTCGGAGCGCAAAACGCTGCTCAGCGAAATCGCACTCAGCGAACAGAACCTTCGCAAAGCGGAATTGAATCTGGCGAGTGCGGAACGCATGGCCGCGAAGGGGTTGCTTAAGTCGCTGCAGATTGAGGCTGAGAATTTTGCGGTCGCGAATACCAAGAACTTGCTCGAGTCCGCTCAGGCGCGATTGAGAGTGCTCGACGAACTCACTAAAGAAAAGATGAAAGTTCAGTACGAAAGCGACATTGAAGCCGCGCGTGCCAAACTGGGCTCAGACAAAATCGTGCTCGCTGAAGAGAAGGACAAGCTGAAGGAAGTGGAGTTACAAATCGCGAAGTGCGTGATCTTGTCGCCCGCGGACGGTGTGGTCGTTCATAACAACACGTTCAGCGGTCGTGGCGGAGCTGAGTTTGTGGTCGAAGAAGGTGCTTCGGTTCGAGAGCGGCAAACGATTATCAAACTGCCCGATCCGACCAGAATGCAGGTCAAAGCGAAGATTAACGAATCACGTATCATGTTCATTCGCGAAGGCATGCCAGCGCTTGTGCAAGTCGGGGCGGCCGAGCGCGATATGGTCGCTAAAGTCACGAAAGTGAATAAGTACGCGGAACCGGGCAGTTGGATGAGTTCGTCGGTGAAAGAGTATGCAGCTTTCGTCGAGATTAAGGATCCACCGGAAACGATTCGTACCGGGATGACTGCTGAAGTGCGCATCTTTGTTCAGCAATTGCCTGATGCATTGCAGATTCCTATGCATGGAATCTACGAAGTGAAAGGACATCACTTTTGCTTGAAGCGTGAGGATGGCAATTGGAAAACGGTCGAAGTGAAAATTGGAGCGACCAATGACACGATGCTAACCATCCTCGAAGGCTTAGCGAAAGGTGATCAAATCGCGCTGAACCCTCGCAATCATCTGAATTTGATGGACTTGCCAGAGATCGAGGATATTCCAGAACACGGTCAGCTTGCGGCGATGAGCGCTCAGGTTGTTGCTGGCGCGCCCGCTGTCGCACCTACAGCTAACGTCGATGGAGCGAGCAGACCGGGCGGTTCTGGTGGTGCCGGACCTGCTGGTGCTGCGCCTGGTGCCGGTGGACCTGCTGGTCGGCCGGGCGGAGCGGGTGCTGGTGGACCAGGCGGCGGTGGGCCAGGGGGTGGTTTTGATCCGAAGGCGATCGCAGAGCGAATTATGGAGTCGGGTGACACTGACGGCGATGGAAAGATTAGTACCGAAGAGATCGCTGGAATGGACGAGCGGATGCGAGAGCGTGCTCCGACGTATGACACGAATAGCGATGGCTTTATCGAGAAGAGTGAAATTATCAAAGCGATGAACAAAGTCCGACAGCAAATGGGAGCTGGTGGTGGCGGACCTCCTGGAGGCGGACCCGGCGGCCCGCGCTAGTCGGTCCTTGAATGCCCCGTCGCAAAGGAATGCCGGTCCTGTTTGACGAAAACTGTAGCAACACTTGGAGCGACCTGTGCGACTTGCTTGTTCAATCCGCGATCTGAAAAAAGAGTACCGACTGAAAGGCGAAACCGTTCGCGCGCTGCGAGGTGTTTCGTTCGATGTTCCCGAAGGTGATTACGTGGCTATCATGGGGCCATCGGGTTCTGGCAAAAGTACGCTGTTGAACATGTTCGGTTGCTTGGACAAACCGACGTCCGGTGATCTGTTTTTGGGTGACGACAACGTAGCTCATATGACCGACGATCAACTTGCCGAGATTCGCTCGCGGCGGATCGGTTTCGTGTTTCAGGCTTACAATCTGATTCAGCAGCTAACCGTGGTTGAGAACATTCAGGTACCACTTTATTACCAAGATAAGCTGGGTCCGAAAGAGCGCAAACGTTGTACCGATCTGGCTGCGATGGTGGGACTTGGCGATCGCCTTTCGCACCGACCGACGCAGCTTTCCGGGGGTCAGCAGCAGCGTGTTGCAATCGCGCGCAGTCTTGTGAACGATCCGTACTTTATGCTTGCCGACGAACCGACGGGTAATTTGGATTCAAGGACTACTGCAGAAATTCTTGGGTTGTTCGATCGCTTGAATGAAGAGGGACGTACCATCATCTTAGTGACGCACGAAGATGATGTGGCGGCGCGAGCCAAGCGTGTGGTGCGGCTGCGCGATGGCAAGCTTCAATCCGATGTGACGAACTCGCCCGAAGTTCGTCGAGCGGCTACGGCGCATGCGCTTGCCAACTTGCCAGTCGAAGAAGACGAAGAAAAAGAAGAACAGCTCGAAAAGGTATCAGAGGCCTAGAACAATGCTTTGGATGCGAACGATAACTCTAGGTATCAAGAGCCTGTGGCTTCACCCGCTTCGGTCGCTGTTGACGGTGCTCGGTATTTTCATCGGCGTCGCCAGCGTTATTTGGTTGCTAGCGATCAGCGAAGGGATTAGTCGCGAGGCGCAGCGGCAGATTGAGAGTCTCGGTGCAGATACGATCATGATTCGATCGGTGAAACCGCCGAACGAGAAACTGAATCCGCAAGGTGTAACGCCTTACGGATTGACGCGAGCCGAATTCGATATGCTGAGCACTACGGTGCCGACAATCAAAAGTGCGATTCCCATTCGTGAAATTCGCCGCACTTTTTCTTACAAAGATCGTGTCGTTGACGGGCGTCTGGTTGGCTGCACCCCGGAGTATGCCGAGGTGACACGCTTGGTGATCGATGAAGGGCACTTCATTACTGACGCGGAGAGTTTTCGGAAGGCGACGTGCTGCGTATTGGCAGCTCGCGTCGCAGAGCGGCTGTTTCCTTATGAGAGCCCGATTGGAAAACGCGTGTACATTCCGGAACACACAGACTATTACACCGTGGTAGGCGTATTGCAGCACCGAAATGCATCGGCAGCGATCGGCGGTTCGATGGATGCTCAGGATTTTTCAAGTGATATCTACATTCCGATCTCCACTTTGCAGCAGCGAATCGGTGACATGGTTACGCGCCGCACAGGAGCGACGTTTGAAGGCGAAATTTTGGAGCTGAATCAAATCACGGTTCGCGTGGGCGATATTAGTGAAGTGAAAGAAACAGCGTCGTTGATTGGCGATGCGCTGAGGTCACACGATACGCTGGAAGACGTCGCAGTCGTGGTGCCCCTCGAATTGCTCGAACAAGCTCGCACCACGAAGATGATGTTCATGGTGTTCATGGGTTTGGTAGCCGCCATTTCACTGTTGGTTGGTGGCATCGGCATTATGAACATTATGCTCGCAACGGTAACGGAACGAACTCGCGAGATCGGTATTCGGCGTGCCTTGGGAGCCAAGCAGCGCGACATTGTTCGACAGTTCCTGGTCGAAACAGCAGTGCTCAGCGTTGTTGGTGGTGGAACCGGCGTATTGGCTGGAGTTATTTGTCGCCCAGTCCTTCTGGCGGTGCGCGACACGATGAACAATAATTGGCCTGACACCATGAAGTCGCTACCGGATGTGGTTCGTAACGTTACGCCAACCGTTGTACCTGAGTCGATTCCCATCGCGTTCGGAATCTCGTTGCTAGTTGGTTTGATCTTTGGCCTCTATCCTGCGATTCGCGCAGCCAAGATGAATCCGATTGAAGCACTGCGACACGAATGATTGAGTCGTGTTGCTGTTGAATAATTGAGCGGTTCGCGGCTGCGAACCCGCCTACGTCAGTCTGACGCGGCAACTATAATGCTGCCAGCAATTTTTGCTGAGATTCATTGCCGACCGCTTGTCGGCATTCAATCAGGCTCGTTCCGCGTAGGAGATTCAGACAGCGATGAGAAATTCTGCATGTGTTTGGCGGGAAACGGTTAGCGTTTTGAGTTTCTTGATGCTCGCCGTGGGGCAGCTTGCGATGGCGGGCGAGCGGTTGACGCCGGAGTTGCTGTGGAAACTCGGTCGCGTGGGCGAAGTTGCTATCTCGCCCGACGGCAAGCAGGTCGCGTACTTGGTAACCAAGTACGACTTGGCTGAAAACTCTGGCAAGTCGGACTTGTTGCTTCAGACTTTGCAAACGCTTCCACCCGCAGCGCAGCTCGATCAACTCCCTCGCAGCGTTGGCTTTACAACTCCATTACAAACCGCTGCACCGAAGACTGTGTTGGCGGGCGTAAAGGGACTCAATTCGATCAGTTGGATTCAACGTCCTGAGGGCGCACGGTTGATTTACTTAGCGCCAACCGAAGGAGAGAAATCAACTTCGCAAGCTTGGATGCTCGACCCAGCCAATCCACAGCCGAAGCAGATCACGAAGCTGGAACAAGATGTCAGCAACTTAATGCCTTCGCCAAAAGGTGATGCAATCGCATTTACGCTGGACATTACCATGGATAGCGATGTGACGAAGCTCTATCCAGATTTACCGAAAGCCGACGCGCGCGTTATCGACTCGCTGATGTATCGCCACTGGAACGCGTGGCACGATTACGCGTACAGCCACGTGCATGTCGCGAAGCTGGACGGCGACGGGATGGCGCTTGAAGCGATCGATCTCATGCGATCGCTGAAAGCGGATTGTCCGGTACCGCCGTTTGGTGGCGCGGAGCAGTTTGCATTCTCGCCCGATGGCCAGCAGCTTGCGCTCACCATCAAGCTCGTCAACAACCCGGCTGAGAGCACCGACACGAGTATTTTTTTGGTCAGCGCCGCTGGTGGTCCGCTGAAGAACATCACGCCTGGGATGCCTGGTTACGATGTCGAACCTACCTACTCACCCGATGGCCGCTACATCGCTTTTCATTCGATGGAACGTCCTGGATTCGAAGCGGATCGCAACCGCATTATGATTTACGACCGATCAAGCGGTGATATTCGTGAAGTCACCGTCGGTTTGGATCAAACGACGCATCATGCTTTTTGGAGTGAAGATAGCAAGCGACTGACGTTTGACAGTGAATTTCGCGGTACGCAGCAAGTCTTTGAAATCGATGTTGCGTCTTCGCAGGTCAAGCAAGTGACCGGTGGCCAGTTTGATTTTTCCGCAGTCGGCGCGGCTGCGAACGGTTTGCTGGTCAAGCAACAGAGCATGATTCGACCGACTGAGTTGGCGGTAGTTGGTGCGAGTGCGAGGGAGCTAGCGACGATTACGGATGTCAATGGCAAGCACTTCAGCAACTTGGAACTGCCGACGGTTGAAGAGCGGATGGTGAAAGCGTCCGATGGCAAGATGATTCACAACTGGGTCATTATGCCTCCAGGCTTTGATAAGTCAGATACCAAGCAGTGGCCGATGTTGACTTACTGCCAAGGTGGACCTCAGGGACAGATCGGTCAGTGGTTTTCCTATCGCTGGAACTTTCATCTGATGGCCGCGCAGGACTATGTCGTGCTGGCTCCGAATCGTCGTGGCATGCCGGGGTTCGGCCAAGAGTGGAACGACGAGATCAGCGGCGATTGGGGTGGTCAAGCGATGCAGGATATTTTGGCATCGACGGATGCGATGATGGCCGACCCAAAGATTGATCGCAGCAATGTGGCGGCGGTCGGCGCGAGTTTCGGAGGTTACACGGTTTATTGGTTAATGGGCCATGCCGAGAATCGTTTCTGTTCGATGATCGCGCACTGCGGCGTTTATAACTTGGAGTCGATGTATGGATCAACGGAAGAGTTGTTCTTCGTGAATTTTGATTTGGGAGGTCCGTATTGGAAGAGCACTGAAGTTGCGGCTGAGTATGAGCAATTTTCGCCGCACAAAATGGCTGGGAACTGGAAGACGCCGCTATTGGTCATCCACGGCGAGAAGGACTTCCGAGTTCCGGTAACGCAAGGGATGGAAGCATTCACCGCGGCTCAGACGCAAGGTGTTCCTAGCCGGTTCTTGTACTTCCCGGCCGAGGGTCACTGGGTGAACTCGCCGCAGAACAGCGTGCTCTGGAATCGCGTCTTTTTCGAGTGGCTTGATCGCTTCTGCAAAGATTAGGGAGGCAGTTCGCACTTCTCTGGTGATAACATACTTCTTATTGGTACAACGCAGGCTTTCACGGACGAACGCCTGGGGATTGGGTAGAGTTACTATCAGCATGCGGCTGTTCGTCGGGTTGGGTGCAATCCTTTGTTCTTCTTGGCGTCCAACGAATTCGCCCAGATGTGGTTTCTTGCCGTTGCAATCTAGCAACCAAATCGGCGAGTGTCCCGCCGGATTCCGCAAGCAGTCGCTCACGCGTTGCGTGTAGGTCATCAAGGATTGGATCGTTCATGGAGACTGTCCACCAAGGAATTCAGCGGGTGTGCAAATTAGCATTCCGGTCAGCCCCTCGCTCGCGAGTA
>JBGSOM010000075.1:0-10831 GCA_041739135.1 Pirellulaceae bacterium
AGAACACCTTCTCACCAGCCAAGTTCTTTAGCGGAAAATCGATTCTTCGATCGATCGAAATGAAGCGCGAAGCGAGCCGCTTTGCAACAGACATTTGATCTGCGAATCCCGCACGCTCGGGCTTGTGGCTGCGACACACCCGCTGTTCTGATTCAGTTAGAATGACTCGCCGCTGACTCGAGAATTCTCGACTCTCGAGTAGTCATCAGCTTAGGAAAACTAACGAACAGTTCCTTTGTCCGCAGGGCGCGCATTGATCAATCATGAACCATCGATTCCAATTCGCTGTGGTTGGTTCTGGTTTCACGGGAAGCCTGCTGGCATGGATACTTGCCAAGCGTGGTCACTCGGTCGTCATGGTAGATCGCGCGCCCCATCCGCGATTTTCAATTGGTGAATCCTCCACACCGCTAGCCGACTTCCTCTTAGAGCAAATTGCGGATCGATTCGATCTGCCTGCACTGCGATCGCTCAGTCGCTGGGGCGCTTGGCAGCGTGATTTTCCGCAACTGCGATCCGGAAAGAAACGCGGCTTCAGTTACTATGCGCACGTCAAAGGTCAACCGTTCCAAGAGTCATCGCAGCACGAACGCAGTTTGCTGGTCACGGCAAGTGTCAACGACGAACTGAGCGATACGCACTGGATGCGCTGCGATGTCGATCAGTGGTTTTGCGAACAAGCGGTTGCATACGGAGTGCGGTTGGTTGCTAACTTCGATGCGGGCGTTGCCAAGCAGGTCGCCGACGGTTGGGAATTGGTCGGGGAGGTCGACGAGGTGCCCACCACGGTTCATTCGCAGTTCGTGATCGATGCGAGCGGCAGCGGTGGCATGCTGGCTCAGGCGCTCGGTCTGAGGACACTTGACGATCGCCTGTGCACCCAGACCGGAGCAATGTTTGGGCACTTTCGCAACGTCGGCAAGATGACGCATTGGCTTGAACGCAGCGGCATTGCAACTGACGATGATCCGTTCGATGGCGACGATGCGGCGCAGCACCATTGGGTTGGTTCCGGATGGCTGTGGTTCCTGAGGTTTGCGGATGGAACCACTTCGGTCGGATTGGTGCAGCCTTGTGGGCAATGGTCGCTTGAGCTGGCCGAAGCCACCGATCGCTTGGCGGCCTTTAAGAATTTCATCGCTGACTATCCGACTCTTGCGGATTTGATGTGCGACGCGACGCTGGTTGCACCTGCGGATTCGCAGAACCGTCCGCGCATGGCTTGGATGCCTCGGATCAGTCGACTGTGGTCGCAAGCGGCCGGCGACAATTGGATGATGTTGCCCACGACAGCCGGATTAGTCGATCCGCTGCATAGCACCGGAATCGCGCATGGGCTTAGCGGAGTGCTGCGCGCTGCCGAGTTGCTCACGAATCAGGCCTCTGAAGCACGTCGCGCCGAAGCGCTCGCCCAGTACTCGGTGGATGTCGTCGATGAAGTTCGCTGGATCGATCAGATGGTTGGCAATTGCTACACCGCAGCCGCTCACAATTTCGATGCCTTCGTCACAGCAAGTTCGTTGTATTTCGTCGCCGCCATTCATTGCGAGCGCCAGATGGCTGAAGCGGGTGAGATGCGCGACGGATTTTTGCTCGCGCGGTCAGCAAATTTGCAACGTGTGATGCATGACATGTCGCTGATGCTGGACCAACTTCAACCCGATTGCAACGGGGGCGACTTGCGACGATCGGTGCGCGAACAGATTCGACCGTGGAATGATGTCGGCTTGCTCGAACCGCTAGCTCACAATCGGCTCAGCCGTTCCGCGGCGCCCAAATCGCGGATGTAAAACAGATCCTGGCCGCATCAAGAAATTCGAACTCACCTGCCCGTCAGAGGCCCTCGCACAAGAGTACCCCGCTTATGGCTGCTACACTTAAGTCCTGACCAGGTTCACGGCTCCCCCTCGCGAGAGCCCCTGTCAGGCAGGTGTTCGTTCGAATGCTTTGCAAAGACTCGCCCTGCGACGAGTCTCTCAGATAGTACGCGTAAAGGTGCGAACTTCCAAGGCTACCCGCGACTGAATTTCGAAGTTCGATCGAGCTTCGATAGCTCGACCGACTCGTGTTCAGAAGTGAATCTCCTGCTCGAGATTCACTTCTTAACACTTTGAACTGGGTCGCTGTCTTCTTCGCGGTTATCGCCGTGGACGAGGTCGTCCGCGTGGTGGTCCGCCGCGATTATCATTTCGCTTGTGATTCTCCATGTTGCCTTCGATGATGGCTTGCAGAGAATCCGCCCAGCTTGGGATGTTCCGGTGCTTGTCACCCGAATCGTGCGAATCCAAGTCTTCCAAGTCGTCCGCGTCATCGTGCTCTTCGATATCCGAGCGCGGCGGCAGTGGACGTTCTTCGCGAACTCGCGGTGGACGATCACCGCGTGGCTCGGACCGTTCCGTCCGTTTATCTCGACGTCCGTCGCCGCGGTCACCGCGGTCGGAACGAGGTGCGTCGTCGCGGTCAGCGCTACGGTCACTCGATCGATCCACTGTGCGCTCGGCGCTGCGGTCAGGATTGCGATCGCCAACTTCGGGCGAACGTTCGCGACGACCACGACCGCGGTCAGGTGATCTTTCCGAACGTTCAGGGCGCTCTGCCGAACGTTCCGGTCTTTCGCTGGTCCGTTCAGGTCTGTCCATTCGATCGCTGCCACGGTCAGTCCGCGGAAGGCGCTCGGGGCGATCGCCGACTCGCTCGCTGGCGCGTTCGGCGTTCAGTTCACCATCGTCGGTGCGAGTTGGACCGACTGCATCGTCGCTTGGACGTTTGCGACCGCGTCGACGTCGGCGGCTTGAGCGGCGTTCCGGATCGGCGGAACCCACCGGCTCAGCGGCTTCAGATAGATCCGCTTCAAAACTGTCTGGTTCCGCGTAATCGTCGCCGGGAACCACCGATTCGACGTCGTCGAGTTCACGGTTGGTATCGCGGTCACTGCGCGGCGCGGCTTCGGTACCTTCTGGACGGCGCGGACCGCGACGTCGGCGTCGGCGGCGAGCTGGTCGTTCGGAGGTTTCCGCAACGTCTTCACGCGGCAAATCAATATCGCCCGAAAACGCTTCGCTGATAAACTCAGGTTCGATCTCTTTTTCGACAGAGCTGGAAACGTCATCATCCCAGCTGATATCGTCTACAACTCGCGGCGTCTTCTTCCAACTATCTACATCTCCGCGCGGCACGTCGGCGAACATCGATTCGAGCGCTGGATTGGTGTCCGAATCGCTCGATTCTTGGAAGACTTGCAATCGCGGTTCGGATTCGGGGGCGTTTTCTCTGCCGCGTCGCGGTTCATTGAAACGCGGTTTCTCACGCTGAGCCGCTGGTCGCGATTCGCGAGCCGGTGCAACTGGAGTCGGAGCTGGTTTGGGCGGCGCCGCGGGTTCTGGGGGCGGCGTTCGGTCAACTTGAATGTTGAACATCGACGCAAGCGCTTCCCACGAGGAACGTTTACGAGGTTTTTCGTCGACTACCTCCGGCTCAGCAGCCGGAGTCATGACTTCCGAAAGCGGTTCGACGAATTCTTCATTCGGAGTCGCTGGCGGAGCGGTCGTTTCGGCAGTTTCCGATACGGCAGCCGCTTCGTCGTTGGACGTTGATGGGTCGTCCATGCCCGGTGCACCTAATTTTTGTGCAAGTGATTTCCAATGATCACCCATGTGTTGTCTTCAGCCTGTTGTAAGAAAGGGCTATCAATTCCAGCTAAAAGTATAACGATTTTCCCGTTCCGCGGAAGCCGAATACGGTACGCGTTGCATAATCTCGCGATTCGACGCCCGCGCCCGGCCCCAATTCCTAGAAGGAGTAGCGGGACTCGCCAGAGTTCCGTCGCATAGACATCGAAGCCAGTACCCTCGCGAGTTCAGCTACAAGATATGCCCACCCCCCCGTTTCGGCCCACGCTCGCGTGCGTTCTACTCCGAAGGAGTTGCGCCCAACAGCCCAGGGTTGCGAGCGCAGCGGGCTGCCCTGGGACCATTGAAGGAAATGCGGCGATTTCGGCCCAAAGGGCCATGCGATTGCCCAGCCTGGGCCAACGGCCCAGGAAGAGTCAACATGATGCCAGCAAAGGCCTGAAGGCCGATCGTTTGATTTGTAGATAAACGGCCGGCCCTTTGGGCCTCTGAAAAACATGAAGATTACAAACCTGGGCCGATGGCCCAGGCTATGCAAACTGCTGGGCCTTTGGCCCGCAATCGCAGGAAGCGGGCGGCCAGGCTAGCTCGCTGCGCTCGCAACCCTGGGCTATCAGACGAAACTCCTTCGGAGTAGCCCGCCACCCACCAATTCCCGTCGCCGTCTGCTCATGGTCAGAACAATCGAGGTGCTGTTAAATCTGCGGGATGGCTATAATCGTCTCGAACGTTGGACCGCGATCGTCGATGAGTCGAACGTCCGAGTCGCTTTAGGAATTAGGCATGCCGGGAAATCCTCAGGGAACGACCAACAATCTCAAAGCGCTGGCGCGTTCGTTCGGCTGTGCGGATGTCGATCAAGCCGAACGGACATTGCAGAGCATCGTCAGTCTGGGGCTGCCGGACGATTTGGTCGGCAACCTTTTCCAGCAACTCGCAAAGCTGCTGCCTCCGACGGATGCGGATCGCGTGCTGAGCAATTTAGAGCGATTCACCCACGCGTCGCTTTCACCTCAAGCTCTGCTGGCGCTCTTCGAACGCGAACCGGAATCCCTTGCTTCGCTGGTGCAGTTGTTCGCAACCAGCCAATACATGGCGGATCAGTTGATCAAAGACCCCGTTGTTTTCGACTTGCTGCGTTTGACGGACGGACAACCAGTTCGCGGGACAGTTCTTGCGGATGAGATCTTGGCAGAAGTCAACGCCGTATCCGAAGTGCGGCAAGTCATGCGCGCCATTCGCGGATTTCGGCATCGCGAGAACTTGCGGATCGCTTACGGAGATTTCATCGGCCGGTTGCCAGTTGAAATCGTGACCGAGCAGCTATCGTCGTTAGCAGACGCGATTCTTCAAGCTGCGGTAGCGGCCGCGCGACGCGAAATGGAAGCCAAGCGTGAAGCACCGCGCAGAGCAGACGGGCAAACGGCTCGCTTCGCTGTCATCGCGATCGGCAAACTCGGTGGTTCGGAACTGAACTATTCCAGCGACATCGATCTGATGTTTGTGTGCGACGAAGCGGTCGAAGCGAACTCATGGCGCGGCATGTCGGTCGCGGATTACTTCGAACGATTAGCTCAGTGGGTGATTCGTTTCGTGAGCGAACCGACTTCGGCTGGTATGGCCTATCGCGTGGACATGCGCATGCGGCCCGGCGGCACACAAGCTCCGTTGGTGATGACTGCGACGGAAGCGGTTCGGCATTACGATTCGTCGGGGCGAACTTGGGAGCGCCAAGCGTTCGTGAAAGCTCGCGCTGTCGCTGGCGATTTGGACCTTGGTCGCGAGTGTCTCGAACAGATGCAGCCATGGATCTATCGTCGCTACTTGAATCGAGCTGACATTACAGGCATCGCAGCACTGAAGCGCCGCATTGAAAAGCAAGCTGCCGCGACGGGCATCGATCGCAACAACGTGAAACTGGGCCCGGGCGGAATTCGCGATATTGAGTTTGTGATGCAGTTCCTGCAATTGCTAAACGGTGGCGATCTGCCCGCTCTGCGCGAGCCGAACACGCTGAACGCGATTCAATCGCTCGAGCACGAGAAGTGCTTGACGATGACCGAGCGCGTCGAGCTGTCGACGAATTATCGATTCGCGCGGCGATTGGAACACTACTTACAGATCATGTTCGATCTCAAAGCTCACACGCTGCCGAGCGATCGCGACGAACTGCAACGGCTCGCGTTGCGGATGGGTTATCGCGATCAACCCGGAAGCGCCGCCTTCGAACAACTGCGAAATGAATGGACGGAAAAATCATCGCTCAATCGGCAAATATTGAATCACTTGCTGAGTGACGCCTTTGAGGAGGAAGACGCCGCGTCGCCTGAAAGCGATCTGTTGCTCGACCCCGAGCCCGATGAGTCGACGATCGTCAGTGTGCTGGAACCATTCGGATTTCAAGATCCGAAACAAGCCTACCGTCACTTGTCGGAGCTTTCTCGTGAAAGTATTTCGTTTCTCTCGACCCGTCGCTGCCGACACTTTCTCGCTGCCATCGCGACTCGTCTTCTGACTGCCATCGGCGCGACCCCGAACCCCGATTCCACGCTGGTCAACCTGGCTCACGTCAGCGATTCGTTAGGCGGCAAAGCGGTTTTGTGGGAGCTGTTCAGTGCCAATAAGCCGTCGATGGAACTGTGCATTCGACTGTGTGCGTGCAGTCCGTATCTGGTCAGCATTTTGACCAGCAACCCGGGCATGATCGACGAACTGATGGACTCGCTGATGTTGGATTGTCTGCCGACTTACGATGAGTTGGATGACGATTTAACGGAGTTGTGCCGGCGTGCAGAGGACATCTCACCGATCTTGCATAGCTTCAAAAACTCGATGCACTTGCGAGTCGGCGTGCGCGACATCTTGGGTAAAGAGCAGATTTCGAAGACGCACGCGACACTTTCCGATATCGCTGAAGTTTGTTTGAAGCAGGTGATCGAAAGCGAGTATCATCGGCTGGTTCAGCGTTTGGGTGTACCGATTTGTTCTGAGGGGCAGCGAGCGGGCGATGCGGCTGAGCTGGTGGTGCTGGCGGTTGGGAAACTTGGCGGACGCGAACCGAACTATCACAGCGACTTGGATGTGATCTTTCTATTCGATGGCGAAGGCGTCACGCGCAGTTTGTTGCCGACTCGTAAGTTTGAGCCCACCACGAATCGACATTTCTTCAATCAACTTTCGCAGCGAATTATCCACGCAGTAACAAAGACCGGTGTGACAGGTCGGCTGTACGATCTCGACGTCGGCCTGCGTCCGCTGGGCAGTAGCGGCGAGCTGGCGATCACGATCGATGACTTGCGCGCTTACTTTACCGATGGCGCAGGTCGCGCTTCGGAACGCCAAGCTCTGTGTCAAGCTCGAGCGATCTGGGGCAGCCCGCAAGCCCGCAGCGCTGCCATCGACTGCGTTCACGAAGTGATCAAAGCCACACCGCACGAAGCGAGGTTGGCGGAAGAGATCTTCGACAAACGCTTGCGACTGGAAACCAGCGCTTCGCGCGACAATCTGAAACGCGGTGTTGGCGGAACCATGGACATCGAATTCGTTGTCCAAATGTTGCAATTGTTCAGTGCTGCGGATCATCCTAACGTGTTAGTGCCCGGAACGCTCGAAGCGATTCAGCAATTGGCGGCTTGCAATAAATTGGAAGCGGACAGCGCTTCGCGACTGGAAGAGAACTATCGATTCCTGCGCAGCATCGAATCCGGAATTCGTTTGATGAATACTTCGGCGCGACACGATCTGCCGACCGCTGCCAGCGAATTGAAACGCTTGGCGGTGCTGATCGATTATCGAGATAACACACCGATCGATCGCCGTTGCCGCGATGTCCGTCAAGAAAATCGCCAAATTTTCGATCGAGTCTTCAGCGAGTACCTGCCCGCCGAGGACGATTCGTAGCGTCAGGCTCTTAAAGCGATCGACCTTACAACTGCCATTCAATTGCTGTTATACGTTCTGCTATACTCCCGCCGAACTTGAATCTCGACGCTATGGAAAGCCGGTATGGAAACCTCGTTGCATCGGCAACTAAAACTCAATTACGCAGCTTCAGCGGCGCAAACAGAAGTGACGGTGCACGGGTTTCGCATCGACGCCATTGGCTGCCGCGGCGAATTGATCGAAATTCAACACGCGTCGCTCGGTGCGCTCCGCGATAAAACGCGTTGCTTATTGTCTGAACAATCAAAACGCGTGCGCATCGTGAAACCCATCGTCGCTCGCAAAACGCTAATTACCCTCGACAAACCCGGCGGCAACGTCATTCGCAAACGTCTGAGTCCGAAGCGTGGCGACGTGCTAGATATCTTCCTCGACCTTGTACACTTTGGAACTGTGTTCCCACATCCCAAATTGACACTCGAAGTGGTGTTGATCGAAGCTGAAGAACTTCGCATCGATCGATTGCAACCAAAGCGACGCCGCAGCAAGCGTTACAAGACGCTCGAGCAGAGTTTGGTTGGCGTTGAGAACCGTTTTGAGTTCGTCAAGTTCAGCGATCTGCTCGCGCTGCTGCCGATCGCTGCACTGCCGCAACCGTTCGATACCGCAGAGCTCGCGGCGGCGATGAGCAAACCGCGTTGGTTCGCGCAGAAAGTTGCCTATTGCCTACGCCAAGCTGGCGCTGCAACGCTGGTTGGTAAACGCGGCAACAGCCAACTGTATGCGACCAAGAAAGTCAGAACGCGCACGAAACGCGTGGCTTGAATGCGGCTGAGTTAGAAAACTTACCAGCCCATAACCATATTGCTTTCGATCACGCGGCGAGCCTTTTCGAGGTCGCTGCCTGTCTCATGCATGTACAATCGAATCGCGTGAACTTTGTCGCCAGAAGACTTCGCTAAGCAATCGCGAGCGACTCCGCAAACATCCATCGATCGAGTTGTGATGCCGAGAACGCCCTTTGAAATGACCCAAGTATCTCGCGGACGTTTGGTAAGTCGAATGACGCTATCAGTCGGATAGGCCTGCAAGACAACTTCGCGAGCAGCGGGTTCGTCGGCTGCCCACGTAATAATGATATGGGAATCAGTTTCGATTTCGAACAACGGCATGGCAGACCTCAGAATCCGTGGCGAAAGTAATCAGTCAGTGGTATAAAGCATAACCCAGGTGGCGATTGCAGCATAGGCTGATAACGCCTTCACGTCTGTCACTGTAGGGAGCATAACCAGTTGACCTCTATTAGAAACGATAATGCGGATAATTAAGGCGAAACGCATTGTTCTTGCGTAGCAAAAGAGGTCTGCGGTAATGGATGATGCGAAGAACGCGTTGAAAACTGACCCAAAGAAACAAATTCTGCCGCTCGCCTAAGTGCCGTTTATCCACTAAATTGCGGTGATTCTTGCATCGGGGCAGAGTTGCCACTCATTTAGTCTTGCGTTTGGAGACAGTTCATTTGAAGTCACGCCGTTTGGCTACCGCCCTTATTCTGCTCGTGCCCGTTGCGTTGGTCGCAGCGCCGGTCCTAAAGTCAGGCATGCGAAGCGAAATCGCGCACTGGCATCTGGCCGCTGCCGCGAACGCAATCGAGCTTGGCACAGGCGACGGTGAGGCCTCGATCGAAGCAGCTCGGGCTTGGGATCCGGAAATTGAAAAGTTGTCGGATTATTGGACTGTGCGGGTCCGGCAGTTGGCTGCTTCAGTCATCACGCGCGACTCGCTGAATCTGGGGGCTGTACCACCTGAGTTGGCTCGCACCGTCAGCAGCGAATTGGCTCGCGATTTAGCACGCCGCGGAAAATTCCGGCAAGCTGCCGCAGCGATTCGCGAGCTGCTGGGCGAAAAAGCGGATCAAGACCTACTGTACTGGGAACTGTTGGTCTCCGACGCTTACCTTGAGAGCAGCGCATCGCATGCTATCGAGTTGATTCGAGAAGCGATCGAACTCAATCCGGATCCTTCGAACCCAGTCAACCTCTCGCTACGCTACTCGCCGGCAGCCAAGTATGCACTCATCTTTTCAGAAGATGAAGAATTCGATGCAGCGCTGGATGCGTACAAGATCCAGTTTGGAGAAGATTATGTGCGCGATCGACAAACACTGAACACTCTCGCGTACACTCGCGCCCTCGCCTTGCGTGAACTCGATCAAGCTCTAGTCGACATCAACGAAGCGCTCACCTATGCGCCGGAAGATCCATCGATGCGCGACACGCGGGCTTGGGTCTACTATCAAATGGGGCGTTACGAAGAAGCCTTAGCGGATGCAGACTTCGCAGTAAAGGAATTCGAGAAACCGACTCTTACAAACTGGTTGCAGTCACAGTTAGTGCAAGCTGCTGCGTCTGTTCCGAAGGAAACATCCGGCCAAGATCCAACCGCGACGGCTGGGAATCAGCCTGATCAAAACGCTGCAGAATCAAACGATACTGCGCAAACGGATGCTGTGCGAATGGATACTGTGCAAACCGATAATGAGCTGGACGAACTGGCGAAGGGCGACGTTCGAGATGGCGCCGAACAATATGTTAGCGCCATGCAAGCGGACCCGTTGATATGGACACGCGGAGTTATCCATTACCATCGCGCTCAAATTCTCGAGAAACTTGGGCGTTCTGAAGAAGCTCGTGCGGATTGGGATTTTCTGAAGAAACATCGACTTCCACCTGATGACCGACTGCACTGATCAAGTATTTTTTTCCACCTCTGGTTCTCTTCGATGCATAGATTAGCCAACGTCAAAACGCTCGTCGCTGAATTGCAGCCGCGGTTGACGGAGCTGCAATGTATCGGACAGATCGGCGGTTGGTATGTCGACAACGAGCGACAGGTGAGTTGGTGGTCGCCCGAGCAGTATAGCTTGTTCGGTGTGACTCCATCGGCAACTGCGCCAACTTACGAACAGTTCTTGGAACGTGTGCATCCTAACGATCGCTCGCGCGTGGCAGAGAGCTATAACCGCGCGATACAACTGGAGCTGGAACTGCGACACGAGTTTCGCATCGTGCGCCCGGATGGTGTAACCGTTTGGATCGAAGGTTTCTCACAACCGCAACGCGATGCCACTGGCAAAGTCATTCGTTACGAAGGCACAAACCAAGATATATCGCTGCGGAAACGTAGCTGTCCAAACTGTGAAAACTGATCTTGGAGGGATTGGTGGGTTGGGTCAATAATGGGGCATGGACATTGAACAACTCAAAACGGATGTTGCGGCTGGCAAGCTTTCTGTGGACAAGCTACTGGTCGTTATTGTA
>JBGSOM010000015.1:0-22222 GCA_041739135.1 Pirellulaceae bacterium
CTCGTTCTCCCCGATTCTCGCCTGTTCCTCGTCGCTTTTTACGTCGCTTTTCGTTGACGTAAGTCCTTTGTTTTCAATGCCTACGTCCAAGTAGTCGGATTTCCGCAGCAACGCGTAGTGCTTCATGGCGATTCTGGGGCTATTGCCGATCCACGCGCACGCACGACGCAGGTCGTATTTGTCCATCAGGTCCGTTTCGCAGCTCGCCCGCAATGCGTTCCAGAACTTGTCCCAAACAGTTACCCCAGCCGCTTTCACGAACTTGACCGGCTACCCAGTCGATGTCGTCCCAAGTCAGGTTCACAATCTCACTCGGCATACGACAACCGATGAATCGACCAAACGCGAACAGTAGTTTCCTTCCCGTGTAACTGCGTTGTCCGTATAGACTTCATGCACTCGTCTGCTTTGACGCAAACGAATGCTCCTAGGTCATCAGCCGCTTCCAACTCTGCGAGCGTTGCTGGCTCAACGTGTGCGATCGACTTTTTGAGTAGGTCCGCCCCAGGAATATTCTCCATTGTGTTTGACCAATAGCCCATCGCTTAGCCCTTTTAATGTAGCGCTTTCTTGCCTTCGCCCTTCAATTCGTCAAGTCTCGAAGCCGCTTCGCGGGGCGATCGTCCCAGTTCGTTGAAATAAGCAGTTCCAAGAACTCGGGTTCAAACCACCCCCAGATGCTATTATGGGCGATCCGAACTCTGCAGATATTACCCATCAGGATAGCTTAAGATGACCCGATCTGAACGTGCTCAACAACTCTGGAGTCTACTAGTGTTGGCCGCTACTAGTCGCCAGATACTCACGTATGATCTTGTGGCACGCTTAACAGGTGTTGTGCGGCCGAGTGTTGGTGATTTCTTGCGACCAATTCAACAATACTGCATCGAAAATGGCTACCCAGCGTTGACCGTACTTGTAGTAAGCGAGACCTCAGGGCTTCCTGGTGAAGGATTCATTGCAGCAGCAGACGTGCCCCGGGCACAGATGGACGTTTTTCGACACCGTTGGCTCGATCTCAACGCTCCCACCACCGAGCAGTTAGACGCTGCTTACAGCAGAGCTCCGGATCGCCGTTAAACGCCAGCTCCCACTTACCGACGCCGGAAAGTCTAAACCATGGATCACTTCGAAAGTCTCATCTGCACTTTGCTGGAAGCTGAAGGCTATTGGATTCGGCGGTCATTCAAAGTCAATGTGACCAAAGAAGAAAAGCGCGCGATAGGAAAGCACTCGATACCTCGGCCTGAAATCGATATTCTGGCGTTTCGGTTCTGCGACAACGCAGTCCTTGCGGTAGAAGTGAAGTCGTTCTTAGACTCACCAGGCTTAAAACTCGATCAACTGCAAGCGCAGCACGAAGTGCCGGAAGGACGCTACAAACTGTTCACTTCCGATCGCTACAGATCGATTGTACTGGCCAGATTGCATCGAGACCTAATGGCATGCGGCATGGGCAACGACGCGACAACGATCACGCTGGGGCTTGCAGTAGGCAAAATCTATCAGAGACGTTCTGAACCAATCCGCGAACTGATGGCGGCGCGCCAAATGTTCTTCTGGTCTCCCGAAGACATTAAGCAGAAAGTCACTGCACTGGCTGAGCGTGACTACGAGAACGATCCAGCAATCATGGTCGCCAAAGTATTGTTGAGATAGTCTGATCCAGCCTAACAGTCGGTTCGCGGATAGTATCAGTTGCTACCCGTGGCCTTCAGGGTTTGCTAGACTGTTGGCGGTTATTCGGTAATCATTTTGGCAGGAATTAGCGATGGTCAAGCTGACGGAATATTTGAAGACTGCAGACGCTGCTGACCTCCTTCTCCCCAAGCTGATCTCCGGCAAGCTGGACTTGGAAGACCTCGACATCAACGTGGGTATGACCGCAGAGGCATTGGAGGAAGCGACGGCAGAGCGTAGGACTCTGGCGCGCAATAGCGACGCCGCGGCTTGCTCGGCTATCAAGGCGACGACATCTGTCGCGATGAGTGAGTAATGCACGCGGACGCCGAACCCCAACAAACAACCAAATCTGTTAGCCAGCTCTCGATTATCGTCACGGTAGTTGGATTGTTGGCTATTTGCTGGGTAAATCCTTGGGTTACCCTGTTTGTTGTTGTCGGAGCTTGGTTGTATCTGACCCTATTCGCGACGTTGTGGCGCAAGATCGGTCAGGTCCTGGCAATTGTTTTTGTCTTCGGTGCACTTCTCATCCTCTTTGTTTTGCCTGCCACCCAGGAGGCTCGGGAAGCTGCGAGGAGAGATAGAAGGCTAGTTGAGGTTGATTATCAATGTCGAGCTAAAATTGACGGCGACACGTCGAATTGGAATTTGGAACATCAGCTAACGATTGACTCTGGCCAGAATTTGAGAGGTTTAATGGCGCTGTATGGAATCGAAAACGCCAACTCCGCAGAAGAACTTACATCGACCGAGTTCAAGCAGGAACGCGAAAAGCTCGATACGCAAGAGTTCCTTGTTAGGCAACAGCTATTGGAAGAAGGATGGACTCTCGTAGCGGACTCGCCAGAACCCGTCGAGACGTACAGAAAGACAACAAACGTCAGTCTGATTCAGAATTTGTTCGCGTCGACGAGCATCGAGTCAATTCAATTAGCCAACGTAGGGTACACCTACCGCACTCCCGAATCGAACATCGAGCTGATCTTGCCTAGGTTTTGGTTCTTGGAAAGCTACCCAGCCGCAGACAGACGGCAAAACCTATTGGACGAAGCAGACAACGAATCCGTGAAAATCATTGTCGAGTCGAATCACGAAGTGAGGATTCGAATTTCCCACCCGATGATGCGATCAAGTGTCGGTCGGGCATTCGTTACCTTCATCAGAACCGGGCCAATTACCTGGCTCTTGGGCGGGTTCAGCGCGTTCTTTGGCGCTTTCGTGAGCCGAAAAATCGTAAATCCGATTGGCAAAAAGATAATAGGAGAGGGAGAGGAAGCCCCTGTCGACTTTAGTGTTCTTGGAGCAGCACGAAGAATGCGGAATGAAACAGATCCGGGAAACGAATCAAAGTAGCAAGTGATCACTAACGAAAACGCGCACGATCGTGCCCGATGCCGGCATTTCGACGCTGTGTCCTTAGCCGATACAAGACAAGTCTGAGCTATACCATTACCAACATGTCTTTGACTGTTATCAGGGGGGAAGGAGTCAGTATTTACGGCGTATGATGATCGCTCGTTGAATGCAAGACCTGAAGGTGCTTTGAGCAGTGCTGCAAATTCTCGGCCTTTGTCGGCATGATTAGAGAATCCCATTAGGCTGTTCGTCGTTGGGCATATTTGAAAGGCTCGGTTCGCACCCGAGCGTTCAGCGTTTACCGATCATTCTCCGCGAGATTTGCTTGCTTCTTGCTTGCAAGAATTCGGTCGAGTTCTTACCTTGACGGTTGGTAAACGGTCACTGATTGCAGTCGGCTAGAACTCCGAATTGCAATCTGATGAGCTCGCTACCATTTGCGGCGCATCATAGCTGACGGTGAGTGTTTGGTGCGTACAATCGTAGGGCCTAACATTCGACCGCATAACCGAAATTTCCATTTCAAACTAGTGCGATACAGAGTCCAATGCGATTGAGCGAATCGGAAATACAGAGGCTAAATGAGCGTTTAGAATCAGAGCAATCGAATAAGAGCGTTGGAAAGATTGACTCGATGATGCTTCGACGAGCTTTGGCGATTTTCGAGCAAATCTCAGAACAACCTCACATAGAGTTGTTGCAGATGGTTCTGCGTGGCGACTTGCAAACGAGAATATACGATTCCTACAACAACAAAACGGGGCGCGGCGTTCAGAACATCCGTACGTCTGTCCATTCAATACTTGTTTGGGACCACAGGGCTTTTTCAGTGCAACGACTGGATAAACCGATCTGTGGAGACAGTGCAATATGGCACGGTCTCCGGTTCCGCATAAAGTGCACGAAACAGATCGGTTACGACCTAAGCAGATTGAGTCAGGATGTTATGCTCGACTCGATCGAGATCATCGGATTAGAGAATGACAGCGCTACAATAGAATTCAACTGTGTTATTGAAGCCCGACAAATGTCGTGAGCTTAAAGCGTAGGGTTCTAGGTTCGTAAAATGACGCCGATTCGAAGCGGCAAGGCGAGTTTCATTACTCTCGCCACGCAGCCACTCGATCAGCAACAACTCCATCGCATTCGAATCCGCCCAGCCACGCTCCACTCGCATGCGAGTCAGCTGCTTAAGAATGTCGTCGCTGCCAAAGGCGCTGACCGACATCTATCCGTGGGAATTGCTGTTGCACGCGCGACGCTAAGCTTAACTTGGGAGTCCATGTCGCAAGTAAGAAGAGATTCCGATCGCGATAAACCCGATCGCTGGGATGAGCATGATGCCTAACAGGATCGCAGCGATCCCTGAGAGTAAAGGCAAGAATCGTTCTCGCCATAGCAAAACCGCTGCTGGAAAGAAACACAAAATCGTGAGCGACATGAGCAGCGGAATGTACATCAGGCCTAAGAACGCGGCGCGATGATCGGGCGACAAGTCTGTCGAAACAAACCAACTGCCCGCATGATTGAACACCCAGTATCGGAGTGGCATCGCCGACAAAAACGGTGCGGCAATGAACATGGTGGCTAGCAACATGTTGCGGTTCAGCCGTAGTTGCCTCTTTACCGTTGGCGTTGGCGTTGGCGTCGGTTGGTAAGGATTCTGTGCATGCATTGCGAGCTCCGTAAGGATTACTTGAGCGCTCAAGCAAATCAAAGCTGCCTCAGATTATACGCCCTGCACCGGCTCGGGCTGCGATAGAAATTTGTCAGTTGTCAGATGAAACTGCGGTTCTTCGGAAAACGAAACGGTGATCAGGTCCTTAGCCTTGCGCAGCATCTGGCGGCATTCTTCGCTGAGATGCGTGAGATGCAGGGTCTTGCCGAGCTGTTGATATTTCTTGGCTACCACATGGATCGCTTCCATCGCCGAGTGGTCGTACACTCGCGTGAAATAGAAGTCGATGACAACGGTGTCGGGATCTTTTCGAGCGTCAAACAGCTCTTTGAATTGACTGGTCGATGCAAAGAACAATGGGCCGTGCAGTTGGTAGACTTTCGCACCATGCGCATTGAACTTGATATCCGCGTTGACGTTCTTAGCATGCTTGAAAGTAAAAGCTAACGAGGAGACGATCACGCCGATGATGACCGCCGAAGCGAGATCGTGCATCACGGCGGTGTAGAGCGTCACGATCACCATGACCAGGAAGTCGGTGAAAGGCACTTTGCGATACAGCTTGAGCGAGGCCCATTCAAAGGTACCGATCACCACCATGAACATGACTCCGACGAGCGCGGCCATGGGAATCATCTCGATCCACTGCGAAAAGAACATCACAAAGGTCAGGAGGCAGCAAGCTGCAAAAACGCCCGATGTTCTGCCTCGACCGCCTGATTCAACATTGATGAGTGACTGGCCGATCATCGCACAACCGCCCATCCCGCCGAACATTCCGCAAATGATGTTCGCAACGCCTTGGCCAAGACATTCTCGGTTGCTGTTGCCTTGCGTCTCGGTGATTTCATCGATCAGCGTGAGTGTCATCAGCGATTCGATCAATCCTACGGCTGCCAGAACTGCTGCAAAGGGAAAGATGATCCACAGTGTCGCTAGGGTCAGCGGCGGCAGGTTAAATGTTTGAAAAAAGAGCGTCGGCAATCCAGCACTGATGCTGGTCGCTTTCGGGTCGACATTGTTCATCGCAGCAGTGATTGCCGTGGCTTGTTCCGTTGTGACCGATGCGATTGTTGAAGTTGCATGCACGTCGGCCTGCACGGGTTGGGCTTCCGAAACCGCGGCCTTCGCCGCTGCGACTTTCGCATTCGTCGCAAGCATATCACCGACAGTCATCACAACATGGCTTTGATTTTCAGCCGCCAAGTTATCGGGTAGCAACTGATTGGAAGCGATGCCAATTCCACTGACAACGAGAATGGCCGCGAGCGAAGCTGGGACAGCTTTGGTGAATTTCGGAAGCAACCAGATGATTGCCATCGTCAACGCGACTAGGACTAACATGATCCACATCGCTGGTCCCTGCATGTACTGCAGAGCGCCAAAGGAGCTCACGGTTTTAAAGCTGCCGAACTGCGCCATGCAGATAACGACGGCTAGACCATTCACAAAGCCTAGCATAACGGAATGTGGGACCATTCGAATCAGCACACCGAGTCTGGCGAAGCCGACGATCAGTTGAAGCAATCCGCATAGAATCACTGTCGGGAATAAGTACTCGATGCCATGAATCGCAACCAAACTGACAACAACCACTGCCATGGCGCCGGTTGCGCCTGAGATCATGCCGGGGCGCCCGCCAAAGAGTGCACAGATCAAGCCGATGAAGAACGCCGAATACAGACCAATGATTGGCGAGACGCCAGCTACGAAAGCAAAGGCAATCGCTTCGGGCACCAACGCTAGAGCGACAGTTAAACCGGACAAGAGTTCGTTTTTGAGATTCTGAGGTTGAGAACGAAATAGATCGAGCATTGAACGAAATGGCTTTCACAAGATTTGAAAATGGAACTCAACAAACACGATGTGCTCATCGCGTCGGAGCCATAGAGGAGTTAGAGACACGCAAAGATCTCAACGCGCCTTCGATTAGGGCGGAGTGACAGATGAATTGGCGATCTGTGTGGTGCGTGACATGAGCATAAGTTCTCGTACAAGAAATTTAGGACGATGAAAGGCTACCTTGTGAATACGGTTGGAGCAATAACAAACTTCGAAACATGTCGCGGTCAAAGTGCTTCGAAATGAAACGACTAACGACTAAAGGGGATCACAGCCACGGTAAGCGATCAGAAAGTGTTCAACGTCCGCGTTCGTCACGCGTAATTATTCCGGTTTTTTGGGGAACGGACGTGCATTTTGATCGAGGAACGATGTCGGACACGGTGTAAGGACTCAGTGCAGGAACCATGCTGGGCATGAAGGGATCGGTATAGTTGAAGCGGTTTGAAGTCGACCGCAGCATCGCGAACACCGCACACAAGGTCTGACCCCTTCGTCTTACTTTCGCCAGAGTGTTCGCTATTATGTAGCGGTTATGCGTTGCAGGAAATTAGTGGGCAAAATGCAAGCTCTGTACCAACTGCATCCGCAGGTTTGCACAATGAATAATACGGGAGATCACTGTGAGCCAATCCTACCCCAATTCTTACGAACAATCGGCACCGAAACAGAACAGCACACTGAAGATTGTGTTGATTGTAGTGGGGTGCATTCTTGGTGTGATGATTCTTGGCTGCGGCATTCTCGCTGCGCTTCTCTTTCCAGCAATATCAGCCGCTCGCGAAGCCGCTCTGCGTCAGATGGCATCCAACGACCTCCGGATGATCGGGTTGGCTCTGCACAACTACGAAGCCACTTTTCGACGATTGCCGAGCTTGCATGGGGTTAACCATGCGGACGAAGCGACGGGCAGCTGGCGGGTTGCTATATCGCCTTTCATGGAAAACGCGAGCGTCTATGATCAATTCGATCATCATCAGGCCTGGGACGGTCCCACCAATCGAGCTTTGGCAGACCAGATGCCAGCTTGCTTCCGATCCGCACTTGCTTCACCTGATCAACCAGAAGGTCATACGAACGTGTTCGCGATTCGCGATCCCGGATCCGTTATGCCTCATGGGGGAGTCTACAGGAAATTCGGCGAAGTGTCGGATGGTGTGTCCAATACGTTGGCGATGATTCAACTGCCCGAGTATTCCACACCTTGGATGGAACCTAAAGACCTGACGATTGCCGAGGCACTGCAGCATATTCGCGCGAGCGTAAAGCCTGAGCAGATTCAGATACTGTTGCTCGACGGCTCAGTTCGTCCTCTGGGAGCGATGTCTGACGAAGACTTCACCAGTTTAGTTATCATCGACGATGGCAAGATCATTGCTCTTCCCGAATGATAGTCAAAGTCCCGCTTCGCATTGGTTACCGAGGAATGCCGAGGGATTTGCGGGGAGCGTTGGGCAGTGTAATCGCAACCGCACGTGGACTAGTAACGACGGCAAGTTCACTACTGCAGCGTCCTTGATTGAACCAAGCGAGCGCCGCGTAGTACTTGAGAAGAAGGACGGAAAACGAGTTGAGCTTTCGATCGATAGACTCTCCACTGCCGACAAGTCGTACCTATCTAGCTAACCTCGTTCGAAGGGTTGCTGAATCCTCGGGCGATAAACGCGCCGATGATGAGTACGAGCATGCTGCCGATCGCGCACCACTCCCACACTCGTAACTTGTATTGGGAGCGGAATTGAAGGTCGAGTTCGAGGGGCGCGTTCTCTTCAACTTGAACGCTGCGGCTAAATCGGTAAACGGTTCCCTCTTCGGGCACACTGATCACGATCGCTTGTGGCGCTGGCTCCGTCGTGCGTTGATGTTGAACCAGGCGACCTGCAATCTGTTGCAAGACTGCATTGTCTTCGCTGGAATTGCCGGCCAGTAATTGACTGAGTTCCTGCGGGCGAAAGTTCAATTGATCTTGCTGAAGGATTGGATTCTTCGCTGCTGCTTCGCGCATCTGCTCATTGGGGCTGGTTTCTGTCTGACGCAAGTCGTTGTCTAAGTACAGTCGTTGCCGACGTGTGTTCAAGCCCACGATGGCTTGTTGGGTCTGTAAGTTTTCCAGTTGCACGCGCGCGTCTTCGTTCGATGCGGCGTCGAGCGCGTTACTGTTAGCGACGTTGCTGAGAGCCCGCTGCGCCTTCGTCTGCTCGCCCGCTTGCAACAACTGCGTCGCGCGTCCGAGCATCTGCTGCGCTTGCTGGGCTTGTGATTTCCGTTTGTCATCAACTTTAGAAAGATAGAACGAGCGATCGTAGACGCCGCGACTGAGTTCGTCGATCAACTCCAAGTCGCCGTCATGGTAGGTTAGTTCAAAACTTCTGGGCGCGATCACTTCCCATTTCACATTCTCCAGTGGAACATTCAGCAACGGGCTGGTCAGTTTTAGATCGCGCAAGCTGTCGCCTGACAGAAGATAAACGAAACGCACTTGAGCGATTCGATCATCGATTCCGGGAAGAATATAGAATTGCCAAGTGTTGGTGGACTCGCTTTGGCGAATCGAGTGCACGCTTTCGCCGTTGACGAAAATGTTGAACAGCTCTCCGCCGCCGGGCAACGTAACGCTGAGGCTGCTGCGTTGGATCACTTCGACCGTAACATCAACTGCAGTCAATTGATCGCCTGTCGGTGAAAGCAAGGTTGTAAGCTTGCCCTCAGCAACTCGCAACTTCAAGGAGTCAGCTAGCGAATGACGAAGCACACGCAGCGCCAGCGGAGTTGACGGAGTGATCGCCCGTAAAGACAGCGCGGGCGCTGCATGATTGGCAGCGTCGCGAAGCGCATTGGGTACGACACTCCAGTCGACGCTCTGCCAGCCTTGGGTCATCGTGCCGGGTTCAATCTCAAGTCGTCCGCCGGTTCGCACGGCATAGTAGTAGGCAAGCTGCCTTGTGTCTGGAAAGCCAACAACGGTGAGTGTTTCGCTGTCGCTGGCGCGTTCGCCACGTCGTTCGTATTCGATCTGAAATTGAACTCGACCGATCACGCGTTGTTTGAATTGCAGTTCCCAACGATTGGAGTCGGGTGCGGTGCGAACGAAGTCAGCAACCGCTTTGCCAGTCGCGCGAACGGTCTTAATCTCTTCTGTATCGGATATCGGCAGCGTTACAAACAAATTGCGAATCGATGCATTTTGCACTTGCAAGTCTGCGACGATCGTCGAACGGGTTTGGCCTTCACGCAGCGTCACTTCATGCAGCACATCGCCCGCAACCCAAGCTTCCAGTTTTTCGATGCCGAGCACTAAATCCCATTCGCGTTGCAGCAAACGGAAGGCGAGCGCGCCTTGCCCCTGACCACCCAAGGATCGCGGATCAATTTCCGACACGCTCTGCCGCGAGACCGCTCGCAATCGCAAACCGGTCATCGGTCGTACAACTAAGTCGCCGGTTTGGCGATCCGCTTCATTCACTTCAAAGCGTGGAACTTGCCAATCACCTGCGGTGGTCGGGGCAGCACCGGCCAGCGAAAGCGCGAACGAATGATAGCCGATGGTCTTGCCATTCAAATGCATGATCACTTGCCGCTGTCCCTCTTGGTCGGTTTCAATCCAGTGATGCAAAGCGTCGCCGGATAGCGATTCGACTTCGAGACCCGTCGGCAGTCGAAAGCTGACTTGGAACAAGCCCGTTCGGGAGATTTCCAAGTTAAAGTTCACGTTGAGTAGGATTCGTTCGTCACCAATCGAAAGCGCTTGGCGACTGTTGACTCGCAACTCAGGAGTTACCGGCGCGACGCGGACGTCTATTGCCCCCGCGGCTTCGCCATAGCGATAGACGCGATGCAACACGGCTGGCGCGTTTCTTAACAGGGTTGCGTCAAAGTCGCTGAGGCTGACCATCGAGAGAGTGGTTGAGTCCACTTTCTCGGGCTGTGCATCAGAGCCGAACGCGACGCCAATCAGCCCCACTTCACCGCTTGCTTCTTGAACGCGAAGTGGACTAAGTGCGAGTTCGGTTGGTAGCGCACTTAAGCTTCGCTGCGTTTCAATAATGACACTGAAACTACTGCTGACAGCGACTTCGACTTGCAATTGCAGCCCGCGATTATCAGCGTCAAACTGCCACGATGTGATAGGACCTTCGACGGTGCTGACTGTTAAGCCTTCGGGAATGTTGACTACCAGTTGTTTGACGCGGCCCTGCGAAGTGCGAATGTCCAAGCGATGGCGACCGTCGACAACTCCCGGTCCCGGAACATAAAGCTGCGAAGCTTCGACGAAGAACTGAGTTTTCTCAGTCGATAAATCTCGCGACTCCGGTTGCAAAACAATTTGCGCATCACCTGGTCCCAGCAGCAACTTTGCTCGTGTGTTCGCATTACCGTCAGCGTTGGCATTGGCATCAGCATTGGCATCAGCATTGGCATCAGCGTTGGCATCATTGTTGGCATTGGCAATTAGATCGATGCGAACCGCTGCAGCGCAACTGACTGCCCAAGCCGATTCGTTAACCTGCAAGTCGATTTCGTGCAACGAAGCTCGACCCGTTAAGACGGGGATGCCCTCACCAGGCTTGATCGCTTCCAGCCGATATTCAAAGGTTGCGTTGTAAGTTTTGGGTTCTTCAATCGCAGGGATCGTACGATCCTTCGCAGCGACGTCCGCGTCTTCAGTTTCTTGGTCAGCGGCTGCTTCGTTCGCTTGCTCCTGTTTTTCTCCGAACGGAATCGTGACGACGTAGGTCAGACCGCGCTCAGCTACATTGACCTTGCTCAGACGCAGCGCATCACCTTCGAATTGAGTCAGGATGGCGGGAGCTTGAAGCAAAACGAAACGATCGCCGGGCACACCGGTGACTTGAATCTGTCCTTTGGCATTCAACCGAGCTTCTCTCGCAAGAATCTGCCACTCCTGCAGCAGCGAATCAGCGGCTTGCAGGTCCGCTTGTGCAACGGTGGGTTCTTGCGCGAAAGATTGCGTGTTGGTCATGAGTGCGCTCGAGCCCCAGGCTAGTAAGAACAAGATCGCGTTCGTGACCACAGTGGCGTTTGCGGATTCGGTCGCAGGTGTCGCCGCAGGCGCGTGGCGAAATGAAGCGATACTGTGAATCAGTGTCATCGCGGAAGGTATGAAAAGTCTTACGAGCGTTATCAAGGCAATCAACACGAAGAATGCGAGCGCTCCATGGGGATGCATTAAGACGCCGACGAACAGCAATGCTAGACCGATCGCACTGAGCAAGTTCGTCCGCAAGTTCGTCCCCAAGTTCGAGCGCGAGTTCGCTTGGAGCAGCCACGCTAGCGCGAGCAATAATAGGCCACCGAGTATCAGACCGATGCCAACCCAATTTATTTGTGCTCGCCAAGCCGGAACGTTCTGCACTTGCAACGCGATCGTTTCGCCCGCAGATAACACTGGCAAGTTCAATTGCATCGGCGCGGGGAGTTGCAGATGTTGTCCTGCATCCCACGCAGCGAAAGCCGCTACGACGCACGCCGCGAGAAAGCTCAACGCGCTCAGGAATCTTAGGCCGTTACGCGCTGCCACCAGCAACCCGAACAAAATCAAAACCGCCGTTGCGATCATGGGCGACAGACCGCGGCCGACTAGCCAATCAAAACCTGTCGGCCATAACACGGGCATCGTGGGCTCGACGGTTCCACCGCTGGGAATCAACACGTGATTTTCATCACCGCGAATGTTCCACTGCGTCTTCAATACCGGTGCATCCACGATCGGTAGGAGCAACGCGGCACTACTTTGATCCACCGATGGCTTGCCGAGCCGTAGTCCAACCTCAATCGGAACATTCGGATCGGTAACTCCGGGCAAGGGGATCAGTGTATCGTTGCCGGTCTGTCGAGCTGTCACGGGTTGTCCGTTCACTGTAACGGCCCACAGCTTCACGGGCTCGCCTGGCAACTGCAATCGCAGCGTGCGTTGACCGCGCGACTTGACGTAGTACAGTACATCCGTGACCACCTCTCCGTCGACTGACACTCGGCTGTTCGCTTCCGAGAACTCAACAACTTGGCCAGCGGTCGTGCCCGGTTCGAACCAAGTGACTTTCAACTTTAAATCGAAAGGTCGTTCGGTGTACTGCCAGGTTCCCAATGAAGGCGCGGCGCTAAGCAATCGAAACTCGGCGGGCAACTCGAGTGGATCGAGAACCAGCAGCGGCGGCGAAACCAGCAGCGGTTCGATCTCAACTTGCACTGGACTGACAATCTCAAGGTAGCCGCGATCACCTTGCACGTTGAGCGGCGCGACAACTCCCGCCGCAAAGGAACCGTCGGCTTCGTTTGGCTTCTCTTCAAAAGTAATCAATAGCGTGTAAGACCCAAGCACCGGTTGGTGCAAAGTGATCAGCAGTTTGTCCGCTTCGCGTCGCCAAGTACGAATGTCTTGGCCATCGACTGTCACGTTTCCGAGTGACTGCGGAACGGTCAATTGAAACTCAGAGGTCGGAGCACCTGTTATCAAATAGTTCACTAGCGCGCTGCCGTAAATGGTTCCTTGGCTGAAGGAGTAAAGATGAAATACGTCAGACTGAATGCTTCTGTCCAACTGTTCGATCAGCATCGTGGCTGACCAAGCAGGCTCACGGACGCGAAACGCTTGCTGCAAATTCGGTTGAGGCTTTGGGAAATACGACAGAGGCTTTTCTACCAGCAGATTAACTTCACCCGCGACGATGCGGTAACCTGGTGAACCAACGACGCCGATGTCGCCGCGCACTCCTTTCGCTTGTGGAAATTCAATGCGTGGCAAGATCCAAGGTCCCGCAGCCGCCGGTTCGCTTTTCTCGAGTCGAACACTCACAAGTTGTCGGCCTTGTACATCGCCTTGGAAAATCAGTTTGACGTTGCGTTGCCCATCGGTCAGTTCCGTTGCAACGACATAATCCGCCAAGCTGGCGCCGATCACCGATACAACCGAATAGTCGGCTGGGACTGCGATATCCCATTCTCGAATCGCCGCTTCGCGAATGTCCAATTCGATATCTGCCGCAATCACACGATCTGTTTCGGAGAGCGTGTAAAGCAACACTGCGTTGATGTTCACTTCCGGTTGGACACGATCCGCTGAAATCGAAAATGCGTAGTCGGCGCTCGGGAAGCGGTATACAAAAGTTTGTCGCGCTTGCAACGCTTCGCCAGGATATTGCTCCGGAGCAAGTTGCGTTAAGCCCTGCAGGTTAGCCGCTTCTATGCGAACGGAACCTAGGTTAGAAACACGCAAGTAACCAGAGTGCCGAATGGCGCCGATCGGTTTTAGTCGCAGCCCTTCCACGCGAACAGGGAACGCGTCCAGCGACGTTTGGCTGCGGATGTTAAAGCGACTTTCGCCGGAAATCGGTTGACTTAAAGTAATCTCGAGGGTCTGCTCAGCTCCTTCGCCCTGAACTTTCCAACCGACGAGATTGCTTCCTTGTACGTCGATGATTTCGCCAGGACCAAACAACTGGATACTCAACGACTTGAGCTGTCCTTGCAGAACTTGATAAGTCAACTGATGGTCTTGCCGAAGGAGACCTGTACCCACTTGCGCCTCGACGTAAGCGGTCGTTGTGTAGAAGAGCTTGCCTTCATTGGAACTTTGTGCATTCTTCCACTGTAGATGCACGCGCCCGGTCGCTGGGAGAAATCCACGCAGCACTGAAGCTTCTGCGACTGGAACGATCGATTGCGGCTCGCGCCGAAATTCGATTTCCGAGTCGAAACCTTTTAGCGTGAGCGGTACGACGGCGCTTGCAGCAACTGTCAAATCGATGCTCCGCCAGTTCGCATCGGGAGTTGTTACTCCGGCGACGAAACTCAGGTCGATTGCAAATTTGCCGACCTCTGGAAACACGAGGTCGTAGGCTGGATTCGTTTCGGAGTTAACCAGTTCCAAGCGATAATCCGTCGAGGATGGCAACTCACTGAAAGCTGCGTTACCAGATAGCACCCGCAGCCGCGCGCCGGCTTGGGATATCTGCGCTGTGCCAGTTAAGCTGAATACTACGGACTTCGAATTTGGAGCGAGTTCACCTACCAATGCGGCATCGAACAGTTCTACGGGTTGAGGCGCCGTGCTTCGCCGAGCGACGCCGATGACGATGCGACCTCCGGTTGAGGTTTGAAAGCGGTTGGCATGGTCCATTGAATCGTGCGCAGCGGCGAGTGGTACGAAGCCATCGGCTACATTCACGCGCCCCGCTAACTCGGGTGCAAAATTGATTTCAACTCGCGAATCAAATCCGATCGCTTTGCCCGATGCGAGATGCGCCAATTCAAACTCGGAAGGCGCGGCAGCATGTTTCGTGCGGATGCGCACTTGAGCTTTGGCGCTCAGCTCATCGGTTTGCGGTTGATCACCGAATTGTCTCAATTGCAGATCGAGATACCTTGCGTTGCCTTTGCTGCGAACCGACCATGAGTCGATCGCTTCGCCGGTTACTTCGACAACATCACCTGGACCGTTCAGCCCCAGTGTCAGCGTTGTCGGCTTGCCTTGAACAACTTTGATGCTGAGCTCAATCGATTGTTCGATGGCGGTTGAATTAACTTGCGCGATCGCTCGTGAACTGACTGAATAAAGAAATGCAGGTTCGGGCGGCCGCGCGGGTCCTACCAAAATTGTGGTCGTTGCGTCCTGATTGGTTGTAACGTCTGATTGTTGAGCCGTGGCGGTGCTGAAGGTCGCAACCAAGCTGAGTATTGTGCAGAGTGTAAGCAGAAGTTTCGAATTCATGGTGCGGCTCTTTGAGTTCTGATTTGATCTCATGATTTGTCTTCGCTGTTGGCCCAGATAAGTCTGTGCGGATTGTTGATCGCTGTTAGCGTGCGCTCAGTTGCCGCGCCGCGTTGATCATGGTTTGCAATTGTCGAACTCGCGGTGTGTGCTCAAACTTCGCAGGCAATGTGGAAAGCACTTCGGCCAGCGACTTGTAATCAACCGTCTCACCCAAAGCATCACCGCGCAGTTTTGCAGCGAACAGCGCTGCAGTGGTAGCGATTCGTAACTGAGCGGTCGCTTGCGCGATTCGAGCCGGCGTGGGATCGTAAGGAATCGGCCAACGATGCTCGACCATCATGCCGCTGGCTATATCTTGGAATCGAACGGAGACGGAACCGATATCTCCGTTGCCATCCGGCTTCGGTTCGAAGTGATACATGGCAACTCCCGCTTCGGCGGCGGCCATCTCTGCTGCATCGACTTGATCATTGCGAAAGTCCTCTTGCTTCAAAAGATGTTTTTCAAAGCCCAGCAGTTTGTAGTTCCCAACCCGCTCAGGATTGAACTCGACTTGAACTTTGACATTCTTCGCGGCCGGACGCAGCGCTCCGGCAATCTGATCGGCGAAGCCAGTGTTCGCCTGCTCAGCCGTATCGAGCAAATAGTAGCGTCCATCGCCTTGCCGAGTTAGTGCTTCCAACACTTCGTCGTTCAAGTCCTTGGCACTGATACCGGCCGCGTCAAAAGCAATTCCAGCGCTGCGCATCTGAAGTACTAATTGCGCTAGGCTGTCGGGATCGGCGTCTCCCAAGTTCACGGCACCGTCGGTCATCAGCACGATGCGATTCTGCACGCTCGCTGTTTGTTCGCCGACTGCCCCTTCGCGCGCTTTTGCAGTTGCCAGTTGCAAAGCGGCTTCGAGGTTTGTGCCTCCTTCGCTGGGCATGCTTTCAACTATTTGCACGAGTTCGGCGACTTTCGCACCGCTGACTCGATCGGCCAGCAGACGCGGTGTGTTGGCGAAACTGATTAACGTTACTTGATCGTTCGGCTGCAACTGTTGTGCTAATGCTTCGAAGGCTCGTCGAATCGCTTGCCTTCGGTCGGGTCGTTCCATAGAGCCGGAGTTGTCGAGCAACAAAGTCAGTCGCAGCGGAGTCTTCTGTGGACGACCCGTGGCCGCAGTGCGGAGTGAAACTCGCAGCACGTTGCGCTGGAGCATCGACGGATGAATCGCCTGCTCGATTTGGCACGCAACGCGTTCGTCGCTCGACGGCAACGGATCGAAGTAATCGAACGCATTCACAAATTCCTCCACGCGGACTTTGGACGCTTCAGGCCATTGGCCGTTGGTCAGTGCGGCCAGCGCAAGTTTGAATGAGACATCGCTGACGTGCAGTGAAAATGTCGAGAACGGTTCGCGAGCGGCGGAGATTTCTTCCAAGCCTGTAACAACCGATTGCTTGCGTTCCAACACAGACTGCATTCGTCCGCGTTTTTGGTCTAGCGATTCTTCTTCTCGCTTCGGCAGTCCCGCGACAGATTCACTTTCGAGCGATCGCAGCGACGGGAGGTTTTCTGCTAGTGCCTTCGGATCTGCCGAAAATCTCCTTCCGAACTTTTCAACATTGCCTTTTTCAGCGTTATCTTTAGTGCGATCTGGCACCTCACTCATCGGTTGATTCGCGGAAAAATAGTCGTCGGCGATTGCTGCAGGCTGGTCAACGGATTCCCCATCGGCTGGCTGTTCCATAAAGTCGTTTACGGAAATTGGACCGTTTGGCTGCAGGTTGCTCGGTGGCAAGTTATAGCGCTGGCCACTCGATTGTTTGCCGAATTGAGCTTCGCTGTCAGCTTGGATACCGTCCGCGGAGAGTGATCCAAAACTACTGCTCTGCGATTGTCCGCCCTGAGCTTGCCCGCTCGGAGCTTGCCCACCCTGAAATTCTCTGTTTAGTGTTTCGCCCAAAGCCAACTCGTCGTGAGCTGCTTTGTCTTGCTCGACTCCCGCCGATCGACCCGTCGCTTGTGGACTTGCTTGACCACTATTTCTGTAATTAAAGTAAAGCGCGACGTCCGGCAATTCAGCGCCTGCAGCGTTACCGGCAATTCCGGGGTCGGGCAACGGCGCTGAGATGGCTGGGATCGTTGGCATCGCTGGGCTCGCTGGCATCGCCGGTGACGAGGATGGTGAAGAGGCTGGTTTCTGAGGCGCGTTGGATCCATATAGATCCGCCAACTGATCATTTGCAGCCGGTGCCGGTGGGCTCACAACGAAATCTCCGACAGTAGGAACAGCAGGAGGCGTTGAAACGCTTCCAGGCATGCTGTCAGCCAGTGTGTGTCGGCTTTCCTCGCGTCCCTCGGACAACATAAAACCTTCAGGGTTTGGCGGCGGTAAGTAACCCTTGGAATCAATCCAAGTGCTGTCGCTTGGCTCGGTCGGCCCTACATCCGCGTCATACTTCAGTGCGGAAGAATCAGTTGCCGACGACAGAGCGGCCGAAGACGGAACGGACGGTGGCGCAAGTTTTCCCGAGAATGGATGACTACTAGATAGGGTGTCTGAAAGAGATGTTTCTTCCCAAGTGTGGCTGCTCAATTCCTTACTGAGTCCCTGAAGTTTCTCGCGAGAAATGTCCTCGCTGGAACGACCGTTGACTGAGTCCAGTTGGGATGACGTGGCTGTCTTCGATTGTTTATCGACCCTAGCCAACATGCGGCGCGAGGTTTGAGTTTGCAACTGAAAGTAACCAAGGCACAGCATCAGGCAAGCAACGGAAGCTAATCCCCAAGTCCACCAGCGCGCGTGGTTGCGTTTAGATGCTGGCGACTTCACGGAATTTAACTGGACGCTCGCTTGCCGCAATGGATTCGGTTGCTCACCGCCAATGACTTCTAAAAGCGATTGTCGATGTTCCGCAGGCAACGTCCAAGTTCCTTCGTCGCCCGCAAGCGACTCGTCCAGCCCCTCGTCAATCGCGGCTCGACTTAGTTGGCTCGTATTCATCTCCAACAAAGTTCCATGCATCTGTTCGAGCTGCTTGTACCAAACGGCCAGCTCTGCGCGCTCTTCGAGCTGCGACTCCAACTGCGCACGTTCGAAGTCAGAGACTTCGCCCATCACCAAAGCAGTTAGACGCACTTTCAACTCAAGATCGTTTGCATCGGAATTAGATTGATTGTTCATTTCGATTCGTCGATTCCCAGCGGTCGAAGCTGGCTGGCTAATTGCTGCATAATGTGATGTAAGCGATACCCTACGTTGCTGATGGTCAAACCGGTTTGTTCACTGATCTCGCGATACTTGAGTCCCTCGAAGTACTTCAAGCGAATCAGTTGCTGATCGACCTCGTTAAGCTGCTCGAGCAACTGTCGCAATTGGATCGTCGTCTCCATTCGAGCCACCATTGCCTCGGGCGTTTCTGATTGACCGTCCATCGCTATCGCCTCCCGTTCGTCGTCGCACTGCAAGGTCTCGCGCTTGGCGCTTCGCAAATGATTCAGCCCACGGTTGCGAACACAACGGTACAGCCAAGCTCGCGGCGCCTCGACATGGTCCCAACGAGCGTGCAGCTGCAGAAAAACCTCTTGCACAATCTCCTCCGCAACCGCCCGCCTGCCGGTCATCGCATACGCATAGCGCAGCAGATTCGTCTCCTCCGCATCGAACAACGCGTGCAACGACGTAACCTGCAGATCGATGCGCAGATCCTGAGCCTGATCCGTAAGAACCTGGTCCAAAAGATCCTCTGAATTCGACCGCGCCGGTTTCAACATGAACTCACAATGCCGAAATTAGTTAAGCTGTGCTGCTGCAAGTTGTCGCCATCATTTTCGTGCGTCCATCGGCTGGCAAGCTGACTCGCCGCTGTCGAGCCCTGCTTTTGGAGGTATTTCGAGTAAGCCTGGAATACTGAGCCTGGATTATCGAGTAAGTCTGAATGCTGAAACTTCCGCCCCACCCTAGTAAGACTCGCCAAGCGACAGTTTCTTAGTCCCGATTGCGATAAATCTAAAGAAAACAGTTTTTTGACCGGGAATATACTCAGGAAAAGCCATTCGAGGCATTTGATCCGGCAAATAGAAGTACGCGAAATGCCGTCGCTTTTTTGCGTGGCGTCGACTTTCAGTCGACGTTTCCGTTGGCTGGCGACTGAAAGTCGCCGCCACTTCTCGGCGGCGCTCTCTACGTAGGTTTTAAAATGATCGCAGCGTGACCCGGAATGTGCCAGTTGGAAGTGTTTAGTAGCGCCGTGCCGCTGCCGCCATACTGCGGATCTTCACTGGAGAACATGATCTGCCACTGCATATTGGAAACCGGAGCAATGAGTGGCTCAGCCGAGGGACGCCAATGCAGATCGCGGGCGAGATTGACCAGCAACAAGCGATCGTTGTGCGACTCCTCGGCTTCATTGTGCCATCGCAAGATGAAACAATCTTGAGTGATAATGGCGCCCTGAATCATGTGTTTGTCTTGCTGTGAAAACGTGGGATCGCTTCGTCGAAGCTTCAATAAATCGCGGTGCAATAACACATCCGGCAAATCCTCTCGGTAAGCTGACCAATCCAGTTTGCACGCATGGAAGGTTGTATGGTCGGATGGATCGGGCAATGCAATCGGCTGGCCAGCACCACCTGCGATTCGCGGGAATTGACGCAGTGCTTCCCAACGGCCCTTGCGAACCAACGTCGCAAGCTCTACGTCGTGATCCGCAAAATAGCGAAACGGCGTGCGCGTACCGAACTCTTGTCCCATGAAGAACATTGGTGTCGCTGGACCGAGCAGCCAGAAAGTTGTGATGGCTCGATACGTTCCTGGCGAAGTTAGATCGGGTAAACGAGAACCGTGCGCCGAGTTGGAGACTTGGTCGTGGTTTTGCAGAAAGTTGACGAAACGCCATCCTGGAACATGCCAAGCGGGCGTGCCACGCCACCGATTCAACGCATGTGAGTATTGACCTTGGAACAGGTAACCAAAGCGAGTTGCGGCAACCATCTCCTGCGCCGAACCGGCATAGTCAGCGTAGTAGTTCTCGGCATGGCCGGTCGCCGCGACTCGACAGGAATGATGAAAGTCGTCGTTCCACAGTCCGTCGAGTCCGAAGCCGTTTTCTTCGACGCTCTCCACATGACGAACATCCTGAGTTTCATTCTCGGCGATGATGATGATGTTTCGAGGTTCGCCGGTAGCCGTCTTCGCAGCGGCTCGAGCGGCCACGGATAAATCTGTGAGCAAGTGCCGCGACGAATCATCGTAGATGGTTTGCGTGGCATCGAGTCGCAAGCCATCGAGATGATATTCGCTTATCCAGTAGCGCACGTTCTCAGTGACAAAGTCGCGGACACTCTGGGAGCCCTTGCCATCGTAATTGATGGCATCGCCCCATTCCGTCGGATGGCGATTGGAAACAAAAAACGGTGAGAAGGCGGCGGTGTAGTTTCCTGTGGGTCCAAAGTGATTGTAGACCACGTCCAAAATTACGGCTAAACCGAGCTGATGTGCGGTATCGACGAAGTGACGAAAGTCGTCGGGCGTTCCGTAGTTTCGTGTGGGAGCGAACCACTTTACTCCGTCGTAACCCCAACCGAAACTGCCATTGAATTCGGCCACTGGCATCACTTCGAGTACCGTGATGCCCATTTCCTTTAGTAGCGGCAACTTCGCTTCAGCGGCTCGCCATGTGCCTTGCGGCGTAAAGCAACCGATGTGCATCTCGTAGATCACTTGCCCCGGCAATTCCACTCCGTGCCAACCTTCGTCGTGCCACTGATAAGCGGTGGGATCGATCACTTGTGACGCAGCATGGACGCCGTCGGGTTGGAATCGTGAGGCGGGGTCGGGATAATCTCGATCGTCATCATCCAGTCGAAAACTGTACCGCGTGCCAACATGTATTCCGTCGACCTGGCCGCTGAAGAATCCGTTGCCTTCAGGGGTGAGCGGCAATTGATCAGTTCCATCCGGCAATCTATCCGCAAACCGGACGGAAACTCGCGATCGGCTAGGCGCCCACACTCGAAAGTGAACGCAGTCGCCAAGGATCTCTGCTCCGAACTGAAGCTTCCGCTGCACGGTTTGATTCACTTGATAACCTCAAATTCGGCTAAGCAACTCTAGGCGATAGTACTTTAAGAACGGGTGGGTCTCGTCCGACCTGCCAAGCGACGTGCGCGTTGCAAAACTGGTACCACGTCGACCAAAGCGTCCGTTCGATTTTTTCAAGCAGCTTGTTGCAGGTAGCGAATCGCGTGATGTTTAATGCCTACTTGTCGAGCGCGATCGGGAAAAGCGACTAGTGAGCGAAACTCAGGACGGTCCGCAAATATGAAGTTCTCGTGAAGAGGCCTAGTTTGGATCGACATTCTTAACAATTCGCCATAAATTCGTGACTTAACGATTGAGTTGCGGACCAACCACAAACTCGTACTTTTTAACTGATGAGGATTTGGATGTACAAAGCGAACACTTCGCGCCAAGGATTCACGCTTGTCGAATTACTTGTAGTTATCGCCATCATTGGCATTCTCGTTGGTTTGCTTCTGCCCGCTGTACAAGCGGCTCGCGAGGCAGCGCGGCGAATGCAGTGCTCGAATAACTTGAAGCAGATTGGATTGGCGCTGCACAATTACACGTCTGCGTTCTCAGCTCTGCCTTCGGGCTGCAATGGACTTCCCAATGCTGCTGGTACGAACTTTAACGGCCATGGTTGGACTTGGCATGCCAGTGTCCTGCCGTTCATTGAGCAGACAACGTTGTATCAAGCGGTTCAAGGCGCAGACGGTATGGGCAATGAACTGGGTGGTACAACTAGTGCTTCATCCAAGTTTAATTTTGGGATTCACTTGAAGTCGTGTTTTATGCATACTCATCGCAACCATGGAGGGTGCGATGAAAAAAGAATACGTTGTCGGTCTCACCGATGAACAGAGAGAGATTCTAACAGAGG
>JBGSOM010000096.1:0-36954 GCA_041739135.1 Pirellulaceae bacterium
CCCGAAGGTTGCGATGGTGTTCGCGACGGTAGCATCGACAGCTTTGCGATCGGTAACATCCGCTACGCCCGGAGAAGCGCTCCCGCCGGCCGCTTTGATCGCAGCGATCACATCGTCGGGAGGCAAAATGTCATTGACCACGACATGCGCGCCGGCTTGCGCCAGGGCTTGTGCGCATGCAGCTCCGATACCGCGCGCGGCGCCTGTCACCAACGCAACTTTGCCATCGAAAATCTTCGTCGTATTCGTCATCGCTCTACTTCGCTTTAAGCACAGAATGGATCGCTAAGTTATCGCTATGTGATCGCTCGCCACCTGCGAGCAGCGTCGTAAAGCTTTGCTTACCTGAGCGAAATGAACAAGTGGTGGCGACTTTCAGTCGCCAATCTAGGAAACGTCGACTGAGAGTCGACGCCACGTGAAAGTCCGTCGCACGATTCTAACTCGCCAGCAGCTCGGCGATCAGTGCATCCCAGTACGCTTCGGGTTTAACGCCGACGGTACTCATGCGGACGGTGCCGGCACGATCGATGAACAACATCGTTGGATAGCCGCTGAAGTTCGGCACTTTGCGGGTTGTGTTGTCGTCGATCAGGACGCAGGGGTAGTTGATTTTGAAGTCAGCCATAGCGGCGCGTAGCCTGGCCGTTGCAGCGCTCTTGTTCGTTGTGCGTTCATTGCACAGCCCGATAACTTGCAGATCTTGCGGATGCTCTTGTTGCAGTTTGACGAGGTGCGGGATGACGCGACGACAGGGGCCACACCAAGTTCCCCACAGATCGACGATGACAACTTTGCCGCGGAAGTCCTGGAGTCGAATTGGACGCCCTTCGACATCGACCATATCCACATCGAACGGGAAGGGTTGAAACTTGCTTAGTTCGCTTTGAATCGGTGAGAGCTTTTTGGATGCTGAAACCGGCAACACCGCTAGTTTGTTGGCGTTGGCAGCTAGCGCTGCTTCGGTTTGCGAATCCTTACTCACCGAATCACCAGCCAGCGCCGCATCCGTCTGGGCTGCTTCATTCTGGCCTGCTTCACTTTGGCCTGCTTGATTCTGGGCGAGGGTCGCTGGGTCGGGCGAGGTTTCGTTCTTGGGCTTAAGCCAACTGAAATACTTGTTGGCACTCATGCTACAACCGCTCGTAACGATGACGGTTAGAACCAACACGGTGCAGAGCGAGCGATGAACGTTGAGCATGGCGGCTTCCAAAACTGGTCAAATCGAGTCGTTCGTTCGCCTTGTATCAGTTGTGATCATTGAAGGCAATGCGAACTGCGTCACCGGCCGATGTGCGAAGTGCGAAGGGGCTTGATCTACCCTTATTTTGTTTGACCGACCATTTCGAATCCGTTATGCTGCTTCCGCCCTCGCGTTCTGGTACTAACGAAGTGCTGCGGAAAATGCCATCATTAACAAGGAGGCCGTGATCTAACCAAGGCAAACCATCACCTAACACAGCGACGGAGTGTTACCGTGCGCGGTGACGGCATGAAGCTTCGAAATCCGCAGTGAATTGACAGTGCCGAGCTGGTATGGGCTTTGCGAATTCTAACATTCGGTGATTTTTGGCTGGGTGACATCTCTTCAGGTAACAGAGACTTCATATGAAACATCGAAACGCATTTACGCTGGTAGAGCTCTTGGTGGTCATTGCGATTATAGGAATCCTGGTTGGATTATTATTGCCTGCTGTGCAAGCGGCTCGTGAAGCGGCGAGGCGCATGCAGTGTGGAAACAACTTGAAGCAACTGGGGCTTGCACTTCACAATTACGAGTCCAGCAACAGACGCTTTCCGATCGGTTTCATGGACAACTTGGCCGGCAACATTATGCGGTCCGATGGTGGATGGTCATGGATGTGTGCTGTGCTTCCATACATCGAACAGAATTCGCTGTACAACTCGCTTGATCTTCGTTTCCATCCTTACGGCACGCCGGGCACGATCAGCGATCCGGGCGGACGAAACAATGCTGGAACAGCGACAGTGTTGAGTACGTTCCGCTGTCCGTCCGACGTCTCTCCGCAAACTCGCCCGATAAATGCTTCGAGCCCCGGTGGGACGAATGCGATTGCGATTACAAGCTACGTTGGTTCTATGGGCCCGTTTGATGGAGCACGATGCCAAGCGGTCGGAGGCGTAATGCAGCCTCATCAAAGAAACATCGGATTGCTAGTCGTCGCGGCAAGTCGGCGGCATGCTGACATCACCGATGGTACTTCGAATGTGATCGCGGTTGGGGAGGTCTCATGGCGACCGTTGGTCAGCGGCGATGGTTCTGATCGTCAATTTGTGCTCGGAAGTCTGGTGACCAACGGCGGTGTGAATTGTGCGAATGGCGGAGCGGGAGCGAATGGAGCGTTTTTGCATCTGCGATCAACGCGTAAGAAATTGAATGGACCGGTCATCGGTGGCGACAAGCATGCCGCTTTCCATAGTTTCCATACTGGGGGCGCGCAGTTCGCGTTTGCTGATGGCTCCATTCACTTTATCAGCGAGAACATCGAGCACACCAACACGAATTTTCTGGCCAACGGTTCCAACTTGAATGGACCTTATGGGCTCTACCAGCGATTGTCTGCAATCAATGATGGTCAAGTTCTAACGGGACTTGAGCTGTAAACCTAACTTGTCATTTTGAAGCGGGCTCAGTTGAGCGGATTCAGTTCTCTGCGCCTGCTTCGTTCTTTTTGTGCAACGAGGTCAGAATGATTTCGAATGGTTTTCGATTGTTGATTGCAAGCTTCGCAGTCTGTGCTTTAGTAGGCTGCGGATCGGATGGTCCAGAACTGGCGGAAGTGACGGGCACCGTGACTGTGGACAGCAAACCGGTTGGCAACGCCATCATTACGTTCATCCCAACGGGCGGGACAACTTCGTATGGGAAGACGGACTCGAAAGGAGTTTATAAGCTCATGTTCACTGACACGAAGTCTGGCGCGATGCTGGGCAACCACAAAGTAGAGATCGAAGTGAAACGTTACTCGAAAGACGAGATCACTGAGATGAAAGCCGGTGGCTTGGATGTTAGCACTGAGTACGTTCAGATTCCCAAGAAGTACAAAGAGCCCGGTGCACTCACGGCTGAGGTAAAACGAGGCCGCAATACAATCGACTTTACGATGACCAATTGAACGCTGCCGTTAACCTCTTTTAATCGGCGGCGGCTCGGGTAATCAGAGAGGCCATGATCGTCAAAGCGATCGATTCGCTTTCGAACGTGACATGACCATCGGCATAAAGTGCCTCGATGCCGCCGCTGTGAAAGCTGTATGGTTCGTTGTCGTTACGAGCGTTCATGGCAACCGAGCAACCGGCGGCGATGCCACATCCTTCGGTTGATCCATCGGCGGACGAACCGTCGAACGTGTAAGCGCTTTCGCTATCGATCCAGCTAATTGCCTGATCGTTCGCTAATTCGGGGTGTGCCTTCCCACGGCGATAAACAGCGGGCCGCGCTGCGGTTTCAGTAACCATCATCGTATGTGAAGATCCATCTGATATATGCGCGAACTTGGTCCGCGAATCGCGGTGCATGACAGAGAAGCGATTGAGTGAATCGTATCTTGTTGGATCGATTTGAGGTCGAACACCCATGACCGCTTCGTAGTCCGTTGAGGCGATGCCGTTTGTGAGTGACAGCGCGGGTCGAGGCGATTTGGCGATCGCGCTTGTTACCAGCGGTTGCGCCGGCGTGCTTGGGCAGTTGAAAGTGGACACCAGGTTTTGGCCGACGACCAGATTCCGTTCGACCCACCAATTCTGCTTTGTGTCGTACTCTCGCGCGAGATTCGGTTGCTCGATAAAGTCCAGCGTCATCACTCGCCAGCTCAGGTAGCTGCCCGCAGGATTTCCGGGGCCAGGTTTCGTCCAGCCGGATGCGGGGAAGACGCGATGAACGGATTCGAAGTTGAGTAGGGCGAGTCCAGTTTGACGCAGATTGTTCTGACACTGCACGCGCCGCGCGGCTTCGCGCGCCGCTTGCACGGCAGGCAGAAGCAGACTGACAAGCATCCCGATGATGGCTATCACGACCAGCAATTCGACGAGCGTAAACGCGTGCAACCGACTCAGCTTATTGGGTTTGCTCATGTGGCTAGTTTGAGTCATCCGAGGCGTGAGTGCAACTATTCGTTGGGCGAAATTCAGCGACTTTCCATCGCGCGTGCTTGATTGCCGGTTGTCGGTTAATAACAATGCTGTAGAACTCTGCCAACTACCTTCGAAGGTGATTCGTTTTCTCTCAGCGAATTTTCCTAGCAGTCGCTTTGCGACGTGGTCCGTGCTTCCGACTGATAAGCTGCGATTCAGAAATCGTGGCCAATTTGCGGCAATTCAGTGTGCAGCATTTATTGCTAACGTCCGTCTTTGATTAGGGAATTAATTTAATGTTGCGAGCTCAAGACATTTCCGGATGGCTCAACACCCGAGTCGCACTCGGCGCCTTGCTGCTTCAGATGATGATTGCAGCGTGTTCCTATTCACAAGAAGCAAAGCCGGATCAACCGCCCTCACCGCCCGCTGCGGAAGCGAAACCCGACACTCCACCGGTCGTAGTCGAACCGCCAAAGCCCGAAGAAAAGCCGGCTGAAGAAAAGAAAGCTGACGAGAAGAAAGCTGACGAGAAGAAGCCTACTACGAAATCAAGCGGTTCGAAGAGTGAGACTAAGTCTGAGACCAAGAAATCAGAGCCAGCAAAAGCATCGGATAAAGCAACTGAGAGCGCGGCTGATGATCGCTTGGACAAAATCGAAAAGCAACTGGAAGAAATCGGCAAGTACTTGCAATCGATGAAGCAAGCGCCCGCAGCGGAAGCAACGAAGAGTCCCGCGACGGCAACTGCGGCTCCGGCGCCCAAACCGCAGTGGAGCGGTGAAATCTCGCGCGAGTGGCTGAAAGGAATTCGCTGGCGAAGTATCGGTCCAGCCAACATGGGCGGTCGCATCACTGACATTGCAGTCAACGAAAATGATCCGAGCACTTGGTGGGTGGCCACCGGTGGCGGTGGGATGATCAAGACGACCAACAATGGCATTTCATTCCAACATCAATTTGACAAAGAGACGACGGTCGCACTCGGTGCGGTAGCGGTTGCAAAAAGCGATCCGAATGTCGTTTGGGCGGGAACCGGCGAGAACAATCCTCGCAACTCGGTCAGCTACGGAGACGGCGTCTACAAATCGATCGACGGCGGCAAGACTTGGAAGAACATGGGCTTGAAGCAGTCTTTCCAGATCGGCGAGATCGTGATTCATCCGACGGATGCGAACACGGTTTACGTCGGCGCTCTCGGTCGCCTGTACGGCAGCAACGAAGAACGCGGACTGTACAAGACAACTGATGGTGGCGCAACTTGGGAGCGTTGTTTCTATGTCGACGATCGCACGGGTGTCATCGACTTGCAACTGCATCCAACGGACCCGAACACGATCATCATTGCAGCTTGGGAGCGACTGCGCGACGGATTCGATAGCTGGCCGGGCAATGAAGTACCGATGCCTGAAGGTTACGATGGCTACGACCCGATTCGCAAATGGGGACCGGGCAGCGGTTTGTACAAGTCGACCGATGCCGGCAAGACTTGGAAGAAACTAACGGCCGGTTTACCGACTAGCCAACTGGGGCGTATCGGTTTCGATTGGTATCGCAAGGATCCGAACATTCTTTACGCAGTTGTCGACTGCGAGAACATCGGCAAAGGCCCAGCGCCGCTGACCGTTCTCTGGGGTGGCGTGGCTCAAGATTCCGAAGGCAAAACGGTCATAACTCAAGTTTATCCGAAGAGTCCTGCGGCTCGCGGCGGATTGATGGTGGGCGATGTCGTCGAGTCGATTGGAGACAAAGCGGTCACGACGTTTGATGAGATTATCGAAGAATTGCGTACGAAGAAAGCGGGCGACAAATTGGTCGCTCATGTTCTTCGTGGCAGTGAAAAGAAGGAGCTTGAATTCACGCTCGCAAGTCGTTCGAATCGCAGCCGAGGTTTTCAGCCTGGCGTTTGGTTCGGCGGCTTAGGTGCGGATGAAGAAAGCGGTGGCGTAAAGTTGTTGCAAGTTTCATCGGACGGGCCGGCTGCGAAGTCAGGTCTATTGGCCGATGACGTGTTGACTGAGTTCGATGGTAAACCCGCTGAGTCGTGGGAAGAGATCGTCGAAGCCGTTTCATCGAAGAAGGCGGGCGACAAAGTCAAAGTGAAACTCACTCGCGAAGGCGAAGCTAAAGAGATTGAGTTGAAGTTGGAAGACCGCGTCATTCCACCGGGGATGCCAACGCCTGTTGTGCAACCGGATATCTACTTCGGAGTTCAAGGCTCGGATGTTCAAGGCGGTGGAGCTCGTTTGACTCAGATCACTGCGGGAGGTCCTTCCGAGAAGGCGGGCTTGTTAGTCGGCGATGTGATTCAAGCGATCGATGGCAAACCGCTTCCAAGCTATCGCGGAGTTACGGAAGCGCTGAAGGACAAGAAAGCGGGTGACAAACTGGTTGTAAAGATCGCTCGCGCGACAGAGATTAAAGAGATCGAAGTCACGCTTGAGAAACGACCCGCTCCGATTCGCCCTTACATCGCGAACCTCGGCGGTCAATCACAGAATGTGCAAGACCAGCAAGGTAGCAAGGGTTTCGAGTACGGCGGGATCTACAAGTCGACGGACTGCGGCGAATCATGGACTCGCGTCAATAGTGCTCATTCACGGCCGATGTACTTTAGCGTTGTGCGCGTCGATCCAAGCAACGAGCAGAATGTTTACTTGCTAGGTGTGTCGCAATATAAATCGCTCGATGGCGGCGTATCGTTCGATGCCAACTTTGGTCGCGACGTGCACGCTGACGGCCATTCGCTGTGGATCGATCCTCGCGATGGTAAACACATGGTGATCGGTGTCGATGGTGGCGTGTATCAAACTTATGATCAAGGCAAGACGTGGGACCATTTGAACACAATGGCGCTCGGTCAGTTCTATCATGTAGCGATTTCACCAAAATATCCGTACTACGTTTACGGTGGATTGCAAGACAATGGAACATGGGGCGGCCCAGCTCTGTCGTTAGACGGTAGCGGACCAGTAAACGAAGATTGGTTGTCAGTTGGTGGTGGTGATGGATTCATGTGTCGCGTCGATCCGAACGATCCCGATCTGGTTTATTCGACCAGTCAGGGAGGCGCGATGAATCGCCGCAACATGAAGACGGGCGAGCGAGCTTCGATTCGTCCGCGTCAACCTGAAGAAGGCCAGCCGCAGTATCGCTTCAACTGGAACACACCGTTCATCTTGTCGAATGCGAATTCGCGAGTCTTCTACGCGGGTGGGAACTATGTGTTCCGTTCGCTTGACCGCGGTAACAACTTGGAGATCATCTCGCCAGAGATCACGTTGACCAAGCGCGGTTCAGCGACAGCGCTTTCGGAGTCGCCTCGCAATGCAAATGTTCTGTACGCAGGTACTGACGACGGCGCGTTGTGGGTTACGAAAGATGGTGGCAAAGAGTGGCAAGAGATCGGCAAGAACATGAACTTGCCCGCGCCGCGCTGGGTCTCAACGATCGAAGCTTCGCGTTACGAGGAAGGTCGAGTCTATGTGGCGCTCGATGGCCATCGTTCCAATGACGACGAACCGTATGTTCTTGTCTCCGAGGATTTCGGAAAGTCGTGGAAGTCGATTCGATCGAATCTTCCGTGGGGTTCAACGCGTTGTTTGCGCGAAAGTCCGTTCAGCGAAAACGTGTTGTTGGTCGGTACTGAGTTCGCGGTGTATGCATCAGCCAATCGCGGCGGTCAGTGGAATTCGTTGAATACGAATTTGCCAACCGTGGCTGTGTTCGACTTTGCGTTTCATCCGAACAATGGTGAAGTGGTAGCAGCCACGCACGGCCGCAGCTTGTGGATCGCTGATTTGACTGCGCTGAATCAATTCAGCAACACTCACTTGACTGAAACTGCAGCGCTCTACAAACCGACTCCTGTGATTCGCTGGAAGCGCGATGCGTCACGCGGTGGCACGAATCGTCGATTCGCGGGTAGTAACCCTGCGCCGGGCGCCAACATTTACTACGCGTTGCCTAAGAAAGCGGACCAAGTTGTTGTCAAGATTATCGATGCCAGCGGTGAGACGATCCGCGAAATTCCTGGTTCGAAAGAGGCAGGCTTGCAGCGAGTCTCTTGGGACTTGATGGTTATGCCTTCGGCGGGTGGCCAAGGTCGCGGCGGTCAGCGCCCTCCGTTCGCGACGGGTTCGACGGGATCAGCGGGTTCACCGGGAGCCGGATCAGGCGGAGCGAGGCCCTCGGGTTCGCCAACGGCTGGTTCATCGACTGGGCAATCGACTGGCGGAGCGGAAGCTGCGTCGGGCGGCCCGCGAGGTTTTGGCCGTCGACGTGGTTCAGAAGGAGGTGCGGGCGGCCCAAGCGCTTCCGGCGGCCCAAGCGCATCCGGCGGAACTGGGGAAACTGCCACAGCCAGCTTGGGAACGCCAACCGCTTCAGAACCAACGACTGCGCCGCAGGAACCAGCTCCATCGACTGCACAAACAGCAGGTGGTGGCAGCGGCGGCGAGCGTCGCGGCGGGACTGGCGGTCGCATTCGATCAGCAACCTCTGGCAGCTACCGAGTTGTGCTTGTCGTTGATGGAAAGGAATTCACGCAAGAGTTACGACTGGTCAGCGATCCGAACGTGCCAGCACTCAACGAGCTACTTGGTGTTGAAGAAGAGTACGAGCTCTGGCAAGGCGATGACGAACCTTTCGACCGAGACCTTAAGAACGCGATCAAGCAAACGCATGCTTGGGCGCGGATGTACGAGGACAATTAGTTTCTGTACAGGCAGTGATTGTTTGCGAGGCGTCGACTTTCAGTAGACGCCTCGTTATTTGGCGACTAGGAAGTTGCCAGCATCATGCGTCAAAAAAGCTGCGTGGCTCGAGCGATACCGCATAGCGGCAAAAGTTGGATTTGATATCCTACGATCACACAGAAAAACTAGTTTCTACGCCCAGGGCTTTCGCCTGTCGTTTTCTGGCTAAAATAGTTTCTCCGCCACTACCAGCCTTTTGTGGAGCAACAGACGTACGTTGGGCGTCGCACCTTTTTGCTTTGATACAGTAATCCAACCCAAATTCGACTCATCCGAAATAGTGGACGCATTCCACTCCCGACAACTTATCAGGAACGACAAAGTGACTCAGCGATTGAAATTCTGGCTGTGCAGCCTCGCGATGTGCCTCAGCCTCGGATCGATCCCCGCCTCTGCGGCCGATCTGAAGGTCCTGTTTCTCGGTGATAGCGGTCATCACCAGCCCAAAGCACGCGCGGATCAGTTGATTCCGGTAATGGCCGACCGCGGAATCGAAATCACTTATACCGAAGACTTGAAGCAATTCGAACTGGCGAATCTCAAGAAGTACGCCGGCTTGATTGTGTTCGCGAATACAACCGAATTGCCGGCAGCGCAAGAGTCCGCTTTGCTGGAATATGTCACCGGTGGCGGTGGTTTCATTCCGTTGCACTGCGCTTCGTACTGTTTCTTGAATTCGTCCAGCTACATTGATCTCGTGGGAGCTCAGTTCAAGAAGCACGGCGGCGAAGTTTTCTCGACGGAGATCGTGCAGCCTGAGCATCCGATCATGAAAGGTTTTGGCGGTTTCTCAAGTTGGGATGAAACTTACATTCACACCAAGCACAACGATCGCAATCGCATCGTGCTTGAAGTGCGTCGCGCGGGTGGCCAAGACGCGGGCAATGAAACCGAACCGTGGACTTGGGTACGAACGCACGGTAGCGGACGCGTTTTCTATACAGCTTGGGGCCACGATCAACGCACTTGGTCGAACCCTGGTTTTCAGAATTTGGTCGAGCGTGGAGTCCGTTGGGCTTGCGGCGACGATCCATCGGTCGTTCCAGCGTTTCAAGATCAGTCAACGTTCCCAATTCCAAAGATGACTGAGCTGACGAAAGACGTGGCGCCGTTTGAGTACGAAGAAGTCGGTCCGAAGATTCCGAATTACGTGCCAAGCAATCGCTGGGGTGTGCAGGGCGAAGCGATGACGAAGATGCAGAAGCCGCTGCCACCAAATGAATCGCTTAAACACTACGTTACACCGGAGAATTTCCGTCTCGAGTTGTCGATCTCCGAACCCGAGATTCAAGGCAAGCCGATTGCAATGAACTGGGATGAACGCGGTCGCTTGTGGATTTGCGAGACGATCGACTATCCAAACGAATTGATGCCGCCGGAACAGGGTCGCGATCGCATTCGAATTTGCGAAGACACCAACGGTGACGGCGTGATGGATAAGACGACTGTGTTTGCCGAGAAACTGAGCATCCCGACTTCGATTGAATTTTGTCGCGGCGGTGTGATTGTCCAAGCTGGCGTCGAAACGTTGTACTTGAAAGACACCAACGGCGATGACAAAGCAGACGTTCGCAAAGTGATCATCAGTGGCTGGGCGATGAGCGATACGCACGGCGGTGTCAGCAATTTCATGTACGGCTTGGACAATCGCTACTGGGCGATGCAAGGTTACAACGACTCGCATCCCGAGTATGCAACCGGCAAGCATCGCGGTTTCCGTCAAGGTCCGTTCAACTTTACTGCCGCCGCCGATGGTGATGCAGCTCAAGTGACCGATGTCGAGTTCGTGCGTTCGACGACGAACAACAGTTGGGGATTAGGCATCAGCGAAGAGGGTTTGATCTTCGCTTCGACCGCTAACCGCGCGCCGAGTTTCTTTGTGCCGATTCCGAATCGTTATTACGAGCGAGTGAAGGGTTGGACTCCGAGCCTGATGGCAGATCAGATCGCTGACACGTTCCTGTTCAAGCCGGTCACTGAGAAAGTTCGTCAAGTTGACCAGCACGGCGGATACACCGCGGGCGCAGGTCACGCGATCTATACAGCTCGCACCTATCCGAAGGCTTGGTGGAATCGCGTTGCGTTCGTCGCCGGACCGACGGGCCACTTGGTTGGTACCTTCGTACTCAATCGCGAAGGTGCAACGTTCCGCGACAGCAGCCCCTTCAATCTGGTTGCCAGCGATGACGAGTGGGCGGCGCCGATTATGGCTGAGGTCGGTCCTGATGGTAACGTCTGGATTTTGGATTGGTACAACTATATTGTGCAACACAACCCAACTCCGCAAGGCTTTAAAACTGGTAAGGGCAACGCGTACGAGTCTGACTTGCGAGATAAGAAACATGGTCGCATTTACCGTTTGGTATACGAAGGCAAAGATGGTCAAGCTGACGCAGATAAGGCTCCGAAGCTCGACGCATCCAAGCCCGAGACGCTCGTTGCAGCGCTCTCGCACTCGAATCGACTGTGGCGCCGTCACGCTCAACGATTGTTAGTTGAACGCGGGCAGCAAGACGTGACCGGTTCGTTGGTCAAGCTAGTTGCAGCCCCGGCCGTGGATGAAACCGGCAATAATGCTGGCGCCATTCACGCTCTTTGGACGCTCAAGGGCATTGGAGCCTTGGACAAACCGACCGGTGAAGCCTTCAATGCTGCTGTGGCCGCGCTCGCGCACAAGTCGCCGGGCGTGCGTCGCAACGCGGCTTTGGTTTTGCCTCCCGCAGCCGAATCCGCAGCAGCTCTGGTATCCGCCGAACTGCTGATGGACGATGACAAGCAAGTGCAGTTGGGCGCGCTGATGGCGTTGGCTGATCAGCCCTCCGATGCAGCCGCTGGTAAGGCTTTAGCCGAGGCTTCGCGTTCGTCGGATTATGTTAGCGACCGTTACTTGCAAGATGGTTTAATTTGTGCCGCTGCAATGCACGCGGACAACTTCTTGACGGCATTGTTGGTTGCACAAGTTGGCGGTGAATCGAAATCGCCGGCACAGCTCTCGGATGCACAAGCGATGTCGATCCGCGTTGTCGCTGAACACTTGGCGCGCTCCGAACTGAGTTCCGAAGAGCTCGACAAGATGCTTGCGAGTCTGTCGGCTAGCAACCCGAAAGTGCTCGAAGCGATCGTGGAGGGCCTTGCAGCAGGTTGGCCGAAGAATAGCACGGCAAAACTCTCGGCTGCAAGCGAATCGACACTTGAAAAATTGATCGATGAATTGCCAGCGCAATCGCGTGGTTCGCTTGTGCGACTCGCTGCGATCTGGGGTAGCGAAAAGTTGAAGAAGTACGCAGCAGAGATCGCAGCCAGCATGGTTTCGACGGTTGCTGATAACGAGGTCGACGCGAAGAAACGTGTCGCAGCAGCGAGTGACTTGATCAGTCTCGATCCGAGCAGCGAAGAGACGATTGAGAACTTGATCGAATCGATCTCACCTCAAATGCCGCCTGCGGTGGCCACTGGCGTGGTTCGCGCGTTGGCTGATTCCACCGCTGCCAACGTGGCTTCGGTATTGATCGACGCGTGGCCATCGATGACTCCTTCGCTGCGCGGCGATGTGATTTCAGTTCTGATGAAGCGACCGAAGACAACTCAAGAAATGCTTGACGCGATCGGCAAAGGAACGATCGCGGTCAACGATCTATCGCTCGATCAACGTCAATCGTTGCGTTCCCATCCAAGCCGCGAAGTGCGTTCGGCGGCTGAGAAACTGTTGGCTGCCAGCGGTGGCTTGGTTAGCGCCGACCGCCAAAAAGTGCTCGATGCCTACATGGCGACAACTCACGCAACGGGCGATGCAAAGACTGGCAAGGCTCTGTTCACGAAGAACTGCGCTAACTGCCACAAGCACTCTGGTGAAGGCAATGAGATAGGTCCCGATCTAACTGGTATGGCGGTGCATCCGAAGGAAGAATTGTTGGTGCACATCCTCGATCCGAATCGCAGTGTTGAGGGCAACTTCCGGCGTTACACCGTGCTGACCGCTGACGGGCAAGTGCTCAGCGGCATGTTGGCTGCTGAATCGCAATCCGCAATCGAACTGATCGATGCTGAAGCTAAACGTCATGCAATCGCTCGCGACGATATTGAAAGAATCACATCAACGAACAAGTCGCTGATGCCTGAAGGTTTTGAACAGCAGTTGAAGCCTGAGGACATGACGAACTTGCTCGAGTTCCTCGCCAGCAAAGGTCACTATGTGCCACTGCAGTTGGGTGCCGTGGCAACAGCGATCAGTACGAAGGGATTGTTTAGCGATGCGGATAACGGCCCGGATCGGATGGTGTTCCGCGATTGGAAGGCGAAGGAGTTCGAAGGAGTTCCTTTCTACTTGGTTGATCCAGTTGGCAAAACCAAGCCGAACATCGTGTTGCTGAACAGCCCCAACGCTCCGCTGCCAGCGAAAATGCCTCGCAGTGTCTCGTTGCCGTGCAACATGGTCGTCAAAAGTCTCCATATGCTCAGCGGCGTCAGCGGTTGGGGATTCCCTTACGACGATGAGAAGTCGACTAGTATGATCGTACGATTTCACTATGCAGACGACGAAATCGAGGACTACCCGCTAGTCAACGGAGTTCACTTCGCGGACTATATTCGTCGCGTCGATGTGCCCGAGTCGAAGTTTGCGTTCTCGTTGCAAGGGCAACAGATTCGCTACTTGAGCGTCAGTCCGAAACGGCAAGCGGTCGTGAAGACGGTAGAATTGCTGAAGGGACCTGATCGCTCGGCACCAATCGTGATGGCAATTACCGCTGAGCAGAACCAGTAGACAAAAGAGATTCAATGGCTTCATCGAATATTTTCACAGGTTGCATTCCCGCTTTGATGACTCCTTGTTCGGCTGATGGAAAGCCGAACTTTGATGCCTTGGTGAGCAAGGGCAAGGAGCTGGTTGAGATTGGAATGCGAGCCGTCGTGTATTGCGGTTCGATGGGCGATTGGCCTCTATTGACTGACGAACAGCGGCGCGATGGCGTGCGCGCTCTGACCGCCGCTGGTGTTCCTGTGATCGTTGGCACCGGTGCTCAAAACCCTGCCATCGCCGCGTCGCACGCGGCCCATGCAAAGAAGGTCGGTGCGGAAGGTTTAATGGTAATTCCGCGCGTCTTGTCGCGCGGAACCTCAACGGCAGCTCAGCGAGCTCACTTTGCCGGCATATTGAAAGCCGGCGCAGGTTTGCCCGCTGTAATCTATAACAGTCCCTACTACGGCTTTGAAACCAAAGCGGATTTGTTCTTCGATCTGCATCGTGAGTTTCCGAACTTGATCGGCTTCAAAGAATTCGGTGGCGCTAAGTCGCTGAGCTACGCGGCGGAGCACATCACGAGCGGTAATCCAAAACTGACGTTGATGGTCGGAGTCGATACCCAGGTTTATCACGGCTTCTTGCACTGCGGTGCTGGCGGCGCGATTACCGGAGTTGGCAATGCGCTGCCCCGCGAAGTTCTCCGCATGGTTGAACTTTGCATGCGTGCGGCCGCTGGCGACGTTCAAGCTCGCAAGTACGCTGCTGAGTTGGATGAGGCGCTAAGTGTGCTTTCAACTTTTGATGAAGGGCCAGACTTGGTGCTGTATTACAAGTATCTGATGGTGTTGGAAGGTAACGCCGAGTACGAGCATCATATTAACGCCAGCGATCGACTCAGCGACGCTCAGCGCGAGTTCATCCGCAGTCAATGGCAACTGTTCCGCACCTGGTATTCCAACTGGCCAGGCGCTAAAGACGCAAGCGTTTAGCAACTGGGCAGCTTGCAACCGAGGTTTTGCACGGCGAAGACTCGTCGCCAGAATGTAACTCGGGCGATTCGTCGCCCTGTTCTTTTGTCGCATGCGCTATTATCAGCCCACACATCAAGAAAGGCAGAGAAAATATCCGCATTCACCGTTGACGATCTTCGTTTGGCGAACATCATGTTCGGCACGATTTGTGGTTTCACGCACAGGTCGAAACAATGCGATTTAACTTAACAGAACATGAAAGCCCCTCATGAAACCTGCTCGCTACAACGGTCTCTTTGCTGCCACACTGACTCCGATTAAATCCTGCGGGAAAGTTGCGATCGATCGAATCGAACCGCAAATCGAGCGTCTGATCTCGCGAGGCGTTAAGGGGTTATACGTTTGCGGCAGCACGGGTGAAGGCGTCTCATTGACGACTGCAGAGCGTCAGGCAGTTACCGCTGAGTCGATTCGAGCGGTGTCGGGGCGCGTTCCCGTTTTGGTCCAAGTGGGTCACAACTCCCTGGTCGAAGCGGCTGAGTTGGCGGCGCACGCGGCGACGAGCGGAGCGGCTGGAATTTCAGCGACCTGTCCCAGCTACTTCAAGATTAACAGCGTCGACGTTTTGGTCGATTCAATGAAGTTGATCGCCGCTGCTGCACCCGATTTGCCGTTCTACTACTACCACATTCCTTCGCTGACCGGCAATCGCATCAGCATGACCGAGTTCTTAACGCTTGGTAGCGATTCGATCTCGAACTTGGTCGGCCTAAAATTCACTGCTCCAGAATTGCACGAGTTTCAACAATGTGTGGAGCTCAATAATGGTCGCTTTGAGATTATGTGGGGAGTAGACGAAATGTTGCTGGCGGCGCTCAGCGTCGGCGGTAAAGCAGCCGTTGGCAGCACCTATAACATCGCTTCGCCGCTCTACTGTCGGCTCATTGAGGCGTATGCAGCAGGCGATATAGTGAAAGCACGCGAATTTCAGTCGCAAGCGATCGCGTTTATCAACGTGGTTGTGAAGTTTCCATTTCACAGCGCGATGAAGCAAATTCTGCGTTGGCAGGGCGGTGCAGAAGACAGCTTCTGCCGCTTGCCGCAGCGCGACCTCTCACTTTCACAGATCACATCGCTGCACAGCCAACTTTCCACAATCGGATTTTTCGATTGGTGTAACTAATGCCATTTGCGATTCACCAAATCATACGATTCGTCGCTTCGATTGTTCTTCTCACCTTCGTCGTTTGCTCTTCCAAGTTGTTTGCACAGGTAGACGAGCAGGCAGTGCTGCACACGAACGAATCCATCGTTCCCAGTGCGCGACTTGTTTCGTTTGATTCAGCGGGCAAATGGCTGTTCAACGCTGACGGCAATCAGACTGCGATCGACCAAGCCGCACTAGTACGCTGGGGCGCGTGGTCGGGTTCCTTACGCAAGTCCGCTGTTTGGTTAGCCGATGGCAGTTGGATTGCGGGACGCATCGAATTCATTTCGACGAATGAAATCACAGTTCACTCAGACTGGTTTCAAGCCGCAAAAGTCCCGATCCGTGATGTGCGAGCGATGGTAATGGTCGCGCCGGCATCGCTCAACGCTTGGAACGAATTGCAATCGCGGCTGGCGAGCGTCTCTGGCGCACGCGATTCAATGTGGCTCAAAGGCAATCGTCAAGTCTCGGGAGTGTTAAGAATCGGCGTCGATGAGTTTGATCGACAACCACGCTTTGTACTCGAGAACGCGGGGCAATCTCTGGACGTCGATTCAACGGATGTTTTAGCGATCGCATTCAGTCCCGCATTGATCGGACCGGTACCAGACCAAGCGAAGCAATCGGTTCTAGCGCTGGATGACGGTTCGCGATTGAATGTTCGTAAGCTTGGCGAAGTTCAGGGGCGGATTCGAATCGAATTGTCCAACGGAGTTGTTCTTCAGTCGCTCGATGCGCTGGCGGAATTCTGTGGTGGCATTACCTGCCTATCGAATCAACCTGCAAACACGACTTTCTTATCTGCGGTTGAACCCGCCAATTACAAGCACATCGCGCAATCGCAACTTGAATGGCCACTGGGCAGGAACCGCGACCTGTTCGATCGACCGCTGATGACTTCGACCGAGTTGAGTGGCATTGTTGATCGCGGGTTGGCAACACACAGCTCATCGCAAGTGGCTTTTCGCCTCGACGGAAGCAGGCAGAAGTTTTTGGCTGAAGTCGCACTTGCTAAACCGGCTGAGGGCGCAGACGAACGTCTCGGAAGCGTCACTTGCCAAGTGCTCGTAGCCCGTGCGAATAAATTGCAAGTTGTCGAAACGTTCGCATTAGATCGCACTCGGTCCGCATCGCATCTTGTGGATGTCGACCTCAGCACTGGTCAACTGCTAGTACTAGTCACTGAACAATCGGACTTCGCGCAGTATGCCGACCATGTGTTGTGGTTCGATGCGCGCATCGCAAAGCTGCCGTAGTTCGTCGGGACAGTTCTATTCTTCGAAAACTCTTCGTTGCGCCACCGACTCTTAATTAACCCGACCATGAATTAACCCGCCCAGCGAAGCGACCGGGAGGGTCGGCAATCGAGCTTTCAGCGAGGTTGCCGGGGAGGGCTTGCGGCTGAGCCAGTAAGCATGTTGGCGATCAGCGAGAGGTGTCATTTTTCTTCCAGCATACGAGCGAGAAGCTGTGAGACTTCGCTATCGTCCAGAGTGGGAAGTTGTTCCAGTAAGTCGCTCGCAAGTTGGCCGTTGATCAATCCAGTCGCCGGCGCTGCCTCGTTCAACTGTGCCGCAGAGGATTGAGACGCGGCTGGTGAAGGCGAACCAGCGATGATGTCGCAGACTTTCCCAACCAGTTCCGTTAAGCTTGCGCTGCGCATCAATGCAGCGATCGGCAAACTGATTTCCATCTGCGACTCAATCCAGTTGCGCATCTCGACCGCCATCAACGAATCGAGCCCCATTTCCAGCAACGCTCGTTCGCTTTGTAAGTGTTCACTCGCAATTCCGAGCAACGCACCCGCTTTGTAACGCAGCAGTCGCTCAACCAGCGCGGGGCGATCGCATAGGTTCGCAGTTCGCAGTTGTTCCGCGCTAGCCAACTTTTGATGATCGCTCGACTCGTCGCTCGCGCGATTGCGTAACAGGTGCGCGAATCGAGGCGAGACGCGCGAAGTGATGCCAAGTCCCCGCCAAAGCGACCAATCGATGCGCAGTACGCTCAACTGATCTTCGTTCAACTGCATCGCATACTCAAGACAATCGAGCGCTTGCTTGACCGTGAAACTCAACACGCCTTGTCGCTCAAGTCGCTGACCAAGTTGCTCGCGTTCCGCCAAGTAACCAACTTCGCCGAGGTGTCCCCAGTTCATCGCCAGCGCTGGCAGGCGGAGCGACCGACGGTAGTGAGCTAAAGCGTCCAGCAAAGCGTTCGCAGCCGAATAGTTGGCTTGACCGGCATGTCCGAAGACACTCGACAGCGATGAAAACAGCACAAAATGGTCGAGCTTTCGACCAAGTGTTTGCTGATGCAAATTCCATCCACCAAGTACTTTCGGCCACAGCACGCGTTCCAAAGTGTCGCGATCCAAGTCGACCAACATCCGATCTTCGAGAACCATCGCCGTATGAAAAACACCACTTAGCGGCGGCAGCGATGCATCGATCACTGCCAACGACTTTGCAACTGACTCGCCATCGGTGATATCGGTCGGCAGTATAGTGACTCGTGTCTTCGTCGCCGAGAACTCTGCTGCGATCTTCTCGCACTCGGCGGGACTTAAGCGGCGGCGACCGGATAGGACCAAGCTGCCTGCGCCGCGATTTGCTAACCACTTCGCGACTTGCATGCCAAAACCGCCCAGACCGCCCGCGATCCAATACGTCGCGTCTTCTCGAAAGCGGATCGATGCGTAGTCACCGGGTAGGATATCTTTCGGCGTTGACGTGTAACTAACAGCGACCTTACCAATGTGCTTGCCCTGCTGCATGAATCGAAACGCAGCGCGTGTATCGTCCGCTTCGAAGCTCTTTGTAAGCAGCGGTTGCAACTCGCCAGAATCAAAACGCTTCACGAGCGAACGCAGCATCAAACCCATTCGCGCGGGTTGTTGTTTGAACAGTTGATCGAGGTCGATGGCAAAGAAGGCCAAGTTGTTGCGAAACGCGAACAGTCCGAGGCTGGCATCGTTATAAATATCGCGTTTACCGATCTCCAAAAACCGACCACCGGTTCTCAAGATCGAGATACCCTTACTAATCGCTTCACCGGGGAGTGAATTGAGGATGACGTCCACGCCGGGCCTCGATTGATCGGCAGTAGCCGCGACGATTGCGTCAGCAAACGCCAAGTTGCGAGAATCGGCAACCAGTCGGGCACCCATTTGTCGGACGTAAGCACGTTTTTCTTCGTTACCCGCCGTTGCAAAGACGGTAGCGCCGGCAAGCCTCGCTAACTGCATCGCGGCCAGACCGACGCCGCCGCTAGCCGCGTGGATCAACACCGACTCGCCGGAGCGAATGCGAGCGCATTCAGTTAATGCGTACTCGGCGGTCAAGAACGCGATAGGGATTGCGGCAGCCTGGGCATCGGTCAGTTCTTTCGGCTTGTGAGCCACCAAGTCCGCGTCGACGACAACTCGCGAAGCAAACGAACCCGGTGCGACCGCGATCACTTCATCCCCGACTTGCCAGTCGGTGACCGCAGAACCAATGCGACGAATTCGGCCGCAACACTCTGCTCCGAGCGCGACCGGTCCATCGGACAATCCAGGATACAGCTCGAGCGCCTTCATGACGTCGCTGAAATTCAAGCCGGTTGCCAGCACATCGATCTCAACGTGCGTTGCTGGCAGTTCCGCTTCCGCGATCGTTCGGTACTGCAGCTCCTCAACTCCGGCTGATTTGCCGATACGCAACGAGCACGCCAGCGATTCGGACGCGATGCGCGGAAGCGGTTCGCTTTCGGCTTGAACAAATCGATGCACCAGACGCTCGCCATCGCGCCACGCAACTTCATCTTCGTCACCATCAGCTTGAGTTTGCATCGCTTGCAACTCTGCTAGTAATTGCTCGGACGCATCAGCGGCTGGTAGGTCGATCAGTTTCGTGCGCAGCGCAGCGTACTCGCTGACAATGACGCGTCCGAATCCGATCAGTGGCGACTGCGCGATTGCCACAGGTTCGGGTTGATTGAGAGTCGCTTGCGCAAGCCGTGTCACGATCGCCAAGTTTGCCTGCAGAGGCACTGTCGAGCGCTCCCATGCTTGAACAAGGTGCATGGGCGCGAGCGCTGTCACCAGTGTACTTCGGCGCAAAGCATCTTCGTTTAGTTGCTTTGCATCGGTCGCGTCCAGTCCCCACAAGTAAACGATATTGCCGACATTAGGTCCGTCAGCTCCGTGTGTACCTCGAGTCGTGTGCGCCAACAGTGAATCGAAATCGCGCGGCGACTCGGGATTGATGGTGAACTGCGAGTTTGATCTTGATTCGAAATGCGAGCCCGCGTGAACTTCGATAACTTCGTATCGAAGCTTGCGTAGTGCGTTGCACAATCGATCGCCGACGCCTGACTGATCCTGGAAAACCATCCAACGACTTGTGGGCGCGGATTTAACAGGCGCAATATTTTCGAGTTGCTTTGGTGTCCAAGCATATTTGTAAACAAGGTCCTGCACCGTTTCGGTCGGTTTGCCGCCGCCTTGTACACGATGACTTACAAAACCCTCGATCGAAACAAGTCGCTTGCCTGCTGTGTCGTAGATGTCGATGTCTGCAATCATCCGTCGCTGCGTTTTGTTGACCAAACGCACATGCGCTCGCACTGAATTTCCAACGCGCGCCCACATCCGGAGCCTTCGGATTTCAGCGGGCAGATAAAGTCCGCCGAGCGTGTGATCGAAATCGGAATCCGCGGCAATCATGCCATGAAAACAGGCATCAAGTAAGGCGGGATGAATGTTGTATGGCGATTCAGAATCGGTCGCAGTGTCCAGTTCCACGTCGATCCATGCAGCACCATTTTCCCGAGTTCCCCTTGAGACGCCGCGGAATGTTGGACCATATTCCAAGCCCAATTTCGCGCAGTACGTGTAGAGTCGCTCCGACTCGAAAGTCTCGTTGCAATTCAGTTTCTCATGCTTGCGATCTTCCCAAGCTTCAGTGGCGAGCGCACTGACCTCAGTCGTAAACAGCGGGTTCCATTGATCATCTTCCGTCGCGCGAAAATGCATCTCAAGCCAGCGGCGATCGGGACGGTAAGACGTTTCGATCCATTGAGCTCGCCCCTCACCGAGTACGCAAGGACTGAGCAAACGTAGTCGGTCTAGCTGCACTCGCTCCGATGCAGTGATTTGTAATGAAGCGGCGAGTGCGCTTTCGAGAATCGCTGCGGCCGGGTAGACGCAAGCACCGCGCACCCGATGATCAGCCAAATAGGATTGCAAGCGCAGATCGACACGTGAGTGCCATTTCGGTTGTGGACCGTGTTGCGATTCACCGAGTAGCGGATGGTCGATCTGGTTGAGTCGAGCGAGTCGCGTTTGCCGTGACTCGGACCAGCAGCGAATGCGTTGGAACGGATAGTTCGGGATCAACAACTTGCGAGCGGGCGGTGTAAAGTAACCGCTCCAGCGCACGTTTGCACCCAGGGTGTACAGATCGGCTAACGCTTTGGCCATGCACTGCAGATCATTTTGCTCACGATGAAGTGATGTCAGCACTCGGACCGATTTTTCGCTTGCTTGAAAACACTCGGTAATCGAATAAGCCAAAACGGGATGCGGTCCCAGTTCCAAGGCAACGGTGCAATCACGTACCGCCAATTCGTGCATTGCGTCAGCGAACAACACGCTGCACCGAACATTTTTCCACCAGTATTCGCCGGACATTTCGCGTCCATCGATCGCTCGTCCCGTCACCGTCGAAATCAACTCCGTGTGATTCGTCTTGGGGCGAATCGATTGCAGCGATCGAAGCAATTCGTCGCGGACGGGATCCATCTGCGAACTGTGAAACGCGTATTCGACTTTTAATTTGCGGCAGAACACATTGGCTTTGTTCAGTTGCTCGAACAACTGTTCAATCGGAGACTCAGCACCGGATAAAGTAACGGAAGTGGGCCCGTTGACTGCGGCGATGGCGACATCGCGTTCCATTCCCTTGAGCATGGGACGCACTTCTGCCACCGACAAACCCACCGCGAGCATCGCGCCGCGTGAGGAGGCTAAATCCATGGTCCTGCCGCGGTGGAAAGCAACCGCGCAAGCGTCGCCGAATGTTAGCGCGCCAGCGATATAGGCTGCAGCGATTTCGCCAACACTGTGCCCAACGACAACCGAAGGCTCGATGCCCCAGCTCTTCCATACCGCTGCGAGACCGATCTGGATAGCAAACAAACTTGGCTGCGCGATATGCGTTTGTTGCATTCGCGACGCCTCTTCGCTGCGAGTCAGTTCCTCGATCAGCGACCAATTTCCATAGCGAGCGAACTCGCGACCACAACAATCGATAACTTCGCGGAAGGCTGGGCAGTAGCTCAACAAGTTACGCCCCATGGCCCACCACTGCGGACCTTGCCCTGAGAAAACGAACGCAACTTTTAAGTCGCGGGTCGCGGGCGTAGACGCCGAGTGGGACTCAGAGAAGCTACGCAGTTGCGAAATCAACTCGTCGCGATTGACCGCACAGACCGCTGCGCGATAGTCCAGATGACTGCGTCGGTGCGCCGCAAAGCTCGCTGCTTCGGCGATGTGCAGTTCGCTGCCGGGGCCTTCCAACCACTGTGCCCAATCGTTCGCCAGCGCAATTGTTGCTGCCTGGCTGCGACCGGACAAAGGCAAGACGACGGGCAACTGAAACTCATTTGTCGCAACTGCTTCGCTTCGTAATGTTCGTTCTCCACTCGCTTTCGTGTTGAAAGATCGTTGAGGCGACTCCGGAGCGACACAAAACCGGTGCCCAGCAGGCGATTCTTCCAAGATAACATGCGCATTCGCACCGCCGTAACCGAAGCCGTTGATGCCGGCCAATCTCGCTTTGTTCGGTTGTCGATGCCACGGCTGCACGCTCGTGGGAATTCGCAGGCCAAGTTTATCGAGATCGATGGCAGGGTTTGCCGTTTTGAAATTCAGATGCGCCGGAATTCGTTGGTGATGAAGTGCAAGCGCAACTTTGATCAAGCTGGCGATACCCGCGCCGGCTTCGAGGTGCCCGATGTTGGTCTTCACCGAGCCGACCCAGCATGGTTGATTCTTCGCGCGGCCTTCGCCGAGGACTTTTGCGAGCGCGTGCGCTTCGATCGGATCGCCAACTGCGGTTCCCGTTCCATGAGCTTCAACGTATTGGATCTCGGAGGGCGCGATACCGGCTCGCTGGCACGTTGTACGCACCAATGCCGCTTGCGCTTCTTCGCTGGGAACAGTTAATCCAGGAGTGCGGCCGTCTTGATTGAGAGCCGTCGCGCGGATCACTGCGTAGATGCAATCGAGGTCTTGGATCGCTTGCTCAAGCGGCTTAATCAGCACCATGCCGGCGCCTTCGCTGCGGACGTAACCGTTCGCTCTTGCATCAAATGCTTTACAGCGACCATCCGGCGCGAGCACACCCAACTGACTAAATGCAACGTAAAAGTCCGGCATGATCAACGCATTCACGCCGCCGGCGAGCGCTAACTTCGAATCGCCATTCCAAATACTCTCACAAGCCATGTGGACAGCGACCAGCGACGAAGAGCATGCGGTGTCAACCGCTACGCTTGGGCCTCGCAGATCAAAGCAGTACGAAATGCGATTCGCTGCGATACTCGACGAGCCACCGGTATTGCTGTACGCGCCGATCGTGCCACGGTCTTCGGAACTGAGTCCAGCCACCGCATAATCGAAGCTGGAGATACCGACGAATACGGAAACCTTCTCGCCGGCGAGTTGATCGACCGGCTGACCAGCGTCTTCGATCGCGCGCCACGCAACTTCCAACAGCATGCGTTGTTGCGGATCCATCGCAGCGGCTTCGCGCGGAGAGATGCCGAACAGTTGGGGATCGAACTGATCGATACTGCGTACGTAACCGCCCCAGCGACTTTGCGTTTTACCCGGCGCTGGATCGGGCGCGTAGAACTTCTGCAGATTCCATCGTTCCGATGGAGTCTCTTCAATCGCATCGCGACCTTGCTCAAGCAAACTCCAGTAGTCCTGCCACGACTCGACGCCACCCGGCAAACGACAACCAATACCAACGATAGCTAAAGGAGCCAGAGAGGGTTGATTTGGCTGTTCTGTAGTTCGGTTTCTTGTCATAGCTTTGATAATTCGTCGCGTTCGAATCTATCTGTGGAATTTTTTTTGGCAATTTAGTGAGGGAAACCACTCTGCTTGCTAATACTCTCACAGAAAACGCGGCGAATGCTAGTAAGAAGGTGACTCACTATGGTACGCAAAGTGAGCCCCTACAGTGAAGTACACTACTGCGGCGCTAGATGCTCGCAAAGCAATTATCGCCAAGTACTTCGTCCAGATTTCATCCTAGAGTGCCACCCGCATGGGCCTTTTCGCGACCCGCAATCGGTCGTTGGACGCGTACCAGTGGCCGTTGCAGTAGAAATTACCAGTAGACATATTGCAAGAATTTCTCTTGGTCGGCTGCTGACAAGTCCGCAATGTTGCAAACGAGGTAACGATTCTCTTCGGTATCGATAATCAGTTTTCCGTTATCGCCGAAATCGATCGCTTGGCTCTGCGTCCAACGCATCGAAAATTTTGCGTTGCCCGAAGTGGTTTGAACGTCGAAGTCGACAAAGCCAAACTTGAGTGACGCGCTGTTGATCGATTCGATTTTCCGCATTAGGTAGCGTCGTTCGAGCGCCTCGGAAATCTCAGTTCGATCGTTCACTTCCCAATCCGTAAGATTGCGAATCATTCCTAATTCGATTTCGTCGCCTTCTGAGTTCCAACCGCGGACGCTCAAGTACTCCGACGGATGGCTGGCCGGGAACGTGCGCAGAATGAAAATGCCGCTCCCCAGTTTCTCGTTCGCGCGCCACAGTTCCAATTGGCTGTACTCACCGCGACGAAACGCATGGTCGCTGGGTGACAACCAATTCAGTTCTGGTCGCTGACGTGGCTGCTCGTCTTCCTTTTCAATTGCCGAATCAGGTGTTTCGAATCGACTCTCCGGTGCAACGAATTGTTCCGCAGCCGGCTCTGCTGGTTTCATTGCAAAAAGCAAACGATCGACGTTCGGGTCCTTGGATACTTGCGTCTGGATGCGGACCAGTCGCGCGTAGGTTCCGTCGAGCTCCAGCAACTGCGCGTGCGACCCTTGTTCGACCAGTTGCCCGCGATCAAACACGAGGATTCGATCCGCATTGCGCAGCGTCGACAATCGGTGCGCGATGGCAACGGTGGTTCGACCTTGTGTCAGTACTTCGAGCGCCTCCTGGATGCTGCGTTCCGATTCCGCATCGATGTTGCTGGTCGCTTCGTCGAGAATCAATATCTGCGGATCGTAGAGCAGCGTGCGCGCGATCGATAACCGCTGCTTCTCGCCGCCTGATAAACCTGCGCCATGTTCGCCGAGCAGCGTTTCGTAACCCAACTGAGTACGGCAAATAAAGTCATGTGCCCCTGCGGCGCGAGCGGCTTGCAAGCCTTCTTCGATCGAAGTGCTTGGTCGACCGTAAGAGAGATTCTTCCAAATCGTGCCACGGAACAGGAACGACTCCTGGAAGACAATGCCAAGGTTTTGACGCAACTGATGCGTTGCCAGTTGGCGAATGTCGATGCCATCGATTTCGATCGCACCTTCTTGGACATCGTAGAATCGGCTGAGCAGATTCACCATGGTCGTTTTGCCGGAGCCGCTGCGACCGACGATTCCAATCATCTCACCGGGTTTCACATCGAACGAAACATCCTTCAAAACCGGTTGGTTGCGATCGTAACCAAACGTGACTCGATCGAATCGGATCGCGCCGCGCGGACAATTCCATTCAACCGGGTTCTTCGCTTCAGCGATGGTTAGCGGAGTATCAAGTAATTCGAGCACACGTTTACTGCCAGATAGAAAACTGGTCAACCAAGTCGTGAAGTTCGACAGCGCGCTGAGCGGCGCGTAGAACATCGCGAGGTAGGCCAAGAAAGCGATCAATTGGCCGAGCGTCATTTCGCGACCAATCACATCGCGACCGCCGACGTACCACACGATCAAGCCACCGAGGCTAAACACCAGTCCCATCGCCGCAGAATAACTTGCGTTGGTGTGATCGACCCAAACCCGCCAATGCCGAAGTTGATCGCTGGCGGTTTGAAACTTCTTGAATTCACGATCCTCTTGCGCGAACGCTTTTACAACTCGGATACCCGATAACATGCCGTTCAGCACCGACATCTGCTTCGAGGAAGCGTCCCACAAGCGATAATATCGAGGATAAACTTTCTGCCAGAAAATCCATGAACCCAAAAACACTAACGGCACTGGGATCAAAGTGAACATGGCTAGTTTTGGATTGATCCAAATAAGCATCGCTCCGACGCCGAACAACTGGACCGTTTGCAGCAAGAACCCGCCGGTGATCTGATGCAACATGCCGTGCAGCACTTCGCTGTCATGAGCCACGCGGCTGAGCGTCGAACCAACTTGATGTCGATCGTAATAGACCACCGCGAGTTGTTGCAGTTTTTGCACCATCTGCGAACGCAACGTGCTGGTCAAACCGGTTCCGATAATCGTTGCCAGCCGACCTTTGATGACTCCGACGAATGAAAGCACGACGCGCGAAGCGGCCAGCGCAAGCACGACCACCAACAGTGCCGTCGTAAAGTTCAGATTGGGATTTGCGACCGCGTCAGTCGCAAGAATGTTGTCTACCAAATATTGCTGCAACTTAGGCGGGATCAGTTCAGCGATAACGCCCACTACGGTCAGCAGCGTCAGCATCAGTGCGCCGCGCATGTGCGGCCGCAGCAGCTCGGAGACGCGCCGCAGGATCTGACCTTTTTGCAAACAACGCGGACAAGCCTCGTGCGCATGAGCGAGCCGCAACTGGCAACTCGGGCAACGCGGCGGGTCCAGCGGCTCGGCGCCGAACGGTTCCAACAGTGAAGAAGTTGCGGGCACCGCATCGTCGCTGAACAACGACGCGCACGTCCGATCCGATTCGCGGAGAAGCTCCATTCGTCGTGAAACTTTGTGAAAGCGACCAGCCAGACCGTTCGAATAGCGCAGCACATCGACCCAGCCGACTTCGCGCACTTTCGCTTGTAGCAGTCCGCTGCCGGTTCCTGAGTTGGTGCGAAATTTCTCAATGTCCAACCAACCGATCGAACGTTCTACTTGGGGCGAATGCATATCGCGAACGACCGAAACGTGATCGTTAGTAACCACCAACCATTCAGCCGCGGCGTGGCCGTCCAGTCCAATGTCGGTGTCGATAGATAAGAGAATTGGCCGGTGGTTGAGTCCGGCGACGTCCATACAACTACGTACCGAAGCCGGTACCAGGGTCGCATTGAACAACGGTCGAGTTCGCTTTACTTGAAATTCCTGAGAAGCTGAAAAGAGATAATCACTCTACAGGTAAAGCGTCAAACGACAATGCCGAGCGCAGTCGCCAGCGTTAATCTTCAGCAAGATTTTCGAACCCGCTTTAATAGCTTTGCTACTCGCTACTCGCAACTCATTTCGCGCCTGCGAACAACTGCCAACTTGCATAGAACAGAATGCCGACGCCAAACGTGATCACCATGGCGATGAACTGATCAAAGTGCGTTTGATAGCTGGCGGCGAGTATCAGTAATGTGATACACAAGTAACATGCGAGGCTCACGTTCTCCCACCATCGCAACGGTCGCGCGTTCGGCAGTTGCCAGCGCATCCACCACAGCGATAACACGGCCAAGCCGCCGCAGACCGAAAGCGTAAGGCCCAGGTAAGTCATCAACTCCAATAAACCGGCTGCAAAAACGGCGACCACGCTTAGCGTCGCTTGGAAAATCGTCGCCACATGCGGAGTATCGCCGGACGCTCGCAACAACTGGGGCATCACACCGTCTTCGGCCATCTTTTGATAGACTCGTGGCCCAGCTAGCAGCATTGAAAAGACGCTAGTCACCATTGCGATCGTAATCGTGATACGCACCAGTCGCTCGAAATTGTCGCCCCCGATCAACTGAGCGACAACGGCGGCAACGTCTTTCTGATTCTCGATCAACTGCGGTTGCGGAGCGTAGACGAACACAAAGTTAAGTGAGAGGTAGATCACTGTCACGAACACAGTCGCCCACAACATCGCGCGAGGCACAGCGGTCGAGGCATTGCGAGCTTCACCAGCTACGTAAATTGCCGCGTTGAAGCCCGTGTAGCTGAGCGCGACCCACGACATCGAACCAAGCAAAACTGTCCAGCCGCCAATGTCCGCTGGCAACCAACTGGGGTCGCGATTCGGCAGCGCGCCGCCTTGCCAACCGCTGGATCCAATCACCACGAACGCCGTCACAATGATGACTGCCAGCAAAACAACTTTGATCGCGACGATCGTATTTTGAACGCGAGCTCCGATGGTTACTCCTGCTAAGTAGCAGCAAGTGGCGAAGACAATCACACCAGCAGCGATCAGTTGGTCGACCAGCGGCGATTGATTTCCGGCTCCGTACAGCGCCGCGCCTTTGGCTGCCGCAGCGATAGGAGCGGTGAAGCCAGCAATCAACGAAATCCAACCCGCCAAAAAGCCGATCGACGGATGCACGAATCGGCTGAGGAATAAGTACTCGCCGCCCGACATCGGCAGCCGTGAAACCAAAGCGCCGTAAGCAATCGCTCCCGTAATCGCCCACGCTCCGCACAAACTCCAAGCCAACATCACTTGGCCTGGATTGCCGACCGCGGCGATCGAAAAACCGCTGGAAGTGAACACGCCCACACCGATCATGTTCGCCACGACAAGAGCCACCAGCGTCCACATACCCAGTTGCGGTCGCTGCGCGGTATGGACTGCTGCGTCAGATCCACTATTTATTTGTTCGCTTCTCAATGCCAGCCTCAGGCTCAAGGGGGATGTGATGAAGAGCAACCACTGTAACTTAAAATTCGCGCGATCGCATAACTACGGTCAGGAAGGCTCGTAGAATAAGAGAGTTGTCAACGGCATACTTGTTAACTAGAAAGCACATTTGTGATCAGTCTCTTCGATATGTTCAAAATCGGAATCGGTCCGAGCAGTTCGCATACGGTTGGTCCGATGATCGCAACTTGTCGATTCGCGCAGTTGCTGGAGCAGACCGTTGAACCGAAGTTGGTGTCGCGAGTTACGGTTGAGCTCTTCGGTTCGCTGTCGCTGACTGGACTAGGGCATCGCACGGACCGAGCTGTGGTGATGGGATTGTGCGGCGAATTGCCGAGAACGGTCGATCCGCTTTCGATCGATGAGCGGTACAGCGCGATTGAAAGCGGCGAACCGCTCAAGTGGCTGGGCAAATTCCCAATTCGTTTCGACATGCACAGCGACTTACTACTGAACCGCACAACATTCTTACCGCAGCATCCGAACGGTTTGCGCTGCGAAGCGTTCGACGCGGACGGAAAGCGGCTTCTCAGTAAAGAATATTTTTCAGTTGGCGGTGGTTTCGTCGCCGAAGCGCACGAATTGCAAGCGACTCCGGAGTTGTCACCGGCACCAGATGCCGAAGTTCCACTTCCATTCGCTTCGGGCGAGGAATTATTGCAACTGTGCAAGTCGCATCAACTTTCGATCAGTCAGCTCATGATGCGCAACGAACTTACGCGTCGCTCCAAGACTGAAATCGAAGCAGGCATCGATGAGCTCTGGGCAGCGATGAAAGAGAGTATTGAAGTGGGTTGTCGGACCGGCGGCGTGTTGCCCGGTGGGCTGGGGATCAAGCGACGCGCGCCGGAGATCTTCCAAAAGCTAACCGCTAGCCCTGAGTTCGAAGACGCCGACGACCCGCTCGAACGCATGGACTGGGTGACACTGTTTGCGTTAGCCGTCAATGAGCAAAACGCGGCTGGTGGACGCGTTGTGACAGCGCCTACAAACGGAGCGGCCGGCGTGATTCCAGCGGTGATTGGTTATTACGAACGATTCACGCCCAGTGCTAATCGCGAAGGCATTCGCAATTTTCTGTTAACCGCTGCTGCGATCGGGATGTTGTACAAACGCAATGCGTCGCTGTCCGCTGCGGAGATGGGATGTCAAGGCGAAGTGGGTGTAGCGTGCTCGATGGCGGCCGCTGGCATGGCCGCAGTGATGGGAGGAACACCCAATCAGATTGAAAACGCCGCAGAGATCGGCATGGAACACAACTTGGGATTAACTTGCGACCCGATCGCTGGACTCGTTCAAGTCCCCTGCATTGAACGCAATACCATGGGCGCGGTGAAAGCCATCAACGCTGCGCGGCTAGCGGTACTGTACGGCGACGGAACACATCGCGTTCCGCTGGATCGAGTTATTGAAACGATGCGACAAACTGGCGTAGATATGCAATCGAAGTATAAGGAAACGAGTCTGGGTGGCTTAGCGGTCAACGTTATCAACTGTTGATTGACGCTTCGCGGCTCGCGGCACCACAAAGCCTACGAATGAGTTGGTGAGGGGCTTCGAATAACTACTGCTCGTCAGCCCCAATACTGGATAGGGTATTCTGCAAAAAATTTCGCTCGCAGGACCACATTTTACGCAAAGCATTTATTCCCAGTAACTTATGCCATCAGTTTCAATATTGACCCAGTCTGCCCATCCGTTATAATCCGCCTGTCCAGTCAAGTTGAGTAAACTTGGTGGGCGTGGGGATTGCTGAAGGATACAGAATCGGAGGGATTTGGCATCGTTAGCCTGTCCCCCGTTGTTCGTCAGGGAAACACAGCTAGGCTAGCCACCCCCAAGGCAACGCGCGACCAAACCTACCAGGCGAAACACCTGCCGGAGCGGAAGACTAGCTAGGCCATCGTAGAGGAAGGATGGTTGATATCTATGTCTACTACCAAGACTGTTTTTACCACAGGCGAAGCCGCAAAGATTTGTAAGGTCAGCCAGCAGACGATCATTCGCTGCTTTGACAACGGCTCGCTGAAGGGATTTCGCGTTCCGGGTAGCCGCTTTCGCCGGATCCCACGCGATCAACTGTTCTCGTTTATGCGCGACAACGGCATTCCAACCGATGCGCTCGAGAATGGTAAGAAGAAATTGCTGATCGTCGACGATGAGCAAGACTTGGTTGAGTTGATGTCGGATGCGTTCGGCCGCGATGGTCGTTTCGATATTCGCACAGCCAACAACGGTTTCGACGCAGGCATGCAAGTCAAAGAGTTTCGGCCAGACATGGTGGTGCTCGACGTGATGCTACCGGACATCAACGGCAAAGAAGTTTGCCAGCGTGTGCGCAGCGACAAGACGCTCGATTCGGTCAAGATCATTTGCATTTCCGGTATGATCGAAGCGGAAAAAGTGGGCGACCTGCGAGCTTCGGGTGCTGACGATTTCATGCAAAAGCCGTTCACGGTCGATCGTTTGATCGAACGCGTTTGCGATTTGCTTGAGATTGATCGACCAGTTGTTCACTAGTTCGAGCTCGGCATATTTGAAGCGTCTGTTGATTTCATCAGCCGGCACGCGCAAGCGTCCGGTTAAGAATCAGCAGTTACGACCACAGTCAATAACAACGCCTAATAACAACGCCTAATAACAACGACCGGGTGCTAGCGCATTCCGGCTCAATCGCGGTAGTCCCAGAGTCACCGAACTCATCGAGTTGCCGAACTCACAAAGTCGCCGAATATGGAGCCCTGCGTTTTTACAACTTCGACTTGCGATTCGCTAATCGATTTGATTTTGAACAGCGGCAGCAACGCGATTGACTCCGCAGCGACTGCAGAAGCCGCGCAGCGAATCGCCGAAAATGACGAAGTTTTCGCGCGTTGGTGGCAATCTTCGCAAGTCTGTGAGCAGCGGTTCACTAACGTCGCCGAACGGTTGCTGCACTGTGCAAGTTGGCGGAAGGACGGTTGCGAGTTATCGCAGCGGCTTTGGAAGGTTGCGAACTTAACCGCGAGATTTCGAAAGCTTGAGCTGCATTTTGCTGAAGAGCTCGAAGAGCAAAAGCGCGAAGCGATCTATCATTTCGCTTACGGCATCAGTCACGAACTGAATAATCCGCTAGCCAACATTGCGACGCGCGCGGGCGTGTTAGCTCAACATGAGCTGGCCGTCGACCGTCGTCAAATGTTGGATACGATCATCGACAACGCGATGCGCGGCAGCGAAATGTTGGGCGATCTGATGTTAATCGCCCGCCCACCAGAGATTCGTATCCAGTCGGTTGCGGTGTCCGCTTGGTTCGAAAAATTGATTGAGCGAGCGCGCAAGTGGGCCAGTACTCGCGAAGTCACAATTGCCGCATCCGATTCAGCCCAAGCAACCGTCGCTCAGTTCTGCCCCGTAGCGATGAACGAAGCGATGTGGTGTTTGATTCGCAACGCAATCGAAGCGAGTCGCGCGGGCGACACGATCGAAGTATCAATGACCGCGAGCGAAGGCCTGCTCACTTGGGCGGTGCGCGATCAAGGTCCAGGACTTTCGGAGAAAGCACTCCAGCACTGTTTCGATCCGTATTTCAGCGGACGCGAAGCGGGGCGTGGTTTGGGCGTGGGACTTTCCAAAGCTCAAATGATTGCAACCGCGCACGCTGGCACTCTTTCAATCGCCAATCGAACCACCGGCGGCTGCGAAGCGGTGCTTCAGATAAGTGTTGGCGATGCAGATTAATGGCTGCAGCATTCTCCGCCTGGCCGAAACCGCCGAACTCAAATGTAGAACATCGCCTCGGATTCCGCTGCGGATGACTCGAGCAGATCTTGCAGGGTGCGTTGTTCGAGTTGGTTGCGTTGCTGTTGCATGATGTCCTCCCAAACTTGCGACATCACGCGATTCAGATTTGAAGAATTCGCGGTGGACGCATCGCTGCCCGTGAGCGAAGTGGTTTGAGCTGAACATACGGCGTCGACAATCTCCGCGAGTGAAATCGTTTCCGGCGCGCGTTGCAATTTGAAACCACCGCTCGAACCGCGAAGACTGCAGATCAATCCCGCGGAACGAAGTTGCTGAAGTATCTGCACTAGAAACTGATTCGGAACGTTATGATCTTCGGACACGGTGCGCGCCGAAACCAATTCACCATCGCGGTAACGCGCGGCCAGCGCGAGCATTGCGATTGCAGCATAGTGAGCTTTGACAGGAATTTGCATTTGTGTTTACGCTCTAGCTATTGTGAAGTCCGCACTCAGTCTTGGCAAAGCCGCTCCAACGTCCCGCGCGCTCGTCTTCGCCCAGCGCAACGCGACGTGTGCAAGGTTGGCATCCGATCGATGTGTAACCTTCATCGTGCAGCGGGTTGTAAGGAATGTCCTCTTTGCTGATCAATCCCCAGACTTCCTTCTTCGTCCAATTCGCCAACGGACTGACTTTGACCAAGCCGAACTTCTTGTCCCAACCGACGATCGGAGCCACAGCGCGGTCGGGCGTTTGATCGCGTCGAATAGCACTCGCCCAAGCGTCGAAACCAACGGCGGCTTCCTGTAGAACCGAAATCTTGCGATCAAAGCAGCATCGATTCGGATCGCGCGAGTACACAGGCCCACCATTCGCGGCTTCGTATTCGGCGACGGTTTGCTTCGGTCGCTTCATTTCCACGGCGATGCCGTAGCGAGTCTTCACGCGTTCTCGCAATTCGAGCGTTTCAGCAAATTGGTATCCGGTATCCAAGTTGAAGACAGGTGTATCGGGGGCGATCGCGGCCAACATGTGAATAATGCACATTCCTTCCGGCCCGAACGCTGTCGCCATCGTGAACTTGGGTGCAAAGCGATCAACGGCCCACTTCAAGATCTCCTCCGGCGTCGCCTTCTCCAGCTCAGCCGAGCAGCGGGCCAACTCAGCCAGGAACTCCTCAGTCGGCTGAACCAACTGCCGTTCCGATTTTCCCGCAGCCGGCGATTCGCTCTCGATTTCGTCCATTCGCAGGACTTTTAGCTGCGGAATCGCAGGCTTTTTATGAGTCGTTGAAGCTGGAATTGCCATGGAAATCGCCTTTGTCGCTTGTTCTCGCAGTCACTCTGGCATCTTATAGTACTTATCTGACCAGATTAGTCAACTATCGTTCCAGTTGAACGATTATCGGATTGTGAGGGCGATTCGCTGCAGAGATTCGCCGCAAAGACCAGCAAACTGGCTAGGTTAAGAAGCCTCGACGACAACTGCGGTAGCATTGTCTCGGCCGGACTCGGCGACAGCGGTCAAAACCAAGCGGCTCGCGTCCGGCAATTCCCGCTGCTGCGCGTTGGGTTCGCGAACGAGTTCCTCGATGCCGCGATCCCACAGTCCGTCGGTGACGCCATCCGAGCACAGCACGAAACGATCGCCGGCGGAATACTCGAGGACTCCGATTTGAGGCACGAGAAATTGATGCCCGGCTCCGAGTGCCTGCGTCAGAATGTTCTTGCGAGGGTGCATTCGAACTTCACGTTCGTTCAGCTCTCCCTTGCGCTTCAGCCAACCAACGTGCGTGTGATCTTCTGTAATCTGTTGCATCCCGCCGCTGCTGGGCAATAGGTACAGCCGCGAGTCGCCGATATGGCCGAAATAAACTCGACCTCGACGAAACCAAGCCAGTGTTAGCGTTGCGCCCATGTTGCGACAGTTTGCATCAAAGCGTCCTAGACGCAGCATGTCGTTATGGATCGCTACGAAAAGATTGAGCAGAATCTCGTGACTGTACGACGCGAAGCGATCTTCGTTCAAACCGAACTGCTTCGGCAACTGCAAAGTGATCTTATCCATCGCAATGCGACTTGCGAATTCGCCCGAACGCTCGCCACCCATCCCATCGCTGACTGCGAAAATGAAGTCGGCATTTTCAATCGAAGCTTCACCAGTTTTGCCGAGATACCGAATCCCTTGCTTGTCGAGCAGCGTTGCGAGGAAGGTATCTTCGTTATTTGGACGGAAGCGACCGGGGTGCGTCATCCCAGACCAACGCAGTTGCGTAGCGTTCGAGGCGGCGCGCTCGACATGGTCCTCTTCGGCGGCGACCGGCGAGCCGATAATCTCCGCAAACTCGAAATCGATAATGCAAAAGCGACCATCTTGAGCGCGGTAAGTAATGTTGCGTTGGAAGGGATCGTCATGACGAACTCCATATTGCTCGAGCCCGTCGAACAGCTCCTTCACTTTCTCGTCCGTCAAATGTTCGACGCGCGAGCCGCAGTTTGTCGTCACGATCTTCAGCTCAGCGTTATTCGCTTCTAGCAATCGCGGAACGAACGGACATTTGCGAAGTTCGAGATAGCGGAGCACACGCACTTCGTTCTCGAAACGCGTTTCCGCTTCAGGACCTCGAAACTGCTTATGAACTGTTCCGTCATAACCGATGCGTACCAACGCGCGTTGAGTGTTCTTTGCTTCGTGCACCTGTAGGACCTGTCGTAAAGATCGATAGCCGCCTTCAGTTCTGCTTTACCGAGCGCCAATGGGTTGATCCCCGATGGTCGCCCGTTGCCTGGAAAGTGAACTGACTCTGTTGATTTGACACTTTCAACAGTCTCGCGCCCATGGTAGTTCAACTTGGCAGAGCCGACAAAGAACGATTCGCTGCGATGGAAAGGCGAGAGTTTTCACGCGCACGTCGCGCGAAGGTTCTTTGGTGCCACGCAGCCGCATACGAGTTGATTAACGTCGCATTAGTTTCCTTTAGGTTCAGCCGCAGAAGCCGACTCAGTTTTCCCGCTTGGGAAGGAGCCCTTGGAAAGCGTCGCTTCGTTAAAAGATCGGGAAAAAGCGGGTTAGTGGAAATTTAAGGGGAACTTGCCCGCGCTAGCATTGCGTGTTAGCTTATGCCACGACATCTCCAGGCAAAGATAGTTTTTGTGCTACTTCTGGTTTAGTGATTCAGTTGGCTTTTTGGGTAGGGAGCTGACCGAGACCGCAAACGCTATGGATGCTTGGAAAGCGATTCCGAGAAAATCGCTTGGCGGCAACTCATGTCAATCTCCGGTGCAACGTGTTGTAGGGACGCGGTGAACTGAGATTGCAAGGTTTAGGCGGAGTGTCTTTTTCGTTCATATGTTCTTTATAGAGAATGAATCCATGTCATCAGACAAGAATTTCAAACTAGAGTACGTGTGGCTTGACGGTTACCTACCTGAGCCGAATCTCCGCAGCAAAACAAAAGTAGTCGCCAAAGAACCTAAGTCTGTCGCAGACCTTGATTTGTGGGGCTTCGACGGCAGCTCAACACAACAAGCCGAAGGCAAGAGCAGCGACTGTGTGCTGAAGCCTGTGGCTTTGTACCCAGACACCACTCGCAAAAATGGCTATTTGGTCATGTGCGAAGTTCTGTTGCCGAACCACGAACCGCACCCCTCGAATTTCCGCGCGACCGTCGACGAAAGCGAAGATCTTTGGATCGGTCTCGAGCAAGAGTATTTCTTCTACGAAAACGGCCGACCACTGGGCTTTCCTGCCGAAGGTTATCCTGCTCCACAGGGACCTTACTACACAGGCGTTGGGTTCAAGAATGTTGGCGACGTAGCACGTCAAATTGTTGAAGAGCACATCGACATCTGTTTGGACGCTGGCATCAACCTAGAAGGCATCAACGCTGAAGTTGCCAAGGGCCAGTGGGAGTTTCAGATTTTCGCCAAGGGATCGAAGAAGATCGGCGACGACATGTGGATGGCTCGCTACCTGATGCTTCGTCTGTGCGAAAAGTACGGCATCGACGTCGAGTTCCATTGCAAGCCTGTTAAAGGCGACTGGAACGGTTCGGGCATGCACTGCAACTTCTCAACTCAGTACATGCGTGAAACGGGTGGCGAAGAGTACTTCAAGAAGCTCATGGGCGCATTCGAGAAGTATGCCATGGAACACATCGCTGCTTACGGTCCAGACAACCACCTGCGTCTAACCGGTCTGCACGAAACCCAATCGATCGACAAGTTCAACTACGGTGTTGCGAACCGCGGTGCTTCGATTCGTATTCCTCACTCGTTCGTGAACAACGGACACAAAGGTTACCTTGAAGATCGTCGTCCGAACTCCGCAGCAGATCCTTACAAGATCGTGTCTCGCGTGCTGAAGACCATCAATTCGGTCAGCAAGTAATCGCTGCGACAATCGTAGACTGAATCCATCACGACGCCGCTCTTCTCATAGAGCGGCGTTTTTTATGGAAAACGCGATCTTAACCCTCCTCAAACGCAGAGGTCGTCCAGCTTTTAAGTCGTTTGGCAGATGGACTAGGGGCGTTGCTAGCATAGGGAAAAGCGACCTTCGCATGGATAGCAACACGCACTACAAAGTGCGTTGATTTCGTCGTCACACCACACGGAGGTC
>JBGSOM010000144.1:0-14676 GCA_041739135.1 Pirellulaceae bacterium
CCGTCTTTGCGAGCTCGCAGTCCCTCGCCGAATTCGGGAGAAACATCCAAGTTAATTTCGGATAGCCGTTTGGTGAATGGGCGTCCACGTAGCTCGTTGCATGAAAGTGTATTCGCGTTCTTATTTCGCTTTGGAATCTCCAGACTACTTTGCTCTTCATCGGCGTCGCCTGCGTCTTCCTGCATCGACTTTTCGTCGTCTCGATTTGGCTGAGGCTGTCGATCAAACGGACTCGGCTCCTGCATTTCGGGCTTGAGTTCGGGAAACGGATCTACAGTAGGAGGCGTGGTCTGTTCGCCGACATCTGATGGAGCAGGTGGTAGTTCTGCATCCGACAGTGGATCATTTGGAAGAACGGGAGGTTGATTGAATGAATCATTCGGGAGCGTTGGCTGCTCCGGTGTAAGTGACTGTGCTGGAGGGAGCGAAGGCAAGTTCGCTGGCGGCAGCGCAGGCTGTGAGTCGCCAAAAGGGTTGTTGAAGATGTTAGGTGCACTACCTTGTTCTTGGTAGTTTGCGACGCGAACTTGGTCGTCACGAAGCGGGTTTGATGTCGCTCCGCTAGTCTGCACGCCCTGCCCACGTGTAATCGAATTCTGACTGGAGGATGCAAACGCGACTTGGTGAGACGGGGTGTGCGCTGTCACAGCGTTATTCGATTCAACTGGACTTCGCGACGAAGATCGCCATCGCAGTGAAATTCCGGAAGGTTGCTGTCCATCCTGCGAAGTTGCAGCTTGATGGGTGACTGAAGCTTGGGTTCCCGATTGCTGGGAAAAGACAGCTTGGGCCGGCGAATTTGGCATTACGTGCGCGGCGAGCGGACGGGCTAATGAGTTGTCCGGAAGTCGCGTTGGTTGCCACGCAGGCTGCTGAGCCATGCTGGTGGATGCAACTAGACCACAGCCACCGAGCAAGGCCAGGCGTAAAGCAGCGATGCACGCTCGCGCTCTAGCTGATGTCTCCCGGCGCTGTGAATTCAGGGCTGTAATTGGGCGCTTCCTGCGTAATTGCAATGTCATGGGGGTGGTTCTCTCTGACACTCGCTGGCGAGATCTTTATGAACCGCGCTTCCTTACGCAATTCATCTACATTTCGTGTGCCGCAGTATCCCATTCCGGCTCGCAGTCCGCCTACCAATTGATAGACGAAGTCTGACAATGCGCCTTTAAATGGGACGCGGCCCTCAACGCCCTCCGGAACGAGCTTTAACAAGTTTTCGCTGCCGGACTGGCGATATCTCTCACTCGAACCTTTAACCATTGCGCCGAGCGATCCCATACCGCGGTAAACCTTGAAGGTTCGACCTTGGTAAAGAATCGTGCGACCAGGGCTTTCGGCTAAACCTGCAAACAGACCACCAATCATGACTGCGCTCGCACCCGCCGCGATGGCTTTAGTGACGTCGCCGCTGTAGCGGATACCGCCGTCAGCGATGATTGGAATGCCTGCCGATTCAGCCGCTTTGTTCGCGTTGTAAATCGCTGTAATCTGTGGAACACCTACTCCGGAGATGACTCGTGTTGTGCAAATCGAACCAGGCCCGATTCCCACTTTCACTGCATCTGCTCCGGAGTCGATCAAGTCACGACAGCCTTCGTAAGTCGCCACGTTACCGGCAACGACATCGATCTTCCATCGCTTCTTAATCTCCTTGACAGTTTCCATCACGTTCTTGGAGTGACCGTGAGCACTATCGACCACCAGAATGTCTACACCGTGGTTGATCAACTGTTCCGCACGTTCGAAATCAAAAACTCCCACCGCTGCACCGACTCGCAATCGCCCACCTGCATCTTTGCATGCATTCGGGTAACGCTTCATCATGTCAATGTCTTTGATGGTGATGAGCCCCGTCAGTTTGTATTCATCGTCCACCAGTAAAAGTTTCTCCACCTTTTTATCCGTTAAAATCTTCTCAGCTTGCTCAAGCGTTACAGCTCCTGTCGCGGTGACCAGATTTTCCCGAGTCATTACGTTTTTGATTGGAGTTACAGCCTGCTCCAGAAAACGCAGGTCGCGCCGCGTGATAATGCCAGCTAACCGTCCATCGCGTTCGACGATCGGCACGCCCGAGACATTTTGCTGGTCCATCAGTTCACGAGCCTTGGAAACATCATCTTCCGGGTGCAGCGTCACCGGATCCGGAATGATGCCATTAGCGCTCCGTTTGACCTTGGTGACTTCTTCCATCTGAGCTTCGATGGACATATTTTTGTGGATCACGCCCAACCCACCCACTTTGGCTAGCGCGATTGCCATTTCGCTTTCCGTGACCGTATCCATCGGGCTAGATAGCAAAGGCACTTTTAGACGGATGTTTTTCGTCAGTTGCGTAGAAACATCCACTTCAGCCGGCATGAACGAGCTGTATCGCGGTTCGAGCAGCACATCGTCAAAAGTGATGCCGTTATAAGCCAGTTTGTCATCCACGGCGCATAAACCTATTCTGTGGTCAGCTGCATTTGTCGCCAAAGTCGCCTTTCGCTCCGCGAAAGTAGCGTCAGGATCGCTTTTTTCCGATTCCCAACGAACTCCCCGCAGGCGACAGTAGAAATGCAAGAGGGGCTTTTCAAGTAAACCCCGAATTATGCCCTTTTACCCACTTTTCCGCAATCGGCGGCGAAATTCGCGCTTGCATCGCTGGCAGAGTTCGACACCTGCCACCTTTCAGAGTCGCGCGATTCAGCAGTGTTCGAGCACTTGAAGCGTTAATTCAAGTCCTTCATCGTCCTTCAATTCGAAAATCGACTATAGTTGTGGGTCCTACAGTTGCCCAGATGAGTCGTATTTAAGTTACCAAGAGCAATCAACATGACTAACGCTCCTACCTCAGAACTTTACGCCGTATCGACGCAGTATAAATTCAAGATTCTCAGTTTGGATGGTGGTGGCATTCGTGGCGCATACACTGCTGCGTTTTTGGATGGGGTTGAGACTATTCTGCGCGAAGCAGGCAAACTTAGCGAAGACGAATCGATCGCTTCCTATTTCGATTTGATCGCGGGGACGTCTACTGGAGGGATCATTGCGGCGGCGTTGGCGATGGGGAAAGATGCTAAGTCGATTCTTGGCCTGTACCAAAAGCATGGTGCAAAAATATTCGCGAGGCAATCGCGCGGGATATTTCGCAGAACCGCTCAATTTCTTCCGGATCGGGTCGTGAAATGGTTTGGGCAAGACACCGACGGGATATTGCGAGCCAAGTACGCGTCCGAACCCTTGGAACAAGCGATTCACGAAACGCTGGGTGACGAAAAGTTGGGGGACGCCAAGAGTCGACTCGTCGTTCCTTCGGCTCGGTTAACCGTCGGGCGTCCAATCGTCTTTCGTACAGCTCATCTGCCTGACCAGATTCGAGACAAGAATCTCTCAGCCAAAGACGTGATCCTGGCGACAACGGCGGCGCCGACCTATTTTCCGCCGCATCGAATCAAGAATCCTGTACAACCTGGGCAATATGTCGATGGCGGGGTGTGGGCGAACCATCCTGGTTTGCTTGCATTCACCGATGCAATGAGAATTTCGAACTTGGACGAAACCGACAAGAATCGATGCGACATCCCAAGCTTTGACTTGAAGGACATCCACCTACTGTCGATTGGAACTGGGGAAACGCCTTCCTTGTTTGAGCTGCCCGCCGAAAAAGCTGGGCTGAAGATGTGGCTGCCAAGGTTGGTGGACTACATCTTGACGACGCAATCTCAGGGAACGCACTTCGTCTTACGGCATTTGATACAGCCTGGGAACTACCACCGCATTAATTTCATGCACGTCGACTGGAAACTCGATAGTGTCGAGCGTCTTCAGATGCTAATCGACCTCGGCCATTGCGAGGCCAGAAATCTCTTCAGCCGCATTCCACCGACTTTCTTTCGCGAAAAAGCGTTGCCTTTTCGGCGGTTTTGTGCGTGTCATGAGGGCAACTAAAACTACCTGCCTTACCCAATTTCGAAATTCCCAAATTGGGGCCATTAAGTGGTTGCAAGCTACTGTATCTGTTGATATCTTCTAACTCCTTACAACTACCCGCAGGTCCTGGTAGGTCTCCGCAGAAATTGGTAGATCAAAGAACATGAGAACTAAAAGGAATCGGATTGTGGCAAAAGTAATCGCTGCGGATCCCTTGCAATTCGCCATAGATCGGATTTCGGATTTATTAAAATCCTCGGACAAAAGGGACAGGGATTATGGACAACAATTACTTAAAGGATTGAAGGCTTCGCTTCAGTTCGATAGTAAAAATACACTCCCATCACCGCCATCAGTAAATCAAGTGGTCGCCGCGAGCGGACTTGAGGTCTCTGTCTTAGATAAAGAGCGCATCATTCTGGGTGTCGCCAATGCAGCGAATTGGTCCGCGCAGCATCGTAGCCTTGGTTCGCGGACGCCGGGTACGATCCGAAGCTGGATTGCAAACGATGCAAAATTCATCGCAATTTTCGGGAAGGAAGCGTATCGCCGAATGGCGACCACAAACAAAAAGGTCACTTATAAGGTCTATTTTACATACGCAGAATGCCTTCACCTTTTTGAAGTTGCCGATCCTAACGTTGTCCTGAAAAACTATAAACTACCTTGATTGCTTAGTTATGGCTGCTTCAAACTTTGACCCATACAAAATTTTCTCGCCAAGTGCGGCTATTGGGTTTGAAACATCGCAATTGTTTATTGGGCGCGAACCACTTATTGCGGGTGCACTTTCGTCGCTGGAACGACCAGGAGGCTCAATTGTTATTTTTGGGGAGCGCGGTGTTGGCAAGACTTCTTACGCTCGAATAGTGTTGCACGCGTTGCAAGGTGATATGAGTTCCTTCAGACCAAAGGCGCGCGAAGGCAAGAAAAAATACAAAGGCATTTGGTGCGAAGTCGACGGAGGAGTTCGAACTACCGAAGGATTGTTTTACCGTTTGTTGAATCCAAACCTAAAGCGCGCAAGTTCTTTCGCGGGTGTTTTCCCAAAGGTCGCTTCTGAAATTAAGCACAAGTATGACCGTCTCGACCCAACTCTAGTTCTTGCTAAGCGAACAAAAAAAGGTGATGCCAACGAGCATCAGCTAGCTGTTCACGGAATATTTGAGGAAGCCGAACAACTTATTGAGTCGTTGTACGGTGACATTTGCCCTGTCATTTTTGTCGATGAGATGGATCAACTTGATGACAAAAAAGGTTTGGGTAAGATAATCAAATCTCGGAGCATCAGTTTCGCCCTTATTGGAATCTCGGACAACTTTGAGGAATTAGTTGATGACCATCCTTCGGTCACTCGTAAAATCTCTGGTCAATTTCTAGTTCCCCGACTAAATGAAGATGAAGTACGTTCACTTTTCAGCAATGCTACGTCCGTTGCCAAGGGGCAAGGCGCTGATATTCGTTTTCAATCCGATTTTCTCGCGGCGATCGTCGAAGATTCCGGTGGGTTAGCAGGTCGATGCCATCTTATCGGTGCACAAATTTTGAAGCGGCACGAAAAAGATGTGTTGGCAGGGCCCTTTAATATCGATTTGCGAGTCTACAGGGAAGCACTCTCGGTGGTGGACTCAACGGCACGATATGCGATTGACGTTCAAGCAAAAAAACTGATTGACGCATCACTCGCTGAGGGAACAAACTCATGGCCGGTCATGAGGGAGCTTGCGACTTTTCAACCAGAATGGGTTACCATTGAAAAGTTAGAAGGCAAAGATCTTCCTGCCGGCGTACTTCGACAATTGAAGTCCCTGCTTAAGCGTCTTGAAAAAGAGAAAATTCTCGATTTGAAGGACAAAAAGTGCAGATTTTCTGGGCCGGAAATTTGGTCTGAGGTAAAGCGAAGAGTTAGGATCGGCTTGGACCCGTGAGCCAGTTGGCTGTAGTAAATCGGTAGTCGTTGCCGTACCTTCGAGCATCGTCTAGCCACATTAACGCTTCGTCGGCGTTTAAACCGGATGACACCATGCCGTCGAATAACATCGCGTATTCATCTGGAAGCCGCGTTGAAAAAGTGATCGGATCATCCGACCCGATCACTATGGGTATCGTAGGCTGGCCCACAATTCGATTCGGATTCCTGATGCGCCACATCGGATGATTTTTTAGGTCTCCGAACTGACCAATCAACAAATTGGATGTTGGATTGATTTCGACCGCTAACCCACGTTCGGCAACTCGTTTTCGCAACCACAGTTGGATTTGCTCGCAGGACTCGGCATCATGAGCTGTATCGACGTGGACTGTTTCTCGACCGCGTTTGAACGCTGCACTGTCCAACAAGTATCGGTGGATTATTGTATTGCTCTTTCGCGGAACGTTTGGAAAACCCGTCCGTTGTAATGCCGCCGGTTTGTGCAATTCGATAATCAACTCCTTCAATTCATTCGGCTCGTAGGCCACCTTAAATATCTCTGAGGACAGTTCTCGAATCTGTGAACTCAGATAGATCGCACGCGAAGACGAAGCCGACGTAACGCTGCGCGAGTAGCAATCCCACTCCCAAACCAAATCGAACAATCGATCTTCCTTGTACATCACAACACTCCCTTGCCGCTGGCACCACCGCGAAACGTCCAGTCCTAAAGCTAGTGCGTGTCCAAGTCGATCTCCGTCGCGCATGGGCATGTAATCCAATAGCAATCCGATAGCTCGAAGGCCGCTGAGCAGGTGCGGGAAATCTTCGCCGACATGGATAGTGCATCGAAGCGGCTGCAAACTCTCTCCATGCATCGCAAAGTAATTTGCGCAAGCTGTATCACTGGCTTCTCGTAGTCGCTCAAAAACTCGAACGAAAACCCAATAAGGAACGGAGCGCTCGTCAGTACATAGATCGATTCCGCGCAAACGCGCCAAAATGGACGGATGCATCTTCATCAATTCGAGGATCGCCGCCGCTTGGGCACAAATTCGACGATAGAAGTATTCGAATCGAAAGCCACTCATGTTGTAACGATAGCCAGGATTTCCGTGTATGTTTCTTTGCCATGGCTCAGTGTTACGGAGATCGTTTCCTTCCGCTTTTCTCCGTTGAAAATGAAGGATCATACCCCACTCGGAAAGTCGATCTTTACTCGGCATTGATGACAAGTTTGGCTTCAGTGCCTTTTCGATTGCGCGTATGGCTTTCCCCATTGGGTGCGCTTTCGATAGTGGTGCCGTCCTCAGTTCGAGATACCGCAACCCTTTTCCAACTCCTGAGGCATAGGAACAGTGACTCGCGATTTTTCCAATTCCTAAGAACGAGTTAGCAGTTGCCAAACGCGCATGATTACGGCCAAACGCTGTCAGGCCAGGAGTTTGTGGTCCCAATGCAATATCGCTGAAATGAACGTTTCGGATGCGGATGTACTGCCAAAAAATCTGGGCAAAAGCGGTGTCATTCGAGCCATCACTGTCGAAGTACTCAAAAGCTGCACAATAGAAAAGGGATTCGGATAGCAGGCGATCTTGTTGCCCTACTGGAAACCATTGATCGAGAGGGTCTCGACCTAGATTCTTAAAAAGGGTTGGTCGAACATAACATAGGGAAAGCAAAACAGCTTGCAGTTGACCTAATGAGGCCGTCGAGCCCAATCGCCCCACGCTTAACCAGCGTACTGTATCCCGTAGCAGCATGGCGTGGCTTGCCCCAATTCGATTCCGTTGGCTCAGGACGCGAAATTGAAAGTAACTTGCAAATTCTAATTGAGTGGATGAATATCTGGATCGCTGCACCAAAAACTCAGCCAGCAGCAGTCGCGAGGTACCGGCGATCAATAACCAATTGGCCAAAATGCTGCCGTGCTGAAAGGACGTACTTGTCGATTGAAAGTTGATCTTGGTCGTTCGAACACTTAGCGATGCCATCAACATGGACCAATAAACCGAAAAATCGTATCCGGCCCCCATGTGGAGATGTGGCTCCGTAAAGCCATCGTCTCGGAGCCGCTGCGCCAACTGTGGCGGGCACAAATCAACGTCTATAGGTCGATGGTTCGAATTCCAGAGGGATACTAACAGCAGATCGGTAGGAATGGTCCTCGCCATCCAACGCCACCGATCACGCGAGTCCGGACCGTTTTGTTCGTTTGGTTGCCATGAGCGAGGATCGAACGGCGATGCGGTATTGCCTTGACGCCGAAGATAGCCCTCGGCAATGCACCGCAAATACTCGAGCATTGAGACGCCTTGATGCTGCGGTGTATTAGGGAATTGCAAATGACCGTACCATTGCTGATCTCTTAGGATGTTCAGCTCATCAACTGATACACCAAATCGCTGCAACAAATGTTGTTCGGCATCCTGCCAAAGGCGAGCGGCTTTAGACGCGTCGAGAGTGTTGCGTGCCCAGTGGAAGCTTGTTTCCGTCGCTAGCGGAAAAGCGGCAACTTCCGCTGCTAGACGATTTAGCGACTGAGGCAATTCGCGGATTGCAGGCGAGTTTCTCATTCTAGTGCACGCAACGCCGAAATTTGCGGACAAAGAATGCCTTTTTCGAACTTGTTGATAGGATGGTTTAGGGTCGATTCTTGAGTTAACTGTGACGCGCTGAGAAACTCAAACAATGAATTCGCATCACGCAACATCGAAAGGAAATCCGAAAGTTCTCTTTTGAATGGTCCGACATTGCTAAATGGATCGTCTGGCGATATGTACTCCTCCAATCGTCGCCGGACCTTTGTACAGGCCTCCAAAGCTTCGGGTAAGAACTTGTCGAAGAAACGTGAGGCTTTGTCGAATCGCGATTCAAAGCCTTGATGTACCTGAGACATTCGCTCTGCAAACGCATCAACGGCAGATTTGATGTCAATAACGATTGGCAATTCAGATTGGTCACTGAGAATTGTGCTGGCAAGGTAGGCAGTACGAATCAATCGCGCACGTACTTCGTCTTCAAAGCTCGACGGGTTCAAGAACAATTTCAATAGCGTGGGCTGTGTTGACTTGGCAAATTCCATTCGTTCTTGTCGAATGAACTCTGCGTTTTCACGCCAAACATTATTGACACGATCTATGGCCGCGAATTTTTTCGCTATTTCTCCGTCAGGAATACCGTTCTCTGGCGCTAACAGTACGGCTACGGTTATCAGCCAGTCATCAATCGCTTCCGAAGTATTTGATGTGGACGTTAACTTTCCAATCCATTGATAAAGAGGATTTTTTTTCCTGGTTCCAACTTTTGGGAATGCCTTTTTCGACGATTCGACCAGGTCGCGAACCGCATTCCAATCTTCCGCCTCCATAGTTGTGGCTGCGAATCCAGCAAGTAGCCAAAAATATGCCATACGATTGATATCATCATTGGCTATCCGCGACCTGCCTCCTTCAAACGTAACGGAAAATCGGTTCCAGGATTGCAGGAATCGCTCAGCAGAATAGAAACTGCAGAAAACGGGTCCGCACCATGAACACGAAAGCTTTTGATCATGCAGCAACCATTTTGATTTAGCAAGATCCATATCTCGGACCTTCCTGACGTGATCAACGAATGTTATTTTTCCTGTGTCTTTCCGAATAATATCACTCATCAGGACGAATGTGGCTTTGGCCTCGTCACCTAGATAAAATCGACTTCGATTTTCACGACTAGCATCTTCGGCTGACTGCCCAACAATAAAGTCTTCAAACTTCTTTAGCTCGAAACGAAGCTCATCCCTAAAGCTAATGCGACGTGTCGCGAGCTCTCTAGTCTCGAGCAATAGCTCAACGATGAACGGTGGAAAGCGACGAAGCTCCTCATCTAACTGCTCGCGCCATGCGTCGGGAAGTTTTGGTTCTGCTCGGAGAGCCGTGCTAAATTCTCGCCAAAAAAGATCTATTACCGCAGTACCGCGTTTTGACTGATCATCTTCAGTTTTAAATTTACGTTCAATCTGATCGAGTGCAATCCACAAATCGGTTAGTTGGCGAACAGTCCTCTTGAGTGCGTTGAGCCCAGAGTACTCGATATTATCCGGCGATGTGTTCTTATCTTTATCTATGGACTCTAGTACGATTCGAAAGCCGAGCTTATCCGTATGCTTAAGAACCTCATCAAGCAACGACCGAAGGTTTGGAAGTTCGCCGCTACGGCCGTCTAACTCGTCGTCCATCAAAATCGGCCTGAATTTCAACGTTTCTTCTAAAGTTAACGGCGAAAGAACAACTCTTTGATCCGGTGGCAGCAATTTGCGAATTGCTTCATTGGCGAGCACCCTTCCCTGGCGACTAAGATCTTTCAATTGTTGATCATCAAATCTCGCGTGCGATACTAGATTCGTTAGTTCACCATACATTCTCAGGTTTAGAACATCTGCAGCCGTCGTTTGCTCTCCAAGTACGATCGTGAATAGTCGGGCACCGTCGATCGCTCGTAGTAGCCGCAACAGTTCGAGGCATCGCTTTGGGTTGAGGTCAAAGTCATCAACCGGCAGTATGAAAAGCGGGTTGGTTACGTCATTTCGCCATTTCACGTTTCGCGCGAACTGATTTAACACATCATCAAGACGTTGGCGAATGGATAACCGCGCGCGCTCTGCGCGACGCAATTCTCGAGCTACAACTTCTGGCTCGACGTTCTGGTTGCCCGGATGTCCGTGCCCTGGCCCGTCATCCCAGGCGAATGCGATTTCGTTTGCCAAGCGATCAAAATCAGAGATGGCTTTCTCCATCCCCTTTGCATTAGGATTTTCCGTCCAACTATCGAATCCATCCCAGTCGCCATGTTCGATACGGATGACTTCCTCAATGCGAGCGAAAATCGCTGAAAGCAGACTGCTCCGATGCGGAAGAGGTTCCAAATCGAGGGTATCCAGCCAAACGACACGTTCACGAAGCGCTCGCAACTGATCGTCCAACGGACCATGGATCTTTTTGCTTCGAGCTTCTGAATCGCCAGTGTAGCCAGAAGAGTTTCGAATGAGTCGACGCAAAGTAAGAAACAAAGAGGTCTTACCGGTTCCGCGTTTCCCGGAAAGCATTACCACACTATTAGAACGATGAAAGTCTAACGCATTCTGACCCAATCCACCTTCCCAGCCCGTCCCGACCTTCGGAATAGAATGAACCGCATGAGAGATAAAATCAACAATCTTTTGAAAGGCTTGCTGCTGTGGTTCGAGCATCTGGCCCCATTCCATGGGCCGCGCTTCTGGACGTAGTATGGACATTTCAATTCTCGTTGCACTTTGTGAGGAGTAGATATTCTACTTATGCAGAATACACAGCGGGAGAAATTGTCTGGGAATTCACATCTGCATTTTGGCTTGCGAGTGCTGCCTCATTGAAAAGGGCTAGACAATGCTGACACCCAGGCAGGAACACGTTCAGCGACTCGTCAATGAGGTTACAGTGAACGAGCTTCACCAAGGCATCGTTTTCAGCGAGTACTTGAATCAATCTTGGTTACTCGCGAAAGAAACTCGGCACTCTCCTCGGGAATGAGCTGCCACTGAAGATTCTCGGCCAGGATATTGCGCAGAATCTGCGGGCCGTTTCGGTGACCCTCGATTTGCTTGAGAGCTGCATTCGCGACGGCAATATGCTCGCGTCCCATCACATGCGAATAATTCAGCACGACATGCCCAGGGTCAATGCTCTTTTTGTGTCCAGTTTGGATTGCAAGCTGAGCGAGTTGCGCGGCAGAGGGCCAGCGGCCTGTCATGCTGAATCTGAGGCTCGGGTCTCCGGTCAAAATGGCTATCGCGTTTCGATTCGCTTGCTCTTCGACACTGTGCTCACTGAATGCGAATGCCTCCGATACAGAATCGTCGACAACAGCGTCAAACGACTCAAGATGGCCTGCGATCAGGTGCCCGAGCTCATGAGCCAAGATAAACAACAGCCAAGCAGGAAACTTTGCATTCTTGCAGATGACAATGACTGGTCGACCATTAGCACGCAGCAACATTCCGTCCGGCTTGTTCGCCGCCGTGGGGAACTCCGGTAAGTGCAAAACGGGAATGCCATGTTGCCAGCACCATCTGGTTAACTCTGCCAGTCCAACGCAGGACGCACCACTACATAGAATTGAGTTGCGAATTTCCTCTGGGTTGATTCCTTCTACTTTCACATAGTCCGCGTTACACGCCTGAGCAGCAAGTACCGCTGCGTGCATACTTAGAGACACTGCAGTCGCAAATCCGTCTTTGTTCGCACCTACGTTGCTTTTGAAAAGACAACGCGCTGAAGACAACTGAATCGCCCCTTCAGGATCAAGAAGGACTCCAACATCGATACTGAAAGCGCGGGCAATTCGCAGCGCAAGCTCCTGAAACCCCATCTTGGTTTCAGCGACAGAATCGTCCCACCAGTCCGGCAGAACGAACCGCTTGAGATACGGCTTGTCTATGCCCGCAGCTCGAAGTCTCGAATAGATCTGGTTGGCATTTGCTGTGATAGTCATTTTCCCGAGTAGTGTGTTAAAGGCTGGCTAGTTGACCCCTTCCATTGTAGCAGAACCCCAGTGTTGTTGGCTTCCTAGAGCCGATTTGATGAGCGTTGCGTCGCCCGTCAAATCACCGATCAGGACGCGGCTGCCCGCAATTGCTTGGGCGCAATCGGGCCATTCAAGATGATAGGACCTTAGCCATAAAGCGGCGAGTGATGCCCCGTCGAAAGATAGAAGTCGACATGTGAGCAAGGCAATCGATGCACGGCTGCGCGAAGTTTCTGAGTTGAGAAAACTAGGGCTGTCGATTGCGAAAGCCAAACAAATTCCGCCTGTTGCATCCACTGCGTCTGAATCCGCGGTTGCTCTTACTGAATCTGCGAATTGCGAGGTTCGAGCAGCACCTCTTCAAGAGTGATGCCGTTAACAGATAGTTTGTCATCCGCGGGGTCAAACAAAGTCGGCAGGCCTCTTGTTCGTTAGAAGTGGGCTGCTTGGAAAAACGCCCGCCACTGGTTAACCACTCACAGATCGGTTACGCAGCTCTGTTAACGGTCCCAGCAAATCGTCACTCACTGCCTCTCCGAGTTGGCTTGCGAGTCGCTTTGTTAGATTCCAATCGAGGTGTTTACCTTGTCGAATAAAAATTTTGGCAATGTCGTCTATGTCGCGAGGTCTTGCGGCTAGCTGTTTCATGACGATTAAGTACTCTGATCGCACGACTGGAATATTGCTTGCTCCGATCGCTGTCATTGTTGACTGGCGAATGGCATCTTGCTCGAAGCCACTCATCCCTATGGCAATGTCAACTTTGATTCCGAACCGCTGGTGGACAAGCGGCAACAATAGGCCTGTTTTGACGACCTGTTCGACACCTTCAAACAATGGGCGAAAATTGGATTCGTTTAGCTGCGTTACCAACTCCAGCGCTCGCTCAACATCGCAGTCAACGATGATGTCCACGTCTAACGTAGATCGCGGTTCTCCTCTCACCGCGACCGCAAGTCCGCCAATCAAGGCGAATGCGATCCCCTGCACATTCAGAAATTCCGCCACGTCATGTAGCGTTCCAGTTAGTGGATCAACGTTCATCATTGCTACCCACAACTCGCACTGCACGCTGAAGTTTGAGTCGGTAGGCAATTTTCTCTTGCCAGCGTTCTTCTTCCAACCGCTTCCAGCCCTCAGACGCATCGCGCTGAGACAACGCAAACCGCGCGAGACTAAAGTACAAACGAATCGAATCTTCAACGCTCAACGACTGCAACCACTTCCGGTCAACTTCCTCGCGCTGCTTCGCGGCTGCATACCAGTCAATTTTTTCAGCCATTTCCGAAGTTCCCTGCGACAACTTTGCATCTAATAGTGAACGCTTACGACGCAGTTCAATTCTACTCGGTCCTTAGTGGGAACGGTGGATGATGAACTAGCAGACTGAAAACTTACTGGTTCACAGACTTAGGGAGCCGTCGGCGTTAGCTAACCGCGGGTTTCGAAGGAAAAGTTACTCACGCTGAGTCGACCTAATGCGGTTCAACTATTGGCTGGCTCACAAGAAAATAAATTGAGCACTAGGGCATTGAAATCGGAGAGGATAAAAACCAATTCTTACCCACAGCGAGCGAGAAATCGAGCCACTGTAAATCGCATCGAACTGAAGCGAACGCACAGCCGCTTATTGTATCTCCAATTTGCGACTCCTCATCGTCGTACATTGCAAAAATCTCATTACCAGCCCGTGGAAAATCTTCGTTTGACATCGTTGCATCGGATTCAGACCTACTCGGCCTGAATACTGAACCGCGAATGCGGTGGCATGTGATAGCCTGGGGTGAGCGAGAACGAGCCCCAGCGAGTATCTCGCGTAACCTCAGGTTTTGGTCGCGACCACAACGCGACCGAACAAGTGACCTGACATCAGGCAACATTGAGCTGAGGTCTCAACTGGGGTCACGGCCAGCGAATAGCGACATCACCGATGTTGCGGACTCGGTCACGCGTTTGCTCGTCGCCATGTGTAATACTCGTCCGCGATATGAATCGCCAGCTAACCTGGGATTCCGCTCGAACTCGCTTACGCTTGTCCGAAGCTTCATCCCAGGCTATCACCTGTCACCGCATTCGCGGTTATCTACATCGAATCAGGCAACGACCGCGCTGCTATCGACTTGAAAACGCCCGGTTCAATGTGTCTTGGGAATCCACTGCGATAAGTCCGCTAGTGCTTTGTCACACCTTAATCTTAGGGTAGACGGAGGTTAGTTTCATCCTCGCATCGTCGATCTTCATTTGCCAGTCTACACCGCGCTGAGTTTGGTTAACGTCGCACGCCCAGGCGCGAGTTTCGGATTGGAGCG
>JBGSOM010000167.1:0-22521 GCA_041739135.1 Pirellulaceae bacterium
AAATCAAATGATCGGCCCTTCAGGCCTTTGCTGGCATCATGTTGACTCTTCCTGGGCCGTTGGCCCAGGCTGGGCAATCGAATGGCCCTTTGGGCCGAAATCGCCGCATTTCCTTCAATGAAAATGCTTCACAGCGTTGCCCGTCGGGGTAAATTAGGTGGGCTGTTCTTGACCCAGGGTAGCTCGCTTCGCTCGCAACCCTGGGCTGTCGGACGGAACGCCGTTGGCGTAGTTAGTGGCGAGTAGCGAGTAGATGGTGCTGTGGTGCGGGGATAGGGCGAAGCAGAGGCGCGACCCAATCGCTGACTGGGGCAAAAGTGCGTTACGCGATGATGTCGCGGATGACGTTGCCGTAGACATCTGTCAAACGGAAGTCGCGACCGGCGTAGCGGTAGGTGAGTCGTTCGTGGTCGAGCCCGAGTAGGTGCAAAATGGTCGCGTGCCAGTCGTGAATCGATACACGGTTTTCAGCACCTTCGTAACCGTAATCATCGCTGACGCCGTAGCTGAATCCGCCTTTCAATCCGCCGCCGGCCATCCAACACGAGAACGCTTCGTTGTTGTGGTCGCGGCCATCGTTGCCTTGAGCGTGCGGAGTGCGACCGAATTCGCCGGACCAGATGACGAGTGTGTCTTTGAGCAGACCACGCGCTTCGAGGTCGGCCAGCAAACCTGCGGCAGGTTTATCGATGCTTTCGCAGTTGTTAGCGAGCGCCGTCTTTAGATTGAAGTGTTGATCCCAGTTGCCGTGAGTAACTTCGACGAAGCGCACACCGGCTTCGACCATGCGTCGTGCGAGCAGGCATTTGCGACCGAAGTCTTCGGTGGTTCGTTGGCCGATGCCGTAGAGTTCTTTGGTGGCTTGCGTCTCTTCATCGAGGCTGAGCAACTGTGGGAGTTCGGATTGCATGCGGAAACCGAGTTCGAAGGATTCGATCAAGCCGTCGATCTGAGGATCGTGCGGTGAGGCGTTTCGCTGGGCTGCGTTTCGCTGGGCTGCGTTGAACTGCTGCAGCAGATCGAGCTCGGTGCGCTGTTCATGGATGCCTTGCGAGCGGCGGAGATTAGGAATTACGGCTGAGGTGATCGAACGATTCTCGCTGCCGAGTCGCGTGGCTTGGTTTGTGGCGGGCAGAAATCCGGCGCCATAGTTCTGCGAACCGCCGAAACCGTTGGGTGGTGTGATCGTAACGAAGCCGGGCAGGTTCTCATTGGTGCTGCCGAGTCCGTACATGGTCCAAGCGCCGAGTGACGGTCGGACGAATCGCGAAGTGCCCGTATGCAACTGCACGAAGGCTTGTGGGTGCGCGGGCACATCGGTGTGCATTGCATTGAGAACGCACAGTCGGTCGGCTTGCTTGGCCAAGTTTGGAAGAAGGTCGGAGAGCCACAGACCGTTTTCGCCGCGTTGTTCGAATTTCCAGGGCGAACCAAGAAGTTTGCTGCCGGGTCGTCGTCCAGGTTTTCCTGAATCGGCAATCAGTTTCGGTTTGTAGTCGAGTGTGTCGAGATGCGAAGGACCGCCGCGCATGCATAAGAAGATCACACGTTTAGCTGTGGCGGGAAAATGTGTGGTCGGCGTCGCATCGGCGGCCATTGAGCGGCGTGCGAGGTCGCTGAAGGCGAGCCATCCGAAACCACAACTGAGCGATTGCAGCATGGCGCGCCGCGAACAGAGCGGGATGACTCGACTGCAGAGTTGAGAGTTGGCCATGAAAGAGTCTCCGGTGCAACGACTTGTGTGGATGAATCAGAATACGTTGTGTCAGAAATGGAAGCGGGCGAGAGAACGGAGGTTGCGTTACTTCAGGAAGCGGTAATCCGCACTTGCGAATAGCGAGCGCGCGATACTGGCCCAGATGGTTTGATGCGAAGTGTCGGTAGCTTGTTTCTGCTGGACGAAAGCCAAAGCGGCTTGTTGTTCTTCGGGGAGCGGCGGACGCGAGAGAATTTTGAGTGACAGTTGATTGAAGAGTTGTTCGATTCGATCGTCGCTCAGCGGCGGTGATTTAGCTAGACGACCTTTCATCAGAGTCGAAGTATCGGAGCGGGATTGCAGTTGTCCGAGCAACTCATCGGCTAGGATTCGACACTCGGTTTCGACGGCTGGATTGTTCATCCAGTAGAGCGATTGGGAGGGAACGATGGTGGTCGAGCGCGTTCCGCTGACCATTGAATTGTCGGCGAAGTCGAACAGTTCGAGTGAGTCGGGTAGAACGTTGCGGGTGATAGGCAAGTAGAGAGATCGATGCGGGTCATTGGCGGTGGCGATTTGTTCTTCGGTGATACCATTGCCGCGACGACCACCGATGTTTCCATCGCCGCTGCGTGAGATCATGGAGCCGTGCGGACGATCGGGACGCAGCGAACCGCTGGCGGCAAGCAAGCCATCGCGAAGACATTCTGCTTCGAGCGCTCGGCGGTTGGTTCGCCAGAGCAATTCGTTTTCTGGGTCCGCGAGAAACGCAACTTCGTTATGGTCGCTGGACTGAGCGTAGGTGTGGGATAGAACGATTTCGCGGACTAGTCTTTTGACGGACCACTGCTGATCCATGAACTGCTTGGCGAGATGATCGAGCAGAGCTTGATTGCTGGGCAGGTCACCGGTGGTTCCGAAGTTGTCGACAGATTTAACGAGGCCTTGTCCGAACAGCCAGGACCAAACTCGGTTGACCATGACGCGCGCGGTCAGCGGATTGTGTTCAGAGGTGATCCAGTTTGCGAGTTGGAGTCGACCGCTTTGGTTCGGATCAATTTTGGCTTGTTTGTTACCGGTGAGAAAAACCGGCAGGCCGCGCGGTACGACTTCGCCTGGTTTGTCGATCTCGCCGCGAATCAGTTGAGGGCTGTCGATAATGCTCATTACGTCCGCTGGGCCGCGACCGGGTTGCACTGCGCGTGCGAAGCGTTGCTGAAAGCGACCGGGCGCCGTGGGTGCGGGTTTATCCGAAACGCCCATCGCAAGTGCTTTGTTGGCGCCGGTTTCAGTAAGACCGTCGAGTGTCGTTTGGAGTTGTGCGAGTTGGGTTTGGACGAAGACGAAATTCGGAGGTGGTGCACTTTCTTTGCCTGCGCGACGTTCGGCGAGGCGTTCAGCAAAGTATTCGCTTCGTTGAGTTTCAAGTTCTTCGACGCGCGACCTCAACTGTTCATACTGTTGTTTGGTCAGTGAACGAGTTGCTTGTGGATTGTTGAATTCGTTGGGCAGTTCGATGGTGGTGGAACGGTTGCGGCCGCCGACCGCGCCGACAGTTCCAAAGTGCGTTTTGGTGGAAAGAAAGATGCCCGCCATAGCGGTGTAGTCGCGCTGCGAAATCGGATCGAACTTGTGATCATGGCAGCGGGCGCAGGCGATTGTTACGCCGAGGAACGCTTGAGAGACTGTATCAATTTGTTCGTCGGCTAGATCGACTGCGAACTGACGGGGATTCTGTTCGCTGAGGCCCTTGGTACCGATCGCTAGGAAGCCGGTTGCGATCGTTTGTCGGGCTGCGGCTTGTTTGTCGCCGGTCTTGATTAAGTCACCTGCGATCTGCTCTTTGACGAAACGATCATAGGGAAGGTCATCGTTGAAGGCATCGATCACGTAATCGCGATAGCGCCATGCGTGTGGGTAAGTGACGTTGACATCTTTACCGGTCGATTCAGCATATCGCGCGACGTCCAGCCAGCGGCGGCCCATGCGTTCGCCGTATTGATCGCTGTTTAAATATTGATCGACAAGTTCTTCGATTGGTGCGGGATCTTGGCCACGTGCGAACTTTTCGAGATCTGATTGAGAAGGCGGCAGTCCGGTCAGATCGAAGGCGATCCGACGGACGAGGGTTAGTTGGTCAGCGTCGGGTGACGGTGCGATCGATGCTTCAGCGAGGCCAGCCAGTATGTAGCGATCGATATCGTTCTTTGCCCAGTTTTGAGGATCGTTGATGGTGGGAACGGGAGCTGGTTTGAGAGGTTGCCAAGCCCACCACGATCGCGATTCTTCTGAGCCAACTTGGGATTTGGTTTTTGAACCGCCTGCGCGCGGATCGGGCGCGCCGGCTTTGATCCAGTTCTCGAAGTCGGCGATGACTGCGGCTGGTAATTTGTCGCCGTAGTCTTTGGGTGGCATGATCAGCTTTGAATCGGAATGACGCATTGCGATCAGTAGCAGGCTGCTGCCGGGTTTGCCGGGCACAACGGCGGGGCCCGATTCGCCGCCAGCGCGGATGCCTTCGCGAGTGTCGAGCAGCAGTTTGCCGCCTATCTCCTCAGACTTGGCGGAGTGGCATTCGTAGCAATGTTCGACGAGCACGGGGCGAATTTTGGCTTCGAAGAATCGCTGTTGATCGCGGCTTAAGCGATCTTGAGCTGACGCAATTTGAGCTGACGAAACGAATGCCAAGAAACTGGCCAAGCCGATCGTAGCGATCTGTTGAATGTGCCGACGCATGTAGGGGCTCTCCGGCGATTTTTAATCACACACGTTTAACCAATTGACCGAGATGGGAGTATTGTCGTCATTTCAGGAATCGAGGACAGTCACATCGATTGGGATGAAAGGTGGTCGGGTTTTAAACCAAATCTAGCTTGCGAAGTTTCGTCAGCGAGTCGTGTTTCTGTGTTTCGTAGCGATATTGCCAGTTTTGACGATTTGTGGGTGATGAAAGTGGTTGCGGCTTACCGGCATTTTGCCAACTTGAGCGGCCTTTCGTTGGACGCAGCACAGTGGCGAAGTAGCTTTTAGCATCACTACACTCGCTATTCCACCCTTGGATTGCCGGATCTCCCATCGCGATGTCCTTCGCTACTGTTCCCGCACAGCACACAGCCTCGCCGACCGCGAACGTGATCGGCGATTCGTTCGCGCATGGCGTGATGGTGATGCTGTTCATCAATTTGGGGCAGCGGGTCGTCGGGTTGCTGCGAAACTTTGGCTTCTGCCAGTTTCTGTCCGATAGCGAGCTTGGTCACTGGGCGCTTGCGAACAGTTTTTTTATGTTCGCGGCACCGTTGGTCGTGCTCGGCTTGCCAGGTTCGTTCGGTAAATTCGTTGAGTATTATCGCCAGCGTGGTTGTTTGCGCATCTATCTGACTCGGACTGGGGTGATGATTGGTCTGAGCACAACGGGGTTGGCGATCTCGATGGTGGCCTCTCCAGAGTCATTCGCGTGGCTGGTCTATCGCGATTCCGCGTCGATGCGCGTGGTCGGCTGGACCGTGGTCGCGCTGTTGGCCCAGGTCAGTTACAACTTTGTCTACGATGTAACGTTGTCACTGCGGCAGGTGCGAGCGATTTCTTGGATGCAGTTTGCAAACGGTGTAACCTTTGCGGTGCTGAGTATTTTCTGGTTGAGCATCGGGGCGGATTGGACAGTGTTGTTGTCGTCGTACGCGACCGCATGCATGGTGGGGATGTCGATTGGCGTTTGGAGTGTTTGGTTGAACTGTCGCGCTGAATTGGTTCAGAGTGGGCCGATGACTCATCGCGAACTGTGGCCTCGCATTTTGCCGTTTGCAGCAGCACTATGGACGACTAATCTGCTGTCGAACACGTTCGATCTTTGCGACCGTTACATGCTGCTGCACTTCTCGCGCGGCGGAGTCGAAGTTGGGCAGGCTTTGGTGGGGCAATATTACTGCGGGCGCATTATGCCTAACTTGGTATCCAGTTTGGCACTAATGCTGAGCGGGTTAGTGTTGCCCTATTTGAGTGCTGATTGGGAGGCGGGCAATCATGAGAACATTCGACGGCGGATGATTCAGGTTATTTCCGTCACAAGCGTTGTGTTTACAGGACTTGGCGTGTCTGCATTGCTCGTGTCACCGATCGTGTTTGAGCACTTTTTCGAAGGTCGTTACGCTGTCGCCCAGTCGATTTTGGGGCTATCGTTCATCCAATGCATCTGGCAGAGCACTTATTTGATCGCTTCGTCTTACCTGGTGTGCGCGGAGCGAGCGAAGCAGTTTTGTCTGATTCTGGCGATCGGCCTAGCGATCAATGTTGGACTAAACGGTGTATTGATTCAGCCTTTTGGGCTGTGGGGAGCGGTCGTTGCGACACTGGTCTCCAATTTTGTGGTGATGGCGCTGACGTTTCGCAGCATGCGACGGCTGGGATGCGCCGTGGGTGCGAGAACGCTCATCCTTGCGACTTTCCCAGCCATTCTGCTGCTTGGGCCTTTGGCTTCGGCCGTAGCCATCGGAGTGCTGGTCGTGCTGGCTAGCCGAACGGATTATGTTCTGACTAGCCGAGATCGCGACGACATTGATGAGCTGGTCATTCCGAAGTTGCGTGCGGTCGGTATTTCGCTTCGGAGTCTTTGGCCTTAGTTAGTTGACCGAACGGAATGCGGGACCTAGGCCGAGAGGACTCGCCAAGTTGTGCCGCGGTTGGATCGAAGTCGGCGAGCGGTCTTGTTGACGGCGCGCTCGACGGATCGCAGTTTCTGGTAGACCACAGGTCGGCTTTCGGCAAAGCGGTCGAGCGAGTTGCGATACTTCAGGAAGAACATGAAAGTCTCGGCGAAATCTTCGCAAGCGCAGTTTGATGCGTAACCGGAAACGAAGTTCTTGTAGAGCAGTTTGCGGTACAGTTTCTTTCGAGTCTCTTCCGAACGACAGCGAGCCAGAAGAAGTTGGTGTTCGAAGTTGTTCTGTAATTGCCGCTTCCAAGCCTCAAGGGCACGCGGATTGCAATTCTTGTACTGAGCTCCGAAAGTGCGAACGAACCATTCTTCGCGGAAGAACTTTGGATCGATGTAGTACCAAGCGTGTGCGAACTCATGTCGAATCACATCGATTAGAGTCAGGCCAGGCAGATTCGGAACGTTGGGCGTATCGCTTGGCAGATAGATCACGCCTGGTTTATAACCTTGGGTGACCCAAGGTCCAGGAGCTTCGAAGATGTACGCTGATTCGCCTTGGCTGGGGCGATCGGAGATCCAAAGCTCGATTTGATCCAAGTACTTGCCTTCAGCCAGCAAACCTACTTCGGCGAGCTCTTTTCGTACATGGTTATAGGCGCGATCGACGTCAGTCATGTTATCACCATAGAAAACCGCTGGATGCAAACCTGTGTGCATCGGCTGGTTACCACAGTGGAAAAACAGCCGCGGCCGTCCTTGCCTACGCCTCAAGTCTGCATGGTTTCCGCCCTGTGTGCAAACGGATTTCGGTTAACTTTCATCCCCTCGCCGGGAGGGGGGGCGGAAAGCGATGGTTAGCCGCAAAAGTCAGCACCTGTGGTGTTTTGAGTGGCTTTTTAGAGCGGTTTTTTTGCCTGGAAAAAAGCGGAAAAGTGGGTTGCGTTTCCGATGATTCTGTGCGTCGGTTCGCGGCCCATTTTGCGGGGTTTCCGGTGCGGTGGGTTGGTGAGTTGCTCGTGTTGAGCGGAAGCGTTTACGCCGCCACCAAGTCGCCAATTAGAACGCTATGAGCAGCGTGTATAATTGGTTCTATCGCAATCGGTGCTTCGCAATCGGTACCTTGGCAGCGGAAATGATCATGCCTTCACCCTTTCCAGGAATGGATCCATTTATCGAAAGTCAGAATTGGGAGGACTTTCACACTAGATTTTTAACGGCGCTCAGCGACGCGATCGTGATTGCGGTGCGTCCGCGCTATGTTGTGGAAGTGGAACGACGCATTTACTTGGAGACGCATGATCCCGAGACGCCTGTACAGACCTTTATTGCAGACGCTGCGCTCATAAAGTTTGGTAGAGCGATTACGCCAATCGACGAGTCTGACGGTGGCATAGCGGTGATGAAAGAGAGTTCTGTGGAACCGAAAACATGTACGATTCCGTTTGAAGAAGAGCATCGTGAAACGTTCTTGACGATTCGCCGCGGAAAGCCCAGCGAAGTGGTGACGGTGATTGAGATGTTGTCGCCAACAAATAAGCGCAAAGGAACTGATGGTCGCCGCGAGTACACGGAAAAGTCTTCCGCTTTGCTCAAGACAAAGGCTCATTTCGTTGAGCTCGATTTACTTCGCTGCGGTGAGCGAACGTTGATTTCAGGTCCGCCACCGGGCGATTACTTTGCGATGATCAGTCGAGCTAAGCGGCGACCGTTGGTCGAAGTCTACGGCTGGCCTTTGCTGCATCGACTGCCGGTTATTCCAATCCCTTTGGCGGGCGACGACCCGGACGTGCAGCTCGATTTGCAGCAGGTTTTCAACTTGGTCTACGATCGCGCTGGCTACGATTATGCGCTGGACTACTGTCAGCCCGTTACGCCAGAGCTCAGCCAAACGGAAATCGAATGGCTGACGAGCAAGAAGCAGTGAGCTTTCGTAACCTAGCTAACGCTGACTAACGAATGAGTTTGCGATCGCGCAGAAGTACCAGCACTTGTTCGATACATTCGTCGATAGACGCTTCGTCTGTGTTGAGCACGAGGTCAGCGGCAGTGGGAGCTTCGTAGTTTGCGGCAGCACCGCCGGTGGCGTATTCGCCGTTCGGATCGCGCTGACGACAGACTTCGATCGGAGCGTTCACGTGAACCGTCAGGAAGTGCTCTTTGCCGATCAAGTCCATTGCCTTCGAGCGTACGTTCTGCGAGGGTGCGACTAGCGCGGCCAAGCAGATAATTCCGTTGTCGTTGAGTAATCTGGCGATGTGCGCGGCGCGTCTCAGATTTTCCGAGCGATCTTCGGCGGAGTAACCGAGATCGTGAGTGAGTCCGCGACGCAGTTGTTCGCCGTCCAGCACAATGGCGGTGCGACCGAGATCAAACAGTACGCGTTCGACTCCGCGAGCGATCGTCGACTTACCACTGCCGCTCAGCCCAGTGAACAGGACGGTTGCAGGTCGTTGACCCAAGCGAGCTTGACGTTCTTCAGCGGTAACCTGTTTGATACCTGCTGCGCTGGATGAGTCCTGGACATCTTCCACTTCCCACTGCGCGATCTTGGCTTTCTTATCCAATTCGCGACTAGTGATCATACCCGCGGCAACAGTGATGTTGCTCATGCGATCGATCACAATGAACGCCCCAGTGGTTCGATTGCGGCGATAGGGGTCATGGTAAATCGGTTGGCTGAGCGTAATCGTGCAACGTCCGATTTCGTTTAGTTGGAGATCGGGCGCTGGCGAGCGATGAAGTGAATTGACATCGACTCGATAGCGCAGCGATTCGATGTGGCCGGCAATCGTTTGGTTGGCATGCTTGAACAAGTAAGTCTTGCCGGGCACCATCGCTTCGGAGCTCATCCAGACCATCATTGCATCGAAGTCGTTGCCAACTTTGGGAACGTTTCCAGGCCGAACGATCATGTCGCCGCGGCTGCAATCGACTTCGTCCTCCAGTGTTAATGTGACGGACTGCGGTGTGAAAGCCTCCTCGACTTCACCATCGAAGGTCACAATGCTTTTAATCTTTGTTGTGCGCCGCGATGGCAGCACCATGATTTCGTCGCCCTTGCGAATAATCCCGGACGCGAGCGTGCCGCAGAAGCCGCGGAAGTCGAGGTTGGGACGATTCACATACTGAACTGGGAAACGGAAGTCTTCCAAGTTGCGGTCGGAGCCGATGTAAACCGACTCTAAGAAATTCATTAGCGTGCTGCCGCGATACCAGGGCATGCTTGGGCTGGGGTCGACGACGTTGTCGCCATTGAGCGCGGAAATTGGAATGAAGTGCAAGTCGGGAAGGTCCAGACGCGCAGCGAAGTCACGGTATGCGGTGCAGATTTCTTCAAAGCGTTTTTCACTGAAGTCGACCAAGTCCATCTTGTTGATCGTGACGACCACGTGGCGAATGCCTAGCAGCGAAACGATAAAGCTATGCCGCTTGGTTTGTGTGAGCACTCCGTAGCGAGCATCGATCAAAATCACGGCTAAGTCAGCCGTTGATGCACCGGTGGCCATGTTGCGGGTGTATTGCTCGTGGCCCGGCGTGTCAGCGATGATGAACTTGCGTTTGGCGGTCGAGAAGTAACGATAAGCGACATCGATTGTGATGCCCTGTTCACGTTCGGCTTTCAAACCGTCGGTGACCAAGGCTGGGTCAAACTTACCGCCTGTCGTTCCGTGTGTAACCGATTCGCTTTCGAGCTGTGCGAGTTGGTCTTCGTAGATCATTTTTGAATCGTAAAGCAAGCGCCCGATCAAAGTGCTCTTGCCGTCATCTACACTTCCGCAGGTAATGAAACGCAGCAGTTCTTTGCGTTCGTGCAGAGCCAGGTAGGCTTCGATATCGGTCGCAATCAAATCGCTTTTGTGACTCATGTTTGCTTACTGTGTACGTTGATAACTTTTGGTCTTAGTGAGGCATAAAATAGGGTTTCGCCGGTTACTTGCAATTTAATTCGGGCAAGGAACTGGCGTGTTTGTGCTACGGAGTTTAGAAGTAGCCTTGCTTCTTCTTTTCTTCCATGCCTGCGCCGCCCGCGTCCTTATCGATCATGCGGCCTTGCCGTTCGCTGGTTGTTGCCAGGAGCATCTCTTGAATAATCTGTGGCAATGTATTTGCATCCGACTCGACAGCACCTGTCAGCGGATAGCAACCGAGCGTACGGAAGCGAACGCGTTTGGTGATCAATTCTTCACCGGGATTCAGTGTTAGGCGTTCGTCGTCTTTCATAATCAGAGTTCCACCACGCTCGACAACTTGACGGTCTTGAGCGAAGTAGAGTGGCACGATCGGAATCTTCTCCAAGTGGATGTACTGCCACACGTCGAGTTCCGTCCAATTGCTCAACGGGAACACGCGGATGCTCTCGCCTGGATTCACTTTGGTGTTGTAGAGGCTCCACAGTTCTGGACGCTGGTTCTTCGGATCCCAGCGGTGGAATTTATCGCGGAACGAAAAGACGCGTTCTTTGGATCGTGACTTTTCTTCATCGCGTCGCGCGCCACCGAAGGCTGCATCGAAGGCGTACTTATTCAGTGCTTGCTTGAGCGAATCGGTCTTCATTACCTCGGTATGCTTCTCGCTGTTCTCGGCTGGATGCAATCCCAGCTTGCGACCTTCTTCGTTGATATGCACGATCAGGTCGAGCCCCAATTCACCGCGAGCGTACTTTTCGCGAAACTCGATCATCTCGCGGAACTTCCACGTCGTATCGATGTGCATGAACGGGAACGGTGGCTTGTCGGGATAGAACGCCTTGAGCGCCAGATGCGTCATGACCGACGAATCTTTGCCGATCGAATACAACATCACTGGCTTTTTGAATTCAGCCGCGACTTCGCGAATGATGTGGATGCTTTCCGCTTCCAACAATTTTAAGTGCGTTAGAGAATATGCGGACATAACATTCGGTTCGTTAAGGTTTGAAAGCTGTTTATTCGGGTTTAATGAATGAATAGTTGTTGAACTCGAGCGTCTACCATCTTGCTTTAAGATTACAATTTCTCAAGCCTCCGAGGGTAATTCACACTAACCGCGCGGTCGCATGAGTTGCAGAATTACCGATTCTGAGGATGTTCCGGGCATGTTGTAGGAGTCCAGTTTGCGCAGCTCAATGCCGCCGAGCAAGCCGCGATGCCGCGCTTCTCCGCGCTCTTCGACCCACCGCGGACCCTTAATTGCCAGCAAACGGTCGAAACAATGCCAGTAGTCCTTCAGCCAACCTGTGAGCTGAGTGATCGAACCGACCGCGCGTGTGACTAGACTACTATATCGCCAATCCTCGAGAACATCCTGCACTCGCATTGCGTGAACAGGTATCGGCAATTTTAGTTTCAAGACCATGTCATCGACCACTTTTGACTTTTTGGCCACACTATCACATAAGCTGACATTCAGGTCCGGTCGCAAAATTGCCAGCAAGATGCCGGGGACACCTCCGCCTGTTCCCACATCCAAAACGTCTTCGCCTTCCGCCAACTGCTGAGCCAAATGCCAGCTATCAAGCAGATCGCGGCGTGCAAAGAGATCGAAATCGGTATGTCGCGTTAGGTTGATCTTCTCATTCCAGTCCCACAGCAAACGACAGTACTGCTCCATCAGCGCGAGCTTTTCACTTTCGATTGTTAAGCCCAGCTTTTCAGCCGCGATCTGCAGATTTTCGCTCGCGGGTTCGGTCTGAGGTGTAACGGTAGGCGTGGTGTCTTCCGGCAGAGCGGAGTCCAGTTCTTCTTCAGGGGCCATGTTGAAATTAGATTTCTTTTGAGGGATAGGGCGTTTTATTGTCAGGCGTTGAGAAAAACCAACGCAAAATATTCTCAGTTTCCGAAAGGTCCTGCGCGACATGATCCGCTCCAGCGGAAGCAAGCGAGTGTGCGTCGCTACCACCTGTGCAGACGGCTAGGCAGCGAACTCTCATGGCAATCGCCAAGTCGACATCCAATATCGTGTCGCCGATCAAGACGACGTTTGACGCTATCTCGCGGCCGTTGCAGCGCTGAGTCGCATAGTCGCGAACCGATTGCCAAGCTGGATCGCACAAGTCGCGACGCTGCGGCGCTTCGTGCCCGTAGGCACCAAAACGGAAATAGTCCCACAGTTTGAAATGCTCGAGCTTGAGCTGAGCGGACTGCGGCATGTTGCCAGTGACAATTCCCAAGTGGCAGCGCGGATCGTTTACCAAGTTCTCCAGCAATTCAATCACGCCCGGTAACACGCGACCACCGCGCCGCTGCAGTTCGATGGGAAGCAAGTCGAAGTAGGCGTCCCGCAATCGCTGCAGATTGCTGCTGGTCGCCGGAATTCCAGCGTTTTCAAGCAATTCCGACATGATGCCGCAGTCAGTTCGACCGTGGAGCGGCACAGGTTGAATGTTGGGTCGATCAAACTGTTCACGAGCCGCCTGCAACAGCGCTCCGCCGCCCGCACCCTGCGAATCGATAAGCGTTCCGTCAATGTCGAACAGCAGTACGCAATGATCGTTGTTCGAATTTTCAGTTTCAGTCGAAATTAGCCAGTCTCCTGCAGCTCGAAGCACTATTCTTCCAAGACCAACAATTCGACTTTGCGAAAATCGACTGGATGGCTTTCGGATTGAAGCGAAATGAAGCCGCCGTCGAGTTTGACTGTGCCTTTGGCTGCGGCCAATTCCTTGGCATGCGCATCGCGCTCATCTAACTGCGGTTCGGTGTATTCCAACACGACTTGCCCATCGATGCTGTGCTTCATCACACCATGACCGTGCACTTCGACTTCAACTGTAACCCACTGTTCGCCATGGTAAGTCTTCGACTTTGAACTGGTGCAGTGGGGCAGAAACAATTTGCCGTTCATAACAACATTGGTGCCCGGCGTGCACAGATTCACAGTCGCGCGTTCATCTTTGCCGTTGCCACCGAGGATTTGCACTTCGATCGAAGCCGGAAAGTCCTGATCCCTAGTCATCGTTTTCGGATCTTCGCAGTGCAGCATCATGCCGCTATTGCGCGTCGCCCAGCCTGGACCACCTTTGCACTGATCGCCCACAAAGCGGTACTCGACTCGCAAACGGTAATGCGAATACGGCTGTTTGTAGAACAAGTGACCAAACTTTTCGCCGAATGCTTCGTATTTATCTTTGTCGTAGCGAACTTGAAGAAGGCCATCTTGGACTCGGAAAGTGTCGCCGTAATTGTCGCCCAAGTCGTGATAGCGAATTTTCGGCGTCCAGCCTTCGAGATTTTTTCCGTTAAAAAGCTGAATCCAGTTTTCTTTCGAAGTTTCCTTTTCTTTGGCGGAGTCTTGAGCTGAGCATGTCGAGATCATCGCCGCCACGGCCAATAGGCAAAAAAAGCGTGAAAATGTAGGCATTTTAGGGTTCCTGGGCGATTCGTTTTCGGCGTCGAAATGTGAAATCAGTTAAGTTGGGGTGAGGATTTCGGCTGGCCGAAACCACTAGCCCAGCGGAGCTTGCGTTGACCGAGGGCATCTGTTGCGGCTAAATATAATGCCTAGGTCGAGTATAAGCACTCCGAAATACATCGGTTGCGTCCGCTCAACTTTGAATTCCGCTCCGGCTCTCGGCCGGACAACAGTCTAATTCAAGCGATTTCCTGAAGGGCTTGCGTAATGGTGTGCAGTCGAAAAACGTCGCTGAAACTAGTAGCAATCGGAGCGTTTGGCTTTGCAATGGCCATTTTCCCGACTGCATACAGGCAATCCGCTTACGGGCAATCCAAGGGAAAGTTCGATGCGTTGGACTTTCCAACGACCAATTTTGCGTTGCCCGGTGTGGCGGACGCAAAAATCGACTTTACGGCTCAGTATGAACTGCAGAACGGATCGAAAAGTGGGCGGCTGACTGTGACGGCCAAAGTCGCGGACGGTTGGCACACATTTTCGACCACTCAGCCTCCTGGCGGACCAAAGGCCAGTAAGCTCGATATCAAGAGCGACGTCATGAAGCTGACTGGCCCGTTTTCCGCGGACCGCAGTCCCGAACTGGGAAGTGCAGAAGAGATTTGGCCCGGTTTGCCGCTGGAAGAATTTCACGAGCAAGTGATCTGGGTCGCGCCTTTCGAGCTGACTGGCGAGATCGATCCAGCCAAGACCGAAATAGCCGTGGAGTTTGATGGTCAAGCTTGCGAACAATCGTGCATCGAAGTCCGTGAGAAGTTCGTGGCGAAGTTCGCCGGTTACTACGGATCGGCGGAAAAGATCACTTCGCTCAAGCCCAAGAATACGCACGCGACTTGGTCAGCCACGATGACGCCAACCAAGTTGAAGCCCGGCGATAGCGGCAAGATCGTTATCAAAGCAGTGCCCGATCCAAAGTATCATGTCTACACGTTTATCAATGACACCAAGTCGACTGACTACCGCACTTTGATTGTTCCGAGCGTTAAGTCCGGGCTCGAAGTTGGTTTGCCTGAGTCTTTCGCAGACAAAGAAGCGACCGACGTCGGACTCGATGCACCCGTTGAATTTCACACCGGTGAAGTGGAATGGACGATTCCAATCAAGGTTCCGATGAAGTCCGTGGAAGGACAATATCCGCTCGAGCTGATGGTTGGTTTCTTGACTTGTGATGACAAGAGTTGCGATGCGCCCAGCGGCTTGTCGTTTAACACCACTCTGGAAGTTGGCTCGGAGTCGTCGGTTCAAGCTGTCGAAATGCAGGTGTCGACAACGCCTTATCGAACAGTGGCAGAGAAATGGGAAACCGCAAAGTTCGGCACACCTGCTGCGACGGCTCCAACACTCTCGCTGACGCCTTGGCATCTGTTCGCTGCGTTGCTGGGTGGATTCATTTTGAATTTTATGCCCTGCGTTCTGCCGGTTGTTGGTTTGAAGTTGATGAGCTTCGTCAATCAAGCGGGCAGCAGTCGCACACGCATTATTTCACTCAACTTGGCATTCGTCGCAGGCATCATTTCCGTGATGCTGGTCCTGGCTGCTGTCACGATCGCTGCCAAAATGTTTTACGGTCAAGCGTTCGGCTGGGGCCAGCAATTCGAGCGACTTGATTTCCAAGTTGGCCTAGCGATGCTCGTCTTCGCGATGGCTCTCAGCTTCCTCGGCGTGTGGGAAATTCCTATCCCGGGCTTTGCGACTTCGAGTCATTCCGGCGAACTGATGCAAAAGGAAGGTCACCTCGGCGCATACCTCAAGGGGATTCTAACGACCGTCTTGGCAACACCTTGCTCGGGTCCATTCTTGGGAGCGGTGTTTGGTATCACGCTCAGCCTCTCGCCCGTCAGTATCGTCATCCTTTACTCGACATTAGGCCTTGGACTCGGCTTTCCCTATTTGGCTCTGTGTGCTTATCCAGGGTTCGTTAAGTTCTTGCCGAAGCCCGGCGCATGGATGGAAACGCTTAAACAAGTTCTCGCATTCCCGTTGCTGATGACCGTCGTTTACATGATTCAAATTGTGAATCCGGATTATCGCATCGCGACATTGATCCTGATGATCATCGTGTGGTTCGCTTGTTGGTTAATCGGCCGCGTGCCACCGTATTCAGAAACGAACCAAATTCGCAGGGCGTGGGGCATCGGTCTTGGCACCATAGCCGTGGGCGCACTGGTCAGCTTTAGCGTGTTTGGTCCAATCAAACATCTGCTGCCGTGGGAACCGTACAACGAAGCTCAGTTGGCCGAGTATCGGCGCGAAGGCAAAACGGTAATGGTCGAGTTCACTGCGCGTTGGTGTTTGACTTGCCAAGCGAATATGCGCTACGCAATCGATCGCAAGGATGTGGCTGAGCTCTGTAAGCAGAACAACGTGATCACGATGCTGGCTGATAAATCAGACCCATCGCCAGCGATCGACAAGAAACTACAAGAGCTCGGCAGCAACTCGATTCCACTGCTGGCTATCTATCCGCCCGATGCTGAGCCGATTGTGTTGCGTGACACGATCACGCAGTCGCAATTGCTCGGAGCGCTCGAACAAGCTGGACCAAGTCGCACCGATGGCGAGCCGATGGCGCGAGCGGTTTCGACAACGGTTCATTGATTTTAGTTTGGAAGTTCTGGCTGGAATTGCCGAGCTGAGACACTCGCTGATGAACACTTAGAAATCGATCAACATGCAATATCGACAACTTGGAAATTCCGATCTTAAACTCAGCACGATCGGTTTCGGATCGTGGGCGATCGGTGGCGGCGACTGGAAGTTTGGCTGGGGCAATCAAGACGCTCGTGAAGCCATCGATGCGATTATCGCAGCGGTCGACCTCGGCATTAACTGGATCGATACCGCGGCAGTCTACGGCGGCGGCAAGTCGGAAGAACTGGTCGGCCAAGCTCTTCGCGAACTCGGACCAGCTCGTCGTCCGTTGGTCGCGACGAAATGCGGACGAGTCATGCGCGATCCCGAAACAATCGATAAAGTACTCCGGCGCGACAGCATCATTGCTGAATGCGAAGCAAGTCTCAGTCGGCTTGGCATCGATTGCATCGACCTCTATCAAATGCACTGGCCAGAGCCCGACGAAGACATCGAAGAAGGTTGGCAAACACTGGTTGAACTGAAGCAGCAGGGTAAAGTTCGCGAGATCGGCGTCTCGAATCACAGCGTCGATCAACTCAAACGTTTGCAAGCCATCCATCCTGTTTGCTCGCTGCAGCCGCCCTACAGTTTGATTGTGCCTGATGCAGAGAAGGACTTACTTCCTTATTGCGGCGAGCAGCGTATTGGTGTCGTGACTTACAGCCCGATGTACAAAGGGCTGCTGACCGGACGATTCACAGCGGAGCGGGCCGCAGCACTGCCTGAGAGTGACCATCGCTCGCGCGATCCACGTTTTCAACCGCCTCAAATCAACCGGTTTTTGCAATTGGTCGATGGCCTGCGCACCATCGCTGAGAAGCATGGTCGTACAGTCGCTGAATTAGCTATCGCCTGGGTCTTGCGCAGGTCGGAAGTGACCTCTGCCATCGTCGGAGCGCGAAGGCCATCGCAAGTTGCTGAAACCGTCAAAGCCGCCGACTGGACGCTTGCTCCTGACGACATTGAAGCCATCGATTCTGTGCTCCACAGCACTGCTAATTTCTAACTTGCCAGTTTCTAACTTGCTGTTTCAGCGACGTGCTGCGTTCTTGCATTTCTTTGCGACTCAGCGTCTCCCCGCCTCGGCGCTTAAAAATTGAACGCAGAGCTGCAGAGTCGCCGAGTTGCCGAGTTGCAAAGTGAACAATGCGGTAGGAAGAGTGGGCCTAGTCTTGCAAATGATCTGGATTAGGTGCGGTCTGGTTGGTTACTTTCAAGTAGTAATCCCATAACAACATCAAACATCCGACAATCGCGTAACCCAACGTCCAGTTCATGACGGTTGAGAACTGCTCCGCGGGCAGTACAAGCGATGAAGGCACACCGGGAATAGCAATTGGTAGAAGCAGTGGGGCTCCGGGTAAAGGTGAATGAATGATGCCGAACAAAGTGCATACTGCCGCGGCGAAGTAGAAGTACGACGCCGCTGTCAACTTGCGATCGATGACCATCGCCAGAGCGGATGACCAAAAAACGCTGGTCAGGATAAACCCATTGCGCAGAATTCCGGTTGTCGTTATCGCAGGCGTAACTGTCGTTTCAGGACCCACGAAAAACATTGCCAAGAATGCGAGCGCCGGAACGCACGCCATGGCGACGGCAGGATAATGTCTGCGGGGCGTTGCTAAAAAGCTCTGCGCGGAAATCTCTAGACCAACGAACATTAGAATCGGATACACGGCGGCTTTGGGAATCAGTAGATAGAAGTATCCAAACAAGCCGGTTGTTCCGAGCAATCCGAATGCAAAGGCGGTCGCCAAAGTGAATGCAGCTCGGCCGCCCATGGCTTTGTAAGCCGGGTGTCCGATGTACGGAGTTGTTTGAATCACCGCTCCGCAGAAGCTTGCAAGCAACGTGGCCATCGCTTCAGTTGCAATCACGGAACCTGTCGAGTAGTGATCGCCAACTGCCGATGCGCTTTCTGTGCAGTCGATTCCACCAACAACTGTAGCCACGGCAAATGGAATCACAATCGGCAAGTAATTCACCGTGTCACTCATCGCGGACAGCCAACCGAAATTCAGTGCTTGCAACCACTCCGTGGGCCATAGGCCTGCAGCCGGATCGAAAGCCCGTTCTTCGCCCGGTCCTAGTAGTCCTGTGAAATGCATGAGTGCATAGATACCGCCGGCTACCACCAGACCACCGACCGCCCCAGGCAACTTGAATGGCAGTGGAACTCGCCCCACGAGCGCGGTCAAGATGATCGACATCGCAATTAGCCCGACGAGAGGATAGTGCAAGATTTCAAGTAGCGGGAGAAAGCTGATGATCACCAAAGCGATTGCAGCCAAGGATCCCAGCAGACCGGCTCGCGGAATCGCGCGTCGCAACCAGTCACTACCGAACGAGCAGACCAGTTTGAAGATACCGCTAATAAAGATGCTGCAGATTCCGATCTGCCAAGCATGCATCGCAGCAGCATTGGTTTCCATCCCGTTGCCCAGCGCGGCTTGATAAGCCGGTCCAAGCACGAAGAAGATCATGCCAAACGTGCTTGGAGTATCGAGGCCCAGCGGCATGGCGGTGACTGTCGTGCTACCGGTCTTCTTCGCAAGCCGCAACGCCAACAGAAAGAAAACTAAGTCGCCGATCAACACGCCTATCGCAGTGCCTGGCACCATATACCGCAACGCGAACTCGACCGGGAATTCGAACGGTTTTTGACTCAGCAAACTGACGAGCAGAAATAGGCCCGCGATATTGTCCAGCATCAGACCGAAAAACGAATTGATATCGCCTGCTTGAGCCCAACGGTACTTCTCCGGCATGCATTTCTCCACGCATAAATTCGAACTTACCGCCGCGAGTTCGAGAAACTTTTGGTTGCTAGCAAAGCGTAAGAGAATAGCAGATTCGTTCGGGATCGGCAGTCGCGGTGAGCGGCTTTGAACGATGATTTGGGTGGTGAAGTTGCTGTCGCTCAGCGGCTCGGTTGCTGTTATCTTGAAGCGCCGTTTCTGGCCACTACGATGGCGAGCCTCCAGCATGCAAGTCGATTTTTCCGATGTTAACTCCTGCCGCTTTGCACAACTCTGAAACCACAACCAATGAAGTGAACGCGGCAAAACAAGGTTCGAAGCGGGCGATTCAAGTCGCTAAGCTGGCGCTTGTTTTTTTCAGCGTGGCGATTGCCGCTGGAACAATTTGTCCAGCCGCGATGCAGTTCGATAAGTCGATTTCTGGAGCCCTGCGTCAGATGGATTTACCAGGCGACTTGCAGAAAGCGATTTCGCTGAGCGAGTCGTTCGCGCACGGATTCGGGGTCTTCTTTATCATGCTGTCTATCTTTGTGATCGCTCACAATCGGCGGCGCGCTGTACTAATTGCGATTCTGATTACGGTGCTCAGCGGCGTGACGGCTAATGTGTTGAAAGCCACGGTGGTGCGTGTGCGACCGCATGCTGATGGCTTGCAGGTAATCGAAGTGGGCGCGACGCAGCAGGTTTCCGCCGAGGCGGTCGAGCGTAGTTTTTGGGACTCGCGTCAGCGCAGTTTTCCGTCGGGTCATTCCGCAACCGCGTGGGGACTTGCCATCGGGCTCAGTCTTATTTTCTGGCGAGGCTGGTGGATCTTTGCTATGTTGGCAACATTGGCTTGCGTGCAGCGGATTGAAAGCGGCGCGCATTATCCAAGTGACGTTTTGGCTGGCATGGCAATCGCTTTTCTGCTCGCTGCTTGCGTAGTTCTTTTGCCCAGCGTTCAAAAGCAATTGCAAGCAGACTATCGCTTGGCTGACTGATGGCTGACTGATGGCAGACTGACTGTAGTGTTCGGTTTGATGGTCGCGTCTTACCGTCTTAGTAGGAGGTTCACGCTGATGATTCGTGCTTCGCAGTGGCTGGCTGGGCTAGTCTTCAGCTTCAATGTGCTTCTTGCACTCGTCGCGTCCACAAGTTTTGCGGATGAGAACGCCACGACCAACTCTGCCCCACGCGATCCGGTTGAAATCAGTCGCGAAGAAACCGCGCTAGTGCGTTTGACTTCTAAGAAGACCGATGAAGTGCAGCGCGTGAAAGCGATTGTTGGACTGTGCAAGTTGTTTGTGGAAATCGGTGAGCACCCTCAGGTGGCTGACAATGCCACGTTGCAGCGAGTGAGCGTCGAAGTGCAAGCTCGGCTGCGCGGAATCGAACAGCGATTGATAAGCGAACTGCGCCGCCGCAAAATCGAAGAACCGCAATCGATGATCGACGAGCAACGCAATCGTCGCTTGGGCCGTAATCGCAACTTTGCAAATCAACAATCGGGCAACTCTGCCGGTGAAGCGTCGGGACAAAGCCTGTCCGAATCTGCTAGCGGCTCGTCGAATGCAATGAATTTTGCGGGACTGTCGGGACCGGGCGACTTCAACGAAATGGGTTGGTGGTTAGTCGGTTTGATACGCCATACGGTGGAACCGGATTACTGGGATACCTCTGGAGGTCCTGGTACAGTTGTCTACTATGGTCCAAGTCGAGCTCTGGTGATTCGAGGTTCTTGGCGAATCCACGAGCAAGTCGCCGACCTATTGTCAGCTTTACGTTAGAAATCTGCGCGCCCGAACATGACAAATACCGCTTTCCTTCCACGCTGTCCGACTTGTGATCAAACGGTAAAGCCGACCGCGGATTCGAAGTTCTTTCCCTTTTGCTGCGAACGCTGTCAACTGATTGACCTTGGCCGGTGGTTGTCAGAAGAGAACTCGGTGCCAGTGGATCGACAGGTTGACGACGAAGAAGAAGCGGCGGAAGGCACGGATCGTCCGAAGCTGCCGCCCGGTTGGCATGATGCCTAATCAGCGGTTAAGCGACGGGCGGTTTACGAGTGAGCGGATTCCGGTCAGCACAATTTAGGCTGGGCCGGTTTCAAGTTTGCTATCTCTTGACTTACAATGCGATGCCAGACCGCAGCCTGCGATCTGAACGTCTACGAAGCTGGACAGCCAGTGGAAGCCTTGAAGTGGCCACCTTGATTAATTCGTTTGGAGAGAAACATGAGTGATTGGCCGATTGGCGTGTTCACCAGCATCGATGCAGGATTAGGCGTTAGGCTGGAGGTGGCGAAAGAGCTTGGGATTCCGACCATTCAACTTCATGCGCCGCATCGCAGCACGCGGACGGCTGAGAACGCAGATCAGTTCATCGACAAACTCGAACAACTTGGCATCCACCTCACTGCGGTCTTCGGTGGCTTTGAAGGCGAAAGCTACGCGGATATTCCGACCGTTTCGGAGACTGTAGGCTTGGTACCGCCAGCGACTCGCGCGGCTCGCTTGCAAGAAATGCGAGAGATCAGCGACTTTTCAAGATTGCTTGGTTGCGATGTGATCGCCTTGCATCTCGGATTTGTGCCGCACTCAACCACCGCCGCCAATTATCAAGAGATCGTTGACGTGACTCGACAACTGTGCGACCACGCCGCTCGTAACGATCAAAGCCTGCACCTCGAAACTGGCCAAGAGACCGCTGACGGGTTGCTTGAGTTCATCGCTAATGTCGAACGTGCGAACCTGTTTATCAACTTTGATCCCGCCAACATGATCCTCTATGGAACGGGCGAACCGATCGAAGCACTTCGCAAAGTCGGGAAATACGTCCGCAGCATTCATTGCAAAGACGGAACGTGGAGCGACCAGCCTGGTGTGACATGGGGTCGCGAAGTGCCGCTTGGGCAGGGCCAAGTCAACATGGAACTTTACCTGCGAACGCTGAAGGAAATTGGCTACACGGGACCGTTGACGATCGAACGCGAAATCCCGCAAGAACCGCAGCGCCAAAAGGAAGAGATTGGTTCCGCTGCCAGTCTGCTGACGCAACTTCGCAAGCAGATCTTGGGGTCTTGAACTCTCAGCATCACGAATCGCTGCAGGCCTTAGCTGGACGGAAATGTGTCGGGTGCGAAGTTGAAGACCCTGTTGTTCCTGTGCACCGGCAACTATTACCGCAGCCGATTCGCCGAGCTCTACTTTCGCCATCGGGCCGCCGAATTCCAGCTACCTTGGTCGGCCGATTCGCGCGGATTGGGTTTGTCGAACAGCAATGTTGGGCCGCTTTCGCAGCATACGGCGGATGAATGCGAACGGCTGGGAGTTTGCTATCGGCCGCTGCGTTCGCCGCTTCCGCTGACTGTGGCTGATTTAGTGCAAGCGGATTTGGTGATTGCGGTAAAGGAG
>JBGSOM010000174.1:0-58612 GCA_041739135.1 Pirellulaceae bacterium
TTCGTTTGACGAGCCACTGTTTGTTGCGCGTGTTGGTCGGCTCGCCCCATGTCTCTTCAAACTTCTCTCGCAACTGCCCCACCGTCATGCGTTGGAGCAGAGCGACCTCTTTGTCGATGTCTAGTTGCATTGATTTCTCCAGAAAAAGCGGACTCACTGGTCGTTAACCACGTTGGTCACAGAGAGCACGCTTTCCGGCGAAAGCTCAAGGCAAGCTGCTGGCAATTCCGCTGGATCGCCGACGAATTCTGAATCGCGAATCGCCACACGCGACTTCATCCGAACGATGCCGGCCGCAAGAATCGCAGCGATTTCCGATCGCCGAGCCGGCGCGGACAGGGACGAAGGGGGAACAGACGAGAGCAACTCGCACCTCCATGCTCAACGCCGCTATAATTGGCGGCTCGAAGACAGACATTCGCAGCCACAACAGCCGCGTCTATCTGTAGGAATACCCGGTGCGAGTTCGAAATGACGGATTAGGGTGCGTACGGAAAGAAGTTCTCTAAGGAACTGCGACCGACTAGAAACTGCAATCTTCCATGCTTCTAAGTGACGGGTGGCATCGCACCAAAGCCTATTTCGCTCTCAATTACTTCTGGAATGTGTTCTGTATTGCTGAAGCTATTCACTTTAGTATCTCGCCAGTCAGCCCGATCAATACCAAGCTTCCGGAAAAATCCCTCGTTGCGCTTCCTCGCGTCAGCAATAAGCTTCTCGAAGCTCGAAATCTGGATGTATGCCTTGTACTGATGCAAATAGATTATCAAGCCTTCGCCATCAGGCGTGGCGATAGGATTATAGATGTCTACATGACCTCGCAACTCGTCGACAATATGGCAGATAACGTGAATATGAATTGGCGCATTATCCGAGATCCGGAAGACATGCCCACTATGGGTAAACACCTTTTTGTCCCTCATCTCCTTGATATACCGTACAGCTTGTGCGACAGGATTCTCTTTTTCGTCATAGTTTTTGCGTTCTGGTTTTTTGAATTCAATAAGTGTCACTGAGTTAAAAGGCGTAAGGTCGCAATCAGTGAATGCAAAGGTCTGATCAAACACTCGATCATACAGAACGTTTACATCTGGCCGCTGCTGAGAGTTAGAATCGGCCATTTGCTCACGAAATGGCAGATCTGACGCCGCAAACTGCTGAAATGCAAGCCGCTCATCAATCAACCACAGATTGGATTCGTCCCACGCGATATCCATACTCGTTTCTTTCCTGGGAAAGAAAATGTCATGAATTGCATCTTCGTCTTGAAACTTCCCATTGTTGCTGGCCCTAAGCCTGTCCCACAGGAAGTCAATTACTGCACGTCGGTCAGTTATGTACATCGCCAGTTCGTGCATTGCCATTTGGTTGAGATCACGTAAAGCTTCACGATAGCTCTCGCGATAGACCCTAAAGTCCTGAACATTCTCCCTGATCGTCTTTGCCATTTGATTGAAGTTCTGTCGAACCTCTGACTTCCAGTCATGATAAACCTTCCAAATTGCTTGTTCGAAATCCGCGTCGGGCAGATTGATTGGAATCAACATAAGCTTATCCATCCTGTGCTTCAGAAGCGGAAGATAGATTACACCCGACCTACAGAAGGACTCTATTCGCTTTCGATGCTGCTCCAAAAGTGGGTCAATATCTGCCTTCAGAAACTCCTTGGCGGCAATTCCAATAGCTACAATAAGTTCTTCGATGGAAGGCAATGCGCTGTCTCCGTACTTGAGCCCGTCATCCCCATCGCTATCAGCTTTGTCAGCCAACGTGAATCCCAAGCGGTCTTGTGTCGCTTCACTGTCGAGCACCTCGCCTTCAACAAACGCCACGTAAAAGTACTTGTTGTCGCCGCTTGCCAATGCACCCTTTGCGGGCAAGTGGATATGGTTTAACGGGTAAGACGTTACAACTCGATTGTCCGCACAGAAATGTGCCTGATGCTTGTCGGCGACTCGCGTTCGACACTTCGTATGTGTTACCCGTAGAGTATGGGAGCCAACCGTTAGAGGAGCCTCGGCCTTCTCCAGAACCATTTCTTCATTGCAAAACTTCCTTAGGTCAATCTCGCGACCATCCCACTCGTCCTTCAAGAAAATAGCAATCTGAGATCCGACCGACAATCGCTTAAAAAAGTGCTCCGTAATTTGTCTTGCAATCGCGTCGAAAGCCTTAGGAGACTTTCGTCGCAGTCTTAGATTGAACGAATGTAGATTCAAAATTGTGAGCTGTTTTTCACTTTCAGTCTCATTGTTTGTCTCCTGGGTAGTCCCGCCTTCGGAACGGACGATCTTAAATTTCCGACAGTAACATTTGCCTTCATGCAAGTAGACGCTTTTGACGTCAGCATGGTCGAAAGCTTGTAAATAACTGAGCCTTCCTACACCCTTCCCACCTTTCGCCTTTTTGTACGACGTGTAGACCTCTTGGTATGCAGTCCAATTAACTGGTCGAAAGCCGACTCCATTGTCAATTACGGAGAATCCGGTTATCTCGGACGGTGCAAGCGTGCTCCTAGGTATCTCACCAAAGGTGCCTTGTTTAACTCTTTGGATTCGAATCTCAATTCGGCCATCTTGAAAGGATGGCTCCTCAAGACTTCGCTCTTCGATCGAATTGAATGCGTTCTCAATCGCCTCGAAGAGCGGTTGAAATCGATGGGCTTCTCTGAGCTTGTTCTGCTCGAGATAGTTCTCGTAGTTAAATTTAGAGTAGCCCATAACCATGACTTTCGGTTTAGATTGTTGAAACCGTCATGGTCTCAGGTGGCATTTGGTATTAGTTATGTAACAAGATCAGTCCATGGCGTGTAATCTCAAAAAGCGTCCTCTTCAAAGAAGTCATTCGAGACTTCTTTGATCTTGTATGTTCCAGTTACTGAGACGCCGACATCGTGATCAATCATGAACTGTGAGAGTTGCTTTCCGTTCATCAACACGACGCGTTTGCCTTCGATACGGTCCACGAATTCATAGGCGTCTCGAGAGAAGTCTGATGTTGTAATTACAACGCCTTTCTTTGCGCGAATGAGATCCATGCTTCCGACGAACGATTGCACTGTTGGCCGGCTAACGGTGCCTTGCCAGCGTTTGGCTTGAATGCAGACGACGTCGAGCCCTAGCTTGTCCTCGCTGATTACTCCATCTATCCCACCGTCGTGCGAATAGTTTGTCACTCGACCTTCGCCGAATTGGCCTCCATAGCCCATCGCATGTAGAAGCTTGACAACGATATGCTCGAAGAATTGAGGTGAACTCTCGATCAGCTTGCCAAGAAGTTCTTCGGACAGTGCTGCCTTCAACTTGGCGTATGACGATTCGAAAAGTTCAAGTGGGGTTTCGTCGTCAGCAACAGTGAGGTTGCCGTTGGGATCGGTTGCTTCGGATGTGGAATTTGCGATCTGTCCAGTGAATCTCTGATAGCTCTCGTATTGCCGAAGGAAGCGGATGTCGATTTTGGCTGGGTGTTCGCTCAGCACACTTCGCCCCAACTCGGAAATGCGAACGCGCCCGCGGGACGGATTGTCGACGAGCCCAGCGTTCTTCAAGTGCGTCTTGGCCCAGGCCACTCTATTGCTGAAAACCTTTGATTGTCCGCTTGGCAGAAGTTGTTGAAGATCTTCTTCAGTAAGTGAGAACCTAGCCGCGAGCAAATCGACTATTTCACGCATCGAGCGTTCGCCGCCGTCTTCAATCATCTGAAGAAAGGGAAGCATGATCGACTGGAAATCTGGCACTGGCATTGGCGACTCGTTGACGCTGAATGACGACTTTTGGCAAAATCTTGGAATCGGATTTGCCATTCTATCGGGGGTCGAAAAGCTCGTCAGTCACAGTTGGGCCAGTTTTGTTCGAATCCGTTTGCATCCGGCCCTCGAACGAGAACTCTGTGTTAACTCCGGAGGCCCCCGAAAAGAGAGAATCAGAGAGTTCGGAGCCGATTTTTCGCACCGGCGGGTGCAACCTTGAAGGTTGCGTTCGAGAGACGGAAATCTCTCGGCGAACAGAGAGCGCGGCGGATTGGGCCGGCGGAACGCGAAAAGCGTAGGAAACCCACGAATAACTGGGTAGAAACGAAAAACGCCCGGCGGTCGATCTCTCGACGCCGGGCGTTAAGTCTTTTGGTCGCCAAAGTTCGAACTCTGACGAAAGCTCCTCCGGCAGGACTCGAACCTGCGACCCGGCGATTAACAGTCGCCTGCTCTACCAACTGAGCTACAGAGGATCAAAAAAAAGTGGAACCGGGCAGAAGGACTGGCGAAACCAGAATAGGCTTGCCGGAATATAAGCATCTGTCGGTTCCAATAATGCGTCCAAATTACCGTGTTCAGGCTTGGCACGCAAGACCGGTGTCTTCCCAGTTAGCCAGAATACTCGCGCTGCTGGGGTTTGCGATCCTAAGCTGAATCGCAGGCGATTTTTAGGTGAATCAACTCTGCTGCGGGGGGCGATTGTAGAGATTCTGGCGAAAAGGTGGCTAGCAAAGCTGCTACGTGAATTGGGATAAGCGAGTCCGGGGTTCAGCCACTGTGCGGGCGTTGCGCGGGCGTTTTGCGGCTGGCTGATGGTCCAGTTGATGGTCCAGTCGGGGAAGTGAGTGCGGACGGCTGGTGTGTGCTAGAGCAGTTCGCTGGCGATGTCGGCGAGTTCGGAGCGTTCGCCTTTCTCGAGCGTAATGTGGCTGTAGAGCTTTTGCCCGACCATACGATTGATCAGGTGGCTGAGTCCGTTCGAGAGGCTGTCGAGATATGGGTGATCGATTTGGCGAATGTCGCCGGTGAAGATGATCTTTGTTCCTTCGCCGGCGCGGGTGATGATGGTCTTGACTTCGTGGGGCGTCAGGTTCTGAGCTTCGTCGACGATGAAATAGATTTTTTGCAAGCTGCGGCCGCGGATGTAGGCGAGCGGGGTGATGAGCAGTTTTTCGCTTTCGAGCATCTGCTGGATCTTTTTGCCTTCGCCGTCTTCGTCGTTGTACTGATTGCGGATGACGTTCAAGTTGTCGTACAGCGGCTGCATGTACGGATCAAGTTTGGCTTGGACATCGCCGGGGAGAAAACCGAGATCTCGGTTGCTGAGTGGTACGACGGGTCGGGCGAGCAGGATCTGGCGATAGTCACGGCGGCATTCGAGCGCGGCAGCGAGTGCGAGCAGCGTTTTGCCAGTACCAGCTCGGCCGACTAGCGTAACCAACTTCACGGACGAATCCAGCAGGGCGTGAAGTGCGAACGACTGTTCGGCATTGCGAGGAGAGATACCGAAGCACTTCTTCTTGTCGACACGCTGGAACGAATCGGTGGTAATCTGATACGTGGCAAGAACGGACTTTGAGGGTCCTTTGAGGATAAAGTTCTCGTGTGCAGTGGGGTCCTTGATTGCTGGGATGGATGCGCGCGATGGCGAAACGTCTGAATAGAACATATCGACAGTTGCATCGTCGGTTTCTATAGTTCGTTTGCCTTTATAGAGCGAGTCGACGCTTTCCAGGCGATCGCGACTGAAATCTTGCGCGATCACGCCGAGCGATTTGGCTTTCATGCGGATGTTGGTATCTTTCGAGACCAACACCACGATGCGTTCCGGTTCCGCTTCGGTCAGTTGTAGTGCGGCGTTGAGAATGCGGTGGTCCGGTTCGTCGCGCAAGAAGGCGTCTCGGATGCGTTGATCTTGCAGGCGCGGAATCACGACGCGAATATTACCGCGACCGGCGCCAAGCGAGACTCCTCTATCGCTGAGCAAGTCGCCGGTCAAATCGTCTAACGTGCGGAGAAACTCGCGGGCTTGAAAATTGATATCCCCCTGCCCTTTCTTGAACTTGTCGAGTTCTTCGAGAACAGTAATGGGGATAGCGATATCGTGTTCTTGGAAAGCATGCAGGGATTGGGCATCGTGGAGGATAACGTTGGTGTCGAGCACGAAGAGCTTTGTCTGCGAGCCGTTTTTTCGTTTAGCCATGAGAGTCCTTTCGAGTGCGTGGTTGCATGTCGCTGAAGTCGAGGGGATCTACACCATTAAGATCGAGTAACTTAGGATACATCAGCTAGCGTTTGGCGGTGCGGTGCTGACAAATTTCAGTTGCCGTTTTCGCCTATTACTTCCGCAACCCTTGCACGCGATAATCGAGATGAATCGACGTAAGAAAAGTGTAAGTACGCGGAATCATGGCGTGCAGCGAATTGTTTCGGGCGGGCAAACCGGCGTTGATCGAGCGGCACTAAATGTCGCGATTGAGTTGGGGATTGAGCATGGTGGGTGGTGCCCGCGAGGACGTCGCGCTGAAGATGGAGTAATCGCTGCGCAGTACCAGTTGCAAGAGACTGAGTCAGCCGATTACGCAGTGCGCACCAAAAGAAACGTGGAGGATTCCGACGGCACACTGATACTGTACCGCGAACGTTTGATGCGTGGCACTTTGTTGACGCATCAGGTTGCGAAACGGCTTGGCAAACCGACGCTACGAGTCAGAATAGACCGCCCGGTTTCGATCGATCGTATCGTGCGTTGGTTGTGTGACAATTCGATTAGCATCTTGAATGTTGCGGGACCACGTGCAAGTTCCCAGGATGGCATTGAACAACAAGCGTTTGATTTACTGAAGAGAATTTTCAGTGCGTCGCCAGCGCTGCCTGATGTGTCGCCACAATGACTTCGTCCCTCTCACCGAGTCCATACGACAATCATGAACGAACCTTCCACTAGCACTGTCTGGCAGGGCAAGCACATTCATATAAAGCGACAAGGAACGTGGGAGTTTGTCTCACGCAACACACAACGACCAGCGGTTGGAATCGTGGCCATTCATGATGATGGTCGTGTTGTCTTGGTTGAGCAGTATCGACCACCTGTCGGAGCTTCGCTGATTGAGTTGCCAGCCGGACTGGCGGGAGACGTCGTTGGCGCGGAAGATGAAGCGCTGCTGTTGGCAGCCCAGCGCGAGCTGGCTGAAGAGACCGGCTACACTGCGGCGCATTGGCAGCAGTTGCTATCTGGTTATTCGTCACCGGGTTTAACCGATGAATCAATCTGCTTTTTCTTGGCGAGAGGCTTGAGCAAGACGAGCGATGGTGGCGGCGTCGACGGGGAATCGATTCAGTTGCATGAGATCCCGATCGATGAAGTGCTCCATTGGTTGTCCAGTCGGCATCACGCAGTCGATATCAAATTACTCGCCGGTTTATTCGCAGCTCAGCAGGCGATTCACTCATGAGCGAACCGCATTCAATTTCGCCGAGCGTCGACGCGCATCGCAAAGCGGCGGCAGGGCAGGTTCGCGTGGCAGTGATCACAATCAGTGATACACGAACTGCTGATACCGACAGCAGTGGACAGTTGTTGGTTAATGCCTTTACCGCATCTGATTTTGAAGTTGTGGAGAGGTTGATTGTGCAGGATGACATCCTGCAGATTCGTGATGCGGTAGTTCGGCTTGTTCAGGCGGAAGTTGCTGATGCGATCATCACGACCGGTGGCACCGGCATTTCACTGCGAGATCGCACTCCGGAGGCGATTGAAGACTTGATAGACATTCCGTTGCCGGGTTTCGGCGAACTGTTTCGCATGCTTAGTTACCAGGAGATTGGTGCCGCAGCCATGCTGAGTCGTGCGCTGGCGGGACGAATCGGCAAGACTTTGATTTTTTGTTTGCCTGGATCCAACAATGCAGTGCAGCTAGCCCTCGACAAGCTTTTGCTCAATGAGTTGAAGCACGTGGTCCATCATGCGCGCGGTTGAGCAATCGATTTGATAGTGTGCTCGAAATCTAGTTCATTTCGACGAATTAAATGTCAATGGAGTCAGCCATCAGCCAATCGTTAGCTTCGTCGATATCGGTAAATATTGCCGCCGTGTGGGAGCGATTTCTGAGCATCGTTTCCATGAATCGAAAATCGTCAATATTACTTGTGCAAACGATCGCATGACGACACTTATGAACACTCAACTCCTGCTTTGCATAGCGTTCTGCTAGCGTGTCTGGGAGCGCATAGATCTCGAGTGTTGATAATTCCAAACTCGCTCCGAGGCAGTCAGATAGCACTCGCGTCCAAGCGTTTTGGTGGGCAAGTGCCAGTCCCGCAGCAAATCCATCTGAGATCGCTTCGGCCGAGAGCGCACCGTGGAACTCAATGGTTACGATCGCGCGCTCGACATCGGATCTTAAGATGTGCGACATGATTCAGTGGGGTGTTGGGGACTAGTCGGAGCCGTGGGGCATTCGACTTCGGTATGAAAGATGATCGCCATCTGAAACATACGTTACGAATTCGCGACGTGGCAGCGTCAGCGTTAGTTTTCTGAAGAAAGTATGCCGCCCGAATAAGACTGGGCGGCATCAGCGGAAAACTTTATTGAGGATTGCCGCAATGGAAGGTTTCTAAGGCACCACGGTCCCTCGTGTTGCTTTGTCGCACTACTGAAAACAGACGTAAGCACTTGTTATTGAATTAAGACGGTTGCTTTGGCTGCGAAGCGTTCGAAAACCGCCGTTAAAGTTGCTTCGTCGGCAGCGTGCGCGTGTTCACCGTTGCCTGCGGCAGCGACGGCCCGCATGTGATCTTGGGCCCCATCCGGTCCGAAGGTAATCGCATACACAACAATCTTCTGAGCCGCTGCGGCACGAGCTGCCGCTACGGCATCTCCTGCCGTTGGAAATCCGTCGGTAAGTACGATCATCACTTTGTCAGCCAAGCGACGCGAACGGCTGCTCGTAAGTTCTTCAATACCCCTCAAGATACCTGAAGCGATTTCCGTGTTACCGTTCCAAACGCTATTCGTCAATGTATTGATTGCACCGTCTGCAGCATTCAAATTCGTTGACAGTTGCAGATCCATCGTCGCTGACTCTCTTCGGCCACACAGTCCTGGTGCAACGCTATTGATGTCGCTGCCGAAGGTCGCAATGCTCACCTGTTCATCAGTCGTGTTATTACGAAGCACGTTTGTAAAGACTTTCACAGCTCGGTCGAGGGCCAACCACCGTGAGTTTGCTGGTGGTGCACGACAGAACCGACGATCACTTATCGACATTCCCGTTTCAGTTGAATTCACGGCGAATTTCATGCTTGTCGATCGGTCCAGAACCAAGCAGATGTCGACATTCTGGAACGCTGCAGTTGCCGACACTTGAGGAGAGTAAGTTTGATTGCCGACTAGCCTACCGAAGAACAATGACACTGCGCCATCTGGGTTCGCAGTGTTGCGCATTGCATTGACGCGAACAGAGTTGATTGGAGTGCCGTTAGTATCGAAGACGAATGCACCGTCATTGCCAGCCACAGCGCGGCCAAAGTCGAAATCGCTTGAGCGTAATCTCAGTGGCTTTCCGGCAACAGTAAAGTCGTCTGCAATATCGATCCCCGCTTGAATTGCTGTAGCTTCATTTTCATAACGCGACAGATTGTCGGCTGCAATTCGCGCAACGTTATCGGATGCCAGTCGCATCTCGGTTTGAACCAATTGCATGTATGCCATGTCGATTGAAAAACCGAGCATGACCAGCAGAACCGGCAGCAAGAAAACGAACAGAGTTAGAATCGCGGCGCGACGCTTGTTAGGTTGCTTGCGAGCGAATGAATTCACGTTGATGCCCCTTGTCACAGCGAACTTCGATGAGTTTTCGATGCATTGAAAGACGGCAAAGTAGATGCGCCACGAATCTTCGCAGCTCAACGTCCAATCTTTGGACTTTATGGATTAAGGGCCGGGGCAATGACACCTAAATCCTACTCTTCCGAGAATTTCCCGTCTCAATCTGAAGTCTAGGTCACAAATCGCTAGCGTGTGGGGCAAATTTTTAAAACTGTAAAAAGCTGTGTTTTTTACGAAGCCCAATCAGTGCGGATGCCCTAGCCACGTTATCGCGGGCGGGACGCCCGCGGTCCGGAAGAACTGCGTTGGCTAGGGCCGAGAATTTAGTGGAACGAAGGTAATCATCGAAGGATTGCCGACCGCCGCGAATTGTTTAGTGAATTTAAGTTCGCCGGATTGACGGTTCACTTCAAAGATGGCGATGTTGTCAGCTCGCTGGTTGCAGCAATATAGGAATTGACCAGTCGGATCGAAACTGAAGCTGCGCGGATAATTGCCGCGAGTCCACTCGTCGGCGACGTGTGTTAACGTGCCATCATTGCCGACTGAAAAGATTCCGATGCTGTCGTGCAATCGGTTACCGACGTATACGAATTTTCCATCCGCTGAAACTAAAATCTCTGAACAAAAATTGCTACCCACGAACTCAGCGGGCAACGTTGAAATCGTATGACGAGCAGTGAGTTTGCCGGATTGAATGTCAAAGTCGAATAGCACAATCGTTGAGCCTTCTTCTTGGATCGAATAGAACCAGCGTTGATTTGGGTGGAAGTAAAAGTGCCTCGGTCCATCGCCGGGCGGAAGAGTGACTGCGTGATGTTCGCTGGGGCTGAGCTTGCCGGATTGTGCGTCGAACTTCCATACGAAAATGGTATCCAGCCCCAAGTCGACGTGAAGAACGAATCGCCCAGAGGGGTCGGATTCGATCATGTGCGCGTGCGTACGATCGTGACCGCTGAACGCGAAGCTTCCCGGCGGAGCGTTGGTTGCTTTCGTTGGACCGAGCTTGCCTTCATCGTTTTCGATGTCAGATGCTTTAAGCAAACCACCGTCGGCTCGAAGTGGGAAAACAGCAACTGAACCGCCGAAGTAGTTCGCAACTAAAACAAATTTGCCGGACGGATGAACATTTACGTAAGTTGGGCCCGCACCGCCGGCGTTGACTGTGTTCAGCAACTTCAGTTGACCTGTGCTTCGGTCGATTTCGAACGCGCTGACCGTCCCTTCCTTATTCTCGCCAACGCGATCGGTTTCGTTGGCTGAGTAGAGTCTTGTTCCCTCTGAGTTGACCGCCAAGCAACTGGGACTGTTGCCGAGTTCATAAACACCTGCTGGCTTTAGTGCGCCAGACACTCGATCCACTTCGAACAGGTGAATGCCGCGACCATTGCCGGGCGGCAAGTCGACTTGCGTCGGCAACGTGTCGCGCAGCGGCGAACTGAATGTCCCGACATAGGCCATCAGCGGTTCTGATTGGGACGTCTGCGCGCTGGCTGGATTTTGGGAGTTGGCGAAAGCAACGATTGAGGACAAGCCCACGGCGAGTTTGATGATGTTCAGCATGAATGTGATTCTGAAAGAGATTTTAGTTGGAGGCTTTAAACAACTCGTTGAAAAATTGTTGCATTGCAGTCCAAGATCGTTTGTCGGCGAGTTCGTTGTAGGCGGCGCCGCGCGAGTTGTCGTTACCGGCCATGGGTTGTGTGAATGAATGGACGGCATGCGAATAGTTGATCATCTGCCAATCAACTTTGGCTGCGTTCAATTCGGACTGAAAAGCGGCGATGTCGGCGGCTGGAACGAAGGGATCATCCGCACCGTGGCAAATCAGTAGCTTACCTTTGATGTTTTTGCCATCGACGGGCTTGGGTGAATCGAGTCCGCCATGGAAACTCACCACTCCTTGAATGTCCGCGCCGCTGCGAGCTAACTCGATCGCGCCGGTACCGCCAAAGCAGTAGCCGATAGCGGCGATTTTGTTTTGCGCAACGCCCTCTTGTAAACGCAACTGCGCGAGCCCCAGGTTTAAACGGCGGCGATAGAGTTCGCGATCGTTCTTGAACACGCCAGCTTGTTTGCCGGCGTCTTGAACGTTCGCTGGGCGAACTCCTTTGCCATAAATATCAACCGCGAAAGCAACGTATCCGAGTTCCGCGAGTTGTTTGCAGCGACCTTTCTCATACTCGGTCAGGCCTAACCATTGATGGACGACCAAGACGCCGGGTTTGGGCGTGGATGATTTTGCTGAGTCCCAAGCAACGAAGCCTTCGAGGACTGTGTTACCGTCCTTGTACTCGACCACTTTGGTCATCACTTCGGCGCGAGCTAGGTGCGCGAGAGCGAAAAGTGCGATGAGAGCGAATGCGTACTTCATATCGTTTCCTATTACCTGGGGACCATGTTTGGGAGGAGTCAGATGAGTTGACCGGTTTTTCGAGGTCGCAAGCTTGCTCAGCCTGGGTGAACAATTGTAGCGAATGCGATGAACTGGGTGTTCGGAAGTGGTTGGTGGGAGCGAACGACTGGCGGATTGAGTGATCAATCTAATCGAATGAAACGTAGCCGGAGTCGCCAGACTTCGGGTTTTCGACGGTTGGGTTCAACTGAAGTCTGGCGACTCCGGCTACGAATCGGAAAGCCGATTCAATCGGCCTGGCAAGCGTTGGCGGGAATTCGGATTACACTCTTGTGAACGCCGATTGAAGGAACGTTCGGGCCGCTTTAAGGGGGCGGACGGCGTTGACGAATGGCGGTGTTGTGTTAGATTCTCAGGCTTGTTTTTGCGGTCCAGTTCGCGCATTTGACATCAGTGAAACCTTAGATTTATCGTTGGAGAGAGACTAAATGGCTTACGAAGTAACGCTGATCACTGGTGATGGAACTGGACCTGAATTGTCCGAAGCAGCGAAGAAGTGCGTCGATGCGACTGGTGTGAAGATTAACTGGGACGTTCAAGAGGCGGGCATCGACGTGATGGCTCGAACTGGAACTCCGATTCCCGACAGCACTATCGCGAGTATTCGCCGCACCAAGTGTGCACTGAAGGCTCCGATCACTACACCGGTTGGCACGGGCTTCCGCAGTATCAACGTTTACCTGCGTCAGGAACTCGGCTTGTTCGCGTGCATCCGCCCCTGCAAGGTTTACCCAGGCGTGCGTACGTTCTTCAGTGAGTGTGGCGTTGACATCGTTATTGTCCGCGAGAATACAGAGGACCTGTATGCTGGCGTTGAGTTCGAAGCTGGCAAGCCTGAGACCGAAGAGTTGATCAAGTTCATCAATGGCCTGCCGGCGGATCGCAAGATCAAAACAGGTTACGAAGAAACGGGTGTTTCGATCAAGCCGATTAGCGTGTCCGGCACGACTCGTATTGTTAAGTGCGCTTTCGATTACGCTCGCGCCAACGGTCGCAAGAAGGTGACTGCGGTGCATAAAGCGAACATCATGAAGTACAGCGATGGTTTGTACCTCAAGACTGCGACTGAGATCGCGAAGCAGTATCCAGAGATCGAGTTTGAAGAGCGCATCGTTGACAACATGTGCATGCAGTTGACTCAGAAACCCGAGCTGTATGACGTGTTGGTGCTGCCAAATCTGTACGGTGACATCGTCAGCGATTTGGGCGCAGGCTTGATCGGTGGCTTAGGGATGGCACCGGGCGCGAATCTGGGACCTGACGGGGCTGTGTTTGAGGCCACGCACGGTAGCGCACCGAAGTACAAGGGGCTCAATAAAGTGAACCCAACTGCGTTGATTCTCTCTGGCATGCTGATGCTTCGCCATTTAGGTGAAGTTGACGCAGCGCAGCGGTTGGAAGACGCGGTTGCTGCGGTCATCAAGGAAGGCAAGTCGGTAACGTACGACATGAAAGCCGATCGCAATGATCCGACCGCTGTGGGTACGCAAGAAATGGCTGCTGCTATTTGCGCTAAGTTATCTTAGTAAGTGGAGTGCGGGCGTCGCTGACGATTTTTCAACCGCTTTGGTGAAACACCGGCTTGGAGAAACACAGTGACTTCGCTGCGAGAACTTGTAACAGATCCGAACGCGAGCTTACCGGTGGTAGGCTTGCGACAGTTGTTACGGGTTGCGAGTGTGCCTTATCGAGTTGCCATCTCCGTTCGCAATTTCGCGTACCGGTTTGGATGGAAGAAATCGTATCGGTCGCCACTTGCGGTAATCTCTGTTGGCAACCTCTCGGTGGGCGGGACAGGCAAGACGCCAACTGTCGCATGGTTGGCTCAGTGGTTGCGAGCGCGTGATTTGCGAGTTGCTATCCTGAGTCGCGGATACGGGCAACTTGACAGCGGACAGAATGACGAAGCGCTGGAGCTTGAGTTGCAATTGCCAGACGTGCCGCATTTGCAACATTGGGATCGCATTGCTTCCGCGCGTCTGGCTGATGAAGAGCTTGAAATGCAGGTGCTGGTGCTCGACGATGGCTTCCAGCATCAGCGATTGGCGCGCGACCTCGACATCGTGCTGATCGACGCGAGCGAGTCGACACTTGCGTTGCGATTGCTGCCAGGTGGACTACTGCGCGAACCGATGAGCAGTTTGCGGCGTGCGAAGGTGGTGTTGCTTACGCGCTCTGATCAAGCTTCAATTGAATCGCTGACACAACTTCGAAGTCGCGTTTTAAAGTGCAATCCACAGGCGATCGTCGGTCAGGCCGCGCATCGTCCTAGCCGTATCGATGTTCACCCGACCGGCGCAGTGTCACTTGATGAAGTTCGTGGCAAGCGTGCGCTGGCATTCTGTGCGATCGGCAACCCGAATTCGTTTTTCGCCACACTCAATTCGCTTGGCGTTACAGTTGTCGAACAGCGGACGTGGCCGGACCATCACGCTTTCTCGGCTGACGATGTGCAGCAGTTGATCGCTTGGACGACAGAGCACGCCAACGTTGATTGGATACTGTGCACGCGGAAAGACTGGGTAAAATTGCAGATGGCAAAGATTGGAGCCGTTCCGTTAGGAGCGCTCATCGTTGAGCTCGAAGTTACCGAGGGTCGCGAGGCGATCGAGCTAGAGCTGGCCGCAGTTGTTTCCAATATTACCGCGCAAGATAGAAACCGATGATCGACGTCCAACCATCAGTCGTGAATTAAGAATGCCGCTACAACCGCAGTTGAATCCCTATCAGCCTACGCTCCAGCAGGTGGATGATCCCTACCAGCAAGTTGCCTTGGACTTCGTACCCATACTTCGTCGATGGGAAAAATTTCGCATGGTGTTTAACGCCGTATTGATCACTCTCACTCTGGCCTTGAGTCTGATGGTGGATCCGCAGCGGTTGTTCACGCCCTTGTACTGGATACAGATTTCACTGGGTGGCTTGATTACCAATCTCTGTTTTTTTACTGGTCCTGCGATCGAAGGTTATGGCCGCTACTTTAACCTCTGGAATTTCGGATTGAGCGTTGCTTTGTTCGTTGTCGGTTTGCTCTTCACCTGCTTCCTAGCGACAGTCTTCATTTTGGTAGTTGGCTTGTAAGCCTGAACAGTTCGAAGGTCTTCGGTCTATCATCAATAGTCACAAATAGACACACAAATCGCAATTCAAACTTTACGCGAACGCGGGCGTGAGGACTATGAACGTACTGAATCCAGAAGTTGATCTCTATCTCGCTGAAGGTTGTGGTCGCTGCGAGTTGGGCGGGACGCCTCAATGCACTGTTCACAAATGGCCGGGCGAGCTAAAGCGGTTGAGGGAAATTGTGCTTAGCTGCGGCTTGACAGAAAATCGCAAGTGGGGCGTTCCGTGCTACACAGTCGAGAATCGCAACGTTGTGATCGTGAGTGCGTTTAAGGAATACTGTTCGCTCAGTTTCTTCAAAGGTGTGCTGCTGAAAGATGCCAAGCGGATACTAGTGAAACCGGGCGAGAACTCGCAATCGGCGCGGCTGATACGCTTCACTTCGGTGCAAGAGATTGTTAAGTTAGAGTCCGCGTTGAAGGAATATGTGCTCGAGGCAATCGAACTTGAGAAGAGCGGCGCGAAAGTTGATTTCCGTGCAAAGTCAGAACTCGTGATTCCAGACGAGCTTCAGAAAAAGTTCGACGAGCTACCTGCGTTGCGGTCTGCTTTTCAAGCCTTAACGGCTGGAAGGCAGCGCGGGTATGTTCTCCATTTCTCCGCAGCAAAGCAGTCCAAAACACGTGAGGCGCGTATCGAGAAGTGCATTCCAGCAATCCTCGAAGGCCGAGGCATGCATGACTAGGAATTTCGTTGGTCGTCTTTCGCTCTGCAAAAGGCGACCAACGCTATGAATGACGTGGTCAACGAGCCTCAAGAATTGAAAGTATGCGTGTGCGGCTCTCTAGCGTTACCTGCCTAACTTGATCAAATTGGCCGTTGCATCCCGCTTTCGCATTTTCGATAAACCATGGCTGGATCTCCGCGCCGCGCTTCAGTAGCAATTCAAAGACCCGCTCTGATCCGCCAACGATGGCCCAGCCCGCCGGCGAGTTGTTGTGTAGTTTGCCAGACAGGCAATTGATGTCCGCTCCGTGATCGAGCAGTGCGGTTGCGGCTTCCAAGCAATCATTCCAGGCGGCTAGATGGAGGGGAGTTGCCAGATCGTATCCACCACGTGCGTTGATCTGCGCACCGTGACGCAACAGAATCGGGATCGCGGTCGCGCAGTTGCCGTTGGCGGCTGCGTGCAAAGGCGTAACATGTTGTCCCACGGTGAATGTCATCACGTTATGGACATTGTGTTCACTGCTTGGTGGAAAAAACGACTGATCGAGTCTTGCATCGACCAAGGACGGATCCTCGGTTAAAAGCTGTTCTAGTAACGCATCATCGCCGCAGAGCACCGTTGAGAACAGGTCAGCAGTTGCGCCGCGGCTAAGTAGATATTGAGCAACCTGCGGTCGAGTAGTACAGAGGTACTGAACGGGAGTGCTGTAGTGATCGATGCAGCGGCCATCAATTTGAGCTCCGCGGGCAAGCAGCAACTCGGCGACTTCGACGGTGTCAGCAAAGTGCAGCGGAAAGCAACCGTCGCCTCCGCGTTCATGAACGCGTTGCGGGTCGGCGTCGAGAAGATTTTCAAGTTCATCGCGCAAACCTAACCCGGCGGCGGTGTGCGCGTCCATGATTGCGCCGCGAGCTAATAACTTCTCCGCTAGTTTGTGATCGCGTCGGTAGATCGCACAGTGCAGTGGACTCCACGGTCCCATGTGCCAATCGCTTCGCCGATTCGGATCAGCACCCAAGTCGAGTAACAGATCGACCAGATCGGATCGATTAGAAAAACAAACGCTGGTTAGAGGTGTCGCACCGAAGTTGCGATAGTTAAAACTGTCGAGAATAGACGGGTTGCTGGCAACGCTTGCCTTGATTGCTGTGACTTGACCATTCGCAACTGCATTAAAGAAAGTGATTTCTTCGATCGAATTGGTTGGTTGCATAAAACGCAAAGCCTTGCCGCAAGTTCGCTGGCAGAATCAGGAGATGTTGTTGGGAAATAGTTGGGCTTTGGAGGCTGGTGTGAGCTGCGCTGCATACTCGCTGATCTCGTAAGCTTCGATCAATTGTAGATCGTTCGAGGTCGGCAAGTTGGTGATGGTTGTTTCGAAGTGCGAGCGACGTCGGCCAATGAACTCGACCAACCAACCTCGCAACCACAAGAGCCGTGCATCGGCATCGGCAGGAACTTCGTTTGCGCGACCTTCGTGGTAAGGAAGCCACTCGAAGAATTGCGAAACATGACAAGCGGCCATGCGGACGATGATCTCCAATTCAGCAGTGATATCGAGCACGACATCGGGTCGCAGTTTGTTGGGACGCGTAAACAGGTCGCTCATGTAGGCGACCACGGGATCGTAACGCAGTGCCGGCACTTCTGGGCAGACGTGCGGCACTGTGACCATGTAGGAAGCGTCTTGAAGAGCTTGGCCGACTGCGCGATGATCGGGATGGTAATCGTTAGGTCGATGTGTCAGAACGAGGTCGGGTTTGAACGTGCGGATCTCGCGAATGATGGCTGAGCGAAGGTTCAAGTCGGCTTGCAATGATCCGTCGGGAAAGTCCCAAGTGATATACTCGGCGCCGATTGTCGCGCCGGACTGACGAGCTTCCTCACGCCGAACTTTGACCAGTTCCTCAGGAGGCGTTTGATGATGGCCACTGCGCCCGTCGGTGACAGAGATCATACGGACGACGGAACCGCGTGCGCGATGCCGCACGAGCAGTCCTCCGGCAAAGATCTCCGCGTCATCTGGATGAGCGCCAAACAGGAGAACCCGACACGTATCAGTGGGCATTGCCATCCTCGTACATGATTACGATGAGAACATCCGATGCACTGAACGAGCCTAGTGGTGCGCCGGCGCCACTACCGGTTTGCGGCGCGATATTGCCAGTGACGGAGATGACCCGAGCTCCCGTCGCCTTGATCCACTCGTTGATCTCATTCTCCATGTTGACCAACTCACTCTCGATGCTCTTAAAGAGCTTGACCTTTTGCATGATGCGCATTCCGAATGTTGATGTTGTGTCGTGTCCCGCGGAGATTATCGCGTGTTGCTTTTGAATCCGAAAGCGGGCACGCACAGGTGCTACATCAACATCGCGAATATTGGCTCGAAGGGATGCTATTGGAAGCCACCCATAGGGTTGAAGGCTGCTCCACGCCAAGTCGGTCGGCTCGCGTTATAAGGAACGGTAGCCTGTGCGGTATAGGTGGGTGGATACAGAGTCTGCGATGGAACGGTTTGCATTGGAATGGAACCGTAAGCAGTTTGGGGGCTGTCGAAGTGAACGGTCGTCGACTGCGGTGGGCGTGCTATTATCTGCGACTGAGCTACATGAGAGTGCGCTGTTACATTAAGCGAGTTCGAGTTGAGCGAGTTCGCCGCGTTAGCGTTCAATGGATGGGTTTGCAGATTGGTAAATGCGTCCCTATTGGTTGTGGTCTGCGAAGAAGCGGCCGCGGGCGGGTTGATTATCGACCAAAGATTATTGCGCACCGAGGGCTGGGCGATTCCCAAGATGCCCATCAACGCGCTGACCTCTACGAACAGAGTTCCGATGACTCCCTTTTGCTTGCTTCGTGCTCGCCTTGCCATGTTTTCAACCCTCCGTGAGTTGCGATGCGAATTGCGTTTGAATGGGAATGCACAGAAGCAAACGCCGAGCCGAACTTTGTCGCGGTTCATCGATTGCCGCAAGACATTGAAGCAAAACGATTTGCAGCTACCTGGACGCATTCGATTGGCAGTGCCACAATGCCCTTCGTTACAAAGCATTGTACATTTTTCCGTACGTTGAGTTTACGCAGACGCAGGCTTCCATGACTGGCGCTAAAACTGATCTTTCACGCGACGCAGTAGCTGCAGAGTACTTCGAGCGACTGCCCTTCGCACCTTACCCAGTTCAAGAAGAAGCATTGCTGGCTTGGTTCACTTCGAAGCAAGGGGTCTTGGTTTGCGCGCCTACGGGAACTGGAAAAACACTGATTGCCGAAGCGGCCATTTACGAAGCGCTGCGAACTGGCAAGCAAGCGTACTATACGACGCCGTTGATTGCGCTCACGGATCAGAAGCTGAACGAGTTGCGTCAATCGGTCGTGCGCTGGGGATTCCCCGAGTCGACAGTCGGCTTGGTGACAGGCAATCGCAAAGTCAACGCGAACGCACCGATCCTCGTTGTGGTGGCAGAGATCTTGCTCAACCGTTTGCTGACACCCGAGTCGTTTGACTTTGCGGACGTGTCGTCAGTTGTGATGGACGAGTTTCACAGTTTCAATGATCCTGAGCGCGGTATCGTTTGGGAATTGACGCTGGGCATGTTGCCTGCGCACGTCCGCACTTTGCTCCTGAGCGCGACGGTTGGCAACAGTTACGATTTCACGAGCTGGATGACGCGAACGTGCAATCGCAACTTGCAATTGGTTCAAAGCACCGAACGCAAAGTGCCGCTCAGTTTTCAGTGGGTCGACGACTTTATGCTCGACGAGTGGGTTGAGAAGATGGTGGAAGGTGATGTTGTCGCGCGGCGAACGCCAGCGCTCATCTTCTGCTTCAATCGCGACGAGTGCTGGCAAGTTGCGGAGTTGCTGAAGGGAAAGAAAGTTGTTGATAAGGGGCAACAAGCTGCGCTTAGCGATGAACTCGAAAAGCATGATTGGTCAGAGGGCGCTGGCCCGAAGTTAAAACAGTTGCTGCAGCGCGGCGTCGGTGTGCATCATGCTGGAATTCTGCCGAAGTACCGTCGTGTGGTGGAGGATTTTTTTCAACGCAAGCTGCTGAGCATCACGGTCTGCACAGAAACACTTTCGGCAGGGATTAACTTGCCGGCTCGCTCCGTTGTCTTGCCAACGATTCTGAAAGGACCTCGCGACAAGCGCAAACCGATTGAGATCAGCACTGCGCAACAGATTTTCGGTCGAGCTGGGCGGCCACAGTTTGATCGCGAGGGTTTCGTGTATGCGCTCGCGCATGAAGACGATGTCAAACTACTTCGCTGGCGAGAGAAATACAATTCGATTCCGGAGGACACGAAGGACCCAGGATTGCTCAAAGCCAAGAAGGCGATGAAGAAGAAGATGCCCAAGCGACGTGAGGGCGAGACGTATTGGACCCAAGAGCAATTCGAGAAGCTGCGAGGTGGAGCGGCTGCGAATTTGGCGAGCCGAGGTCAACTGCCATGGCGGTTGCTGGCTTACATGCTGTTGAAATCACCTGAGGTGCAACCGCTGCGCGATATGGTTGGTCGACGCTTACTGGATAGCGGACAGATCGAGACGGCTCAAAAGCACCTGAATCAGATGTTGATCACGCTATGGACGGCGGGTTACGTGCAGTTAGAACCCAAGCCGCAACCGGCTAAACTCGGGCCACCGCCTCCACCACCAAAAGTCGATCCGCTGGCCGCTCTCAAGAAAGGTGTCGGCGGAAAAGGGCAAACAGGCTTAGGTTTAGGTTTAGGATCAGGTGGCGGATTGCTGGAATCGGCAGGCTTAGGGAAACTCGTCGCGAGTGCTACACAAGAAGTTGCACCGGAGAACGCTGGAGCGGGTGATAGCTCGTCGGACGCGGCCAGTCGCGGTTATGAACTGAAAGACTACCGACCACAGTTTGCGCATCCCACTGAGCGGCTTGAATTGCTGGTTCGGCTTCGCAGTATTAATCCGTTATACGGTGTTTTCTTGTCGGGACATTTAGCGATCGCTGATCAAACGGAGCGGTTGTTGGCACTGGAAAGTGCGCTCGACTTACCGGCCACTGTTGCGCGCCATGTGCGAGTCCCGAAGTTGGATGAGATGCCGGCCGGACCGCTCGCCATGCTGCGACTTGACGGCCGACTGCTTGAATTGGGACTAGCGACGCAAGAAGAATTGGTTGGTAAGCAGCGAAGCGAAGAGGATGAACCGCCGAAGCGTGGCTTGTTCGACGAACCACCCGTGTACCAGATTTCGATCGGTGAGAAATTACGAAGGTTGTTTAACTACGACTTTCCAAAAGTTCATGATGTCTATACGCAGCCCGTCCACGTCGCCGGAGAACTGCTTGAGTTCGGTGGCAACTTCAATAAGTACATTCTTGCAAAGGGTCTTCAAAAGCACGAAGGGATTATCTTTCGCCACATTCTTCGATTAATCTTGCTGTTGGATGAGATGGCATCCATTCCACCCGCCGAGACGGAACCAGAGCAATGGGAAGATCAACTGGATGATCTCATCGATCGCTTGACGGAGTGTTGCAGAGCAGTCGATCCGGAGAGTGCCGATGAAGCACTGGAGACGAGTCGGGGCGGCGACGAGCTTACTGAGCAACTGCCACAGCTCCGTCGAAAAGGTTCTTAGTGTCGACCCGAAAGCCACTTGATGGATCTTAGATAAGGCATTCGTTAGCCTGATGAATGGGATTTTAAGCGTTGGATCGAATCTAAGCTCTTGCGCTGAACTCGATTGAGTTCAATGCCAGGCCGCACAGCTTTAACAAGCGCAACGGCTTCGGCAGAAGTCGCTGCTTTGCCTGATGCAAGAAGAACAGCAGCCGCAACTAGCCCTGTCCGGCCATGACCTTGCGCGCAGTGGATGAGCAGGGGTTTAGGTAGTTCAAGAACTCGCTTGGCAAGTTCGTGAAGCTCTTCGGCAGATGGACAGTCTGCATCGAGCATTGGAAAGCAAAAGTAGTTGCTGCATTCAAACGTCGGATCGGTGAATTCACACGTCAAATCGACGACAGAGTTTACCGTTTCAGGGACTTCTCTGGTGAGCAGCCTGCGAGACAAGTAGAGATCAGCATCGATTCGGTCTACAGCCGGCTCTCGAGACGTCATTCGAACTAGGTGCCATGTTGCGAGAGTAAATAACAGGTACGGCTGGAGTAAGACAGACGCTACCCACATTCGCTTACCATTCGAATATTTTCCGAAAACTCTTGGGCCAGCTCCCAAATAGCCAATGGCGACGATGGCGAAAGACAACGCTGGATACACCATCGCGTGGTACCAACCGCCGCGCTGTAACGCACCGAACAGCAACACTCCTGACAACGCTAGAAAACAGATTCCGTATTTCATTTCACAACGATCACAAAAAACGGCTGGCGGGCTGCCGAATGACAGCCAGGATCAAGCCGAAAATGATGCAAAATCTAACAAATGCCGAAGTTACTTCGATTGGAGCTTCGGTTTAATGCAATTTCGCAATAGTGGCGGATCGCCACAATTGTAACTTCCACAGACCGGACCACTCTAGAGCAACGCATTTGTACGCTCTCGTGCATTTGCTTGAAGCAGTTTCTTTCTGCCAAGTACGCCCATGATTCGCACCCACCCGTCCATTCAGCTATCTGAACGCATTGCGGAATCGCTCCCGCAAGTCCCAGTTGACCTATTTCCGCTGCCTCTTACGGCCTTCGAAAAATTCCTGATCTGGGATGAAACCTCTAAGCAACCATTTACTAGTTTCATCGAGCTGCATTTTCTCGATCCTCTCCAACTTCAAGTGCTGGAAGATGCGATTGCAGTAGCGTTACGCATTCACCCGCTGCTGGCATGTAAGGTCAAACAAATCGATGCGGACTTATACTGGGAGTATGATGCAAGCTTGCGGCATGTACTACAACTGCAGCCCGAACATTCACCACAGGCACATGGACGGCCGATACCCATTGACTTATTCAGGGAACCAGGGGTTCGATTTTGGTATCGCGAGGATGCGGATGGCAGGAGCTGTCTCTTAATTCAGTTGCATCATGCTACCTGTGACGGAGTTGGTTTTCGCCGATTCCTTATCGTCGTCATGACTTTGTATGCACAAGCGACTGCACCGGAGAGGTTAGATCCGCAGGCGCGTTCTAGTTGGAGCAAAATCGACCTGGGATTGCTGAAGCGGCGTGACGATTTCTCTGATAGCTTTAATGGTGCACTCACCCAGCCGCTGTCGTTTTGGCAACGCTTAAAGAACGCTTGGTATTTTCACTTCCAGTTGCCCAGTCCCCTAAAGGGAAGCTTCGCGCCAGATAAGGAACGCGTTGCGGCGCAAACGGAGGCAACCACCGATGACGCCAGTCCGTTAGAACACTTGGTAATGGACCGCGAACAATCCGAAGCGATCCTTGAAAAGGCTCGATTGGAGGAAGTAAGCATCAACGCACTTTCGCTCGCGCTTTTGTTTGAAACTTGCTGTTTATGGAATGAGCAACATGAGAGTGTTCGGTCACGCGAGCGTTTACGAATATTGATGCCGTTTGACTTGCGCAGTCGCATTGATTTGCGGATGCCGGCCACGAATCGATTGAGCTTTGCGTTCTTGGGACGCACACGCCGCCAGTGCAGCGACACGAATGCGCTGATTCGTTCGATCGAGGCTGAAGTGAAGTCGATGAAGGCGACGCAGTTGCCAATGGATTTTCTGAATGGCATGGGCGGCGCGGTGCGTTATCCGCGACTGATGCGCTGGGGATTACGGCACAGTCGCAACATGTCCACGGCGGTGCTGACTTATGCGGGCGATATCTCGCGTGGTATGCAGAAGAATTTCCCTGAGCAAGATGGAGTGCGTTTGGTTGGTGACGCGCGGCTGGACAAGATCCTTGCCGCGCCGCCGGTTCGCGACAACACACATCTCTCACTCGGTCTGTGCATCAACTGGGGCCAGCTTTGTATTTCCGCCGCATGGAATCGCGACGGACTGACCCGGTCGGAATGCGCTGCTTTATTGAAACTCTACCAGTCGCGTTGGATTGCTTGGTTGAGAAGCGAAAGTCGGTGAGTACCTCACAAGATCGCGCACTCACCTGATGCATTACATCTTGGTGCCGGTGACTCGCGTGAGTGCCATGAAGGCAGATTCTAAGTTGGTCTCTTTTTCTGCGAAGCGTTTGAAACGGAAGCCGGCGGCTATCAGTTCGCTGGTGAGGACGCTGTAGTCGTGATTGCCTTCGACGAGTGTGACTTGGAGTACGCCTTTTTCTTCGTCGACGCGTTCAACGAGCGGGTGGCTTTCCATCAGTTTGGCAGCGCTGGTTTGCTGGTCAGCCGGCGCAATTTCGATTTGCAAAAGTGTCTGTGGGCGGACAGTTTTAATGAGGTCGGTGATCGACGAATTGAAACCCATTTCGCCGCGATTGATGATGCCAACTTTGTTGCAGATGTCAGCGAGTTCAGGGAGGATGTGGCTGCTGACGATGATCGTTTTGCCCATCTCGCCAAGTTTGCGAAGAAGGTTACGCATTTCGATGCGGGCGCGCGGGTCGAGTCCGCTGAGCGGTTCATCGAGTAGCAGCACGGCCGGGTCGTGTAGCAGCACGCGCGCTAGACCGAGGCGCTGCGTTTGGCCGCGCGAGAGGGTGTTGGCGTAAGCGTCGCGTTTGAAATCGAGGTCGACGATTTCGAGCATTTCGTCGCAGCGTTTACGCCGCTGTGGGCCGTTGATGCGGTAGGCGGCGGCGAAGAATTCGAGGTACTCGATCACGGTCATGTCATCGTAGACTCCAAAGAAATCGGGCATGTAGCCGACTAAGCGACGGATCTCTTTGGGGTCGGTGTAAATCGAGTTGCCGCATACGTAGGCTTCGCCGTAAGTTGGCGTGAGCAGAGTTGCGATGATGCGCATGGTGGTTGTTTTACCTGCGCCGTTGGGACCGATGAAGCCGAACAGATCACCTTGTTCCAACTCTAAATCGATGTTGCGAATGGCGAACATGTCGCCATATTTCTTTGTCAGGTTGGTCGTTTTGATCACTGCTTATCGACTTTCAACTTTGTTGTCACTTGCCTTGACTTTGTTCAACTGGAAAAACCAAACGCACCCAGTTTTGGTTGATGTCTTGCGCGACGGCGGGCAGGTTAGCATCGCTACTAACTTGGACGTTCGCAAGCGGATCTTCAACGCGTCCAACGAGGATTGCGCGGTTCAACATGAGAAGGTTGCTGAAATCCAGTTGCGGTTGATAGCGATGCATCAGTGTGGTGTAGCTTGGTCCCGAAGCAGCTTTGTAGAACATGAGCATTTCGAGCAAGCGCGGAACGCTGTTTCGATCGGCTGGATTCCACGGCGTGATTTGCTCGCTACCCTGTACAACGCGGCGACCGTTCAAGCGACGAGGCAAATCTTTTGGAATGGTCTCAAAGGAAACTCGAATAGATTGCCCTGGCAAAATGCGGCTGGGCATACTGTAGTACCAGTGGTGATAGAGCAGCATACAATCCTTCAGATCGACAGCGAGCGGATTGACAATGTTTCCTTCGAGTTGATCGATTCCGGGAATTTCCTTCAGTTGCGTTTGGTTTTGCAACTCGATCGGCTGATGCCAGGTCGCTGCAATGCACTTCGTACCCGCTGTGGGAATTCCAACTTGATTGATTGCGGCAGTGTCGTGCTGGATCACGTAATCTGGCATACCGAGGTCAGTGTTCAATTGCGACATCAGTCCGCCGAGTCCCCGTCCAGGCAGACCCTGCCAATCGATCGTCACCTGCGACTCTGGTGCAAGCGTTTGCAAACTCAAATCGACTTGCCGAGCTTGCCCGCTGTACACGTGACTCCACAGGTGTCCGGTCGCTTGCTGGTTGCTTGCATCGATATCAACAACTTGAATGGTGTTAACACGAATCTCGTCCGGGCGCATGAGGCTGCGAAGTACGATCAGCCCTACACTGGTCGCGAACAGCATAGCTCCCGCAAAATACCAACTGAAGTCGGGACGCTTGAGCCACTTTACCGACAGAAAGTAATCGAGCGGTCCGATGATGAGCAGCAACAGCACGATGATTGCTGCCGCTTGCCCAAATGAAATGGCAGTCAAGGATGGAAACACGTCAAGCGAAGCGCGAAGTTGCCCAACTAAGTCGTCATAACCCAGATATGAAGTGTTTCTGATTTGGACGGCGATCGATTTTTCGGCTAGCCCAAGATCGATAGTCCGCCCTAGCAGCAAGCGCCAGAGCTTTTTCCTATCCGGCCAGTCCACGAACGCAGGTTGTTCAAGATCGCTAGCCACAACTTGAATGGAACCGAATCCGTGTGCATGACGAGTCAGCAACGGGAGGCGACGGTTGAGCGAGTCGAGTAGAGCCAGATCGACGTTGGCGGATCCTGGATCGATGCGAGTTACTGCAAAATTGTCGATCGGATCGCTTGTTCCTACATGCGACTCGAGGGGGCCGGGGTTACTGACCATTGCAAAATCTAAAATTTGTCCTGGCAAGAGCGCGGCGAAGTGCTCGTTCGCTTTGAGGTCGCGGGCGTTCGGGCCAAGAGAGATCAGCCCTGCCCCGCCATCTCGAATCCAGCGATCAAACGCTTCCCACTGCGGCGCCCGAACGGATTGGAGTAGCGCCACGTTGTTCGATGACAGGACGACTAAGTCGCATGAAGCAAAACAAATCGCTGCATCAGGGAGCTCCTCTGCTGAATCGATAACGGCAGTTGAAAATGTAGTCGCTGTACCAGCTACATTCGCTGAGCTGGCGGTTTCAACTCCTTGCGTCCCTCCCACTGCAACAACCAGGGGCTGCGTCGATGGTAGTGCCGCAGGATATTCGTCGGAGGTCACCTGTCTCTCCGCAAGCAATCGCTCTGCGGCATGAACACGCAGGGTCACTGTCGCTTGTTGGCGGCCGATACGAATTGGCATCCACAGGCTGAGTGCACCGGAATCGACCTGGGTCAGCTCGTTTGCTTCGACAGTGCGTTTATAGACAACTGTGACGCCGTCACCGTCTAGCGTCTGCACTTCGAAATCTAGCGGTTGTGCGGCCGATGAAAGCCCCTCGACGTCAATGCGAACTGGGCAGACGTGGCCAAGTTTCCAGTGCCCCGCGAATCCGAAGTGAGCGGTAAGCTGAACCTGGTCTGCTGGTGCCCCTGCGGAGAGATCACTAGCTGTCTGACCATTAGTCGGGCCATTAACAGAGTCGAGGGCCGGTTCTTGCGCGCTTGCGGCGCGCAGGGCAACAACCGCGAGGCAAGATACGATCAAGAAAAGCAAGGTGCGAATGAAAGGCATCAAAGAAGCTTGAAGTTAGGCAGAATCGATTGCGAAAACTTAACCAGCGCGGACGAACCCCGCCGAACTCCCAAGTACGTACGATGGCACAGTTCAAGCGGTTGGCTGCCAAGTCGGTTCCGGCTAAGATTGTTACCGATTTTTCTCTGTTGGGTATGGTGGCGGAAGCCCGCAGACGGCTTTGAGTGCCCGCGACTACGGCAATCGTTTGACTTCGATGTTGCGGAAGTAGACGACGCTCTGCGGATCGTGTGCCTGCAACGCGAACGTGCCTTCGGCGAGTCTGCGTTCGAACTCTTTCGAAAACGCTTCTTTTTTCTCGGGCTCAGTGTAATCGACCATGGTCTTGCCGTTGATCTTAAGTTCAATGTGGCGACCGTTGACGACAATCTCTTGCGTGTACCATTCATCGTCCTTGACGCCGGGTTCAGCGACATCTTGAACGGCATACAGGCCGCTGGATTTCTTGGGATCGGTATGGGAGACGTTGACTTGGCATTCGTATCCAAATTTGGGCCAGCCGCTGTCTTGGTACTTCGTATGGAAGTAAATCCCAGCGTTGCTGCCTTTGGTGGTTTTCACTTCGGCCTTGAAATGGAAGTTCTTGAACGGCTGGTCTTCGCCGACGTAGAACAGATGGCTGCGTTCACCTTTGCAAACCAACATGCCGTCCTCAATTTTCCAGCTGTCAGCATTCTCGTTCGCTTTCCAGCCGTCCATCGATTTACCGTCGAAGAGCTTTTTAAAGCCATCTTGGGCGGTGAGCTGTTGTGTCGGGAAGCTGAGAAGGACAGCCGAAAGTAGGACCGCGTTGAGAAAGTAGACTTGCATAGCTAACTCCAAATTGAATTTGTAAAACAAAAGGGGCCAAACAAAAAAGGGCCAAGTGCTCAAACGGACACTTGACCCATGTTTGCTATATCGGCGGCAGTCGGCAAATCAAAGCGAGTTCATTGCCGACGTTGCGGAAGCCGATTACTTGCCGTCTTTGTCGCCACCAGGTGACAGATTTGCTTTCATGCGAGCGCTATAGGTACGCTTCTCGGCGTCGCCGCTCTTCTCTTCTTCCAGCTTCTTGAAGATGTCGTTGAGACGATCCGCCAGCTTGGCAGGATCCTTCTTCAGTTCGGCTAGCGGGAATTTGTCTTTTTCAAGCGCTTCGTGAACTGCGTTGCCGTAGTAGTTGCGTACTTTCTTCTTGTTTTCTTTTTCAACGTGGCAAACGTTGCACTTGGCTTCTTCAATCGCAGCCTTGAATTCAGGAGTCGCGCTATCAGTCAAGTAAAGCTTCTTGAACTGATCAGCCAGTTGCTTGATCGCAAACGCGGGGCTGGCAGCAGACGCCGAAATGAACAAAACCAGCGCAACCATTAAGAACTTCTTCATCCAGTGTCACTCCTCTAAATTTTACTCAAGCACTTTTAACTTAGCACAATTGAAACCAGCACCACAATTTTCGATGCAATCTCGCTCAAGTCAATTTCAACTTTACCGACAGAATTGCTTTCAAAATCGCTAGCCGTTGCAAGTTTGCACAGAAACCACGCGAAAATCAAGGCGTTGACGCCAGCCCAGCCCTCAATCCACCAAGGTGGGGGCGACTGTCGCAGGTTCGACGCCTGGCATGAACATTCCCGCGCGAAGGTTGAAATCCCTAGCTTCCAGTTGATGCAGCACTTCGAGCTGCGGTACTGAGCTCTGCCAGCTGACGGACCATTCGTTGCCGTACTCTTGAAACCAAGCCGTCGCGGCGCTGGAGAACTGAATATCTACTTCGGCTTCTTCCTGAGTGAGACATTTACAAAGTAAGCCGATGTTGGCGTCGTAAGCATTCTCGCCTCCCTGCAAGTGCATCAGGTCATCCAAATCATCCGAGCGTTGCACTCCTTCGATTGCGAAATGAGGCTTCCCTGGTGAAGACCAGTAAACGCAATTCTGGCTGTTTCGATTTAGGGCGAGCGATGGCGGCGAATCTTGTCGATACTGAATTCTTGCGAAACCTTCAGCCGTCGCGAAAGTTGATCGTTGGCAATACATCCGCATTACAGGCGGTCGATCATTACTTTCATCGCCAGCGATGTCGACAGCGTAACCAACCAAGCCGATGAGCATCTGCTTCATTTCGATTTCTATTCGCTGGCTGGCAGTCACTTTGAACAGTGACGCATCGCCGCGCACGATGCTGTTCTTGAGTGCGATCGAGGATGGTTCGAGCGGTTCTACATTGAAGCGATCATCAAATCGCTCCGGTTGAAATACGTCTAAGCCACGACGCCGTCGGTTAGCGATAGTTACGATCGAAGCCTTGTTTGTTAACGGCGAGCCCTTCACAGTGATGCGACAGCCGTCGAGGTCTAATTTGCCGCCGGGCCCAACCCCGAACACGGATACTTCCTGTGCGAGAACATCGGAGGTGGTGACGATATTGAAGTTCAAGTCCAAGCATTGCAGCGACTGACTGGCGATCTCAAACAAACTCTCTCCTGGTTGCAAGCGCGCCAACAGACTGGGCGAGAATTCAATCGTCGCGCGACTGCTTCGCTGTTCCGAATCAGCATCCCAAGCGGTTCCCGATCGGATCGTTAGGTCTGGACGTGCAATACGAACTGAACTGTCAACGCTGATAGTACCGAGAATTTCTATGGTGCGAATGTCGGTTTCGATTTCTGCACGACGCAGCGCGTCGGATAGCGAACTTGACCAAGCCTGTTGATCAACGCCCATGGGCAATCGATTACTGACTGTCAAAGTGGTTATCGCACGAGTCGCTCCTGTCCCCGTCATATCATTTTCGAATGCAGCACTCGAAGTTGAATCCCCGTACAACTCACTGGAATTTCCCGCTGCGGGTGATGACCTTCGAGACGAAGTTGCAGACGGTTCGAGAGCTCCGTTATTGATTCCGAGCAGCGGCGTGGAAAGTGCGGCGTCAAACTTGGGCACAATCTGCGGCAGCGAGTTGGCGCCGAAAGAAGCGGGACCGGGCACCGATGAGCCAGATTTATTTGCGATTGGCACGTTCGCGAGGGTGTTCGTTTGTGTGTTCGCGGTTGAAGTATCGGAGTCGGTTAACTCGACAAGCGAAGTCGCTGTGCTACTCAGCGACGGATTACTACTTGCAGATCCATTAGGAGATCCAGCATTCTGCGTTGTCGCGATATCGGCGGGCACTTCGTTAAATGGGACCAGCGAATTTGAGTCACTTGCCGGTAACTGCGGACTGGGAAGCGAATTTTTGGCTGGCAATACGCTTTCATTTGACATCGAGAAATTGGCTGGCGGAATTGTGAACGCGCTGCTGAGCGATTGAATGCTCTGCATCCACAGCGTTGTGCCAAGCAATACTGAAACCGCAACTATCCAAGGCAGGTTGGACTCAAGCAACGAGCGCTGCGCGACGCTCGGCGTCATCAAAACTGTTCCCGGCGAGCGGCTGCGCGGTAGGTTCTCGGCTTCGGCAAGCAGGAGGAGATCGTTGATCAAGTCGACCGGCCTTTGGTAGCGATCACTTGGCCGCTTCGCCATCATCTTCATCAGGATCTCATACAGTTCGTCGCTGAGATCCTCGCGCCATGCCCGTGGATCAGGCGGTGGTTGGCTGCCATGGTTAAGCAGCTTCTGCAGCGCCGTGCCTTCGGGGAAAGGTGGATTACCGGTCAGCATAAAAAACAGTGTACAACCCAGCGAATAGAGATCGCTGCGCACATCGGCATCGCGCGGGTTGCGAGCTTGTTCGGGCGAAATGTAATCGAACGTTCCGAGCGTCACGCCGCTAGCCGTGGCGTCAGCCGAAGACTTGTCGAGCGATGTGTCGCGGGCGAGTCCCATGTCGACAACTTTCGCGGCTCCGTTTGCCGTGACCAGTAGGTTCGATGGCTTTATATCGCGATGAACAACGTTGCGATCCGCAGCGTGTTGCAATGCCTCTGCAACTTGGCGAGTATAAAACACCGCATCATCTACGCTTAGCGGGCCTTCTAAATCGACCAGGTCGCGAATGTTGACTCCGTCGATAAATTCAAAAACGATATAGTTCCAACGCTCAGCTTCACCGACGTAGTAAACGCGAGCGATATTTGGATGGTCAAGCCTCGCAGCACTTTGGGCTTCCAGCCTAAAGCGTCGAAGAGTATCGGCATCGCGTTTCGATGCTGGAATCACTTTGATGGCGACGATGCGATCGAGTCGCAGATCGCGACCTCGAAATACCGCTCCCATCCCTCCGCCGCCGATCATTTGTTCAACTTGAAAGTGATCGAGTTGCTTGCCTTCGAGCAGGTTCGCCAATTCGGCCAACGGCATCGAACGAAAGAATTCTTCGGGCGCCGCAATCGGACGCTGACTGATTACGGTCCGTTCACTGTCACTGATTACTGATTGCGAATGCGAGGGAGGATCGCTGGATTGGTTCGGAACGACCGATATCGGCGGCTCGCTGGTCGTACTTTCGCCGACCGGCGGCAAAGCAACGATCTCCTCATCGCTCCGTGATTGTGAGCCGCTTGAATCAGTAATGATTTTCATTCCGGCTGGCCAGAAAAGTAGTCGAAAAGTCCGTCGCAGCAACTGATCCACAATTGCTGGAATGCAGATCCGAGCCGGACCTGCCCAATCTCTAGAATAAGCGTATCACCATAAGGCGTCAAACTTTACGGCGTACGTCAACGCTTTATTGCCGAATGTGCCGATTGTAGGTGCATAGCGGAAGTGTGCGTTGGCCGCCAAATGAGCTTGCCCGCGATCTGGTGGAACGCGGGCAAGCGAACGTCGGACGAACTCAAAAGCGAGAGAGCCGCGCGAACATCAACTCTGCTTTAAAGCGTTCTTCAGCTTCAAGTCGGCGGTCAAGTCGATAAGGACCTCATCCCAAACTTCATATTCCTTCAGTTCGACTGGCGCCGCTGATTGTCGGTCGTTCAGCGCATTGATCACCAATAGAGCGTCAACAGGAGAGAGTTGTCCGTCGCCATTTGTGTCGTAGTAGGTTCCAAGCGAAAGGTACTCTCCTTCTCCGACCGCCTTCGAACGCAACGCATTGACAACCAGGAGAGCGTCCAACGGCGAGAGAGTTCCATCATCGTTGACATCTATTGCAAACCCATTTTGCTCAACGGCCGGCGCTTGGGAAAAAGCTTCATCGCCGTCGTCGATAAATGCTGGATCATCTTCCGGAAGAATAGCGGCGCCGCCCAAGTTCTTCGTCCCAGAATATTCCGACGTGTTACCAGCAGCGTCCCGCACAAGGACGTTGATCTTGTCGACACCTGGAATCAAACCAGCCGCAGCGCCAACTAAAGTTACCACGCGATTGCCTGGGTAGCTCGCAACTCCGTAGTTCGCACTTCCCAAGTACACTTGACCTTGCCGATTACCGACTGGATCCGCGACATAAAACTCGACGGTCAGTGGGTAACTTGCGTTCGCAGGGTTCGTATCTACGCGAAATTGGACTTTGAGATTGTCACCAAATTTTTTCGGTGTACCGACTAAGGTTGCATAATTTTGCAACCGATTCGCTCCCTCATCTACGTCCAACGTGTCATTGGCAGTTACCCCGGTGTTTGGCTGAAGATCGATGCCAATCGCCGAATTATTGAACATGGAGTTTTGCGAGATTCGATTTCCCTCACTCGTTGAGACTCGAACACCGATCGCATTATTAGCAATCACGTTAGAAACAATTATGTTGTTGGAACTGTTCGCTATCTGAATTCCACGTCCAAGATTCGGCTGCGCGGCCCCTGAAAACCGCACGCCGATTCGATTGCCGTTAATGCTGTTGCCTGTTGCTGCTATGGTCGAAATGCTTACGCCGTTTAAGTTTGATCCGAGCTCATTCGCAATAACAAAGTTGTTGGGTGAGGTGATTTCAATCGCATCGCCTGGAAATCCTCGAATGGCCAAAGACCGAACGGTCGATCCTGCCGCGCTCGGCAGGATCTGCAATCCGTCCGCTGTCGCGCCGGGTCCTTGCAGGCCAGCGCCGTTGAGCACGATCAACGGCGTTCCACTGAACCCAGGTTGCAGATTACCAAGTATCTCAACTCGATCGGTCAGCGGAGGCAATGCACTTGTCAAACTGATTGTTTTAACGCCTCCGCCAGGAATCGCAAATCGAATCCTATCGGCGACACCACCTTCATTAGCATGCGAGTTCACGTCGAGAATTGCTTGACGCAAAGAGCCGGCCCCACCGTTGCTCGTAGTGGTGACAACAGCAACATTGTCGGCATAGTCAACGTTCAATGTGTATGCGCCGCTGCTGGCAAATGAGTTCGAGAACACGCTTACCCGGTACTCCGCATTGGGAACAATTGAGTTGTAGTTAATCACCGAGGAACCGGTAGTTAAGGGAACGCCACCCGGCCCCCACAGCACCATTCTCGGCGACAATCCGGCGGACGCGATCAACGAAAGGGAAAGTGCACCGCTTGCGTCCGCTGGGGCAATAATGCGAAAGAAGTCGATATCTCCGTTGGCATCCACAAGGCCGTTTGTAGAGACATTTCCAAACGTATCTGGGGTTAATACGGTAAGTGCGCTGGAAGCTGTGGAGCTTATAGAGACCGCGACATCACCAGCACTGTTGTTGCCAAAATCGCCTACTACCACAATGTACCGCTGCCAAATACTCAAGTTCAGTTGCATGAATGAGTTCAGGCTTCCGAAGTCGTCATTCGCGCCAATCATCTGTCCTGTGGCTGCATCGTAAACAGCGAGGTAGGGATCCACCGCGCTGGTGGAAGTCGCAGAAATCGTGTGAAGCCCGGAAGCTTGCGGAGCAAAATAGAAACTGTCATTGTCCCCAGCGAAGTCGATGAACGCGTCGAAGGAAAACGTGTTGTTGATCGTGTCGCCGCTGGATGCGTTGTACGTCAGCGCATAACCTTCAGCCGAAGCGGACCGGTGGGACTATCTTCCTCTCGGCCGAACCAGAAAAAATCGGGAGTTGTGCGAGGACTGTTTGCGGCGCTACTGTGAAAGCCAGTCGCGATCCAAGTTCTTGGAAAGTCATCGTCAGGTCTTGCGTCCAAATAGTCACCCCAACGAGATTGCCCTGGGCCGCTCGTGCCCAGTGATCCGAAAACTGCTGACCAGCCCGTGGTGTATTCGTCATCAATGAGAATCTGCGTCCCCACAGCTGCGTTGGGAAAGTTGTAACCAATCGTTCCGCCGAGGTCACCGCTGGCGTTGCTTGAAATAGCTGGATAGTGCCACGTGACTGTCGAACTCCAGACGTCGGGCTGACTTACGATCGCTTTCGTTGCGGCATTTAAGATGACTGTACGCACAAATGGCTTGGGCCGATTATTCGCAGCACTCTCCGCAGAGTTCCACATAAAACCGATTTGAGAACCGGTATTCCAACCTGTCGACACTCGAGAATCAGCCCGGCCAGTCCAATTATTACCATCGATATCGAGAGACGTATGGGTTCCAAAATACGTGGTGGCTAGTCCAGTAACGTCATTTGTGACGACGTTGCCCGAATCGGGCCATGTCCATACTCGCAAGGATGTGGCCGAAATTACTGTAGCGCCATACATCGTGTCGCCAGCGTTGGTAGTCATGCCAATGGTGCCAGCGGTTGAAGTGAAATAACTGAAGTTGGCCGTACCACCTGCTTCGAGATCAGCCAAAGGGATTCGCCACATCACCGCAGCAACAAAAGAATCGTTCACGGTGGAGAATATATTCGACGTGAAGTAAGCAAAGCCGTTTGTCACTTCCATATCGGGGAAATCCAGCCACTCCCCACCTGTCCCGTATCCAAAGTTGTTCGGAGTGAAGACGTAACTCGTCCACGTGTTGCTTGCTAATTGTGTCGTAGTATTGACGCGCGCAATTCGCACTCCATTTGTATCTGACGCAGTGGAGCCCGTTTTGATGTACTGCAGATACCAAAGTAACATGTCGCGGGAATCATCGTGCGCAACGCGCTGGTCGCAGCAGAATCCGCCGAATACGGATGGGAACGTCGTGTAGGGACTTACGTTCGTCCAAGTGAGTCCATTGTCTAGTGAACGGGCTGCATTCCAATTATGGGTTTGAAATATCGCTTGATCTAGACTTGCCGCAGACGGCTCACTGGTATTAGACGATGAACTGCTTGGCGGCGCTAAATCGGTATTTCGGAAGAATCGAAGAGTACCGGGAGCTTCCGGCGGAGACGACTCTGCACCTGATTCACCTAATGGAGAGAACGACTCGCTGACTACCGGAGCTGCTGGCGCGGCGGAGTCCTTCAACGAAGCAGGCTCCGCTCCAGCTACCGTCTCGGACGTGTTGCTCAAAACCGCGTCCGAAGAAACCAAACTGTTCGTCATATAAAAAGTTGGATCTGGCATCGATCCAGGATCCGCATCAATTAACGCCTGCTGTTCAGCAGTAAGCGGTGGCTCTTCATCGTAGACGGGCCCAGTTGATACAGTTGACTCAATCGTTCCGCTGTGGATTTGAACGGATGATCCTACGAATTCCGAAGCCGATGGTTCAATCAGCGCACTCCCACTCTCAAACTTGTCGGCTAATCCAGCTAACAACAACCTTCCTTCAAGATCCTCGTGACGCAGTAGACGCCTCAGCAAGTTTTTCTTACTAGGGGACCTGCGCTTTTGCAATCTGCTTTTAAAGGTGATCATTTCTGCCTCGCTTGCTATGAAACCCGTTTGACGAAACTCCGCCGCGCAGGCGACATTATGGAGGTGCGGATTGCCGAATGTCAAATATTTTCAAACGAAAGAAAAAGAATTTTCAAATACAAATTTAACGAGCTACGAAAGCGTGAAACTCGTACTTTGCTCGGAGTTCCGATTAACTGCGGGCAAAATCGCTCACTAAGAACTTGCTAATCGGAAAACACGTGGCTGCGCAACTTGCTTCCAATCGGTCGCAGTCATAATCATCGAGCGAGTCAGAAAGCCTACGTTGAATGCGACCTTGTCCTCTTTTGAGCCGATGTTGCAGTCAGCAAACAACTCAAAAGGCAACACTGGCGTTCCAAACGGCGGCACACTGCCGGGCACAAGCCCAGTCAATTCGAAGAGCTCTTCGCGCGTCGCGAATCGAAGCTTCTTCAATTTCAATTCGCTTTTCACAGCCGCCGAATCGAGCTTCGCATCGGCCGGCAAAACGAACAACCGAAATAGCTCGTCCGTCTTCAGCAACAACGCCTTGGCTCCGACATATAGCCGTTCACCTCGAGCCAACGCGGATTCTTCTGATGTCGCCGTGGGTACATGCTCAACTTCGCGGGCTGCAACACCAGCGTGCTTAAGAAGTTGTCGAATGCGCAACAACGTTGCATCACCGCCAAGCGACAAGGCGTTCTCCCCGAGTTGTCATTCACAAGCTGCCTTCGACAGAGTTTCCAGCGGCAAAAAACACACACTACTGCTTCAATTCGCCGGTCGCTTTCGCAATCGCAAAGTCGACAAGCGTTTGGCAGTTGAAGAAACCCGGCCAATGATTGTGGCCTTGGTCTTCGATTACGATTAAGTTCACAAGCGACTCATGGCCAGCTTCACTGTAGATGCGTTTCAGTTCCGCCGAGTTTTCTTTCAGCGGTACCAGTTTGTCGATCGCTCCGTGAATTATCGCAAACGGAATCTTTGCGTCTGCCAATTTGCGTGCGCTGCGAATCGGGTTGAGTTGCTCAAGTTGCTTTTCCAGTTGCTCGGGGGTGAGCTTGTAAGCCGGCGCAGCTTTGGCGATGCCAGGATAGGTCGTTAAATCGAAGACGGGATAAATGCACGCAATACCAGATAGTTTACCCGTATTGCGAATGGCCCAGCTACTCATCCAGAGCCCACCGCGGCTGCGTCCAAGCAGACAAGGCTTGGGATTAAAGCCTCGCTGCGCAACAAGCTCGGAGTACAACGCATCGATCGCTTCATTCGCTGCGGGGCTTCCATAGCCTTCACCCACATCGACGCCAGCGATTGCGATGCCCGCCCCGAGAAACTGCTCGTGCATCCATTTTTCGTGGACATCTGGATACTGCGGTAAAAGTGTTGGCGCATACATTACCCACGGCTGCGGTGAAGTAGATTCAGTCGGCAGCATCAGGAAGGCTTGCTTGCCACCAACTTCGAATACTTCACCCGGTAAGATAAGTTGATCAGCGGTGATTCTCGCTCTCTCTTGACCACACAGGCTATGTGTCAAGCAAGCTACAAGGAGGCACGTTGGCAGAAAACAAAACTGAATGCGCATCATCATTGACTCCAAAAATTTAATTCGACTGCTTTTCACTACCTACAATCGAATCCACTTCGAATGCGATATCCGCCAGCGCAGCGATACTTAGCGATTCACCGCGCGCAAAATCAGTTCGCGATGCATACGCGCCGCTCGGCAGTGGTTGACGATACACTTCAATCTTGAACTCAGTCAAATTTATGATCCAAAGCTCTTCAATACCTCCGCGGGCGTACATCGGCAGCTTGACTTCACGATCATAGATCAAAGAAGTATCCGCGACCTCGATCACCAGCAGGACATCGCTTGCTTTCGGTTTCGATGTCGCATAGTAATCGTCGCGAGGCAATAGCAAGGACACATCCGGCTCCGGTTGGCTATCGCCCAGCACGATCGGATTTTGGATGCTGATTTGAGCTGAATCGATCAATCGAATCGTAAGCAAGCGATTCAATCGGTTGACGACTGCACTGTGCAAAGGGCCGATAACCATTTTTTCGACAATCTCCCCACAGATCAATTCAATGCGGTCGTTCTCGGTAAGAATACCCTTTTCGATCATCTGTTCATATTCATCGACAGTGAAGCGATGATGGGTTACGGATGCCATAATAAGTGCACTCATGGAATGTGAATTGTCGTTTTGGTTATTGTTGGTCACGTCCCATTTTAGCCCGGTGTGAATCTCCTTCCAACATCGATCCAAAAAGTCTCGCAACATGCTAACTACTCGTGAGCTGAGTTCGTTTCCGAAGAATGTGCGATACCAACGTGTTGCTTTGGCCGATGCAGAGAATGCTATCGGGCCTTGGAAAGATGCGATTGGGCTGCTGCCTCCCGAATTAAAACCCGATACGGCAGTGAGCTACTTATTGTACGGGCCAGAGGATGCAGGAAGCACAGAACCAACGAAGGCCGACTATGAAGCGATGGAAGCGTGGTGTGACGAATGCGAGCCGACTTTCGCAGCGATCGATGCTGGACTGGACCGCGCCGCACTGCAGTTCCCCGAAACATGCGGTTTTGGAGCCAGTTGGGATAGCATCTGCGAACTCATCATCGCACTCCGCAAAATCAGTCATGCTCGCACGATAAAGGCCTCGCTGCTGCAGCGAAGAGGTGACTTGGCAGATGCGACATTTGAACTCGTCAAGCTCTATCGTATGGGTGAACTTATTTGTAACGGCGATGGCCTGATGGTCTGTTATTTGACAGGTAGCGGTATTCGAAATCGCGCATTGAATACGTTGCTCGAGATCACTCGATCCAACCAACTCAATCCTGCGACAGTGGAACTGCTTCATGCTGAGTCCTCGCGAGCTTCACAACAACCAGAAGGGCTTGCGCAAGCTTGTCGCGTCGAGTTATTTCAGTTTGGACTGCCGTGGATCGAGGCAGTTCCGACATCAGATGACATCAAGCCGTTGGTGGACCACTTGATTGAACATTTCTATGACTCAACCTTGCTCTCGGATCTAGATGAAACAAGCGACAAGGTAAGTCAAGCGATTCGGGACCAGCGTCAATCGCTTCGTAAGCGACAACTGCAACGACTGGTGGAAGGACATGCTTGTCCATATGATCGCGACGAGACGATTCGGATACTGGTTCAAGCAACATCGCGTTACATTGCCTGGCTGGAATTTGTCATGCGCAACCCAAATTCGCGATGGCGCCATCGACTGCGGGATTCTGTGTCAAAATGGCATCAAGCACGATTGCCGAGGGTCACAGGATGGCCCGAGTCGCTTTCACCAGGATTTCCCTTTGAGTTATTCGGCGATGATGAAGTTGCTGAAGCTGCCCGTAAGAAGTTTTCATGTCAATCAGAGGGCTATCCGCCGAACTGGCGGCCGCTCTCAGACGAAGAGGTAGTCGCGTGCAGCAAGGGACTCAGAAGCGTCTTCAATCCGGTCGGTAAATTGCTCGCTGTACAGCAAGCTGACTTCGACGCTAGCCACCTGTGCTTCGAACATTACCGTTCACTTCAAACGATCAACCGCGAGACGGCTCGCCAGTTCTAAGCCGTTATCTTCGAGTTGCTTGCTACTTCGATTGACAAGTTAAAGAAAATTTATAATCGGCCGAATTGGGGCCTGTTACTTCGCAGGGTGGTAACAGCCTTTGCAGATCGTATGCTCAAAGAACAATTTATCGTGGATAAAAGATGGGCGGCAGAGTCTGCGTGTTCCACCGCGAATAGGCTTGAAACAAGTTTTCGACGATATCCGGATGGGCCGCCGCTTCGTCTACGGATTCGCTAATATCACGTGCTAGGTTGTATAACTCTGGAGGCCCGGTATCGGAGCCGACGAGTTTCCAGATATTTCTGCGTACCGCGTATTTGGCTGAGCCTGCAGTCTTCCAAAATAGGAAATTGTGTGGCGGCCCTAACTTTTGCTGCATGAGGTAAGGCATCAGATCAACTCCGTCCAATTCGTCTACTTCATCGAAACTGGATTTGCCTGCGTGAATGCAAGTTGAAAAAATATCGAGAGAGGAAACCGGGAAATGAAAATCTTGGCCGCCTTCTAAGCGCGCAGGCCAGGAGACCAGGAATGGCACTCGAATTCCGCCGTCGTAGACTTGACCTTTGCTGCCCCTGAGCGGGCTGTTATCACTGTGAACCGTGGTTACGACTCCGCCGTTATCGCTTATGAACCAAACAAGTGTATTTTTTGCTTGCCCGCTGTCTCGTACAGTTTTCAATACGCTTCCAATAGCTCGATCCATACCCGCTACGAGCGCAGCATAGCGGCGTCGATTCGGATCCGGAATATTGCTGAGTGCTTGCAGTTGGGCCTCTGTCGCTTCCAGCGGGCCATGTGGAGCGTTAAATGCCAAGTACAGAAACCAGGGTCGCTTGTGATCGCGTCGTATAAAGCGAGACGCTTCATGCTCCAAAACATCTGTTAAATAGTCATTAAGCGGTTCCGCAATACCATTGCGATCCATGGGAAGTGCAAGCTCGGCCTTGCCCGTCGATTCTGGAAAGTAATAGTGCCCACCGGCTAGCAAACCGTAGTAACGATCAAAGCCACGCATTAGCGGATGAAATGCCGGATTGCCTCCCAAATGCCACTTACCGACCGCTACGGTACTGTAGTTAGAGGACTTGAGAGCTTCCCCCAATGTTGGAACGCTTTCAGGTAATCCGTGAGAGGCGCTCTCAGGTTTCCATGGTGGGCTAAACATAAACCCGAAACTCTGCTGATACCTACCGGTCAGTAGAGCGGCCCTACTAGGTCCGCAAAAAGGATGTGTAACGTATCCGTTTGTACAGCGGATACTTCGTGCTGCGAGGGCATCTAAGTTCGGGGTTGGGATATCAACACAGCCATTAAAACCAACATCTGCATAGCCAAGGTCGTCCGCCACGATCAATAATATGTTGGGAGGAGGCGGCGGAAACACATCCAAATTGTCGGCATCCGCTATTCCGAAATCAATTCGAATGTCCTCTGGGAATTCGTCAACACCGGATGTCGCTGGAAAGCTACCAAGAAAGAGGTCGTGTCCATCAGCGCCGGTCATTCGGTCGACGGCACCGTCGTTAATCAATTGGAGAGAAATGTTTCTTAAGCGAGCTAGCCTCTGAGAGAAGGTTAGGCTTGGGTCAAACCAGATGGCACTAGCATTCGCCTTGTTAGTTATTTCTCCGCTGACCAGGAGATCGTCTTCGCCTCCACCGTTCAAGAAGTCGACACGCGTTCCTCCGATCAAGAAATCCCGGCCATCTCCTCCGTCCAAGTGGTCATTGCCATGGCCCGTTGAAATAAAATCATTGCCGCTATCACCTTGGCAAATATCATTTCCACCGCCGCCGATAAGCGTATCACTGCCTGGTCCTCCACTCAAGAGATTGCCGGATTCTCCACCCGTGATTCGGTCATTTCCAGCCGCTCCGTACACGGTACACCGGAAAGGACACATGCTGCTTGAGAAAACATCGTCACCACCTCCCAGGTTTGCAAAGAGTGAGTTCACTTCAGACCGTGGAAAACTGACGACCTGTCCGTTCGCTACAACAACAACCTCGTTCGGTGGGACAAAGCTAACTCGCACTACATCGTCATTGGCAGTTCCGAGCACCCTTACGCCGCCGTTAACATTCGTGATCGACTGAGCCCAAATCGCCGTGTGAGAAATAAAACCTAGAATGAGGGCAAATGCAAAGTCCCTCATCTTGACGCTCCTAATTGACCTTACACCATTACTTCGCCGAGGCTAAAAGAATTAACACTAGTTATACACCATTTACGTCATCATGCTTTGATCGACCAAATATTTCACAAATGCATACCGCTCTCTTAGGCTCTATTTCTGAAGGGGCCTAACCCTTTAAAGGACGCCTCCTTTAGAAATTAGAAACCGAGCCTGTGCCCCCCCCTGCTCTGCCTCGATTTGCCAGAAGTTCGTATTCGCTCCTCGTCTGTGGTGCGAGTGGGGTAGCGGCCAGCGAGGATTCACTCAGCCTGCGATGCCAACCGACAGCGCCAGCGGGATGCGCACGGCAAGTCACCGATAAGAGCGAGGCGCGAGGTTCTGTGCAAGTGCGACTTCTGAACTCCCTTTGCTTCGCTGCTGCGAGGCCCCGCAGACCCAAATCAGGCTGGTTGCACACCTGGAGAAGAACCGGTTTTAACGGTAAAACATGAGCTTTCAGGATAGCATCTCCCTCCGATACAACTCCTTTTCCTCCAGAGGCTGCAGCCGCAATGAGCTACTTTAAAGACATCAATCGCATCGAATACGAAGGCCCGAAGAGCAAGAATCCGCTCGCGTTTCGCTGGTACAACCCGGACGAGATGATCGAAGGCAAGAGTATGAAGGACCATCTGCGATTCAGTGTCGTTTATTGGCACACGATGCGCGGAACTGGCGGAGACCCTTTCGGTCCTGGAACCGCAGTGCGCCCATGGGATGACGGTTCGAATTCCGTCGATAATGCGCTCAAGCGAGTGGAAGTGGCATTCGAGATTTTTGAGAAACTGCAAGCACCGTTTTATGCGTTCCACGATCGCGACGTGGCGCCTGAAGGAGCGACGCTGGCCGAGTCGCACAAGAACTTTGAGACGATCGCCAAGTCGCTGAAGGAGCATCAGCAGAAGACTGGCGTAAAGTTGCTGTGGGGAACGGCAAACTTATTCAGCAATCCTCGCTTCATGCATGGCGCGGCGACCAGTTGCAATGTGGACGTGTTCGCTTACGCAGCCGCTCAGGTGAAGAAGTGCCTCGAAGTTACGAAGGAACTCGGTGGCGAAAACTATGTGTTCTGGGGTGGTCGTGAAGGTTATCAGAATCTCTACAACACGGACATGAAACGCGAGCTAGATCACTTGGCTCGTTTCTTCCACATGGCGGTCGACTATGCGAAGCAGATCGATTTCACCGGCCCGTTCTTAATCGAACCCAAACCAAAGGAACCGACCAAGCATCAATATGACTCCGATGCAGCCGCTTGTTTGAACTTTCTGCGCGCGTACGACTTGATGCCGTACTTCAAACTGAACATCGAAACCAACCACGCTACCTTGGCTGGACACACGATGATGCATGAGCTCGATTACGCGGGTCACCAAGGTGTGCTCGGTTCGATCGACGCGAACACGGGAGATCTACTGCTGGGTTGGGATACCGATCAATTCCCAACCGACTACTATTTAACAGCGCAGTGCATGATGGCGATTCTGAAGCACGGTGGTCTGACGACAGGCGGTGTGAATTTTGATGCGAAAGTGCGCCGCGAGAGTTTTGAACCGGTTGATCTGTTCTATGCGCACGTCGGTGGCATGGACGCATTCGCTCGTGGCCTAAAGATTGCAGCAGCGATTCGTGCTGACGGCGCCTTGGCGGATTTTGTCCAGCAGCGTTACAGCAGTTGGGACGGCGAGTTGGGACAGAAGATCGAAAGCGGCAAGTCTTCGTTGGCCGATCTTGAGAAGTACATGCTGGAGAAAGGCGAAGCTGCACCGAATGCGAGCGGTCGCCAAGAGATGCTGGAGAATTTGATCAACCAGTATCTGTAACTAAGCTGAGGGAGCACGAGCGTTTGTGCTCCAATGAATAAGCGGGCGAAACGCACTCGCACCAAAAATCGTCAAGCGGAGAGGGACTCTTTGTTCATGAGAAACTACCGTTGGTTAGCACTGGTTGTGTGTGCAGTTGTTGCGACGGTTTCGCGAGCCGACGAACCGCTGCAAAGCAAACTCGGTTCCGTCGATTTGAATTCAATCGAGCTTAAGTCGATTGATGGCGCCGCCATTCCGTTGGCTGATGCGAAGCTGCGTGTCTATTGTGTGATTGGTACTGAATGCCCTGTGTCACGATTCTACGCTTCGCGGCTGGAAGAGCTGTCGAAGCAATTTGCTGAAAGCGGAGTGCGTTTCGTCGGCGTACACAGCAACTTGCACGATTCCGAAGAGGACATTCGCAAGTTCACGGCCGAGTTGAGTCTATCGTTCCCGCAAGTTCGCGATACGCAGCAGAAGATTGCGCGCGAGCTGGACGCAAAACGTGTGCCCGAAGTTTTCATAATTGATGCCAAGGGTTTTGTACATTACAGCGGTCGCATCGATGATCAATATGCGCCCGGTGTAAAACGTTCTCAAGCAGAAACGAATCATTTGCAGACAGCGATCGAAACGTTGCTGGCTGGCAAGAACCTGATCGAGCGACGCGTGGAGCCGGTGGGATGCTTGATCACTTTTGAGAAGCAAACGCAGCCAACCGCGGTGACCGAGTTCACTTACTGCAAGCAGATTTCTCGGCTGCTGAATGATCACTGCGTAGAGTGTCATCGGTCCGGTGAGATTGGACCGTTTGACATCTCGAACTTCGACGAACTGCGCGGTTGGGCGGAGATGGTTGTCGAAGTTGTCGAGCAAAAGCGCATGCCGCCATGGCACGCTGACCCGCAGTTCGGTTCGTTCAAGAATGAACGGCACATGCCAGAGGGCGCTCTGGCAATGCTAAAAGAATGGGTGAAGGCGGGTACACCGTATGGCGACAAAGCAGATCTGCCGCCCCAGCCAAATTTCGTCGATGGTTGGAGGTTGGCTCGCGAGCCTGAATTAGTTGTGACGATGCGCGACACGCCGTACACGATTCCAGCAACAGGCACGGTCGATTATCAGTACTTCGTGGTTGATCCGAAGATCACTGAGGATCGTTGGGTATCGTCCGCGCAAATTGTTCCTGGCAATCCATCCGTTGTGCATCATGCGATTGTGTTTGTGAGACCGCCCGATGGAGTCGACTTCCAAGGCATCGGTTGGCTGACAGCCTATGTGCCCGGCCAGCGTGCAACGATCTTTCCATCTGGCTTTGCGCGCAAGATTCCGGCTGGTTCCAAGTTCGTTTTCCAGATGCATTACACGCCGAACGGAACAGAGCAAACGGACACTTCGAAAATAGGCTTGACGTTTATGGATTCGAACGACGTAACGCACGAAGTCTTTACAATGGCGGATATCGATCAAGATTTCGAGATCCCACCTGGCGAAGCGAATCATGTGGTGCGATCTTCAATCAATCGCTTTCCCCGCGACGGCGTGCTGCTGGCTGTCGCACCGCACATGCATCTACGAGGCAAAGCCTTTGAATTGTCGGCCGTGCTAGATCGAAATTCGGCGGCGGTCGATAAAGCGGTGATTTTGAAAGTTCCTCAGTACGACTTCAATTGGCAGCATACTTATGAGTTCGCTGAACCGTTGCGATTCAGTGATATTAAGTCGCTGGAGTTGACGACTGTTTTCGATAACTCGAAGGCCAATCCTTTTAACCCAGCGCCTCATGAGTATGTAGTTTGGGGCGATCAAACTTGGGAAGAAATGGCAGTTGCCTTTCTCGAAGTTGCGAAACCGCTGGCTAAGCCGACCCCAGAACCCACTTCACTCACTGCATCGCAGGTTGATGCACAACTGATCGAGGCAAGCGAAAAAGAGATTCGCTACGCAACCGAATTTTTGGCGAAATTCGATAGTAACAGAGATGGCGTGGTCGTCGTCGATGAAGCACCGCGCATCGTTCGCGACTTTGCGTTTCGCAGAATTGATACCGATGAGAATGGAACCGTAACACGCGATGAGCTGATTGAGGCGGCAAGGAAGCAACGTGGAAAGTAGTTTGCCGCCGTCGCGACTCGCTCGCTTTTTCGCCAGCATCATTGACCATCCTCGCATCGCAGCATTGGCGATGCTGTTCTTTACGTTACTGGCGCTGGGCGGTTACTTTCGCCCCAGTTGGCCACAGGACCTTTGGCGCTCCTTCCAGCAAGACTCCAGCACAAATGACGGCGCAGGATTGTCGAACGAGCAGCGCCGTGTCACCGCTTCGATGAATGTGCGCCGCGATTCGCTGGGAAGCGCTCAAGCATTTTTAGTCGTCGAGTCGGATCAGTTCTTTAGTCTCGAAGGTGCCGCAGCGATTCGCGACATCATCGAGCAACTTGAGCGACAGGAAACGATCGCCAATGTGCAGTGGCTTGATCAAGCTCCTCCGCTAAACATCTTTGGATTGTCTGAGCCGATATTGCCTCGCGGTCAAGCTTCGCCGCAACGCTTTGAGATTGCCAAAGCGAAGGCGCTCAAGCATCCGTTGGTTGTGGGCATGTTCTTGTCAAAAGATGCACGCACGCTTCTGATCGGCATCAATTTCAATTGGATCTTTGTCGACGAAGACGCTGATTGTACGACGCACGTAATTGAAGTCGCGCAGCAGACGTTGGCAAAGCATCCTGGTGTATCGATGTCGTTTGCGATGACTGGTGGAATTCCGCTGCGAATCGCCTTGCTGGAAAATCAAGCGTCGAATGAGTTCACGTTCCAATTGATCGGTTATGGCATGATCGTTGGAATGGCAATTATTCTGTTTCGCGGACTAACGGTGGTGCTTGTTGTCGCGGTGGCCCCGGCGCTTGGAGTTTTCTGGTCGCTTGGGTTTTTGCGCTACTTTGGATGGGAAGACAATCCGTTCAGCCAAGTGATTTTACCGGTATTGCTGAGCTTAGTTGGCTTTGCGGATGGCGTGCACATGATGGTTTATATCCGTCAGAGCTTGAGTAAAGGTCAGTTGCCCGCAGCAGCCTGCCGGAGCGCATTGTCGACAGTAGGCATCGCTTGCAGTCTGACAACGCTCACAACAGCGATCGGCATGGGGTCGTTGGCTTTCTCTGGAAATGAAGTGGTACGCGAGTTCGCATTCTCGTGCGTATTAGGTGTCTGCACGATTCTGGTTACTGTGTTACTGATCATTCCGCTGGCGTGTAGCACGCGGTTGGGCAAGCAGCTTGCGCGGGGCGCTGATCGCGGAATTGTAGATCGCTATCTGCAACATGTCGGCAAGCCCGTTATGGCTGTTGTTCGTTACTCGCGATACGTTTCGTACTTTGCAATCCTTCTGCTCATCGTGCTGGCAACGATGACATTGCAATTGCGACCTGACGACCGTCAATCGAACGCTTTGCCAAGCGGCAGTGAAGCTCAGCGCGCCCTGGAACGAATCGATCGCACGATGGGCGGCCTCGACGTTGCGTATGTTCGAATCAAGTGGTCAGACGATGAAGTTGATCAGCATGAGATTGCGTCGGTTATCAACGAAGCGGATCAATTGATTGACCGCGAACCATTGCTAGCGCATCCGTTGTCGTTGTGCCGCTTGTTAGCTGCTTTGCCAGGTGAAGAGACGGTGGTGAATAAGATGCCGATGGCGGAATTGTTACCGCCACCACTGAAGTTAGCTTTGTATGATCCAGACAACCGCACGGCGACGATCACCTTTCGGGTTCAAGACTTGGGAACAGCGAAATACAAACCGAGCTTCGAACGCGTCGAAGCTGGACTAGAGCGGCTTGAGCAGCAGCATGAAGGTTTCAAGTTCGAAATGGATGGTTCGCCTGTCCGCCGTTGGAAAAATCTGTTTCAGATCGTTTCCGATTTAGCGCGGAGTTTAGGCACGGCTTCGATTCAGATCCTGATCGTAATGGCCATCGCTTTTCGCTCAGCAAAACTTGGTTTAATCGCAATCGTTCCAAATGTGGTTCCTCTGGCTACCGCTGGCGCGTTTATGGCTGTTTTCGGGTGGCCATTGGATATCGTCAGCGTCTGTTCGTTTACAATCTGCTTGGGGATTGCCGTTGATGACACGATCCATTTTCTATCGCGTTATCGCGAGGAACAGGCGCATCAACCCGATCAACGATTGGCTTTGCAGCAAGCGTTCCAAGGAGTTGGAACGGGAATGATCATGACCACGATCGTGCTGGTGGCTGGATTTAGTTCTGTGTTGATCAGCCAGACGCGTGACCATCGTGTGTTCGGAATGTTAGGAGTGATCACATTGTTGGCTGCGTTGGTTTGTGATCTATTCTTGTTGCCTAGCTTGTTGGCGTACTTTGACAGGCCCACCAAAGCGAAATCGGTCAATTGATACGCTAGTTCGAAAAGAAGTGGTTGATGAATTCAGTTACGTTGTTGGTTGTTGTTTTCGGTTATTTTACGTTGCTGCTGGCGATCGCTTGGTACACGTCGCGCGGCGCTGGCGAGCATGCGTTCTACTCTGGCGAGCGCAAGAGTCTGTGGTGGATCGTTGCCTTTGGAATGGTTGGAACGTCGCTGAGCGGCGTGACGTTCATCAGCGTACCCGGTGCGGTCTACAAGTCGCAGTGGACTTATCTGCAGGTGGTCATCGGCTACGTCATCGGATACTGGATTGTGGCTGGCGTGCTCTTGCCGCTTTACTACCGATTGCAACTGACAAGTATCTACGGTTACCTGCGGCAGCGATTTGGCGAAGTGAGCTATAAGACGGGAAGCGGACTGTTTATCGTCAGTCGTCTATTGGGCGCGACGGCTCGGATCTATATCGTGCTGTATGTGATTCATCAGTACTTGCTTGAGTCCATTGGCATTCCATTTTGGCTGACCAGTGGCGTCGTACTGCTGATGATTTTCTTGTACACGTTACAGGGCGGAGTGAAGACGATCGTTTGGACCGACACGTTGCAAACCCTATTTATGTTAGCCGCGCTAGTGGGAACGATTCTGTACATCATCAGCGATCCGGCAATGGCGGATTGGCGGCAGCAGTTGGCGGACAGCGGGATGCTGCAAGTTTTCGACACCGATTTTCTAAAGGATCGTTTCTTTGTCAAACAGATCGTCAGCGGCATTTTCATCACAATCGCCATGACGGGCTTAGATCAAGAAATGATGCAGAAAAATCTGAGCGTGCGAACTCTGTCCGATGCTCAGAAGAACATGTATGTCTTCAGTGGTGTGCTGTTGCTGACGAATGTCTTGTTCCTGTTGCTGGGCGCGCTCATCTACCTGAAAGTCCAGCAGTTGGGCTTAGAGTTGCCCGCGAAGAGCGACGATCTATTCCCGACGCTCGCACTGCAGTACTTCCCACCATGGTTGGGTTTGCTGTTCATTGTCGGATTGATCAGTGCGCTGTTTCCAAGTGCTGATGGTGCGCTAACGGCACTCACCGCGAGCACGTGCATCGATTTGATCGGTATACGCGATCGCAATTGGGATGAGGCCAAGCAGATTCGCGTTCGAAAGAGTGTGCATCTTGGGATCGCGTTCTTGTTCCAAGCGTTAGTGATGTGGTTCTATTGGCGCAGCGATGAATCGATTATCAAGACGGTACTTGATCTCGCAGCGATCACGTATGGTCCGCTGCTGGGTCTGTTTAGCTTCGGTATTATGACGAAGCGAATGACGCGCGAGCCGCTGGTGCCGGTCGTGTGTCTTGCAGCAGCACTCGCTTCGTACTTACTGCGCACGTTCAGCACGGATCTGTTTGGCGGTTACCAAATGGGGTTCGAGACACTACTGCTCAACGGGATGCTAACGTTTCTTGGGCTGTGGTTGATTAGTATTGGAATACAGCGAAGCATGGCTGAGCAGCAGGTCGAAGCAATTTCGAAATCGTAGACTTCGCTATGCGGCTCTATTTTCCGGATTCAAGTAAGGCGAGTAAGTCAGCGAGTTCTTCGGGCGTCAGCAACTCAAGCATTCCTGCGGGCATGATTGAGACTTGGCTGGGTTCTTGACGCTCGATCTCGGCAATGGCGATGGAGATTGTTTTGTCTGCGGACAGTTGAAGGTCGAGTGTTTTGGAGGTGGATGAATTCTTGAGGATGCCATTGTAGACTTGACCATCCAGAGTGAGAACGCGAACGGGTTGGTAGCTTTGTTCGAGCCGAGCGCTGGGGAACAGGATGGCTTCGAGCAAGGCGCGACGCGTGCGGCTTCCTCCGATACGAGTGAGTTCGGGACCGATTTCACCGCCGACATAACCCAAGCGATGGCAACTGCTGCAAGCGGCTTTGCTACTGCGAAAGAGTTGCAAGCCACGAATAGGATCACCCGGTCCAAGCTTAGCGAGTATTGCATCCACTTTTGATTCAACGTCGCTGTCCGCGCGGCTGAGTTTGGCGATTACTTGCTCTGCCAGTTTTCGAAGTTTCTCGCCGCGTTTGCGATAGAGATTTAGCAATTGATCCATCGAAAGCGTTCTGGCTGTAGGAAGATCAGCCAGCATATTGAGCATCGATTCATCGAGCGCGTCGATGCTTAGCCGATTAATCGCTTCGACGGACGTGAACAAGTCGCGTGGCGGCTGGTCCTTCAGGTTCGCAAGTAATTGATCTCCCGATTCGCGACTGAGTTTAAGACGTTTGAGCGCCACTGTTGCTGCTTGACTAATTTCGGAAGCCTGCGACTGGAGCGATTGCAGTAATGCACTTTCGAGTTCACGGTCATTCAGCTTGGTACCGCTGGGGAGTGCAGCGAGGTAGTTCAAGCGTTGCGTTTCGATTTGCGATCTCGCGGCAAGCTGCAGAAGAGTCGCTTTCAACGCGCCCGATTCGCTCAGGTTAATGCGCGACAGCGCCGGTACAAGTTGTTGACGAAGTTCATCGCCTGTCATCGTTAACCACTGGGCAATCGATTGATCCCAAGTGCTGGGCAACTGGTTCCCAGCGTACAGACTAAGCAACTGGACGAGGTGGCTCTGCGATTCTGGAGATGCGTTTGCGGCGGATTTCAACGATGCACCGATTAGTTCTTGAATCGACTGGGTATCCTTCCAGCCTCGAGCAATTGTGACTAGCGATGCAGGAAGTTCGGCAGCATCCCGCGAATGCTGAAAACGAGCGGCGATCTTGGCAGCAAATCGCGGTGCCCATTCAGCATGCTCGCTGAGCAAACCGGCAGCAGTTGCTGCGCAACCAGCGTCGGATTGATCGAGAGCGGATAGCATGAATTCGACACTCAATCGATCAGCCGCGCCGAGTTGTTCGAGGGCTGTCATGGCGGCTTGCTGTTGTCGCGGGGAATGTTGCGAAGTCGCAAAGGAAGCGATCGAATCAGCATCAGCCATTTCGATGAGAGCGTAGGTGATCGAATGCTCCAAGATACGATCTGTGCCTTCGATATCAATCCCGTCCATTAAGGCGGGGACCGACTTCGAATTGCCCATGCGTCCGATTGCTTCCGCAGCAGCGCGACGAACAGGAATCGCACCTTTCGCTACGGCAAGTTCTAGTTGCGGCAGAGCAGCGTGATAGCGATGTAACGAAACTGCGTGACAAGCTGCTTGCGCTAAAGAAGCATTCTCCGACGCAACTGTTTGTGCAAGGCTGGCAAGTGCAGAATCGGATCCGATTGCGCAGAGAGCCCAGAGCGAGTCAAGTCGAAAAGACAGCTCAGCGGCTTTGTTGGAAAATTGCGAGCTAAGCAAGCGAGTAAGTTCGGCGGCTTGCGCATCTTTCGAGTTTGCGATTTCAAGCAACGCTTGGCGAGCGACCCAATGTCGGTCATCGTGAAGTTTGGCGAGTAGCTTAGAGATGGGATCGCTGGCAGGTTCTGCTCGCTCTTGAGACGTTGCCTGAGCATCAAGTGTTGCTTGGCGGGCTAAACGATAGATGCCACCCGATGCCGTCTTCTGGTCAATGCGCGATGTGGGGCAACAGAGGTCATACCAGCCACCTGTGTCGATAATGAGCAGGCTGCCATCAGCGTCTTCAATAACATCGGTAGGATGAAAATCGATTCGATCGGCGACGACAAGATCTTGGTTGGCGGTCGTAAAGCTGGCTCCGCTGGGTTGCAACTGATGTGCAGTCACCTTTTGAAGGTTGAAGAGCGCAGCCACCAAGGTCCGTTGATGCGGCGCAGCGGGCGGAACCAAACTCACAGATTCAAGGCAGATTAGACCGCTGGGCGCCGCTGGTCCAAGCTGAGTCATGATGGGCATCAGCGGACCCGTTCGCACATGACCGTCAATAACGTTATGAGGCTTGCCATAAACGCCACCATAAATTGCGTGTGCAATGCCATCACGCAAACCGTTGCCGGGATGCTGCAAAAAGGTGCTGGTGAAAAAACGCTCACCTTCGGGCGTGATGGCCACTTCGACAGGATTGTCCATGCCACCAGTCACGACGGGTTCGATAGGACCGCCTTGAATGCGGCGGCGAAAGATGTGTGCGGCGGTTGTTTTAAGCTGCTTGCCATTAATTAACGTATGTGTCTGTTCCGCAAACGCGCCTTTGCACCAGTAGATCCAACCATCGCGACCCAAGTACGGACCGTGCAGGTCATTTGCACAGCCGGTGATTGTCTGACCGTCGAACCAGATTTCTCGTTTTTCACAAACGCCATCTGCATCTTCGTCGCTGAGCCGATAGATATGGGGCGGAGCGCAAGCGAGCAGATCCTTACCTAGTACTAAAACGCCTTCGACGAAGGGAAGCTTGTCGGCAACTACCACTCGCTCATCGAACTTTCCATCGCGATCACGGTCAATCAGACGAACAATGCGATGCAGTTCTTGTTTATTGTGTTCGTCAATCGGTTTACTCACTCCACCCGACTCGACGACGATGAGGTTACCCTGAGCATCCCAATCGGCAATCATCGGCCACTTGGTGAGCGACTCATCGGCAACTTGCGTCAGCTCAAATGAACTGGGTACCGTGAAATGGATTTCGCCAATTGCGATCGCGCGCGTCGGGTCAGTTGCCATCGTGTGTACGACGCTTAAATGCGAGGCGATCGCGAAGAAGGTAACACTTACTAGGTTCAGCGGTGTGGATCGCATCATAGACTCCGCAAAGGTTGCGATAGAGGTAGGCCGAGCGAGTGCTTTCGAGGCGATTCATGATAGCTGAAGAATGGATCGTTTGGCTGCTCGAACCTTGATACTTGAGCCTTGTTCCGAACTGTCAATAAAAAAAGGCGCCCTCTCGAAGTTGAGAGGACGCCCGTGGTGGGGAGACGCAGTGTAGTTTTAATGACAAATCAACTGCCAGGAATAATCCTGCGGCTCGCCCAATAATGTCCGGTTAGCAATTAGTGATTAGTGGATGGTTTTAGGGTCAACCGATGTGTTGGCCGGAAACGATGCTGAGGTATCGCTGGTTGTGCTCTGCGGTTCGAGTGAGTGCTTCATTTCGTAGTCCAGACACACCAAAAACCACTTCGAATTCCCATACTGCGACGAAGACAGCGTATCCAAATTCTCACGCAGCAAGATCTTCATCGCATCGATGTGTGAAGCGATCTCACGTTGCGACGGGCTACCATCGCCACTGTTTTCAGGAGTGCGATTGGCAACAAGTTCGTCAACACGTTCTCGAAGTGGTTTGTAAGCATCCATTCGAAGAATGTGCGGCCAAGTAATCTTGCCGTTGCTGTACTGTTCTGGAGTTAGTCGATCCGGAAGCGCGCGGCTGGAGAATTCTTGCCACTGTTCTTTGGTCAGAGGTGGACGGGTGTAGCGCTCGCGGTACTTGTAAACCTCTTCGCGATTCTCAATGTAAGTCTTGACGTACAAGCGATTGTTTTCGATCTGTCGGCGATACGCTTCAGCGTAGTTCACTGCGGCCAGCGAATGCAGATAGTTCGCTTGTCCGACCGCTTGCACAGCGGCAGCTTGTCCGCGAAGTAGACCTTCGCCGACTGTGCTCGCGTGGTTGTAGTAGGTCCAGTTTGTAATCGGTGCCATCGCAGGCGCCTGAGCAACAGTGACGCCAGCGAGTCCCATTACGATTGCAAGGCTAAGGATTGTGGCTCTCATAATTTCACCTGTGTAATTCTGCTTGGTACGGATGCTTAGTAACACGTTCCGTACCAATCGAAGCTAAATCGCACCTCGGGTGCTAAATTCGTCGATAACCGCACGTTCCCAGATACTTTCCACTGCAAATTGCGTGTAATGGATGCGGCTGTAGCAACTCTCATCAGCGCATTTTGGTTTGATAATGAGACAACCATCTCAGAGTGAGGCGCGCTGAAAGCAATAACGGACTGAGTTGAATTGCGTGACTACCCAGCCTAAGCTAGTGGCACTACGCAGATGGGTTGTAAGTCCCTTTTTCGCTTCGCGGCGGGCATTCGATGATACCGTATAACACCGACGCACCTCTGTATCACATGCCGATTGCCACTGTTGGGTTGATCGTACTGAATACGATCCTATTTATTGCAGTGCCGAGGTCGATGGTCGACTTCGAGTATTCAGCGGCAGATATGATGCTGCAAGTTCTCTCGGATCCAGATCTGCACGCTGACTCGGAAGACGAGAATCAGCAGATTGATCGAGCGGCAATTCTCGCTCAGTTGGAAGACGCTGCTGAACATCGCAGCGTCATGCTGTCGCTTGAGTACGGTCAGGGACTCAAGCCGTGGCAGTGGTTAACAAGTATCTTTATGCACGCCAACATCATGCACTTGGTGTTTAACATGATTGCACTGTGGGCGTTCGGACTGGTGGTCGAAGGGAAAGTAGGTCTTGCCCGCTTTCTAGGGCTTTACTTAGGAATAGGCGTGGCGCAGAGCGCAATCGAACAGCTTGTGATGTGCTTGAACGGCATTGGTGGTTCGTTGGGTGCAAGTGCGGCGATCTTCGGCATACTTGGTATCGCGATCGTCTGGGCGCCGAAGAATGAGTTCGAGGTTTTCTATCAGTTCGGCTTCCGGATGGGCACCGCCGAAATTCCGATCATGGTTTATGGATTTCTGCAGTTGGCGATTGAAGTATTCAACGTAACGATGGGCCAGTTCGGTATATCGTCTGGGCTACTGCACTTGATGGGGTTCGCGATCGGCATGTCGCTAGGTTTCGTGTGGTTGGTTCGCGGTTGGGTTGATTGCGAAGGTTGGGATTTGCTGACGGTACTTAAGGGACATGAAGGACGGGATTTTGAGGCCGAACGATTGGAAAAGGAAGCGGCGGACTTAGTGAACTCGAGCCAACGCGCGCGATCGGAAACGGCAGTTAAGGTCAAGCAAACGCGACCTCAAGTTCAGGTTGCAAAGCACTCGCCTCGAGCGTCGACAGCTACCGGCACGCAGTCCGATGCAACTGCAGCGACGATTCCGGTGCTGCCCAGATCCATGTTTGCTCCGCCGCCGCCGAGTGCCGATGACTTTGCGGATCTGTTCTCTCCACAAGCGAGCATGCAGGTTGAATCGCCCGAAGATCGGCTTAACGGTTTGATTGAAGCGGGCAATCACCAAGCGGCGGTCCGCGCGCTGATCGAACTGCGAAAAACTGATAAGTACGAACTGCAGCAAGGACAGCTTGCAAAGCTAATTCGTGACTTGGTGGCGGGGCAAGATCTAAACAACGCAGTTCCGTTAATGGCCGAACACATTCGACGCTTTACTGACAATCGAATTCCGTTGCAGATCAACTTGGCTAAGATCATGCTACAAAAGCAGCGTCCGCAAAAAGCGCTACAAGTACTTAACTCGGTTGATCGGTTGTCAGCAGATGTGAAGATGTTGGAAACGGTTACGGCTTTGATCACCCATGCAGAAAATGCGATTCGGTCTGAGGCCAGCGAGCCGAGTAAGTGAAATTCGCTGAGGTGACGCAGTGCCATTGGCTTATTGATTGCCAAGCATCACGTCGAGTTGCATTTTCAGTTGGTTTCGCGCTCGTGAAAGTCGACTGCGCACAGTTCCGATGTTGATCTCGAGGATTTCAGCGATTTCTTCGTATGCAAGTTCTTGCATCTCGCGCATTACCAGAATTGTGCGGTGCTCCTCGGTCAGTTGCTGAAGCGCAGCAGTGACGAGCGACACGCGTTCTTCGCGCAATAGCGGTTCATCTGGAGATTCGTGGCGGTCTGCCGGATCGCAGCCGGTGATCTCGCGGCTTTGGTCGATCGACATTTCTCCACGGCGGCGTCTACGGCGGCTGAGCGCGTTGTTGAATGCGATGCGGTAAAGCCAGGTGAAGAATTGGCTGTTACCTTGAAAACTGCTGAGTTTCAAATAAGCCTGGACGAAGGAATCTTGGACAACATCTTCGGCTTCGTCATGAGAACCGGTAACCTGCAACATAGCGTTGTACAAGCGATCTTGAAATCGCTCGACGAGAACCCCGTACGATTGGCTCTCGCCCGCCAAAGCTTCGCGAATTAGGTCCGCTTCTGTCTTCACTCTGGAGGCTTGGGCTTTGCTAAGGTTGTTTCGGGGATGAGACCATGCGACCGGCTGGTTCTATATTCATGCCGAACGGTTGGTAAGTCAAACCCTTAGCGAAAGCCAAATAAAAAACCGACGGAGAAAACTGTTTCTTCGTCGGTTCAATTAGGAAGGCGATTGCCTGTTTATCCCGCCGCGGAGACTTGCGTCAGCTCAGAATCCGATTCGCAGTTGCACGCGGGGAACGGGATTTCCGAAGCCAGAACCGTAAAATCCTGGGCCATACCCAGCTCCGTAGGGGAATCCTGCTGGAGCAAAGCCGGGAGCACCGAAACCAGCTCCGCCGAACGAGTACGATTGATAAACGCCACCTCGGTAGACCGGCACGATCGCCTGATAGCCGCCGAAGTTGCTATAACGCGGCGCGTAACCGGAGTAATGGGAGTGGCCCGTGTTGCAGCCAGGAGCTCGGTAGCCGCCATATCCACCGTAGCCAGCGCCTCGGTAGCCGTGATCGGCTTGGGCGCACTGCGTTGCCACTCCGGATAGTAAGAAGACGACAGCGAGACCCGCTGCAAGAAGAAACTTGCGCATGTTAACACCCTTTGAGAAAAACCTTCAAGCTGGAAACGACCTCACCGCGGCTCATCGCCGGCAGGAAGAGGTAATATCAAAAGGTGTGCCATGACTAAAAAACGCGAAATCCTCGCACTTTTGCTGACTTTTGCTCAAGTTTTGCGAAGCTGTCCGAACTGACGGAGGTCTAATTGATTTCGCAAAGTATCATTTCGACATCTCTAGAAACGAAAAAAGGAGGCAAGTCGAAACTCGCCTCCTCGTATGTCTTTTGACAGTCGACTGAAATTGAACTCACGCGCTAACGTTTTTCACCAGCGACTGCGTTACTTACGCGAGTTTCTGGATTTCCGCTGAGTTCACTGCTTGGCTTTGGTGCCGCAGCAGGTCCTGCTAGCAGCAAACTACCGAATTCCCAGCCATTTTGCGTTGTGCGAACGATCATACCGCTGGGTTGAAGGTAGTGCGCGATCTCAGCGAACTGAGGCAATCGCGCTCCGCTGATCTTGCTGTCGCTGTTCGGTTTGATTTCTGTTCCGTTCTGAAGCAAACGATCCAACAAACTAGCGAGCATACTTTCCGATTGGTCCAACTGCCCCGTTCGAAACAGTTCATATTGCATGCGATAGGAAAGGTCGCTTCGAACGATCTGCCAGAAGCAATTGGGTTCGTTGCCGAAAACCTTGGCCAATTCTGCTTGGATTCGATTCGTGCTGGGCTCGGTCGCAAGCGGTGATGGCTTTTTCGTCTTGGCTTGGGCGATCGCTTCTTTGATCATGTCAACGTGCGACGCAAACATGAAGTAGTCGCCATGCACGGCAATTGCCCAACTGCTGAGCCATGGCTTGCCACCACCGGCATCGGCCGCTGGCGTATCTCCGGCGTCGCCGAAATCCCCAAAATCATCATTGAGGGCGATCTCAGAATCCGCGTTTGCATTAAGCGATTTTTTCCAGATCTCGTCGGGACCTTCGACAAGCTCGGCGCCCGGTTCGTTCTTCATCGCTTGACGCAAAACGGCTTTCAACTTGGCCGCATCGGTCAGCCGCAGCGCGATCAAATTCCGGTGCGAGTCGGTCGTGATTGGATCCACGGTGTCTGAGATCGAGTAGATGTCGTTCGTGAAGTAAGGAAGCACATCTTTTTGAATGTCGATTTTTGGACCTGCATCGTCGGATTTGATGCCTTTGATAACTTCCATAAAAACACCCGGCTGGCCCGCCATTTCGTCGACCAAGCCTTCAACTTTCCAGAACGCTTCCTGCGAGTTCCAAAAGCCCACGAGCAAAGAAGAAACTTTTTCAGTTACAAAGTTAGGAATTTCGGCTTTGGCTTTGTTCGGGAAGTCGAGCACCGCGGCTGATTTGGGAAGCGGCATCTTGGCGAGCGTAAATCCGTGGTGCTGAATATCGTATTCCTTCCCGCCCAATTCAATCTCACCGCAAATGCACTGAATCGCTCCAAAGCCTTGGTTGTTCAGGACAGAGAGAATGTCGGTGTTGCCACTTCTTCGTTTCCCACCAATCGCCTTGAGAATTTTGGCAAAGCCGATGGGACGAACAAAGTACTCAACCTGAGCGTTGTCGCTCGGCTTCAGTTGTTGTCGGCCGCTTACAAAAGTCGCATCCGTGTCCAGTGCCTTGTCGGCGGTTGGCTTGCCTTTGGCCCGCGAAATCAGATCCTTGATCAGTTGTTCGTCGTCTGCGGATAAGAGTTGTCGATCTACGATGCAGTAGAAAGTCTCTTGAACCAGCAATTCGCCAGCTCGTGCGAGTGTGTACTGAACGATCGACTGACCGTCAAAGTTCAGCGTTCGCTTCTTGGCTTTGCGCTCGATCAGTTGCTTATCGATGCGACTCATTAATTGGTCAACCTTCTTGCGATCGTCGACGATGTCGAGGATCAAGGCGAGACCGAAAGGTTTACGTATGTCAGTTCGTTCGATCCAAGCAACGCTAAGTTGACCTTCTGCTATGCCCGCTAAATCTTGCGGCTTGATGTTCAATCGCCAACCTGCATCGAGAAATCGTCCTTCGATTTCTTTTCGCTGGTCGTCCCAAAACGGCTTGATGGCTTCATCGGATGCGAGTTTTGCAAGCTGCGTGCGGTCCCATCGACCGGTCAGTTCATCGGTGTTTGGGATCCAAACGACGGCTTGGGTTGAATCGGGTAGCAACTGATAAGCAGTCTTAACCTGAGCAATGGCGGTGGGAGTTAGGCTGACGGCAGCCAGGATCACCCAGCTTGTACAGATTAAATTGCGGACCATCTTCGAAAAGTCTCCTGTGTATTCAGACACATCCGTGCGTGGAATTCCAATTGGTCTCGCTG
>JBGSOM010000182.1:0-15156 GCA_041739135.1 Pirellulaceae bacterium
CGCTGAAAGACTCAGTTAAACTGCTGTTGGTTGCCATCCTTGGCACCTCCTGATTATTTGCGTGTATCGATCATCAAAAAAGTAGCATAGCAGTTCCGTCGATACAACGCGCTACTAATTTATTGGCCGTTCCTAAGGTCGGGTGACGTCTTCGATCTGTACTGTGATAATCGCGTCGCTTGGCAGGGCGAAGCGCTCGCGATAAACCACTTCACCGCTGAGCGTCGTTTTGCTCGCGTCAAGTTGCACACGTACGTTAGCGATTTGTCCGGAGTTGTGATCCTGGACGAGCATGGACACAATGCCCGATGCGTCAGCACGTCGGCGCAGTTCTTCACCTAAGTCAAACAGTCGGCCATCGATGATACCGATTTGGTAACCGCCAACGGCGATAATCAGATCGTCAGGCTCCAATCGAGCTCGTGCGCCGGCGGAGTTCGGCGCGACGCTGCGGACCAGCGCGCCAGTATCGCGATTCTCGACACTCACGCCGAGCTGCCATTCGGGAGGCTGCATCAAGTTCGAGCTCAACCACGAACTGCCTGACCAACTGCCCGCTTGGCCAAGTGCGCCAGGCAACGCAGTCATGCTTCGATCGCGCGTGGCAGGTTGATCGAAACGGGTTTGTGAATAACCGCTTTCGGTCAGCATCAAAGCCGCCGATGCAGTTAACAAAGCGAACTTTAATCCCGCCGCAGCTCGCAACCTGAGAAGTTTCCAGTGAGTGCCATACATGGTCTGTTATCCTCCTGATGCGATCGACTTTGAGAAGATCTGCAACAACCGATGGTTGCTTGCTACTTCGCATGTTCCGTTCGGTGAAGTGCTGATGAATAACTGTCAAGTTAACGGAGCGGAGCTTGGGCGGCTACAGCAACTTGCGCAATTTACGCGCTGCTGCGATTAACATTTCCGATGCGAGGTCGATCTCCTGCTCGGTGTTTGTCCGTCCGATGCCGAAACGCAGACTGCTGCGCGATTGTTCGACACTCAGTCCAATCGCCTCTAACACGTGGCTTGGTCGTGGATCCGCTGAAGTGCAGGCGCTGCCGCTGCTCATCGCAACCATTGGCAATTCTAGCATCAGACTTTGCCCTTCAATGGGATAAAAGCAGAGATTCAAATTGCCAGCTAATCGATTGAGTTCGTAATCGCCGATGTGCATTTGCGCTGTTGCTGGCAATTGCGGCCCGTTTAATTGAAGTAAGTCGATTGAATTCCGCAGTCGTTCGTAGAGTCGATTTCGCAACATCGCGATACTTGTCTGTTCGAGTCCTACGCGGTTCGGATTTTCCAACCAGTTATTGAGTCGATAGCATTTGCGCAGCGCGGCAGTCATTCCGATCAGACCGGCAGAGTTCAATGTGCCGGAGCGCAAGTTCTGTTGCTGGCCACCACCGACGATTTGCCCGAGCAGTTTCACGCGCCGACCGCGATTGCGCACGAACAATCCGCCGACACCCTTGGGGCCATAAAACTTGTGAGCAGAGAAGCTGAGCAGGTCGACATCCAATTGATCGACATCAATCGCGATTCGTCCAACAGCTTGAGTTGCGTCGGTGTGCAGCAAGCAGCCGCGCTGGTGACAGAGTTCCGCAATTTGACGCAATGGTTGAATCGTGCCGATCTCATTGTTCGCCAACATGATGGAAGCGATCGCAGTGTTGTCATCGATTGCGGCGCGCATTAGGTCTAGGTCAACTTGGCCTGGGATCGATTGACTGTTGTCGGCTACGGGCAACATGACAACTTCGAAACCCATCTGTTCGAGTCGCTTGAGCGGGTCGAGCACGGCTTTGTGTTCGCTTACTAAGCTCACGATTTTGCGACGCTTTTGGCGTGGATGCAAACAGACGCCGAACAGCGCTAAATTATTGCTCTCCGTCGCACCGCTGGTGATCACGAGTTCGTCAGACGCGGCGCCGATCAGGCGGCTAAGTTCGATCAGTGATTGATCGACAATCTCAGCCACTTCGCGACCCGCTTCGTGAGTGATACTGCCTGCGTTTGCGAAGTGATCCGTCATCATCGGCAGCATGGCGGCGAGCGCTTCGGGATCGAGCGGCGTGGTTGCGTGATGGTCGAGATAGATCAACTTCCTACCGCCTGCTTATCAATGCCATTCAACACCAGCCGATGTTTACAAGCGTGCCGTTTCACCAATGCTGTTACAAACTATGAGAACAAATGCTTGAGACAGAGTTGCGACCAAACTTCGAACTTGTCGAGATTCGATTTTAGGTACTCGATCGATTCGAAACCGCTGTCGACGAGATCCGCTTCGCGAGCGCGGGCTGCCGGTGCGCTAAGCTTCAACAAGTGGACAACGCCGAGATGCACACGACCAACGGGTGATGTGTCGTCGTAGATGAATCCGACCAACTCTTCATCATACGCGGCTTCGATGATGGTCTCTTCGGTCAGTTCGCGCAGCATGCCGCTTCGATACAGATCAGCTTTATCCGCATCTTCGCTCGAGATATGTCCGCCGATACCGATGCTTCGAAGCGCATGCAATCGCTTTTCGCCTTGTCCCTTGCCGCGAGTGTATTGAAACAGCTTGCGAACACCATCCTCTTCAGCCTGAAGGATCGCGTAAGGAATCAACTGCTTGAAAGACGGATCCTCTTCCACCGTACTGCGAGGCCGGAATTCCATGAACTCGGGGTTGAGCAGCGCATCCAAATCAGGCTGGTGAAACGGGCGAAAGCCACTAAATTCGCCAAGCAGGCTGAGGCGATTGGCTGGAATGACGAGGACCTGTTCTTCGGACAATTGCGGACACCTTACAAATGGTTGCGACGGAGAATCGATGAAGTTTCTAGATGTGAACGATGAATTTGAAGCGCCATGCATAATACCAGTTGACCAGTTCGCTGTGACGAAGCTAGGTCGTTTCAGCGCTGCCCGCTGCACTGGTGTCGGATTCACCGCCTACGGTGACCAAATCGGAATCTTTGGGAAACGTTTCAGCGACGATGCGATGGAACTCTTCGGGCGTCGCGACTTGGGCAACAAGGCTGCGAAAGTTTCGTGAACCGGGTTTCCCTTGCGCGTAACAACAAGCGTATTTGCGCATTAGATGCGTTCCTTTTTGTACTCCGAACCGCGAGACGACTAAATCGTAGTGGCGCAGCAAGCACTCCTTCTGCTGCACCAATGTCGGCTCGGGCGGAATCGGTTCACCGCGCAAAGCAGCCGCGGCTTGGGCGAACAACCATGGTCGTCCGAGCGCAGCTCGAGCGATCATGACACCGTCCACCTTGTAATGCTGGAACGCATAGACCACTTTCTCTGCACTGTCCAAATCGCCGTTGCCGATCAGCGGGATGCGTTTCAGGTATTGCTTCAGCTCAGCGATACGCTCCCAATCGGCGATCCCCTTGAAGTACTGTTCAGCAACTCGACCGTGAACGGTCAGTGCTGACGCGCCGGCTTCTTCAACAACTTGAGCGATCTCGATTGCGTTCATCGCGTTGAACGTGCAACCTAGGCGAATCTTCGCCGTGACCGGTGTTGGATGACAGGCTGCGACCAATTGCGAAATAATCGCCGACATTCGCTCGGGATGACGCAGCAAGTACGAACCGCTGTGCGCCTTCGCCGTAACCTGCTTTACGGGACAACCAAAGTTGATATCGACGACACTGACTTTATATTCTTCCACTAGCCTCCGACCAACTTTAGCCATGGTATCGGGTTCGTTGTCCCAGATTTGCACCGCCAGCGGCCTGGCCTCGTCGCGAACGCCCCACAATCGATCTGGATGTTCACATTCGTGCTCGTCGAGCCACATAAAGCCGCGTGCGTTAACCATCTCAGTGGCCTGCAAACCAACTCCACCGTATTCTCGAACAACCTGCCGGTAGGCAAAATTGGTGAATCCGGCCATCGGCGCTTGCAGAATAGGTGGATCTACAACGATCGGGCCGATATGCAGCGGCTTAACGGTCAAAAGCGGCTTGTCGGCGCCCGAATTCTCTTGCAGGACTGGCCAAGATCCGGCATTCTGGGACGAAATGTTAAGTGTTGATCTGTTAACCATGGACTCGCTGCTGTTCGTTCAGTTTAAGGCAATACGATGTCGCTTTTTATGTCGCCGTTCGCCATTCCGTTAGTCGCGATTATAGGCGTTTTCACTTGGATGTGTATCGCTGCGATCGTTAACGGTGTGCAATCGATCATCAAGCATCGTAACGAGATCGAGCTGAAGCAGCAGCTTGTCGATCGCGGCATGACGGCGGACGAAATTGAACGCGTGGTGTCCGTGACGAACATCAAACCTGACGACAAGTGCTGAGCGTGTGTTCGCGTGGCCGGATATGTTTGTTGGTTGGGCAATCCACAACACTTGGACTGAATCGAGTGTTCGGTGGCACAGTTTCTAAAAGTGTTGTTGCTAGCACTTGCCGCGATGATAAAATGCCCGAGGTGCAATATCCCGAGTCTTGTACCAGAAATGAAATGCAACTGAACAATTGCCCACTCAACTAAGTCATTCGATCGGATTGTGACTACTCAAAGTCACGCTGTCGAATGCGGTTCTGCCGGTTAATCCCCGCGCTAGAAAGTGGCAGTTGTCGCGAGCTAGCAACTTTTCTGGGGATCAACTTGAGTATTACTCGTGGTGCACTGGCTGTCGTTGGATTGGGCTGCAGATTTCCAAAGGGGCTCGACAGCGTAAGTCAACTTTGGGAGGCGCTTAAGGCGCGTTTCAATACAGCGGCCACGGTCCCGCCCGATCGCTGGACCGCGGATCGCTATTACTCATCCAATGCAGTTTCCAAAGGTAAAGCGTACATACAGCGCGGAAACTTTCTGAAGCAGGATATCAGTCTTTTTGATGCTGCGTTCTTCGGCATCTCGCCTCGCGATGCAGAGAATATGGATCCGCAGCAACGCTTGTTGCTGGAAGTGGTCTGGGAGGCGTTCGAAAACGCCGGCCTGCGCCTACCCGAACTCGCAGGACGTCAGGTAGGTGTTTACGTCGGTGGTTTCATGTTGGACCACATGATCACGCAGATGTCTCCGACGAATCGTTCGCAGATCAATCAGAACACCGCTGCGGGCATGATGATGACGATGCTTTCGAATCGCATCTCACACACGTTCGATTTTCGCGGTCCGAGTTTGTCGATCGACACCGCATGCTCCTCCTCGTTGGTTGCGTTTCACTATGCATGTCAAGATTTGTGGCGCGGGGCTTGCGAGCTGGCGGTGGTCGGCGGTTCGAATGTAATGTTGCGACCTGAGTATCCAATGGGGATGTGCAAAGGTCACTTTTTATCGCGCGATGGCGAGTGCAAGTCATTCGACGCGCGGGCTGACGGTTACGGGCGCGGCGAAGGTGCTGCGGCGGTGGTGCTCAAGCCGCTGGAGTCAGCTGTTCGTGATGGCGATCCGATCTTGGCGACGGTCGTTGGAACTGGATCGAATCAAGATGGACACACTCCAGGCATTTCGATGCCCAATGGCGCCGCGCAGCGGGCGCTGGTTGAACAAGTTTGCCGCGAGTATGAGATCGATCCGAGCGAAGTGCGTTATGTGGAATGCCATGGAACGGGCACCGCTATCGGCGATCCGACCGAAGCTTCCGCGCTCGGTGAATTTTACGGACGCGCGCGCCAAGCGAAAAATCTAACTCCGTTGGTGATCGGTTCTATCAAGAGCAACATTGGTCACTTGGAAGCGGCCGCTGGAGTGGCTGCCATCGTGAAGAGCGTCTTAACGTTGCAGTATCGCCAAGCGACGCCGCTCGCGAACCTACAAGTTCCCAACCCGGATATTTCGTTCGAAGAACTTGGCATACGCTTGGCGGACGAAATGATTCCGCTCGCCGCAGCCGGTGAAGATTTCAAAGTTGCTGTAAATTCATTCGGTTACGGCGGCTCGAACGCGCACGTGGTGCTGCAATCAGCTCCTGCACCGGATAGTCCAGCGGCGAAGGCCAACGGTCAGTCGCTTGCAGCGCTTGGCAATAGCAAGACAGTAGCGAGTGTTCGCGACTTTCCTTATTTGTTGCCTCTGTCGGGACGCAGTCGGAAAGCGGTCGACGCGATGGCGGGAAAGGTAGCGGATACACTACGCCGCGGCGCGCGGCTCGAAGACGTTCTCTATACGCTGTCCTCCAAACGCGCACGGCTATCGCATCGCGCCATCGTGAAAGGAGCGAACGTTGAAGAGATCATCGTTGCGCTCGAAACGATGAAATCGGAAGCGGAGTCTGATCAAGTTGTGCGTGGGGTTGAGCCCTACCAAGGCAATCGAAAATCTGTTTTCGTGTTCACAGGTATGGGGCCGCAGTGGTGGGGCATGGGCCAAGAACTTTATCGCGAAGATCGAATCTACCGCACCGCAGTCGAGGAAGCGGATGCCGTCTTCCAATCAGTTGCAGGCTTCTCCGCGCTAGCTGAGATGCTCAAATCGGAGTCAGACGCAAGGCTGCAGGATACGTGCATCGCGCAGCCCGCCAACTTCTTAATTCAGCTGGGATTGCTGGCGATGTTGCGGGCTGCAGGCGTCGAACCCGGCGCAGCCGTTGGTCATTCCGTCGGCGAGCTTGCGTCGGCTTATGCCTGCGGCGTATTGAGTTTGCAGGACGCGATGACCGTCTGTTTTCATCGCAGCCAATTACAAGCAACTTGCGCGGGCACCGGCGCGATGATGGCGGTCGGCTTGAGCAAAGAGGATGCGTTGGCGCTCATTGCTGGAAGCGCGGATCTGGTTTCTATCGCAGCGGTCAACGGCCCTACGAATGTTACGTTGGCTGGAAACGCAGACGAACTGGTGAGACTTGCGAGTCAGCTTACGGAATCTGGAACTTTTCATCGCACGTTGGACGTCGAAGTGCCTTACCACAGCCCGATGATGGAACCGATCATGGGCGAACTGGCGACTCGCTTGGCCAGTGTGACGCCGAGCGAGCCGCACTTGCCGCTGTACTCGACGGTTACCGGACGCGCAGTGAATGGTCATTCTTACGGCGCAAGTTACTGGCCGCTGAATGTGCGCCAGTCAGTTGAGTTTGCTGCCGCAATTTATTCAGCGATTGACGACGGCTTCAACACATTCATCGAAGTCGGTCCACATCCCGTGTTAGCGAATTCGTTGAAGGATTGCATCAAAGTCGCGGGCAAAGAATGCCGCACGCTGTACACGTTGCGCAAAAATTCGCCAGAACTTGCAAGCATGCACCGCGCGGTTATGAACGTGTTCGCAGAGGGATGCGAACTCGACTGGACGAAGCACAATGCCGACGGCAAGTTCATGCCGTTGCCGAACTACGTTTGGCAACGCGAGCGATTTTGGATGGAGAATGAACGCAGTGTGCAGGAGCGCATCGCGCCGCTAGACAATCCGATCTTGGGACTTCAAGAAGCACCCGCGACACCGGTGTGGCGCATCGATCTCGATCACGAGCCAGTCAACTATCTGCGCGATCATGTGGTCACAGGTATGCCAGTTTTACCGGCCGCGGCTTATGTCGAGGCCCTGCTGGAGCTAGCCGGTATCCAGTTTCCAGCGGCACAGTGTTTGGTTGTTCGTGACCTCGTTATCCAAGCCCCAATGCTGATCACGGCCGACCGCGGTCTCGATTGTTCGACAACTTATGATCCAGTTACGCAGTCGGTCACGATACGCGGGCTAGAAAACGGACGTTTGGGACCCGGACAAGTTCACATTACAGCCCGGATAGCTGCATTGGAAAGATGCGATACCAGCACGCAGGAGTTGAACCGAGTTTTCGAACATTTCGCGGCGAAAGAAGATATCGAATCGTTCTACCGCGGACTCGATCAAATGGGGCTGAGTTACGGACCGGCTTTCCAAACCGTTCGTGAATTGAGGTTGAATAAGAGCAAGGATCAAGTGCTGGCGCGGATCGAAATGCAATCTACGCTAACCGCCAACTTGGACCGCTACCGCATCCATCCTACAGTGCTGGACGCTTGCTTCCAGACTTTGTCCGCGATGCTGGGCAACGCTGAAAGTACTTATCTGCCAACTGGAATCGGCGAGCTGTGCTTGTACGTCGAGCGGCTGCCGGATCGCATTTGGTGTGTTGGTGAGAAGATCGAACAGTCTGCGCGTCATATCGATTGCGATTTGACATTGATGAATGACGATGGGTTGGTGGTCGCGTCCGTGCGCGGCATGCGTTCGACGGCTGCTTCGAGACGCGAACGAACAGATCAGTTCGGTGATCGGGTGAAACGTCAGATACTCAGTTACCAATGGCGCTACGGCGAGAACCTGACCGAGCCGAAGCGACTTGGTTACTGGTTGGTGATCGGAGCGTCGACAGGAATCGTACAAGACATTGCAGCTCGGCTTGAGCACTACGGAGCGATGATCGCTGGCAAAGTTTCTTGTAACGGGCAGTTCAGCCAAGACGGATCTGTTTTCACGGTTCATCCGCATGACCTTGCAGGCATGCAACAAGTACTCGCCGCTTGTGGTGAACTGGATGGAGTTGTATTCACGCACAGTATGGATGCTGAGGACAACGATGACCCGATCGGCGAGCATGCGTTGGGCACGCTCGTTAACTTTACTCAAGCGATGCTTGGACAAAACTGGGAGCGCAAGCCGCGTGTCTATGTTGTGACTCGTTCGGCGTTTGCAATCGATGATCGCGATGACGAAGTGCAACCGCGTCAATCTGCGATGAATGGTTTTTGCCGAGTCGCCTTTAATGAGCTTGAGGGATTTCAATTTAGCACGATCGACTTGCCTGCGCGAGTTAGCCTCGATACCGTCGACGCGCTGGCGCTCGAGTTGCTGTGTGATGACCAGTATGACGAGGTGGCGGTGCGTGGCGGATTGAGATTGGTCAGCGAACTGGTCGATAGTAAACTGCTGTCTGAAGATCGCGTTCAGTATCTGCATTTGGATGATGATCATCCGGTAGTCGTGCGTCCGTTGCTGCCCGATGTGGAGAGTGTTGGGACATCGCGCGTCTTGACCACGCGTTTGCCCTCGGTCGCAAGTGACACCGTTCGCATTCGCAATCAAGCCACCATCGTTCCAGCGAATCTGTTGCTGGATCCTTCATCGGACATGATCGAACAACCTGTGATCGAGTTCGTCGGTCGTGTGCTTGAAGTCGGGGAGGACATAAAGGACCCGCGGCCGGGCATGCGTGTCTGTGGCTTTGCACCTGCCGACCTTGGCAGCCATTTAGTGGCTAAAAGAAGCGACCTGTTTGTTGTCGAGATCAACGAACAACTCAATGCATCGAACTTGGTAAGTTCCATTGGTGCGGCGACCCGAGCTGAGCGCGCGTTCGAGCAGTTGGACTTGGAGCCAGGTGCGTCGGTCGCAATTGAGTGGAGTCCGGCGGCGCTGAGCTTCGCGGAGTGTTTTGCGCGGCATGGCATGAAAGTCACTTTGCTGGTCGATGACATGAGTGAGATTGACACTCGCGTCGCGTCGCGTTTTTCGAGCTATTCGTTGTGCCCAGTTGGTATTGCGACTGCGATGCGAGAGCGCAATCATGGCAAACCGTTTGACCTGCTCGTAGCTGAGATGAGCGGTTGGCTGAAACGATTCGATTTGCATCTGGTGGCTAACGGAGGCGCGATCATCGATACCGATGCGACGGCGCGACCGATTGTATTGCCGCAGCATGTCGATGCTTTCGTACGCTGCGACATGCGGCTGATGTTGAACAAGCCGCGTCAGTTCGAAGCGACGCTAAAGCGAGTGATCAATTTGATCGAAGGCAATGCAGTTCCCGTGCTACCTTCGTTCGATGTTTCCGTGGTCGATATCGCTTGGCAGAAGTTGCCGCTAGCGGATGCGAGTTCGGCGGTCGTGATGACCTACGCAATCGAGGGCAAGGATTTGCCGATGGTCTTGCAAGACGATTTGCGGTTCGATCCTGAAGCGAGCTATCTGATCACCGGTGGCTTTGGCGGCTTCGGGCAGAAGACGGCTGAGTGGTTGGTGCATCACGGTGCGCGGTACCTCATTCTGACCGGGCGAACTGCAGCGGACAATGCAGAGCGACAAGCTTTCGTGCGACGATTGGAACAGAGCGGCGTCAAAGTCAAAGCAGCGGCTTGTGACACCGCCGACTTTCTCCGGCTCAGTGATCTGTTCTCGGAGATCGCTGCCTGCATGCCGCCATTGAAAGGCATATTCCACTCCGCTGCGGTAATCATCGATCAGCCGATTGTCGACATGGACTTGGAAACGCTGTCGAAAGTGATGCGTAGTAAGGCGTTGGGCGCTTGGAATTTGCATCTGCTTTCGAAAGATCTTCCGCTTGATCACTTTGTACTCTACTCATCGATTGCGAACTTGGTTGGCAACAGTCGTCAAGCGGCTTACAGTGCCGCGAACGTTTTCCTGAATGGGCTCGCGCACCTTCGTAACTCGCAGGGACTCCCTGGCACGAGCGTGAATTGGGGCGCGATTGCGGATGTCGGTGTTGTGGCGCAGGATGAGAAGCTCGAGCAATTCTTGCGTTACACGGGATTACGAGGCCTCGGTTCGTTTGAAGGTCTCGAAGTGATGCGCAGTGCGCTGGCGCGAGGTGTCACACAGCTTGGCGTAACGATGATTACTTCGTGGGCCGATTGGGCGAGGTTCGAGACACGCGGTGGCAAGTCGCCGCGCTTCGCGTTGTTGATCGCGGCCGACTCAGAAGCGAAAGACAACACCGCTCGCGATGCCTTGATCGCGGAGATGATGAAGCTGGATCCGGTTGATCAGGTTGAGTTGTTGGCGATTCTGATGCGCGACGTTATCGCTGTAGTTCTGAAAGCCGACCCTGAGAGTATCTCCGTTGATCGAGCCATCGATCAACTAGGCGTCGATTCACTGATGGCGACTGAAATCCAAAGCACCCTCGACGCGCAACTTGGTGTGAGCATTTCCATCCTCGAGTTGATTGGCAATTCAACGATACGCGCTGTTGCTGGTTCGGCGCTCAAGACGCTGATGGCAGGTAGCGTAGAGGCGGTACCACTGGCCAGTGTGAACTAGTTCCCAGGCTCTGCCTGCGGACTCACTGCGTTGCAGGCTCCGCCTGCTGAGTTGTGGGAGCTGGAGTTGCGCGTGTGAGGCGGGAGTTGCGAGGCGGAGCATCGGGAGCAGTGCGGTCCCAGGCAGAGCCCGGGACCGAGAGGACGTGAGTTCCGAGAGAGTAGTTGGGTTGATAGTAGGACGTTAGACGAAATAGAGATACAACCATGAGCGTTCAAAGCAGTTTAGATCGACTTCGCAAAGGGCTAAACTTAGCCGCATCACAAGACGGCGTTGCGCGCCAATCGCTGAGCATGAGTCCTGCGTTCTATGACTTCGAGTATTTTCCGGAGTACCAAGAATTCAAGACGATGCAGTGGTATTACGACAAACAGAACTACCCCTGGAATCAGTTTCGTAAGCACCTTAGTTCATCTGATGCGACGGTGAATCTCGAAGGTCGCGAGATGATCAACTACTCAAGTTACAACTACTTGGCGCTTGCTTGCGACCAGCGCGTCAAGGAAGCCGCAAAGCAGGCGATCGATCAGTTTGGTACGAGCACTGGATCGGGACGTTCGATCACTGGCGAAGTCGATCTACATCAAGATTTTGAGCGAGAGATTTGCGAAGTTTTGGGATGTGAGGACGCTGTGCTGTCGGTCGGTGGATACAGCACGAATGCGTTTACGGTCGGCTACCTCGCGCGGCCGCAAGACCTAATAATTTACGATGAACTGGTGCATAACTCCGCGTTGGCTGGTTGCAAAATGACCACCGCGCGAAGATTCAGCTTTCCGCACAACGATTACGCCGCATTGGATCGGTTGTTAGCGCTGCATCGCGACAAGTACGAGCGGGCGATAGTATTGGTCGAAGGCGTGTACAGTATGGATGGTGACATTCCTGACTTGCCGCGCATTATCGAAATCAAGAAGCGGCACAAGGCGTTGCTGATGGTCGATGAAGCGCACTCGATGGGTATTATCGGCCCGCGCGGTTTGGGAGTGACCGATTACTTTGGCATCTCGGGCAATGAGATCGACATTCTGTTCGGTTCGATGAGCAAGGCGTTTGGGACCTGCGGCGGCTATGTGGCCGGTCCAAAACCGCTGGTGGCGATTTTGAAATACTTCGCGCCCGGAGTGCTACTGTACGGAGCCGCGCCAGCGCCTGCCAACGCGGCTGCGGGACTGGCAACTTTGCGAATCATGCAGCGTGAACCCGAGTTAGCTCGCGGCGTTCAAGCGAACGCGGCTTACTTTATCGATAGAGCGAAAACCGCCGGACTGGATACTTACAACAGTAAGGATTCAGGTGTTGTTCCGATCATGATGCGCGATTCGGAGTTGGCGTTATGGATGTCGATACAGTTGTTCAACAGTGGCATCTGTTCGTTCCCGATGCTGTACCCAATCGTGCCCCGGGACAAGTCGAGATTGCGGTTCTTTATTAACACTAAGCACACTCGCGAACAGATCGACTTTACGATCGATTGTTTAGCGAAGAATCTTGCGGTTGCTCCCGCTTCGAAGGGCGTGATCTGAGTTGCCAAGATGAAGCAGATTCAATTTGATACTTTTGGGCCGCCAAGTCTAGTCGCAAAGTGCGTTGAGGTGCCGGATGTCGGCGCGCCATCGGCTTGGGAAGTTGTCGTTGACATCGCCGCTTTCCCAATCAACGTTGCGGATCTCGCGATGCTGGCTGGGCGTTACGGGACGTTGCCAAAATTACCGTCGACAATCGGCATGGAGGCGTCCGGCGTTGTCGCTGAAGTTGGATCGGCTGTGAAAGATGTTCAGCCTGGTGACTGTGTGGTTGTACTCGGCAATAACAACTGGGCGGAACGTCGCAAGTTGGCTGTGGGTGCGGTGCACAAAATTCCATGCGATAGCGACATGCTTCAAATGTCGATGCTGAAAGTGAATCCGACAACGGCTCAGATGCTGTTAGCGGATTACGTTGCGTTGACGACAGGAGATTGGGTGCTTCAGAGCGCGCCGCTTTCGAGCGTCGGGCGGTGCGTAATTCAGCTTGCGAAGGCCAAAGGACTGAAAACAATCAACGTTGTTCGCCGCGCTGAAACTGCACCAGAAGTCACCGCGCTGGGTGGCGATCATGTTGTTGAAGACGGAGCTGAGTTGGCGCAGCGCGTTCGGGCTTTGGTGCGTCATGATCCGATCAAGTTGGCGTTCGACGCAGTTGCTGGTCCCGGCGTTCAGCGACTAGCGGAATGTTTGAGCGATGGGGGCAAGATTGTGAACTACGGCATGTTATCGAACGAGCCGTGTGTGCTTGGTCCGGAGCAGACTATCTTTCGCGGAATTTCGCTTCACGGTTTTTGGCTGTCGAAGATGTTAAACCGATTGTCGCTGGTTGAACGCAAAACTTTGTTCGATTCAATGGCGCAGATGATCGCTGGCGGTCATTTGCATATCGAAGTTGATTCACGCTTTGCGATTCGTGACATTGGTGCGGCCATTCAGCGAGCTGAGCAATCCGGTCGCAACGGAAAGGTGCTGGTCGAATGTCGCAAGTAAGTCCAGCGATCGCTGAACAACAACAGATCAGTTCGGTACGCGATTCTGGTGTGCGGGCGGCATTTGAAATGGTGCCCGAGTTTGGCAAGCCGATGCAAGTTGCGGATGATGTTTGGTGGATTCGTTTGCCGCTGGGTTCTGTCCTCGGGCATGTGAACATTTACGCAATTGAAGATCCCAGCGGCTGGACGGTTATTGATTCTGGCGAGAATACGGATGCGTGCCGAGCGGCGGTGGAAGCGATTTTTATTGACGGGCCGTTCTCGCGCAAACCGGTGACGCGAATGATTGCCACTCATTATCATCCGGATCATATCGGCCTGGCTGGTTGGTTCGCCGAGCGTGGCGCGGTGCTACACACAACGCGATTGTGCTGGTTGTACGCGCGCATGCTGCAGATGGACGACCGCGAATTGCCGTGCGACGAGCAGATTCAGTTTGCAGTACGTGCCGGCGTTAAAGGCGTGCCGCTGGGGGCGTATCGGCGTCGACGACCAAGTCATTTTGCGCAGTTGGTGATGCCGGTACCGTTTTCGTACAGTAGGCTTGAGGAAGGCGACAAACTTGAAATTGGCTGTCGAAAGTGGACCGTTCACATCGGACACGGGCACGCGGCTGGACATGCGACTTTGTGGGCTGACGATGGACTTGCTTTTACTGGCGATCAGATTTTGCCGGGGATTTCTTCGAACTTGAGCGTGCATGCGAGCGAGCCGGATGCGGACCTGGTGAGCGAGTGGTTGGTGAGTTGCAGGCGGTTAGGCGAAATTGCCTCCGATGCAACGATTTGTTTTCCGGGTCACAACGCACCGTTCACTGGAGCGGTGACACGATGCGCGCAATTGATTGACAACTTAGAATCCGTTTTAGAGCGATTGCTTCAGCGGCTGGAGCGACCCGCAACGGCTGTCGAGTGCTTGGATTCCGTCTATCGCAGGCCATTGGACGGGCATGAGCAAGCAGCGTTGATTTCGGAAACAGTCGGTTTTCTAAATCACTTGAAGAGACAGGATCTGGTTCGCAACGAGTTGGCCCGAGATGGATCGTACGTCTGGAGACTAGTGCGTTAGTTGTAAGGCAACGCTAGGCAGAAACAAAAATGAATCACCAGAGCAAGAATCATGATTAGTAACGCAGAGAGCAACAATTACGATGTCATCGTCATCGGTTCGGGTATGGGTGGACTTACCACGGGCAGCATACTAGCTCAACTCGGCAAGAAGCGAGTTCTGATGCTCGAGCGTCATTTCAAGTTAGGTGGCTTCACGCATTCATTTCGGCGAAAAGATTACGAGTGGGATATTGGAGTTCACTACGTTGGAGAAATGCAACCTGGATCGTTGACACGAGGAATGATGAATTTGGTGACTCGCGGCGGTGTCAAATGGCATCCGATGAATTCACCTTTCGAACGTTTCATTTTCCCAGATGGCACGTTTGAGGTGCCGAGTGATCCGAAAGAGTACGAGGAAAAGTTAATCGAACGATTTCCTGAAGAGCGCGAAGCGATTGTGCAGTACATCAAGGATGTGAAGAGTGCGCAAGGCTGGACGATTCGTTGGTTTGTTTCAAAGGTTTATCCAAGATTCATTGGCGCGCCGATGATTTACTTTGGTAAGAAACTTGTCTGTATGACAACGACAGA
>JBGSOM010000183.1:0-20350 GCA_041739135.1 Pirellulaceae bacterium
CGCTGAAAGACTCAGTTAAACTGCTGTTGGTTGCCATCCTTGGCACCTCCTGATTATTTGCGTGTATCGATCATCAAAAAAGTAGCATAGCAGTTCCGTCGATACAACGCGCTACTAATTTATTGGCCGTTCCTAAGGTCGCTGCACGTCGCGAATCGTGTCAGCACTAATCGAATGACACGAATGCTCATTGCGCTAGCGCACTTCAAGCATCCGTTCGAGAGCGATCATCGAGAACTTGGCAATTTCTGGATCCACCTGAATCTCGTTCACCACAGTGCCAGCGATTAGGTTTTCGATGCTCCAAGCCAAGTGGGCCAAGTCGATGCGATACATCGTCGCGCACATGCAGACGACAGGCGACAGAAAATGAATCTCTTGGTCTGGATGATCTTTCTTCAAACGATTGACCAAGTGCAGCTCAGTTCCAATCGCCCACTTGGTGCCCGCCGGTGCCGCCTCAACGGTCTTCATGATCTTGCTGGTCGAGCCTGAGATGTCGGCAAGGTCGTTCACTTCTTGCGGGCATTCTGGGTGCACCAGAATTTTGATATCGGGATGTTGCTTGCGAAATTGGTGCACATGTTCGGCGCGGAACATCTGATGCACACTGCAATGTCCTTTCCACAACACCACGCGGCTGTTCGTGATCGCTTCCTCTGTATTGCCGCCGAGGTCTTCGGAATAGGGATCCCAGACTGGCATTTGATCGTTGGTGATCCCCATCTTCAACGATGTATTGCGACCGAGATGTTGGTCGGGAAAAAAGAACACGCGGTTGCCGCGATTGAATGCCCATTCGATCACTGCGGCCGCGTTGCTGCTCGTGCAAACAATGCCTCCGTGACGGCCACAGAACGCTTTCAGTGACGCTGCGGAATTGATGTAAGTGACGGGAATCAGTTTCTCCGTTTCGATCACTTCGCCGAGTTGATCCCAAGCTGCTTCAACTTGACGTATCGCAGCCATATCGGCCATCGAACAACCCGCGGCCATATCTGGCAAGATGACGTTGACACGTTCGCCACTACGCTCAGCCAACTTCTCCGGCCGATTTGCAAGGATGTCGGCGGTCTCCGCCATAAAGTGCACGCCACAAAAAATGATCGTGCGACACTCACTGCTCGACGCTGCCAACTGACTCAGTTGATAGCTATCGCCGCGCAAGTCCGCATGTTCGATCACATCATCTTGTTGGTAGTGGTGGCCTAGGATCAGCAGTTTTTTCCCAAGTTTGGCGCGGCCTGCCGAGATGCGAGCCGAAAGTTCTTCGTTTCCGAGCGGCTTGTAGTCGCTGATAGGGAATTTTCCAGGGGAAGCGGGCAGAATGGGAGCGATCGTCATTGGGAACTCAGTTTGCGCAGTTAAATAGTGGGTGATCCGCTAGCTATGGCGTCGGAGTTAAGTCGTCTATCAGCTCAAATTTTACCAAAGGTCAACTTATTGGCGCGTCGATACCATGCGAAGAGTTGAATTTTTCGCGACGTGTTCATTCTCTCGACGCGATGAAGTTACACAAAGTTCGCTCTCTTGCGCCGCAGGCCTCCGACAACCGGCTTCAGGAAGATATCTATCATGCCAAGGCAGATCAGCGAACAGTATTGCCGCAGTGTATTGCATGTGGAAGTGCCAGTCGTCGTCACGTTGGCTAGTAAGCGAATGCCGATCGATCAGGTGCTCAAGTTGGTGCCAGGGGTGATGATTCAGTTTGAGAAATCGTGCGACAGTCCCATGACACTCGAATTGGCTGGCACCACCATCGCGCAGGGCGAAGTGGTGAAGATCGGCGACAAATTCGGGATCCGAATCAGCGAGATTTCGCGTCCCGCAGAACGTTTTGTCAACGTCGAAAAACTTCGCTAGCCGCCGACGATCCGTCCGCGTAGGAATGCGTTCTAGGAGCGTTACAACGATCGTAGGGTGCGGATTTTTGGGGTTTGCAGCGGATCAGCTTGGTGATTCGAGCTCGGTTGGCTTAGAATGGAAGTCTCGATTCAAACCACTCGGCGCGGCGCACTGCTGGCGGATTGCAGACGCGACTTTTCTAAGGGATACCACCTGTCGTGGAACCGTTCACGATTCAGTGCTCGACTTGCCAAAGCCTAATTCGGGTTCGCAATCCGAAAATGATCGGTCAAATCGTCAATTGCCCAAAGTGCAATTCGATGATTCAAATCGCGGAGCCTCGCCAAATCCGTGTTGAATCTCACCGTGGAGTGATCGATTCCACCGCGATGACAAAAGAAGGCCTCATCGCACCCGAATTCGACGACGAATACCGTCTGGCGCCAAGCGATGAAGCGGTCGCGGATGCAGCCCTAAGCCCCTTGGTCGCACCTCCACGAGCTGCGGAAGTGCCTGAGTTCGAGCAAGCGTTTTATGAGGGCAACGCGCCTCCCCTGCCTGGATCAACTCACCCAGCACTTTCGCCTTCTACAATCCAGCAATTGGCGGTTCAACGTTCGGCGCGCAATCGGCAAGTGCTAATGATTGCGGTGCTCGGCTTGAGCGGCGTGTTGTTCGCTGGCTTGCTGTTCACTGCGTTTTTGTATTGGTACAGCGGCGATCGATCCGGTTCGCAACAGGCGCAAAACCAGCCAAAAGATCCAGTGACTACGGAAGGTCCCAAGCGCGAGCCGGAGCCGAGCACTGAACAAGCTGATGCACCGGATTTGGATCCATTGCTTGATCCTATGGAAGAGTCGTCCGCCGCAACCGACAAGACAGCTCAGGCAGATTCGCCCGATGCGCAATCACCTGCGAATCCTGATGCAGAGAATGCGGATACGAACAACAATTTGACTTCTGCGATTGCAAATGCGATTGCTGATGCTGGCAGCAATCCGGAACAACCTTCTGCACCGGAGAGCGACACCGCGGCTGCGGGTGATTCGAATGCGGCAGATATTGCTGCTGCACCGACCGCTGAGTTGCCTGATCAGCTCAAGAAGTTCGAGAATATTTTGAGTCGCAGCATTGAACCGCAAATGATCGCTGACGAAGTGATTCAAAAAGCGCCGCCGACCGCTGAAGAATTAGGTCTGCAAGTTGGTGGTGATGCGAAAGCGTTACCGCCGGTGGACGTTGGCACTCAATTGCAATTGGAGGTGTCAGGTTTAATCGTTCCCGATGGGACGCCATTCTCAACGGCAGTCAGCACTTGGGTTCAGGTCAGCGGAATTCCGACGGGCGTCGATCTCGATTCGTTCGCCGGTGCCGGTGTGGATCCTTACGCGACCGTAGGCATCAAGGAAGCGACAGCAAAGACGCTCGGTGACATCGGCAAATCGCTTGCCAGCGCGATCGACGTCAACCTCGCTGGCTTCAACAATCAATTCCTCGTGTTCCAAGCGTCAGAAGCGAGGGTCCGTGATCTGATCGGTTCGTCGATCAAAATTGACGACCTCATTACTAACGAAGAACAAGCGAAGTGGTTGGTGGCGACGCTGGATCAGTTGATCATGCCACCTGCGGATTCAGGTGAAAGTGTGTGGAAGATCAAAGATGGTGAATTGGTTACCGATCCCGCCGTCGTGAACACGCTCAGCTGGTTTTGGGCGGTGCGGTTACTCGAAACTTGGCGCCATGAGGCTCAGTTGGAATCGAAAGTCGATGGACTTGATGCAGCGAAATTTGCAACGAAGTTCGTTGACGCGGATCAACTTCCATCACTGGATCGACCCATGCAATTCGCTCAGATCGAACGCACAACAGTCGCGCAGCTAATCACTGCAGTCAGTGCCGCCAACAAATGGCACGCGTGGATCGATTGGGCCAGTGCAAGCCAGCGTGGACTCGGCCCCAACACCATCGATATGTTCGTGACGCAACAGCGCAGCCTTCGCCAAGTGCTGCGCGATCTAATGAACAAGTACGGAATGGTTGTTGCGTTTGAAGATGATCGATCGTTCATCGTTACGACCAGCCAAGAGTATCTCGCGCAAGCGCGACTGTACGTGCTGCCAAGCAACGGTAGAACAGCCGAGCAATGGCAAACGGAACTCGAGCCGCTGACACCGGCGAGCGTTGACAATGTGCAACCAGTCCGCGCGGTGCTTACTCCCGACTCAAAGTTCGTGATGGTGCGTTGCTGTCGCCCGCGACTACGCAACTGAGCATTCATTTACTGAGCATTCATTTTCCGTACAAGCGAACGTCGTCAAAGGCGTTCATATCGTCGAATGAGCCGATTCCAATGCGACCTTTGCCGAAAGTCTTATCGGTGACGCTCAAGTGCGGTGTTTGCATGTCGTCGAAGTAGACTTCAATCGCGCCGGTTTCGCTTTTGCGGACAACTTTCACCGTGTGCCAGGCGTCATCCCAAGGTACGTTCTTCTTGTTGTCCGTCAGCGGTCTGCGGGATTCGTTGTTGACAATCATTATCTGTCCGCTCGCCGGATCGGGTTTCGCTCCGAGGTGCACGTAGTAGAAATGCTCAGCATCCTGATGACAGAAAAACGCACAGCAATCGCGATGATTGCCGGTGTCTTTCGTGCTTCGAACTTTGAAGATCAGCACAAAGTCGGCCAGCGAAACATCCTTGATCAACGCGATATTGTGCGGACTGCGCACCTTGGGTTGATAGTCGCTGATGCGTTTGTTCAAGCCGAATGAATGCTTGCCGTCCTCAGCAATCAATTCCCAAGACTTCGGATCCGTTGTTTCCCAACGATCGCTACCTTTTTCAAAGTCGTCGCTGAATACCAGCGGCAAACCATTGCCTTCTTCTTTGGCATCGTCCTGCGCGATCGCAATTTGACTTGAGACTTGAGCACAGACGACGACAACAGCAAAGCAACGAAAGATCGAAACGATTGACATGGTAGGACCTTCTGTTCGAGAGGAGGTGGGAGGATTGGCGCGGTGTGAACCGCTTGGGCAGAATCGTATTTGCAGAATAGATTTTAATCGACTCAGCAATTCGAGGGTGCGATTTTTGATAGGCAAGCCAAATGGGTTGCGGCAACTGCAGCACGCGCTCTCCAACCCGCCGCGTCGGCACTTTCGATCAAGCGGCCGAGAATATCGATGTAGTCCGTCATCCGCTGCGCACCGAGATCCCAACCCGCCCGGTAGAAACTCTCATAAGCTGTCGTGTAGTTGCCTTCCCGCATGGCTGTGTTGCCCGCGTTCATCCAGAACTCTTGAATTTCCCGCTGCAGCAATCGAGCGGGCGTTTGCCAAACTTTCTGCACGTAGCCATCATCACGTTGCTCCGCAGATAGATACTCGCGAAGATTCCATAACTCTGCTAACGCGACTTTGCCGAACTGCGAATCGAATCCGTGCGATCGCAATCGAACCGACTGATTCGAAAAGGCACTCGCAAAGCGACCGTCGAAATAGATTTGACAAGCTTTAGAAAAATCACCGCGCCGCTGAGCTGCCCAACCAGCGATGTCGACGGCCCAAGCGAGGTCGACTCGGTCTTCAAGTACTTCCAGCGCCAGCGACTCGGCTTTCAGCCAATCTTGCACCGCCTGCTGGACCGGCGGTCGGCCGAGCGCGTGCAAAGCTTCTTGAATCTGATGCAACGCTTCGTTAGGTATCCGCTGCAGATCGAACAGCCACCGCACAAAATCCGGCTCGTAGTTCATCCCTAAACGTTTCCAAAGCTCATCATCCGCCAAGCTTCTAAGTGGAACTTGCAACGCGAATTCGATCTGATCGCAAGACGTCGCCGCATTCAACCACTTACTCGTCGCTAAGGTCCCGATGGCCGCCGAGTAATTCTGTTTACTTAGTGCCTCCATGATGCGCTGCAGCGCTTCGCGATCCTCCGAAGATTGAACGAGCGCGGCGTGTAACCAGACTTGCAATCGCTCGTCATTCAGCCGCTCGACAACTTCTTGCAAATGATTCGGCGCCGTGCTTTCGACCGCTCCGCGAAGCACTTGGCCCGACCGCGGCCGGAACTGATCGACAGCGTCATGCAATACCGCTTCCGCAATCGAATGGCCAACCGGAATCCAATCGCCGCCACCGTGGTACCAGTGATTCAATTCGCCGAACTGATTGTGTTGATCCACCCGAACGCAGATCCAGTCGCCATATTCGTTGCCGATGATCGGCAGTGTATCGGGCAGCATTAAACCTGGCCAAATGATCGCTGGAGCGCGATCGAGAAGCAAATCATGCTGCGTTGACTGCCGAAACTCGCCAGCCAAAGGCACGTTCGACGAATCGTGATCGAACCAATTCTTCCACGGCTCAGTCAATACAATTTGAAATCGATCAGCGATTTGCTGCGAGTGCTGATCCATGGCGTCGGTTGATGGGAGAGAGGAGGATGTAGTTGCGACCGATTAGACGAGAGCCGCGATTTGCAGTCGATCTAAGTCGGAACTTTTATGTTTTGCAGCAGCTTGCGAATGACATCTTCTGCACTGCGTCGGTCGGACCCGGGCAACATTCCTCGGGGGACAATGCGGTGCGCCAAAACAGGAATCGCCAACTGCTTGATATCGTCGGGAATCACATGGTCTCGATTTTCAACTGCGGCCCGCGCTTGGGCAGCGCGGAAAAACGCTAGCGCCCCGCGAGTGCTCACACCGACTTGCACGGCGCTATTGTCACGAGTCGCGTGAACGATGTCCAATAAGTATTCAACAAGTGATGCTTCGACAGCGATCGCTCGCACATGTTTCTGCGCATCCAAAATCTGCTGCAACGAAATCGCGGGTTGCAAGTTGTCGACCGGTTCGCCCATGCGATGGGATTGCAACAGTTCGCGCTCAAACTTGCGATCCGGGTAGCCGACCGTGATGCGCAGCAAGAATCGGTCGAGCTGGCTTTCCGGCAGTAGATACGTTCCCTCGAACTCGAATGGATTCTGAGTTGCGATGACTAACAATGGGTCTGGCAAAAAATGCGTTTGACCATCAACGCTGACTTGCCCCTCACCCATCGCTTCCAACAGCGCGCTCTGAGTTCTCGGTGGAGCTCGATTGACTTCGTCGGCTAAGACCACGTTTGCGAACACTGGACCGTGGTTGAAAGTAAAGTCGCCGGTAGAAGTGTTGTAGATGCTGCTGCCCGTGATGTCGCTGGGCAACAAGTCTGGCGTGAATTGCAAGCGTGTGAATTTTCCATCGATGCTGCGCGCGAGCGACTTTGCGATCAATGTCTTCCCAACTCCAGGCACATCTTCGAGCAGAATGTGTTCGCCGGCCAACAATGCTACGACAACTAATTTGACGACTTCCGGCTTACCCAATACCGCCAATTCCATGTTGGCGCGAAGCTTCGCCAAATCATGCGCAAGTTGTCCATCATTCATATGTATTGTCGAATAATTGCAAAAGCGAAAAGTTGGCGCCGCGACAGCCGAGATTGGCGTGCCGTAGGCGAATTGAGATATGTATCGTAGACTTTAACCGTGTTATTACAAGACTAGCAAAGCCCCGCTGAAGGCATCTGCCGCCCCGCAGATGTGACGGATGCGGGGTTGTCAATAAAGGAGCGTTACGGTGTCTGAACCTGTGGAAACGAGCGGCTCGACGCGAGAAAAAAGACCATTGTCCTGGTGGCGTTATATTCCGTGGGTCGTCGCTTTTTGTTTGATCATCGGTTTAGTTTGGTTGCGTTTTGGCGCGGCGGTTTCCGACTTCGGTTTGCAAAACGTCTTAACGTATCTGATGGCGATCGCGATCTGGATTTGTGCGGTTCTTGGCGCGATGTTGACCAGTCCACGTCGAGTTTGGTTGACGATGCTGGTCGTCCCAATCGCGTTCATCGCTGGCTTCCTCGCGATCTTTCGAATCACGCGCGTTGATGCCGAAATCGTGCCTCAGTTCGTTTACCGCTGGGGTCCCGAAACGGAATTGCCCGAAACGCAGTCTGCGGAACTTTCGGCAGCCGATGAGTTCTTTGCGCCGCGCGAAACGGACTATCCGAATTTTCTCGGTCCGAACAGCGATGCAACGCTGACGCAGATCGAGTTGGCGACCGACTGGTCAGCGAACGAACCGAAGATTCTGTGGAAGCAACCGATCGGAAAAGGCTGGTCTGGTTTTGCGGTTCAAGGTGATGCAGCGTACACGCTGGAACAGCGCGACGAAGAAGAGTGGGTTACTTGCTACGATGCAAATTCCGGCAAACTCATTTGGCACTACGCGATGCCCGGTCTGCACTTCAATCCGCTCGGCGGCACTGGTCCCCGTTCAACGCCCAGCGTTCTTGACGGGCGCGTCTATGCTATGTCAGCGGTCAGCGAGTTCGTGTGCTTGGACATGCGCACGGGCGAGCGAGTTTGGTCCGCAGATCTGCTCAAACTAGCTGATACAACACAGGCCCAGTTAGAGTCCGCAGTCGCGTGGGGTCGTAGCGGATCACCGTTGGTCGTTGATGGCAAAGTTATCATCCCATTCGGTGGTTCGGGCGAAAACGTGAAATCGCTGATCGCCTTCGATGCAGTTACTGGTAAGGAAGTTTGGCGAAGCGGCGATGATCAGATCAGTTATTCATCGCCAACTGTATCTGTCCTGCAAGGCGAGCGCGTGCTGCTGTATGTCAGCGAAACGAAACTGGCGGCTTATGCGATCGCAGATGGCAATGAGCTTTGGTCGGTGCCGTGGCCGAGCCGCAGCAGCAACGATGCGAACGTGTCGCAGCCGATCGTGATCGACAATTCCCATGTGCTGATGACCAAAGGCTACGGTGGCGGCGGTCAAGTGATAGAAGTCACCAAAGCCGATGAGAACTGGACAACGAAGAAGATCTGGAAAGTCGAAGCGGTGCTTAGGACCAAATTCACAAGCGGCGTTATCAAGAACGGTTACGCATATGGATTGAACGATGGCATCCTCGAGTGCGTGGACTTGAGCAACGGAAAGCGAGCGTGGAAGAAAGGTCGCTATCGTCACGGCCAAGTTTTGTTGGTCGGCGACAATCTACTGATCACCGCTGAAAACGGCTCGATTGTCATCGTCGCGGCTGATCCAACGGAGTTCCGTGAGCTCGCAACGCTACCTGTGATCGGCGATGTAACTTGGAATACAGCCGCGTTGAGTGGCAACCGTCTGCTCATGCGAAACTCCGATGAAGCCGCTTGCGTACTGCTGCCATTAAAGTCGACGGAAGTAACAACGCCCCAAACAACTTCGAATTCGGACTCCGCCCAATAGGAATCGCTGATGAGTGATGAAGCTCTGGATATGCTGGTGATCGCGCCTCATCCCGATGATGCGGAGTTGGGAATGGGTGGAGCGATTGCAAAGATGATTGCGATCGGGTGGCGAGTTGGAATTTTGGATCTTACCGACGGCGAACCAACACCATTCGGCGATCCGGTTACACGCGCTAAGGAGACGCAAGCGGCAAGTCGTGCGTTGGGCGTTACGTGGCGCGAGAATCTTGGGCTGCGGAATCGATTTCTTGAGCCATCGCTGGAAGCGCGTGCGAAGCTGGCAGGCGTGTTTCGCCGAGTGCGTCCCAAATGGTTGTTCGCGCCGTACTGGGAAGACGCGCATCCGGATCACATCGCCGCGACTCAGTTGGTCGAAGCTGCTCGGTTCTGGTCGAAGCTTACGAAGAGCGACTTGCCGGGCGATCCGTTTCATCCAAGCCGCATTTTTTATTACTACTGCGTGCATCTGAAACACGTCGCCCAGCCTGCGTTCGTGATGGACATTACCGAACAGTGGCAAGCCAAGGCGGATTCGATCGCTTGCTACGCCAGCCAATTCACGACTGGTCGAGAACACATTGAACCAACGATCCACGAACGGCTGCGCGAAGAAGCGGCATATTGGGGGAAGATGATCGGTACGCGATACGGCGAACCCTACACGTCACGCGAGCCGATTGCGCTAACTGACTTACGCGGCCTGATTTGACTCTCCCGATGTAGTTCGGGGCAAAGTTCCCGTAGCCGGAGTCGCCAGACTTCGGGGACTTTTATATGCGGATACTGAACTACTCTGTGGATGCCTGAACTCTGGCGAGTCCAGCTACGACAGGGCTGCTTCCGTAGCCGGAGTCGCCAGACTTCGGGAACTGTTCTGCGGATACCTGAACTACTCTGTGGATGCCTGAACTCTGGCGAGTCCATCTACGACAGGGCTGAACATTAATGACTTTTCAACGCGTCCATTAAATGCGAAGTTGAATTCCACTCGATCAACTCCCAGCCGTCGCGAACTCGTTGCAGATGCGTGATGGCAGTGTTGTAAATCGGATCCCAGCTACCATGCCAAGTTGAAGTTTGCATGAGTGCTTCGAGCAATACGCGTTTAAAGTCGGCGTGAATCACCAGCGCAGCCATTTCATTGGGCCACTCTTCGATCCACGTTGAGCTTAACCAGCGTGCCACACGCTCGGCACGCTGCTGTACCTCGATGTGCGTTTCATAGTTGCGTCCATGATTCCATCCGTTCGTGCCGATAGTTTTACAAATCAACCAACCGGGATACGCGGCTTCAAGTTCGGACCGATTCATGCCCGGTGCACCTTGCAATTTGTCCGGTTCCCAGCCGCTGTAGCAACCGCCTTGCTCGTAGATCTCCGAATGGATGTTCGGAATCAACTTCGTCCCGATGCTTACTGGCCGCGTGGTCTCGAGCGAACGTAGAAAAGGGCTGCAATACAACTGCGTGAGCGGGAACCGCCCGATGCCAGCAGCCAGCAGTTCAGCTTGGCGTTGTCCCAGTTCCGTGAGCCCCGGATCGGGAACTCGCTCCCATTCGGGCAGCGCATTGTTGGCCGATTGAGCATGACGAATCAACAGAATTGAATTTCGCATACGTTAAAGCTTTCGCAGCTCTCGAATGAACTTTTGCAATGCCCTCGCTCGATGACTGAGAACCGACTTTACAGTTGGCCCGAGTTCAGCGAACGTCAAATGATACTCAGCGATCTCAAACATCGGATCGTAGCCGAAGCCGCCTTCGCCACGTAAGGCTCGCAGGATGCGTCCCCAGCAACGTCCCTCGGCTTGCACGTGAATTTTCCCAGTTGGACCTGCCAGCGCGATCGTCGACACATAGTACGCGGCTCGTTGAGCACCATCGAACTCAGCGAGCACATTCAGCAGTTTGGCGTTGTTCCTTGCATCGGTTGCATCGGGTCCAGAGTAGCGCGCCGAGTAGATACCGGGAGCTCCGCCAAGCGCGGGCACGCACAATCCGCTATCCTCGCCGATCGTCCACTCGCCGAGATGGATCGCTTGTTGGCTAGCTTTAAGACATGCGTTTTCGATAAACGTTTGGCCAGTTTCATCGACAGTGATCGGCGCCGCAATTTCTGCAAGCGATTGCAATTCGATTCCCAGCGGCTCCAGCAATCCACGCAGCTCGACGCATTTCTTGTTGTTATGCGTGCCAAGTATCATTCGCTTCGGTAGAGCCATCGGTTCCGCTACGTTTCAATTCGCATTTCAAGAGTTCAGGTTGCACAGCCTTAACAACTGCAACTCTATGAATGATCGCTTTTTCGATCAATCTTTCAAGCTCCCCCGTCTTGATCTTTCGAGAAGGTGCGCAGCCTGCATCACGAAGTTGCAGTGTATAAGCGAATTGAAAAGGCACGAAGCAGCTGTCGATTGACGGGGCTGACATAGGAAATTCGCTTCACGGAAACGAATTGACTTCGCCTTCCGCACGCGTAGCGAGTTGATTCAGTACGTTGCTATTCCCGTAGGAGAAAAAGCGTACAGACCCATCCGCTGTAGCAAAATTAGCACCCCCGACATGTAAGCTCCAGAAGTGGCTTACGCTGCAGTCATCATCGATAACGCCATTCTGAAAGTACATTTGATCAGCAATGCAAGAACCGTACGTGCTTCGCTGCTTCTCCTGCGTACCCATGTGATGATCGAGCTCGCCATAGCCGTTTCCGACTCCAGCATACCACCAGCCGTAGTCTGTTCCTTTCGATGGTGGACGTTCGCCGAACAAAAGAGTCTGTGAACTACCATCTGTAATATCGGCTAAACGCACGGAAGAGTCGTAGAAGAGTACTCCGCTCTTGTCTCGCGCACTTACGCCCGCAACCCCAACGAATGCTGAAACCCCAACCGGCAAGCCTCCTGAGTGCCTCGCGTACTGCATTTCAATTGTTCGCCAATCTTCCGCACAACTGACTAAAGGAAGCGGAGCTGACAACTGCGGGTGGGTCGCCGGCTCGAAAGGATAGCTCGAGAGCGCGAATGATTCTTCAACTACGTGATACCGAGTTGACTCGCCAGCGAATGGCAACAATGCCGCTGCCCATCCTTGAAAAGGATAGCGTCCCAATTCATTTCCTGTTCCAGCAGGAAATCGGCGGTGAGCGTCGTGTCGCATCTGGGAAGCAAACGCTAGCTGTCGAATGTTGTTTGCGCATGAAATCTTTCGAGCTGTCGCGCGCGCACTTTGAATCGCCGGCAATAGCAACGCGAGCAAGGCAGTCATAAATGCCACCGTCACAATTAGTTCGATTAGGCTGAATGCGGCTCTTTTAGTGGCGATGCGCATAAAGATTAACTCAGCAAGTGTTCAAGCCTACTTTGATTTCGTCGTATACCAAAGACCAACCGCAACCACGACTAAGATTCCCATAACTAGGATCGTCGTTCGATAACCAGACAATCTGCTGGGCGGAGCATAGTCGGGCAATCCGTAGTGGGGTAGGCGAAAGACGTCGTCAGCAAGCGGCTGTGTACTGACATCTGCAAAAATTTTCTCATCTTTTACAGTCGAACCGTTCCCTCGAGTAATGTTCGTACTAATGCTAGTCGGCATGTTGGATTCACCATAATGTAACTGTGAATCGACCGTTATGTTCCCAGCCCGGTGTAACAGTTGGCGTGACAGTCGATAGTGGTGTTCCACGTCGAATTCTAATTCTGCCGAAAGATAGGGCTTTTCACTTTCCGTTCCCACGTACGTCACAACGCAACGACAAAGGCCGTCTTCTTCTTGCCAATCCTTAAAATCATGGATCTTGGAATTGGCGGCCTCTAGTAATGGATAAGTCATGAATGCGATACTGGGCAGGTGCAGCGCGAAGAAGGCAGGCACCTGCGGATCTTCGTTCCGGTTCTGCACGCCTGCCAGAGACCATTTTCCAGACGGAGTTTTTACAAGACGAAAGGTGCTAGCCTCTAATACCAGCACTACTTCTTGTTCTGACTCAGACTTTGCAAGAAGCCCCTGAATCGCAAACGAGGAAGTCTTGGAACTGGAACCTCGCGTTTTGGCAACAGTGCCATTAACATTATCTAGGTCTGCCTTCAACGATTTCCAACCCGCGAGAACTTTCGCTGGAATCTCGCCATGTGTTTGCGACCCGCCGAGCACAATGCTCAATGTCAAAGCAAAGCTTGCAGTAGATGCGTAGGAACTGATAACTTGCATAGAAATTAACCTTGGTTCAACCTAAACCATTACTTGCAAACGCAATCTGATTGGTGTCTGCTCTCACCTGCTTTCCCGCAGCAGCCTGACCAAAAGTCGATAAAGTTACGACTTCGGCTTTGAAAGAGTCGAGTTTTCCTTTACGTTCTTCGTTTCGGACGATGAATTCGTCTGTACTCATTTCCTTTCGCTGAGCTGCTTCGATTGTATCACGAAGAATCGTCTGAGAGCTTTGTCGCGGTATGTTGCAGCACGCCCTGCTGAGCTGGAGCAGTTGAAGGTGCGAGTGCAATTGCGCAAAACAGAAGTGAGAAACGGCTCGGTTGGTGCATTGTAGTTTTCCCGTTGAGTGACGTTGCAGATCGACCCAAGACCATTCTACTCAACAGCTGTTTCCGTAGCCGGAGTCGCCAGACTTCGGGGGCTGTCTTGCGGATGCCTGAACTCTGGCGAGTCCAGCTACGAGGGGGCTGGTTCTGTAGCCGGAGTCGCCAGACTTCGGGGGCTATCTTGCGCGTGCCTGAACTCTGGCGAGTCCAGCTACGGGACTGACCCGCCCCAAATGCGAGCAGCGAGAAGTGTCGAAAAACTCCGATCAGGAACCCGATAGGAGGCTCTGTTGTTATACTGAGCCGCTATCTGCAATTCATTTGCGGAGAACCTATAACATCGAACAGATTATAAAATCACTTTCAAATAGGAAGGCGGCTTAGATGCCCAAGATCACCGTTGAAGGAGAAGGCACATTTGAAGTACCTGCAGGGAAGCGACTTGTGTTGGCACTGTGCGAAGAAGCGGGCATCGATCAACTGCACGCTTGCGGTGGCAACGCTCGCTGTACCACTTGCCGAGTCGAATTCATCGATGGCGAACCAACTGAGATGCGGCCCGCTGAGAAGGCGTGTCTGGAAGCTCGTGGGTTAACCGGCGTGCGTTTGAGTTGCCAGATTTTGTGCGAGCAAGATATGACAGTTCGCGCGATCAGCCGCTTTGAAGGCAGTGGTCGCAAAGATGCCGGCAGCCCAGTGGCAACTGAATTGAGCTAAGACGGTGGATGCCTGAACTCTGGCGAGTCCAGCTACGAAGGGAACTGGTTCTGTAGCCGGAGTCGCCAGACTTCGGGGGCTGTCTTGCGCGTGCCTGAACTCTGGCGAGTCCAGCTACGAAGGGGAACTGTTTCCGTAGCCGGAGTCGCCAGACTTCGGGGGCTGTCTTGCGCGTGCCTGAACTCTGGCGAGTCCAGCTACGAGGTGGGACTGGTTCTGTAGCCGGAGTCGCCAGACTTCGGGGATTTTCTTGCGCGTGCCTGAACTCTGGCGAGTCCAGCTACGAAGGGGAACTGTTTCCGTAGCCGGAGTCGCCAGACTTCGGGGGGCTGTCTTGCGCGTGCCTGAACTCTGGCGAGTCCAGCTACGAGGTGGCTGGTTAGGTCTGCGTTTGAGAAGCGGCGATGGGGCTGAGCGAAGCAGAAATGTGGCGGCCTTCGGGATCATAGCTGCCCGGGGTAACAGGTGCCGCCCAGACAACCGAGTTCGCAATAATGCGCTGCACGTTGACGTTGTGATAAATCGGAAACGTTTCGTGGCCGGGTCGAAAATAGAAGATGCGACCTTGGCCGCGCCGAAACGTACAACCGCTGCGAAACACTTCACCGCCTTCGAACCAACTGATCAGCAGCAATTCGTCCGGGTCGGGAATGTCAAAATGCTCGCCGTACATCTCCGCCGCTGGCAATTCAAAGTAAGGTTGATCGATCCCCGCTAAGATCGGATGCCCGGGCGCGATGACCCACAACCGTTCGAGCTCACCCGCATCGCGCCATCGCAACATGCAAGTCGTACCCATCAGTCGCTGAAAAATCTTCGACCCGTGACCGCTGTGCAAAACGATCAAGCCCATGCCAGCCAAGACGCGTTTGTGAACTTTGGCAACGACAGCATCATCCACTTTGTCGTGCGCGGCATGCCCCCACCAAATCAACACATCAGTGCTATTCAGCACGTCGTCAGTCAAACCATGTTCAGGTTCATGCAAATTCGCGCAGCCATATTCGAAGCGTACGCCGAGAATCTCAACTAGCGCGTGCTTGATCGTTTCGTGAATACCATCTGGGTACAGTTCGCGCACGTTAGGATTGGTGCGTTCATGAATGAACTCGTTCCAAATCGTAACTCGTTGCACTCGTGCTTCTGTCATCGTCGATCTCCAGGCTTCTGCATGCAAGCTTTAGCGTTCACCAATCGTTCAGCCAGCCAAATCGTTCAGCCAGCTCGCCTCAGTTGGCGGCAGGTTTGTTTTCGCTGCGCAGCGCTTTCGGTTCCGGCTTCGCGCTCGTTGCAGCGTTACTCGGTTGCTTCAAGCGGAACTTGACGAAGACAGGATCCGTTCCGACTTCAAACACACCGCGACCGAACGGCTGAGCACCTTCCGCTTGCTTAGCAGAGGCAAAAGCGAAAGGTTCTATCGGTGTCCCATCTTCGGAGATATCTAGCTGAGCGTTTTCGTTCAGGTCGACGTATGCAACGCCCGCTACAGCGCCTCGCGTAAAATCGGTAATCAAAAATTCCTTCACGCCGCCGTCAAGCTGCTCGGTGCGTGATTCGAGCGGCGAAAGCGATTCACCACCGCTGTCCGAGGGCGTGAAGAATTGGATGGTCACCATCGCTTCGGGCGTTTCTTCGCTGGTGACACTAACTACGACAACGTTCGTAGGAACTCTGGCGCGACTGCCAAGCAACGTTGGCGATGAACGCATGACGGGACGAACATCGGGGATCAGATCGAAGCGCCACATCACTGACATGACTATCGCAACCACAAAGCCACTTATGAACAAAATGGGGCCATGGTTGTTGCGCCAGATCTGGATCAGTTGGTTGAACATCGAGCGCCTTGCTTGAACGGGTGGAACGCGTGCCTGCCACTTTGAATCTCGCCACTTAGATTGGACAGATTGCATTTTAACCACCTTTCGTCGAAAGCGGACGGAGGTAACGCAAAAGTCGCAAGGCGAAGTCGCCGCACCCAATTACTTTCCAAACTGTTCGAACACCGAGTCCATCAACTTGCGTTCCAACGCAGCGTCGAACATGAGAGCTTCTTCAGGCAGATCGAGATCGCCGGGCATCCATTGTTGAAGTTCAGCGAGCGTGTCGAGCAGTTGCAGTTCAATGGATGCAGGACCAGCGAGATCGAACGAGCCACTGAGCGGTTCACTCAGCAACTGGCGATCCAGAACCTCGCGATCACTAACGAGCGAGTGTTCGAGTTCGTGAGCAACGTTCTGGAAGACCGGAAATGCGGTCGCAACCTGTTGCGCCCCGAGGCTGGGAGCGTTCTCTGTGATATCAGTCGACTGCACATTCACACTCCCAATCTGTCCGTCGACCTCAGCATTCATCGAGAACGCAGCGAGCGCATGCGTCTGTCCCGCCACAAAAGTGTCGATCGCATCGAAACCACGAGCTTCGCGGGCCCACGTGTTTTCATGGAAGCTGACGAAGTCCGCGCCGCGCTGCCACTGAGTCGACTGACTGGAACCATACAACATCGCCGTATCGACGCCACCCGCCGATGCGTGTGCATCGACTTGTTCAAAGAACTTGGTGTAGCTCGCAAAGCCGGGACCAGTTATCGAAGCCGATTCGCCGCTCGTCGTAAACCGATCATTGCCGCTCGAATCGTACAAGTCCGCAACGTCATGACCGCCCGCCGTCGCGTACGCATACAGTCGTTCAACGCCAGAGATGTAGTTGTAGTAGCCCGCGCCGCTGATGCTCGAGAACTGCGGACGAACCGACAAGCGATCGTCGCCTGCCGAATCGTAAACGTAGCCGATATCTCGTCCGCCGGACGTTGCGTGAATGAAGATGCGATCGGTATCCGTCACATTGAATTTGTAACCCGCTCCGATCATCTCCGCTTGCTGCGGACGCAATGTCAGCACGTCATCACCGTTGGAGTCGTACAAGTATCCGCTGTCCGCGCCGCCGTTACCACTGAATGAAACTTCTTCGACTCCCACCGCGCGCAAGTTGATCGCGGAACTTTCGAGCGTCGTTAATGTCGAATTCAAGTAGATCTTCTCCGCTTGCGAAGAACCGACGATGGTCAGTCTGTCGCCGTCGCCACCAGCATCAATCTCGATGCTATTGATTTGATTGGCTGCGAAACGATAGTCGACGTTACCAAACGCAACGGACAGACCATTTTGCAAGTTCACTGCAATCAAGTCCTGTTGAGCCGTGCCATCGACAAGCAACTGTTTCCCGACTTGTGAAAGTACATTTGCGATCGTCAGTTCGCCCTGATCACTGGTGACACCTGGCAAACGCAGATCAAACCACTGTCCCGCTTTCGCTTGAACGTCCAAACGCAGCGCACCATTGTCCCAACTAGTATCAACGACGCTCGTGCCGCCAACAGGTGCCAGAGTTATCTGACCAGTCGCTGCATCCGTGTTTTTCCAGAGCACTGTGAATGTTCCATCATCGGTCGCTTGCACGCGATAGCTGCTTCCCGCGTTGACATTGCCGCTCCAATAATCAACTGCGCCGATCTGTGTCGGAGATGTGGAACCACCTCCACCGCCCGACGAATCCGCTTGGAAACTGAAACCAAGCTGGTAAGGTCCGATCTCGTTGTCAGCCGACAGACGGATCTCGTAAGTTTGACCTTGAACGAGCGCGATTGTTTTAGCTGATAGCGCGCCGGAATCAATGTTCGCTCCACCGCTGGTCATTGTCCACGAAAGCGATTCGACCCAGTTGCTATCGACGTCAAAGTTAAGCGTTCCTGTCGCGGCAGCGGTGAAACGAAAGATATCAGTGTCTTGTAGCGAGTTGATCCAACTGCCGAGCGAACCGGAGTTCAAATCCAGTGCATGCGCCGAGCCGGCCACATCACCAATGTTGTCATCTGGAATGATCGAGTCGATCGCTTGTTGGAGATCGAGCCGATCGTAAGACGCGTTGGTTATGGAATCGAACACGGAGTCCGCAGTGCTGCGAAGATGTTCGGCGATTGAGTCGGGTGTAATGTTGTTCCAGCCCGCCATCTCCATCGCTTGGCGGACCAGCACCGATGCGCCTGCAACGTACGGCGCGGCCATGCTCGTGCCACTTGCCAGCGAAAAATCATTGACTCTGCCATCGCGACCAAGCAGATGATCCGGCACCGTGCTCATGATGTTTCGACCAGGAGCGGCCAACACGCGATCATCGCGCTGACTGAAATCGCTCAACTGCCCGTTGTCATCGACACTAGCCACTGGCAAAACGTACGAACTGGCCGCTGGATAACTCAAGCCCGGCGCGTTGTAGGACTTGAACGAATTGCCCGCCGACGCAGTCACGAGAATGCCCTCATCGTGAAGCGCCTTGAGTTCATCCTCGAGAACTGCCCAGTCGGGAACGTTGCTTGAGTTCCAAGTCGAACCCAATGACAAGTTAACTGTGGTGATCGGGTTTTCGAAAGTATCGCGATTCGTGTGCACCCACTGGAGAGCTTTCTCAACCCAGCTCATGTTGCCGCTACCCAAGTCGTTGAACACACGCAATGCGACTAAGTCAACATCTGGCGCGACGCCCGCGCGAGTTGGATCGTCGCTGCCAATGATTCCGGCGACATGCGTTCCGTGATAACCCGAGGGTCCGTCATCGTAGGGATTTGCATCGTTCTCTTCCGTGAAGTCCCAGCCGCCAACTACTCGATAGCCAGCTCCGAAACCTCGGCCGAGTGCGACGTGGTCCCAGGCGATACCGCTATCGATGACCGCTACGGTTTGGCCTTTGCCGGTCAAACCAAATTGCTGTTGCATCTGCGTCCAGCCGGTCAAATTGTGGGCGGTCGACTGTGGGCTGATTTGGTGACTGTCGAGGTCGCTATCACAGCTAAGCTGCTGATCGAGGCTCCCGTGAGCCTGCAGAGCTTGGTCGCCGAGCACGTCGAACAGCATCTGCGCGGACAGAACCAATCGCCGCTCGCAATGCTGAATCTGGATCTCTTGCGATTTTGAAAGCACGCGTCGTTTTGGAGGCAAACTTGACACAGAATTCGCTCAAGCAAAAACGGAATCGGACAATAGGTGACTAGAACGTGGACAATGGAAAGATAGTTCACTGCTCGCTACCGGTCGTGAACAGCCAACGCTAGCCTTTCGCCCCAATCAATCTGCCGAATCGAAGTGCGGGTTGTAGTGACTGTACCGATGTGGAAGGCTGGCGAAGCTTGCGCGAGCAAAAGCGGCTACATCGATTTTGGAGCGTCGCTTGCCGATTCATAACTCTGGCCAACGAACGCTTGCTTCACAGCAACGAACTGCGGTCGATCCAGTAACCATGGATGGCAGTTGTGCGAAGGATTCGCCGCTGGAATTCAAATTACAGGATGCAAATTGAGCACAGGATGTGCTTAATCGACGGAACCGACCTACAGGCATGGATGCCCGATGGGTCGGTTGCCTTTTAGAGAGAAAAGGGAAATTCTCTCAGGCGCGCGGCAGGGAAGCCTACGAGGTAATCAAAATTATGAGCCGGTTGACGTGGGTTCAACGGGTCTACTGGACTCGCTTTAGCAAGCCAGTTTCTGAACGCGAGTTGGTTCGTCAACTAATCGACAAACCTATCGCTTCACTCCTCGAAATCGGGGTTGGTCGCGGCGAGCGTATGCAACGCATATCGCAGCTCGTTACGCTGACCGAAGGCACCGAACGCTTGCGTTACATCGGTGTCGACGAGTTCGAAGCGGCGAGCGATCGCGCTTCACACCTCACGCTGAAAGTCGCGCATCAGCTGGCTGCGCAAGCGGGCTTCAAGGCTTCGCTGATTCCCGGTGATCTGAAATCAGCCATGCCTCGCGTCGCGCACAAGTTCGGTCCGAGCGACTTGATCGTCATCGACGGCGGTCTCGACCCAGCTCAACCGCAATCGAGCGCCATCACACCATGGCTGAATCGCATTGCTCACGAGAACACAATCATCCTCGCGTGCGCTACTCCGGGGCAACCACTTGTTCTG
>JBGSOM010000188.1:0-2436 GCA_041739135.1 Pirellulaceae bacterium
GTGGTCGTAGTTTGTGCTGGATCGCAACGGAAGCCTGACCACGGATGGCATGGCGGTCCCACGGATAAAGGCTGAGGCAGGGCGGGTTAATGCAACTGTATTAGCGATTCTTTGGCTAGTGTTGGATTTTAGAGTTGGTCGAATCTGGGTGGCACGCAAAGCCTCAGAGCGTGTCACACTAAAATTCAATTGGAACGAAGCACTAGCGGCTCGGGCTCATTTGGGTCTTTGGCGATCTAATTCCACAGCAGGTTAAGCTTCGATCTTGGACCCGAGCAGCGTCAAGAATTGACGCATCCAAGCTGGGTGGGCGGGCCAAGCCGGGGCGGTGACTAAGTTGCCTTCGGTGTGCGCCGAGTCATAACCGCTGGAAGGCTCGATGTAGGTTCCGCCTCCAAGCGTGACTTCCGCCTGACAAGCTGGATAGCAACTGCACTGACGACCTTTCAGCACACCGGCTGCGGCGAGAATTTGTGGCCCATGACAGACCGCTGCGATCGGTTTGTTCGCTTCGGAAAAATGCTGAACGATCTTAATCAATTGCGGATTTAATCGCAGATACTCCGGCGCGCGACCACCCGGTATCACCAAGGCGTCATAGGCTTTGGGGTCGATGTTCTCGAAATCTGCGTTCAGTTGAAATCGGTGGCCGGGTTTCTCGCTGTAAGTCTGATGGCCTTCGAAATCGTGGATCGCTGTTGCAACGGACTCGCCGCTTTTCTTTCCAGGACAAACGGCGTGACATGCATGCCCAACCATCAGCAGCATTTGGAATGGAACCATGACTTCGTAATCTTCAACGAAATCACCTACCAGGAACAGAATCTTTTTCGCTGACAAAGTTATTCTCCACTTGAATCGAATGAGAGGCGGAACGTCGCGAGCCACGCATTTTAACCTGTGCGAGCGGCGATCCAAAGATGACCGAACGGCGGTCGGATCAAAGCGTCCATCCAAACTCACTCGCAAATCGCTATAGTCATAGTTAGTTGCTTGCGCGACAATCGCTCGCAACCCGATCAGTCGATGCTCATTCTCAGGAGGAACTCCCTTGGTCATAGTACGCGCGGTTCGATTAGCGGATTTAGACGAACTTTGGCAACTGATTGAGCAAGCTACGTATGGGCTCACAACGCTTCAGATCAACAAGGAGCAATTGGCGGAGCGAGTCGAGTTATCGAACTTTGCGTTCACTCGCAAAACGGAGAAAGCCAGCGGCGAACCTTATGTCTTAGTGATGGAAGACGTGTCGCACGGAAAATTGGTCGGGCTTTCGTGCATCTTCAGCAAGACAGGCGGCTTTGAACCGTTCTACAGCTATCGTCGCGTCGTTGAGACTCACCACTGCGAGTTGCTCGGCACGACGCAGCAGGTCGAGTCGCTGCACTTGGAGAAGATCCACGATGGGCCAACTGAGATCGGCAGTCTGTTTTTGTTACCCGAGTATCGAGGGCAGGGTCGCGGGCGTCTGCTGAGTCTTGCGAGATTTGCGTTTATGGCCGCGCATCCGAAACGCTTCTCCGAGTACGTGATCGCAGAGATGCGCGGCATGATGTCTGACGACGGTGAGTGTCCGTTTTGGGAAGCGATCGGTCGCCACTTTTTCAAAATGGATTTCCCGCAAGCAGACAGCCTATCGACGATCAACAAGCGTTTCATCGAAGACTTGATGCCCAAGTACCCGATCTACACGAGTCTACTTCCCGAAAGTAGTCGCGCGATCCTGGGCGAAGTTCATCCGCAGACAGTCCCAGCACTCACCATGCTGCAAGCCGAAGGATTCGTCATCGATAACTTGATCGATATCTTCGATGGTGGGCCAGTTGTGCGTTGTCGTCGCGATGATATCGGCGCCGTGAAACGGACGTTAGCAACTCGCGTCGAACAGATCGTTCATCGGCAAGATGGCGAGCCGCAGATACTCGCGTCGAGCTGCGAAGGATTTCGGTCGATGATCGGCCCCGTGCAACTTAGCGACTCTGGTGCAACGATCAGCGAGATTGAAGCGCTTACGTTGCAAATCAAAGTTGGTGATACGCTGCGCGTCTTGCCACTGCGCCCAAACTAAACACACCGCACATCCAGTGCATTCATTGAGCCCGAGGCGCAAGCGATCGAAGTTGATTGAAGTCGAGGGGGCTCCCCACCTAATCACTTATGCACTTGTGTGCGTTCTACTCCGAAGGAGTTGCGCCTTACAGCCCAGGGTTGCGAGCGGAGCGAAGCTACCCTGGGACTCAGTCGAGATTCTCCTTTACCCCAACGGGGTTACGCCACTTCGCATATCGAAGGCACAACCCCGTTGGGCAACGCTGTGAAGCATTTTTATTCAACGAAATTGGGGTTTCGCAAATTGTGAGGGTGTGAAAAAAAAGCCAGATCCCCCCGTTCACTAACTGAAACGTATCAGTCAGAAAGGAATCTGGCCATGAGTCG
>JBGSOM010000217.1:0-61881 GCA_041739135.1 Pirellulaceae bacterium
AAATAGCTCCGCATCAAAGCGATTACGTTGAAGATCGGCTGCACCAACACGCGCACCAGATGCGAAGCTGACTTCCACGATTTGAAACAAACTATCTGCTGCCGTTAGCTGCCCGCCACCATTAACGACGATTTTTGTTGGGGAGGAACTCGCCACCGTCGTATCACCAGGCACGAAGCTAGCTGCATTCGCATTCATCGACCCGTTAACTACTATCTCCGTCACTCCTGAAAAGCCACCGCTACGATTATCGAAAACAAATGTAGAACCCGATTCGAAAGCGGCAGAACCGTTTACCCTCAACGTGCTACCGAAGGCCAACGACGTACGTGCGTTGGCCGCAAGTCTCAACGAAGCGCCCGCGGCAATGGTGAGCCCATTAATCGTCGTTCCGGTAGTTGGAACAATCATTGCGCCGGAAGCGAAGGTATCTCCAGCGAGCGTTCCTCCGTTCAATGTAAAATTGCCAGCGATTTGGTCGATTCGCATGAACGAGAATGTTCCGCCGTTTACGATGACTGCTTCATTCGCTGTCAGAGTCTTTACATTGGCGGTTGAATCGATTTGGACCACTGGGTTGCCAACGAAAGCTGGAATTATGGCATCATCGTTGATTCCAGGTACCTGCTGAGGATTCCAGTTCGCTGCGTTATGCCAAGAACCGCCGTTGGCATTTTGAAAAGTAATCGTAGCCAGCAATCGTCTTAGCTCTAACTGCTCGAAACTTAGGCGTTTCTTCCCGCAGCGGCCAGTGTTTTTCGTCGCCGAACCAAACAAGGGAAGTTTTTTCAAGAGGCGGGTCATACATGCACCTAACGTTTTACGAAGCGAATCGGCGTGGAAAGTTGAAGGCAAGATGGTTATATCGAAAGGCGCAGATTTTACTAATTAAATCTTCTATTCATTTTCATAATTGCGATTGGACGCGCTCATAATTCTGAGCGCCATGCAAGTTGTAATCAATTCGCCAGCAAAGAACATGCAAGCGGAGTTGAGTGACAACCAACTAAATGCGTACGCTACACTGCTACAACCGACGCAACACAACAGCGAGTACAACAAATCAAGCCGCAATCGCTTATACAAGACTTCGCACAGTGGTTCCCGATAACAGACAGACCCCTCTTGAAGAATGTGCGCGGGATGCAACTTGCAACTGGAAATCGACTGCGCAGAATGCGAAATAGTTGGCGGTCTGTCACCAATTGCGTCAGGCGTACTTACTTCAAGGTGCAAAGCAAACGAATTGGCTAATGGTTCGACTGGGGCGGTTAGGAGCGACATTCGAGAATTTCTTGTGCGTGAGTGATTAGGAAGGATTTAGGCACGCCGGCTGCAAACAAAACCGCTAGTCTCTCCATTGGCCGCGAAATACGAGCTTCCGCTTACCCTTTATCCCCTGCGACTCACAGCGGTCGTCATAAAGAAAAATTTTTGAAGTGTTATCGATATTTCGAAGAGCTATGCCTGATGCGTCGCGGTGAAATTCGATCCACGACTTGCGGCCGTGATCGGTAATCTCCACCCATTCACCGCCGGCGTTAATCTTCACGAAACGCCCGATAGAGTGAACCCAGGCGGTTCGAAGAATGAGCGTACCAGGAAAGTTATTGCGAACGTTGGTTGCGAACGTGTCCATTTCCTCCGACACTTTGTCCGCTTCCTGGACATCACCCTTTTTCGTCAGCCGGGACCGTATGCTCAACAGATGCACGACTGCCCGTTCGTACTCGGAAGTGATCGACTTCCTGTAGTCCACAGTGCCAACACAACTCGGCAAATCACCGCTGTCCTGAAGCCGTTGGCGCTCGCGGTCCGCGAGCCGAATACGCTCTAGATCACCAATTTTGGCAAACGCAGCTCGCTGAGATGCAATGCGAGACAACAGCTTGCCCTTCAGGCCAGCAGCCTTTCGCTCGAACCCTTCGATCGCGCTCCGTACTTCCTTTTCGATCTTGGGATCTTGAGCTCGCACCGTCGTTCCGCAGACCAGAACCGATAACAGAAAGCAGCCCAGTTTTGAATTACGTGTTAGATGTTGCGTCATTCCATGTCTCCTAGCAGCACTACAGCCAGTTCCGTTGCCTTTGGTGTAACATTGGCTTCGCCCCTAACATTTAAGTACCGGCACGCTCAAAGTACGCGCCAAAGATTTTCAACTTTTTGCAATTCGCAGTCGAAAGACACTGACCGCGGGGTAATAGGCCGCGAGACGCTGGCCGACTAAGCATGTCGACGCCAATCTTTCGGCATAACCGAAGTGCTGTAATCGGAGGCTAATGCCTTCCGGCTGATGTTAGCTCGAATGACTTACGGACGTGCTTAGTGGGTTGTTTAAAGTCGTTCGCCTTTTGAACTGAGACGTGCTAGATTCTTATTTCCTAATTTTTTTGGCGCGATATTCCTTTCAGCGGGTATTAATCATAGGCAGAACGATGTCTGACTCAGTTGGCGCACTTGAAGGAACCATTACAGTCGCGATCAGCGACTTCCGACGGAGTGGGAGCTGTGCTGCGTTTGAGATTCTGTTCGATTTCTACAGGAAGTCGATCACCAAGCAAGCGAATCATTTACTGCGCTACGCGAAGTCAGCGATGGAGGAGCCAGAAGATGTAATCAACATCATCATGTTGAAACTTGCATCAGAACTACAAAAAGAAAGTGGATGGGTGGTTGAGAACGCGACCAACAGGGACGCGCTACTTAAGATCATTGGACGCATGTCCTTTTTCCGCTGTTGCAAAATCCTACGGACTGAAAAGGCTCGTCCAGCTATCCGCGCTAGCGACGCTTCAAATGATGAGAAAGGGAGTTATGAGTTGTTTATCGACCCGGCAAGTGTTGATTGGGACGCAGATCTTAAGCTAACTTTGGAAGAAATCGAAAACGGCTTACGGCAGCTTGACGCGGGTGAAGATCTCGTGAGCGTTTTCAAGGGAATGCAGCATGGTCGGGCGAATTTGGAAATGGCCGCTGCTATTGGTAAGAGTCCACAGACAGTGACACGCATTAAAAGGATCATTCGCGCGTTCGCAGCTAAGTTGCTGAAAATGAATCAAGAGAAGCACTTCAACGACGATTAATCGCGCCCGAAATATTCAACAGGTTATGCAAACCGAGATTGACGAAAGAGGTAACTTGACAATGAGCGAAACGCTCTCACTAAACACGGGTACAGAGATCGATCACCGTCCTTCCAAAGACCTAAGCCTGGACGCTCTGCTTTCGATCGAACGTCAGGTTCAACGGTTTCGCGATGCGCACAAGTCACTCAACATTAACTTGCAGCAATATCTCGATGGCCTACCCTCTACGCTCCATGAGCCCGCAGTGCTAGAGTTAATGTTTGAATTCCTGCAGCAGCAACAGGAGGATCGAAATGAACTGATCGCGGCCTGCAAAGATCAATTGGGAAGTGGACTGATCCCGGACTTCTTCCGTATTTCCCAAAATCAAGCCTCCGAGGACAGCGAGAACGATTGGCCGCAGATTGGCGGATACGAAATCGAAAATGTGCTCGGGAATGGTGGTACCGCCATTGTTTTTAAAGCGACGCAGCGCAATCCACACCGGACCGTCGCACTCAAAGTTCCACGCCAACACGAAGATGGATTCGACCGACTAATCTTGCAACGCTTCTATTCCGAAGCACGACTGCAATCAAAATACTTGGGCTCCGGCGTTCCCGCCGTCTTCGAGTTTGGAATGAGCAATGCCGGAGTACCGTTTATTTCAATGGAACTGGTTGAAGGTAAGTCGCTCGAATCGTTTTTCAAAGTCACTCGTGGTACGTTTGATTCACAGCGCGATGGGATTCGCCTGATTGCCAAGATCTGTCGCGCGCTTGCGCCCATTCACGCTGACGGCAACTCGCACCTGGATTTGTCGCCCTCCAATGTGTTTATCAAACCAGACGGTCAAGTGAAGATTCTTGACTTCGGCTTCGGTCACGATACTTCACAGAGTCGGCAGCGACTAGAGGCGGCTGGTACGCCATGTTACATGGCACCTGAAAAGGCGCGCGGCGACAGTTCCAAGTTCTCAATACGAACGGACGTCTTCTCGATCGGTGCTTTCTTGGCGCGCATGATTACCTGCGAACACTTACTTCCCGCCAACATCTCCAACGAAGCCAAATTGGATCGAATTGCACGTGGTGATTTTTCGGCGGCTCTCGACCGAGTTCGTCGCGCTCACTCTGACCACGGTGTTCCTTTAGCTTTAATAAATCTGACCCTTCAGTGCTTGAGCATCGAACCGCAGGACAGGCCGAGCGATGCAAGTGCTGTGGCGGAACAGATTGAGGATTACTTCCGATCGGAGGAAGTTGAATTGCAAAGGCTGCAAGTTCAAAACGCGACACAGCGCGCTCGCAATCAAATCATGTACCCGGCAATCGCAACTGTGTTAGGTGTGCTTCTGCTGGCAACGATTGTTTCGGTTCGCTACGCAGTAGTAGCCGAGTCCGAGAGGCAGACGGCCAACACCGAGAAAGTGCGATCTTCACGCAATGCGAACTTGCGTTTTGCGGCTCTAGATGACGTCGTGCGTTTGGTAGCCGACGACTCGCTGCGTCGCGCGGGCCAAACACAACTTCAACGCGTACTTCTTGAACGCGTGCGGCCACGGATCGAAGACGTGTTGGCATTCGAAGAGAAAGACGAGGCCACGCGGGCTCAACAAGGACTCGCGTGGAATTCGCTGAGCGTGATTCGACAATCGATGCACGAGTTCGCTGAAGCACTGGCAGCCGCCTGTAAAGCCGAGAATATTCTGCGCGAGCTCTGCGAGCTTCCGTCCGCTACGCCTGCAACGAAACTAGCCATGGCCATTTCGTTGAGTAACCAAGCAGCTCTACTTGGCCAATCGGGAAATCTAGCTGATGGAATTGCGAAGGCAGAGGAAGCGACGAAGCGTTTAAACGAGCTGATCGAGATTGGAGAGGAAGAGAATAATATTGGCGAGGTCTTCTATCGTGCTGCGCTCGCTGAGAATAACTGGGCACTCTGCTTGTATCGAGCCGAACAACCGACGGAGGCGCTCACACACTTCAAAAAAGCGGCTGAACGAATCGATACCGTGATCAAGTTGCGACCCAGTGAAATCGTTTATCGTGCATGGCGAGCTAAGCTACTCAGCAATCTGGTGGACTTCTTTCAAACCAGCGGAAAACTGGACGAAGCAGCCCCCTATGCAAAGCAATCCGTGCTGTTCGCTCAACAACTTTACGATGATCTTCCAAAAAGTGTCGATAGTAGAGAATGCCTTGCGGTGTGTTTAACGAACTCCGGATTGTTGGCGTTGCAAACCGAGTCTCCCATCGACAGCCTGCCAGAATTCGAAAAGGCTTTAGAGCTATATTCATCGCTGTATGCTCAGGTGCCCGAATATGGCGAATACAAATGGGGAACAGCCATGGCCGCTTCAAACCTGGCTGCCGTTCTAATGTCAGGTCCAAGACCGGGTTGGGCCGATGCGAAAAAACATCTCGACAATGCAAAATTTCTTTACGAAGAGTTAAACAAGTCGATGCAGCAGAACGCCGACCTTAAACCTTATATCGACTTGAACAATAGCCGAATCATCCAATTGCAAGAGATGTTAACTCAGGAACCCAACGAGGCCGAATAACTGCGGCCCACAGTGACGACCAGCGGAGATGTAGTCAATGCCGAAATACGTCTTGCATTCGGCAGTTAGTCAAAGCGCCGATCAAAGTCACATGGGAATTTTTAAATTCTCTGTTTTATCGAAGCTGCACATCGATGAACGCAAAGTTTACTGGGCGACTTGTAAGCAGCGGCTACACAAAGCCTTGGTCCTTGTAACTAGCAAAGCTCTCTTTCGTGAGGGCCGCGAGCTCTTTGAACAGCGGCTTGTCGACTTTGGCGAAGTTGAAGCATGACTTGCCTTGCATTCGCGCCTTGAGCTCTGGCGAAATCGCTGCCAGTAATTCGGGCTTTATGTACACCGGCATGAGATGAAAGCTGACGTACGACTTCTTGACTTGAACCGCGCCGAAGAACAAAGGCTTCTTGTTTTTCTGAATATGCTTGGTGTCCAGGTACAATTGGGACTGGTCATCATTCTTAGTATCAAGTTTCTTGGCATACGGCGCCATAATGGACTTGAGTTCTTTGAACACAGCTTCCAAGTCTGGCATGTCAAGGTCCTTTGTGAAGCGTCAGCCTTTTGAGTGCTCTGTGCACCTAACGGCCGCGCGCTTCGTTCATCGTGAGAACTGCGAGCCGCGATGGGAGTATAGGCGATCGTCCTAAGTACTTGCAAATCGTTTTCCAGTCATCGACGACATGCTAAACCACAATTTAACTCCTCGACGCATGCCGTCGCTTCGCGACTCTGGAGATCTGGGGATGCGGCTGGGATCCGCACGCAGATTTTGAAATTAACGCATTCGGTTTCGCGCCAATGGCGTTTGCATCTATTAAAAGCGCTGCAGGTGGTTTACAACATCTGCTTCAATTTCCGAGTGTCTCTTGAGAGGCTTCTTTATGCTGTTCGCCGCTCGTTTCGATCTGTGGAATTTTGGTGTTGTACGGTCTCTCACTTCTCCGGCAAGTGACGCTGGGAATCGAAACGCTAAAGCATTCCGCTACCAGGCTAGATCGCATTACAAATGGTTGCTCATCGCGGTCCTTGCCGTTTGTTCCTGTTTAGGATGCAAGAGCGAATCGAGTGTTCCGGCGGCTAAGATGGCACCAAAGGTCGTGTGTGCTCCGGCGGTGGTTCAGAAGATCACGGACTACGATTCGTTTGTCGGACGCACCGAAGAAGCGGAATCGGTCGAAGTGCGGTCGCGGTTGTCTGGCTTCCTGCGAACGATCGAATTCACGGACGGAGGGTTTGTCAAAGAGGGCGATCTACTGGCGACAATCGAGCCGGATGAATATCAAGCGATCCATAATCAGTCGCTGGCGCGGATCATTCAATGGGAAGCCAAACTTGATTTGGCCCAAAGCAAACTTCGTCGCTCCCAAACGCTGATCAAAACCTCTGCCATCTCGCAAGACGAACTCGACGAAAGCGTGTCGTCGGTCAAAGAGGCTGAAGCGTCGCTGTTCGCGGCCAAATCCGACGCGGCTCGAACCGATCTCGACCTCAAGTACACCAAAATTCATTCGCCGATCTCCGGTCGCATCGATCGCGCGATGGTCACCCCGGGCAATATGCTGACCGGCGGTCTCGGCAACGGCACGCTGCTCACGCGCATCGTCAGCGTCGCGCCGGTGTACGCTTATCTAGATGTCGACGAATCGACCATTCTCGGCTACATCCGCAAAGCTCAAGCGAACGCGGCCAAGTCTGCAGCAGCTCAGCCGACTGAAGCAACTCAGCCGACTGAAGCCACCAACGACGACGCTTCGAAAGCGACGAATGGCAACGCGCGGGCGAGTCTCCGGGACTTGAATGTGCCGTGTTACTTGCAACTCAATGACGAGTCGGAAGCAAAACACCAAGGAGTGCTCGACTTTGTCGAAAACCGCGTGGACAAGACAACTGGAACGATTCGTATTCGCGGTATTTTTCAGAACGAAGCAGGGGTGCTGCGCGGCGGCATGTTCGTTCGAGCGAAAGTGCCGGTCAGCGAGCCCTACGACGCCGTGCTGATCCCTGAGACGGCGATCGGTACGGACCAGAATTTCAAATTCGCTTATGTGATCGATGCCAGCAACAAACCGATTCGCCGCAACCTGAAACTCGGCGCTGCCCAGGGGACATTGCGTATCGTGCGCGAAGGGATTGCAGCGGGCGAACGCGTGGTGATTCGCGGGATTCAACGCGTGCGGCCGGATGTCGAAGTCGAAGTGCAGATGGAAGAGATCAAGCTGCCGACTGCAGACGTAACTGCTGCGAGCGCTGTTGAAGGAGTTGCCAAGTGATATCGCACTTCTTCATTGACCGCCCGATCTTTGCGGGTGTCATTTCGTTGCTGATCACGATGGCCGGTGCGCTGTTCGTGTGGACGTTGCCGATCGCTCAGTATCCAGAGATCGCGCCGCCCACGGTTCAGGTTTCGTGCATGTACCCGGGAGCCAGTAGTAATGTGGTGGCGGAGACGGTTGGTGCGCCGATCGAGCAACAAGTGACTGGCGTCGAAAACATGCTGTACATGTCCAGTCAATCGACGAACGACGGCGGTTACAACTTGACTGTCACGTTCGACCTCGGCACCGATTTGGATATGGCTCAGGTGCTGGTGCAGAACCGCATCAACTTGGCTCTGCCTTCGCTCCCTTCCGAAGTGAAGCAGACTGGCGTGACGGTGAAGAAGAAATCGCCTAGCATCCTGTTGGTCGTCAACTTGTTTTCGCCTGACCGCTCGCGCGATCAACTGTATCTCAGCAACTATGTCACGATTCGACTGCGCGACGAACTCGCTCGGCTGAAAGGAGTCGGCGACCTCGGCATCCTCGGGCAACTCGACTACAGCCAACGCGTGTGGCTCGATCCGCAACGGATGGCCGCGCTCAATCTGACCGCCACCGATGTGCTCGCCGCGCTGCGCGAACAGAACGTTCAAGTCGCCGCGGGTTCGCTTGGCAGGCCGCCGGTTCCGCAAGGCCAAGCGTTTCAGTACTCGCTCACGACGCTCGGTCGCTTGACAGATCCGTCCGAGTTCGCGGAGATCATTGTGAAGTCGGGGAGCGACGGGCGCATCGTTCGCTTGAAGGATGTGGTCACCGATCGTCGAGTTGAAGATGGTCGCGAGTTCGGCGGTATTGAACTGGGGGCGAAGAACCAAGACATGTCCTGTTCGCTGGACGGTGCTCCGTCGGTGGGTTTGGCGATTTACCAGTCGCCGGGTTCGAACGCGCTCGGAGCCGCGAATTTGGTGCGGCAGCGGATGGAAGAGCTGAAAGCGTTTTTTCCGCCGGGGGTCGATTATGCGATTCGTTACGACACGACTCCGTTTATCTCGGAATCGATCAACGAAGTTTTCAAAGCACTCCGCGACGCGATCATTCTGGTGGCCATCGTGGTCCTCGCGTTTCTGCAATCATGGCGCGCGACCGTGATTCCGCTGATCGCTGTCCCGGTAGCGATCATCGGAACGTTTGCCGTGATGGCTGGCATCGGCTTCAGTTTGAACAACTTGTCGCTGTTCGGTTTGGTGTTGGCGATCGGGATTGTGGTGGACGATGCGATCGTGGTGGTCGAAGCGGTCGAGCATTCGATCGAGCACGGCTTGGCCCCGCGCGAAGCGGCTCGGCAAGCGATGACGGAAGTTTCCGGTCCGATCATTGCGATTTCGCTGGTGCTGATGTGCGTCTTCATTCCGTGTATTTTTATCACTGGCATCACCGGCCAATTCTTCCGTCAGTTCGCGATCACGATCGCCGTTTCGACGTTCTTCTCCGCCCTCAATTCGCTGACGCTCAGCCCCGCGCTCGCGGCTCTGTTGCTGCGGCCCAAAGCCGAGCAGCGCGATCCGCTGAGCCTTCTACTGAACGCGACGTTGGGTTGGTTCTTCAAGCTGTTCAACTGGGGATTCGATCGCGCTTCGACCGCTTATGCGAAGGTCGCCGGTTGGCTGCTGCGGTTGAGCTTCGTGGTGTTGGTCGTGTACGGCGGTTTGCTGTGGTTGACTTACTTCAGCATGACGAGCGTCCCGACCGGCTTCATCCCGGCTCAGGATAAAGGTTACTTGCTAGTCGACGTGCGCTTGCCCGATTCAGCTTCCACAGAGCGAACCGCAGCGGTGGTCCAGCAGCTCGAAGCGATCTTGCTCGGAGGCGGCGCAGGTGAAGGTTCAGTTGCAGTTGCTGAAGCGCATACATCGCACGTTGGCGATCATGATTCCAGTTCTGATTCCAGTTCTAAGTTGCCCGGCGTCGCGCACACGTTGTCGATCACTGGCCAGTCGATTGTTCAAGGCGCGGTGGGTTCGAACTACGGAACGCTGTTCGTGATCCTTGACGAGTTTCATCATCGGACGTCGCCGAACGAAAGCGCTCGCTACATCGCCAACTTGATTCGCACTAAGTCGCAGACGGATATCGAGGATGCGATCGTGTCGGTTTTCGGTCCGCCTCCGGTCGATGGACTGGGGAGCGGCGGTGGCTTCAAGATTATGATTCGCGACGTCGGCGCGTTGGGGTTCGACAATCTGCAAACGACCGCCGATCAACTGTCCGTGGCCGGCATGCAAGAACCTGGAATCGTCGGCATGTTCAGCGGCTTCCGAGCCAACACGCCGCAAATGTTTGTCGACGTCGATCGAACCAAATGCAAGATGCTCGGCGTGTCGCTGCAAGAAGTCTTCACGACTTTGCAACTTTATCTCGGCGGCAGCTACGCGAACGATTTCAATCAGTTCGGACGCACGTGGCAAGTGAACTTGCAAGCCGACCCGAGCTTCCGGTTGCGACCTGAACAGATTTCGCAGTTCCGAGTGCGTTCGATGGCGGGCGCGATCATTCCGCTCGGCACGGTCGCGTCGGTTTACGAGAGCACCGGACCGGCGGCTGTGCTGCGCTACAACGGAATCAATGCGACTGCGATTAATGGTATTTCCGCTCCCGGCAAGAGCTCCGGCGAAGTGGTGAAGTCAGTCGACGCGCTGATGGTTGATCAGTTGCCTTCCGGGATGGATGCGCAGTGGACCGAGTTGACTTATCTGCAGATCCAAGCGGGCAATACGGCGTTGATTGTGTTCGCAGTGGCTGTGGTGTTGGTCTTCATGGTTCTGGCGGCGCAGTACGAGAGTCTGAAGTTGCCGCTGGCGGTGATTCTGGTAGTGCCGATGTGTTTGTTGTGTTCGGTGATCGGTATCGCTGCCGCGCGGATGGATATCAATATCTTTGTGCAGATCGGCTTCGTCGTCTTAGTCGGCTTGGCCAGTAAGAATGCGATTTTGATCGTCGAGTTCGCGAAGGAGAAACAGGCTCACGGAGCCACGCCGTTCGACGCCACCATTGAAGCTTGCCGGTTGCGTCTGCGGCCGATCATCATGACTTCGCTTGCGTTTATTCTCGGCGTTGTGCCGTTGGCACTGGCCGCTGGAGCCGGAGCCGAAATGCGCCGGACGCTCGGCATCGCGGTCTTTTCCGGGATGCTCGGCGTGACCTTTTTCGGGATCTTCCTCACGCCGGTGTTTTATTATTTAGTCGCCCGCGGCAAGACGAAAAAAGGCTGACCGTTTCCAAGTGAATCGCAGAACGCACGTTATCCAAGTCACATGCTGGGCGACTTGGGTTCAGGTGGCAGCGCGGTTTGAATGGCTTTGCCGACGTGGAGCAAGATGTCTTCGCGGTAAGCGGCGGCGGTCAATTTGATGACCCCGGGGACTTTTTTATCGCGTGAGGTTTCGGAGCCGCAGTGTACGACTAAGGAAGGATGGCCGGTGAGGTTGGTTAGCGTGAGATCATTGCCGCCGAGCACAACGTCGACCGCCGATAACTTTCGCTGAGTCTCGGTAATCAACTGACCACGCAAACGGTTGGCTTGCAAAAAATGAATTGCCGTTACAAACTGAGCGTTGCGAAACGTGCTTGACCACAAACCGTAGTTAGCAGCGCGGTCGGCGCGAAACGGGGACTCGAAAACCGCTGCCGCTTCGACACCCAACATGACACTCAAGGCGTCCACGGGAACGTCACTACCCAAGTCAATCGACTGCGTCTTCGCGCCGGCGGACTTTAGAAACTCGAGAGCCGCTTGTTCGGTTGTGTTCAGCGATTCTCCGGTGATTCCGATTGTAATGTCGGATAGACTGCGTCGAACGGGCCATTGGAATGAACGTTCGATGACTGAGGGATCCTTGCCATCCTCTCCAAGCAAAGCACCAAACACAAGCGCCAAGTCATCGACGTGCCGCGCGATGGGACCGATCTTATCCATCGACCAAGCAAGCGGCATGCATCCATAACGACTGATGCGTCCAAACGTTGGACGCAATCCGCTGGTGCGACAGCGACGGCAAGGCGAAACGATACTGCCAAGCGTTTCACTGCCGAGCGCAAACGTCGCGAGTCCCGCAGCAACCGAAGCGGCGCTGCCAGCCGAAGAGCCGCTGCTGCCCTGTTCAGGATTCCATGGGTTACGCGTCATTCCGTCAAACCATTGGTCGCCCCAAGCCAGTGCGCCGAGCGTCACTTTTGCCAAGACAACTGCACCTTCATTCATCATGCGAGTTGCCACAGTAGCTGTATTGGGTCGCACCTGTTCCTTAAACGGTTCAGCACCCCAAGTCGTCTTCCAAGGTGGCATCGCGATGAGATCTTTCGCGACCCAAGGTATACCGTCGAGCGCACCGCGCGTGCCATTCGCTGCGCGGCGCTCGTCGGACGCATCAGCCAACTCGAGTGCATGCTCTTCCAATAAGGTCACCACACACTTCAGTAGCGGATCAAATTTCTTCAACCTACCGAGATACAACTCCGTCAATTCGCGGCTGGACAGTTTCTTCGCAGCCAACAAACTCGCTTGCTCCGTGATCGAAGCGAACGCCAACTCATCGTCCGCCATCGCTTGAGCACTACTGTCCACCGACCAAGCCACTTGAACTGTTGGTGCAGTCCGTGCGTCGGCTTTCTTCGCGTCAACTTCCGCATCGGCAACTGAGTAGAAAAAATCTGGGCGGAAAACTTGCGCGGGCGCAATGTCCGCATCGATCGTCAGCTTGCGAATGCTAGCTGCACTTGCAAGTGTGCTCCCCAGCGATTTCGCGACCGACTGACGTTCTTCCTCGCTCAGCTGCAAATCAGCGACCCACTCGGCTTGCTGAATCATGTCAGCGGTGAGCACGCCTTTCTCGGCGACCTGCGCAGCCAAAGTTCGCTGAAATGCCAGCGTTCCGATGCCCACGCCCGTGAGCGCGTGCAAGATCGAGCGGCGGGTAAGAACGGGTCCTTGGTTCATGAATCACTCGAAGGATAGTGTTAGGTAAGGTTGCATTTGTGAACGCGAATCCCGCCAGTGATTCGTTGGTCGCGCATTATCATGTATTGCAGGCATTTTTCAAAGCGGCGAATCCTTGATGCTGGCATTGATTGATATGGCTTCGACGGCGCACCTGTTCTATAAGCAGCGAAGATATGGGGATACCGCGCGCCCTAAGATTGCCGCCTTCACGGCTGTCGCGCTGCCTTCGTTCAGAAAGCCACTGTGGTGAACGGCAGGGAAGCCTACCAACCACACGAAAGCTGTCTCGCTGTTTCCGCGCGAATTCACTCGCGTCGGAACGATCGCTGCACGTTCGCAGCTAGAGTAATTTTGATCGGCATCGCAAGCCTCTTGAGCTTCGATGTGCTTTCGATCCAGCACGCTTCAACGCTCGGTGCAGCGGAAGTGCAATTCCCAGTTGTCGAGCCGCTGCATACGATCTTCGTCCAAGCGGATTCGGTCGCCAAAGAAGTGCGAGGCGCTTACGATGTGCTCGCCTTCGAAGGCAAATGCCAACTGAAGCAAGGTGAATTCCAAGCGACCGGTGATCGCATAACACTGTGGCTTGAACGGCGAAGTTATAACGGAGTCGAGTTGCCTGGAAAAATCATCTGTCAAATCGATGGACGCGCCGACGTTAACTGGAATGCAACTGGGCGACTTGATGACAAACCGCTTCGCTTGCAAGACAGTCGCTGGATGGGACGTCTGTTCAGTTTGCATCCTGTCGACTACCGCGCCGAGCGCGAAGTCAAACGCTATGACATCCCGAATCTAGATTGGAACTTTGCAAACCCAACTGGGCTCGTTCAACAAGTGCAGTATACGCAAAACGGCAGCGGCCAAGCGCTCGCGCCCCCACTGCTTGGCGCACCGCCACTTTTACCAACAGAGCTTACGGGACTCGATGCAGGCTCCACAAACTCTGGTGCAACCATTCGTTCTGGCGGTGCGACAGGACAACTGCCACCACCATCGAACTTCGCACCTCAGATTCCTGCTACACCGGGCGCCGTGCAATGGACTCCCAACGGCAGCACCAACAGCAACTCATTGCTTCCATCCAGCGGCCTCGTCATACCAAACGACGGAGCTCAACCGTATCCAGCCGCAGGTATCACACCCGCGACCAACGCACCGGTTGAAGTTATCCCACCGTTTCCTCTCGCAGGGCAAGTCGCCCTGCAAGTTCCCACAACTCAACCGAACTTTGGTGCGAAATCGATCGAGTTCTTACCAAGAGGTAACGGCGAGTTGAATTTCTCATTGACGCCAGATCCCAACACCGGAGAATCCGTCGGCTTGATCCGCGGTGGTTTCAAATTAGTAGTTCACAACATCCAAGTCGCGCAGAACGACGGAACTCAACTCGACTTGGGAACGGTTACCCTAGAAGCAGACAACGCAGTCGTGTGGGTGAAGAATACCGGTGGCACAAATGGTGCGAACGGATTTGTATCGACGCCTGACCGCCCGATCGAACTGTACCTAGATGGCAATATCGTGTTCTACCAAGGTCAGCGAGTCATCTATGCGGACCGCATGTATTACAACGTGTCAAGCGAATACGGAATGGTCCTCTCAGCCGAAGTGCTCACGCCCGTTCCGCAATATCAAGGTTTGCTCCGATTGAAAGCGGATGTTCTACAGCAACGCGATCGACAGAACTTTATGGCTTACGGCGCAGCCATCACCAGCAGTCGGCTGGGTGTGCCGCGGTACTGGTTGCAAGCCAATGAAGTCACGTTGCAAGATGAACGTAGCGAAGCGGAAGTTGCTTCCTTCGGCGCACTCGACGGCAATCGACCAACGAACATGCGTGCAACCAGCACCAACAACTTCGTCTATCTGGGCGGATTACCAGTTGGTTACTGGCCGACATTTTCAACCAATCTCTCCGAACCGAGTTTCTACTTAACGTCGCTGAAGTTTAAGAATGACACAATCTTCGGCACGCAAATCTATTCAGAATTCGATGTCTACCAACTGCTGGGTATTGATGGTCCCGATGGTACATCTCTGATCTTATCAGCCGATTACCTGTCCGATCGTGGGCCCGCGGGTGGTTTTCGATTTGACTATGAACGTCCAACGCTTTTCTTCGGAATTCCTGGTCGCGGATCAACCGATGCTTGGTTCATTCAAGACGATGGGCTTGATACACTCGGCCAAGATCGCACTGGACTCACGCCTGAAGAGGATTTTCGAGGCCGAACCATTTCGCGGCATCGCCTGTTTGTAACACCGAACACAGAGATCATGGCTGAGTCGGGCTGGATCAGCGATCGCAATTTTCTTGAGCAGTACTTCGAGCGCGAGTGGGATCAACAAAAGGATCTGAGCACCGCGTTGCGACTTCGCAATTACAACGGCAACCGCATGTTCGACATCTGGGGCCAAGCTCGTGTCAACGAATTTTTTACGGAGACCGAATGGCTGCCGCGACTCGATCACTACATGTTAGGGCAAGACGTATTCAATCAGCGATTCACGTACAGCCAGCACACCAACGTGGGCTATGCGCACCAGAAAGTTGCATCGACGCCGCTCGATCCTCAAGACGCAGCCACGTTCACGTTGCTGCCATGGGAAAGTGACAGCGAAGGTGTCCGCGCTGCGACTCGGCAAGAACTGAGCCTGCCACTCGACTTAGGTGCCTGGAAGATTATCCCGTACCTGTCGGGCGAAGCAGCGTTCTTTAACGAAGACATCAACCAGGATGACGTCACACGTTTAACAGGCCAAGCGGGGATTAAAACCTCATTGCCGTTTTGGCGGGCTTACCCAAACTTAGACAGCCGCCTGTTTGATATCCGTGGCATCGCGCACAAAGTGACACTTGAATCTGAGTTCTTTTATGCGGATTCGAGTGCCGACTTGGACCAGTTGCCGCTGTACGATCCGCTCGATGACAATTCGCAGGAACATTTTCGCAGGCGATTAATCTTCAATACCTTCGGCGGCGCTTTGCCTCCGCAGTTCGACGAGCGTGGTTATGCGTTGCGAACGGGTATGCAGCGTTGGGTGAGTGCGTCGAGCACCGAAGTGGTCGACGACCTCTCGCAGTTGCGGATGGGTGTCAATCAGCGTTGGCAAACGAAACGCGGCGTACCGGGCCGAGATCGTATCGTTGATCTCGTCGCACTCGATGTGGATTGGATATTCTTTCCCAAAGCCGAGCGAGATAACTTTGGCGAAGAAGCAGGTGCGCTCAATTACGATTTCCGCTATCACGTTGGCGATCGACTAACGCTGCTTTCCGATGGCTATTTCGATTTCTTCTCTCAGGGCTTGAAGACTATCTCGGCTGGAGCCCGTTTTTCGCGTCCCGGCCGCTCGGATGCATACATCGGTCTGCTGTCGATCGAGGGTCCGATTAGCAGCAATGTGATCAACGGAAACGTGAACTATCGTTTGAATGACAAGTGGATTTTGTCCGGAAGTGCTGTCTCGGATTTGAGCAGCGTGGGTAACGTCGGACAATCGATCGGCTTGACTCGCATCGGCGAATCGGCACTGATCCGAGTTGGCTTGAACGTGGATAGCGGCCGCGATAACGTTTCATTCAATTTCAACATTGAACCGCGTTTCTTGCCTTCAACGCGTCTCGGTAACATCGGCGGCGAACTGATCCCGCCAGCCGGCCTGTTCGGACTTGAGTAAACAGCGACGCCTGTTGTGCGCCATGTTCCGAGCGCTAGTTGTTTCGGAGATTGGCGACTGAAGGTCGCCACCACTTGTTCTTTACCTGATCTAAAGGTCCAGGCCATAGAGGGGAGATGCAGTGCATCTCCCCTCCCTGTCCCTCCTGGAAAACTCAAGTGTATTCAATTCGCGCGATCACAAGTCGAAGCGATTTCATAGCGCAACGTCTGAAGCGCTAGGGCATCATTTGTTAGCGAATCATTCGTTAGCGACTGCGGCGACCTGTGAGTTCGAGATTGCCCCAGAACAATTCGCGACCACGCATCACGTGGAACTTTGGTGAACCGCTGGCTTTCAATTCGGCTGAATTCAAAATGTAGGCCAAGTCTTCCCAGTTCGGAGTTTGCCAATCGATCAAGCCGACCAGCACGTCGCCTTGTTTGATCTGCGCGTGGTGAGCGGGGCTGTTTGCGCGCACTGCCGTCACTCTTAAACCACCTTTGTAATTTGCATCGATCGATCGAACCTTCGCCGCATCAGCAACTTCTAATCGGAGGCCAAGCAAGTTGTAAGCGACATCCATCGATGTTGCAGGTGTAACTCGGGTCGACGCACTTGAAACCAACTGAGCGCGAACACCTTGCGAGCTACTGCTAACCAGCTTGGTCGTGGAAGCTACGCCACCACGCACGTATTCCACTTCAACTTCACGATACTTCATGTCACCGTTTGGCGACTCATCGACCAAAGCCAATTCGTAATCCAAGCGGTTCTTCACTGCTTGGCCGTTCATCTTCGTCACGATATCACCTCGACGAAGATCTTTATTTGCACTGGCCGAGACAATTTTCAAACTCGATTTGCCTTCGGAGTAAACCGTCTCCACTTCGATCGCTTGATCGAGTGCGTTGCGGCGATGTCCAGCCACCATGCGAGCTGCGATGTCGATCGCGCGGTCAACCGGAATCGCAAAGCCGATGCCTTGTGCTCCGATACGAACGGCTGCGTTAATACCAATCATCTCGCCATCGGAGTTCAGCAGTGGACCGCCGGAGTTTCCTGGATTGATGCTGGCGTCGGTCTGTATCAAGTCCGGATACTCTTGCACGCCATTGACCGGGATGTCGCGATGCAGCGCACTAATGATCCCTTCAGTTACGGTGTGGTGGTATCCATACGGATTGCCGATCGCTATCACGGACTCGCCGCGCATCAGATCCGAAGATGTTCCGCAGCGAATGACCGGTAACTTCTTACGCGAGTTCGCGTCGACTTTGATGAGAGCCAAATCGGTTTCTGCGTCGCGATCGATCAAACGGCCGATCAATTGCGTGCCGTCATGTAACGTCACTTCAATCTTGGCGACGTCTTGAACGACGTGCTGGTTCGTAAGAATGTAGCCGCGCGAGTCGATGATGACTCCGGCTCCCATTCCATTGACCAACTGACCTTCGTTGCCTGCGCTGGGAGCAGCAGGTTTATTGCCTTCAATGTTGACGACTGCTGGTTCTGCTTGTCGGATCGCTAGCACCGTAGCGGTGAAGCGCATGGAGCCCGGTGTCTCTGCATCAGCGACAATGCCGCTAAGCGAAAGACCGGTTCCAAGTCCAAGTTGCAAAACGAAGCGGCGCCAGGAGCGGCTCTTTTTCGACAGCGACATCAAGACCCTTCCGAGGCGGGAATCTTCGGTTGGGAACATGCTGCGTTCTGGGTCGAACGCAACATGCCACACGCCGGACACAACTCAGTGACCGGTACGCTGGTTGAATCGGTTGGCACGCAAGGAGCGCTTGATCTGCTATTTTGTTGTCAGCAATCGCTACCTATCTTAACAATCCAACCGGCGAGGCAATTTATTCGGACTGCGGAAAGCATGGCGCGCAGCGCGAATTCGCTTTAGAGAATTCTAGTCGCGACCCATTTTCGCCAAGTCGTTTGCCTATGACGACTTACGCAACTCGCGGACTACTTAACTTGCGGTCCCGATTGCTCTTCCAAACCCTGAATGTAGCTCCGTAAACGCTCGAGTTCATCCGTTGTGTCCTTCAAGCGCAACATCAACTCGACCCGCTTGAGCAACTCCAGCTTGTTCACCGGCTTCGACAGAAAGTCGTCAGTGCCCGCTTTTACCGCGCGTTCGATGTCACCCAGCTCATTCAAAGCCGTGACCATTAGCACCATGATTTTCGAAAGCTGAGGGTCATCTTTCAACTTGCGGCAGACCTCAAAGCCGCTGAACTTCGGCATCATGACGTCGAGCAGGATCAAATCCGGCTTGAAGGCTATCGCTTTGTCCAGCGTATCTTGTCCATCGACCGCTAACTCAATGTCGCATTCAACCTGCGCCAAGTAAGCTTCCAGCAACTCGCGATTGGCTGCGTTATCATCAGCAATCAGAATGCGACTATTTCCACTCACGGCATTTTCCAATTCGATACTCGTTGCAAATCTCTGCGACTCCCGCACTTCAATCATACATTCTCAAGCGCGGCAGCCGGGACCGGAAAACTCAGGCACATACTGCGCACTTCATCACGAATCGACGCATGCAATTTGACATCGTCCGAGTTCCGCAATGCTTGCGAAATCCAGTTTCCAACCTGCTTCATTTCAGCCACACCCATGCCGCGAGTTGTAAGAGCTGGAGTGCCGATGCGAATGCCGCTCGGATCCATCGGCTTGCGCGTATCAAACGGAATCATGTTCATGTTGACTGTGATACCGCAAGCATCCAGCGACTTCTCAGCTTGTTTGCCACCTAATCCGATGCTGGTCACATCAACCAACATCAGGTGATTGTCCGTACCGCCACTAATCAACCGCAAACCAGCAGTGGAAAGGGTCTCGGCCAATGTCTTCGCGTTCTCGACAACCGCCGCGCCGTAACGTCGGAAGTCATCTGTGAGTGCTTCGCCGAAACAGACCGCTTTACCAGCCACAACATGCATCAGCGGACCGCCTTGCAATCCGGGGAAGACGGCGCTATTGATCGACTTGATATGCTCTTGTTTGCAGAGCACGATTCCGGACCGTGGCCCGCGCAGTGTCTTATGGGTCGTCGAAGTGACGTAGTCAGCCACCGGCAACGGATTATCGTGAACGCCAGCGGCAACCAAGCCAGCATAGTGAGCCATGTCGACCAGCAACTTCGCGCCGACTTCTTTTGCGATCTGAGCGAACCGAGCGTGTGGAATCTCGCGTGGGTAAGCGCTCGCACCCGCCACAATCAACTTCGGCTTGTGTTCTTGAGCCAACTTCGCAACTTGATCGAAATCGATGCGATGCGTTTTCGGGTCGACGCCGTAAGGAATAAAGCGATAAAGCTTGCCGGAAATATTCAAGTGCATGCCGTGCGTCAGGTGCCCACCTTGAGCGAGATCCAACCCCAGCACCGTGTCACCAGGTTGCAAACACGACAAGTAGACCGCCATGTTCGCCTGCGATCCGCTGTGCGGTTGCACGTTAGCCGCTTCAGCACCGAACAGTTGGCACACGCGTTCGATCGCTATCCGTTCGATCGTGTCGACATGTTCGCACCCGCCATAATAACGCCGCCCTGGATAACCCTCAGCATATTTGTTCGTCAGCACACTTCCGACCGCTTGCATTACAGCGGGCGAAGTGTAATTCTCGCTGGCAATCATTTCGAGCCCATCTTGCTGACGCAGGTATTCAGCGTCCATAGCAGCGGCGATATCGGGGTCTTGGGTAGCTAAGATGTTCATAGTGGCAGTTATTTCAAGTAATCTCGGCATCGGTCGGCCAAATCACGCTCGATTTGGTCTGTAGATTCTCGACTGAGCCGCCTGACTCGTCAACGACCGTGAAAGCGGCCCGAAATTCACCGATTCGGCAGCAGGCTGCGACGCAAACCCAGTAGAAGCAAGCGTCGCCCCGAACCCCTTAGAAATTTGCTGCGCATCACAAGCGTAGCACGGGCCTCCTGGCCCGTGCAAATTCCTGAAACGCCGGTCGCAAGCTTATTCCAAGCTGTAAGACGGGCTGGGAAGGAAGCCTATCCTATACCCACGGGGCTGCGTCTTACAGCTTACTAACAGCAACTGCCCCAACGGGGCTGCGTCTTATAGCCCAGGGTTGCGAGCGTAAGCGAGCTACCCTGGGAGCGCTGCGCGATAACGCATTTTTACCCCAACGGGGTTGCGTCATGACATGTGACGAAACCTCTTCGAGGTAAGCCCATAATACGTTTCAAGACTCCCGGTTAGCTCGCTGCCGCTCGCAACCCGGGGCTATGAGACGAAACTCTTTCAGAGCAGATCGCCAAAACTGACGCAACGCGGTGGCAACCGCGCCGCCGGCCAAAGCTCAAGGAATCGCGATCGCTTGGGTTCGTTGGATCACTGCTACGTAGCGGCGACGGTATGCAGTTTGCAAAACTAACAGCGATTGCCGGAGCTTCCCGCGCAGAACAAATGGATCCAGCCAAGATCCTGCAAGAAGCCAAACGGGTTGTCCATATCGATCAAGACGCACTTAGCGAAACGCAACTGATGAAGCTAGTCCGTGACCAACACAGTGAAAAGATTGACGAAATCAGGGCTTGGATGGAATCGAAACTGGGCGTCGACCCCAAACAGAAACTACACAGTGTGACTTTGTTCGGCGAATGCTATGACCGACATCAAGGCGCTGGAATCGTCTAAGTCGACTGCCTCTTGCAATTCCTTCGAGCTGAGTAGTTCGGATACGAGCGCATCAACTCCTAGATCCTCCGCCAGAATTGTCACAGGGCTTTGCGAAAAACCAGACAGAGCAAAAAGCACCACGATAGCCGTCGTACACATCGTAATTTTAGGCATTTTGAATCGCTCAATAATTACACGAATGTGAGATCGGCCAAGCTTGCGTCGCGAGTGCAGTCAGGGATTAGTTGGCTGACGACGAAAACGAGCGATGCGCCAGAACATCCAAACAAAAAACACGACCGTGGCAAGCCAAACCATCAGCGCAAGCTGAGTGTAAATCGAAGCCGGTTCACCTTTGAACAAGTCGAATACCGGCGAGGAGCAAACGATAGCAAATGCGAACCAAGCCACAGTTCCGAAGATCGCAAGTACCGTCGCGATGTGAATTGCCCAAGGTATCGGACGCGAGTTCGGACGCAAATAATGCTCGACGCAAAGGACGAGAGCATACGGAGACGACGACCCATAAGTGAAGAGCCCAATGAGTGCGGGGATCATCGGCATGGACTGATTCTTAGCGTGTGGGCTAACTCTTGAAACGGTTTCTGCCGATTCCGGTGGCGCATAGGGATTGTGCACGATTGCCTTTCAACTAAGCGGAGATTGGATTGCGAAAATCGCTGAGACTCACATTGTCTGTTGTTTTTTCGCTCCGCGTCAGCGAGCTATCGACGATCCGATTCTTTGCTCGCGCTGGCTTGTTTCTTCCACACCCGAGTATCAATCCATTTCACTGTCTGTTGCTTCCCGGGACCGCAGTACGCGCCGTATTTGATGTAGAACGAGCCCGCGGCGTCGAAGGTCTTGAACTCGAAAGGTTCGCCTCCGTTGAGCGGTTGACCATCCACGCGACCGTAAGCGACAAATCAAAGCTCGGCGCCCCAGAGTGAATCAAATTGATCAAGACCTTCTTCCCCCGAATGTTCTTGGCCAACTCCTTAATGCCAACCCGAGCTTCACCGGTTGCATCGTTGGCAGAATGATACGTAAGCGTTCCCGCGCCCTGGTCGTTGCGATACTTGATCAGCGCAGCGTGCCAAAGCTGCATGACCCACACGTCGTCAGTCACATTGTCTTCGATCAACAATTCGCCTTGAAACTGGTAAGTTCCAGTTTCGTAATCCGGCCCCCTGAACTCCACACGACGATGGTTGTCAGGCGACTCGAAGGCAATGAACGTTTCTGTCTTGGAGCGCGGATCATAGCTGTAACCTTCAACGAAATGCTGGACGCTCCCTTCAACTTTCCACGGCCAACTCCAGTATTCTTTGTCTTTGTTTTCGAAGTGAACGTAAGCACGCCGTGCGTTGTCCACTTTTCCCGCAGGCAGAACTTCTTCCCAGTGCCCCTCGCCCCGCTGCGCACAAACTGAGCGGTCGCATAGGCTCAACAGGCAAAAGGAAACGGCAAGTACGATGTGATGTTTGTTGTGATTACGCAAGTTCGGCATCTGAGACTGATTCCTGTTGCGATCGATTAGATAATACGCAGGTCTCGACAAGTCTGCTCGTAGCTACTTTCCAAATCCAACGAAATCGCCAACGTCTCGGAGAGCCAGAGTGGCAAAATGGGAAGCGGATGGTTGAGAAACAGCATTTGATTCCACGTTTCCAGCCAGAACTCCGCGCCGCGTGGATGCCAGCGGCAAGATACCGCGTAGGTTGCTGAGGGAGGCACCGAGAGTTTCGGGTCGTTCTCACCGATCATGGATAACAACTCGCTGTACAGATTGAAGTCTTTCGAAGTCACAATGTCTACGAGCACTACACACACGCTGTTGCGAAGGAGTGCGGCACACTTCGCGACAAACTGAGCTCGTGTCTCGGGGCGGTCTTTGTTGCCGGGACTAATCAATTCGATCGCGGCCACCAGACGTCGATCGCGTCGGACATCGTAGACTCGCACTTCGTATTCGTCGAAATCGCCCAGCCCCGTTTGGATTTCCAGTGACGGTTGAGGCGGCGCATAGATCTGTGTCGCCAAGCCGCCTTGAGAATCGTTACTGGTAGCCAGAATTGATTCTTGATCAAAAGTTCCGACATCAACTTCAATCTGCGTCCCCACATGCACATGCGGTCCAGCCACATAGTTAGCGGGCAATAGACGTCCCAGTTGCTGAACCAAGACTGCTGGCCATTGACCGTGAACTTCTTGGTAGCTCGCCGTTCGTGAAAGCGGCCGGTGAAAGTGATCGCGAAGTGGCATGATGATGAAATCTCCTCGGTGTCATCATAGTATCCGCTTGGCCAAGCATCAATGAACCGAAGTGAAGCCTATTGGTACCAACAGGGACACGAAGGTGTGAACTCTTCTGGGAGCGCGGACGTCCCCGTCCGCTGAACCGCCACCTGTGCATCGCTTGAAGTGGAAGCCTTCGGACCTCGAAGCCACGACGTTCACTTTTCAAGTGACGTAACCGAGTGCCACAAGCGGGCGAGGACGCCCGCGGTCCGAATAGGAGAACAACGGGAAACCGCGCTGCCGCTGTAGCACGCCGTGAGCCAAGTGCCCAACGGGGCTGCGTCCTACCGCGTTTCAGAGATCGCCCGACGCTTGCATTACCTGTCTTTTTATTTGCATTTATATGAACAGCCCAGCGAGTGCGGGGATCATCGGCACGGGGTGCGTAGCCGACCTCTGCAACTCTCGCCCTCAGCGACTCTGCGTTCCTTTTCCTGCATTTGGATGAAGATCCGCAATCAATGCAGACTCTATTAACAGTTCATTGCACTTTCGGTCTTACTTAAACGCACCCTGCTGTATTAAATGTTCGCGATTAATTTCCAATCCGGAAACGGACTCTGTCTGCCCGTCCGGCCAACGAATCGAAACTTCGTCAATCGCCGTGACCTTACCAAGTCCGATCGTAAGCGGCAGTTCGCATTGACTGAGATAACTTCGCGTTGCGGAAACGTATCGGCGATGAGTAACGCCTCCGGCTTTAACCATCACAAGAGCACCAGCCGCATCGCGATTCGATTGACCCGTTCCTTCCAGTCTCAGACGTAACCAGTTGTTCCCCAACTGCTGATCGTTGCGAAGCACTCGCGCTGGTCCGCCATTGCCTACCAGCACGATGTCTACATCGCCGTCGTTATCCAAGTCGCCATAAGCAGCCGCACGACCAACCATCTTCTTCAGCGCTTCGTCACCAATCTCAGTCGCTTTCAAAGCAACCAGTTCGCTACTGCCTGCCGAACCCGCGTTCCAAAAATACTGAGGTGATTGCGCATACTCCTGAGTCGCTTGAATCTTATTGATCTCTTCTTCCAAGTGACCATTGGAGCAGACAATATCTTGGCGTCCATCCAGATCCAAATCAGCGAAGAACATTCCAAACGTCAAGCTCAAGCGACTCATCGGCCCCAGTCCACTCGCCATGCCCGCATCAAAGAACGGTTGATCGGGTCGTCGTGAAACATACAAGGACGACGGCTCGTTCGCAAAGTTACCGATCGCTACCGCCAGCGACTCGTCATTCCGCAAATAACCACAATCAAGTCCCATAGCGCCGGTTGCATTTCCCGCGCGATCAAATGCAACTCCCATCGGAATGCCCGACTCTTGAAACACCTTCCCGTCGAGATTCATGAAAAGAAAATTTTGCACCGTATCGTTCGCTACCATGATGTCCATCCACCCATCGCGATTGACATCGACGGCTGCTACGCCCAGCCCCTTACCGACGGGAACTTGAGTGTCAGGGTTGACGACTTCGATGCCCATCTCTTTGGTAACTTCTTTGAATTTGTTATCGCCCTCGTTATGGTACAGATGCGATTGCGTTCCAGTGAACGAAGTCGGTTGACCAAACGCTCGTCCCAACCCAGTCAATGAGAACCCGAGCGATAAATCCAGTTCGCGCGACCACAACACATATTCGCAAACGAATAAATCCAGCCGTCCGTCGTTGTCGTAGTCGAACCAAACCGCACCCGAACTCCAAGCCTCTTTGTCACCAATCCCAGATTCCTCAGTCACATCAACGAACTTGCCCTTTTCATTCCTGAAAAGCAAATTCTTGCCGACCGCTGTCACAAACAGATCGGGCCAACCATCGTTGTCAAAGTCACCCACCGCTGGCCCGCAGCCATAAAAATTCTTGTCCAAGCCCGCTTCAACTGTGACATCGGTGAACTTGGCTGAACCATCGTTGCGATACAAACACAACGTTCGCGGATTGGCGATCGGTGACTTCGCCCACGGCCAACTTGTTCCACCAACAAACAACAGGTCGTTGTCGCCATCGCGATCGCAATCGAAAACGGCAACACCGCCGCCCATTGTTTCAGGCAGCAGTTTCTCACCTTCCATGCCGTTCACATGTTTCCAATCGATTCCTGCCTCCGCAGTGATGTCCGCCAACGGAATCTTCGGCAACACAACTTGCTCAACCGCGCGAGTCTGCGGCAAAGCGATCTCCGTTTTGCGATCTTCCACGACTGGTTTTCGCAAATAGACTGCGAGTGCCACGCTACCTGCAATGGCTGCAACAAGACCGATCACCACGAGCGATCCCATCAGCGCTTTGCCGATCACAGCATCATCCTGCACATCGTCTCGATCTTCCAACTCGCGATCGTCCGCGATCTTTTTCGCTTTACTCATTGGTGGCCGACTCCTCGCGCGCGTTGGTTGAATTCAACTTAGTTTCTTTGCCTCGACTGGCAGTTACTTTATCGTTGTCCAGCGGTAACCCAAAGTCATCGCGAGGTCCGTTCGCATCTGGCACTCGCGACTCCGGTGCAGTGATTCGTTCTGGCGGCTCGATCGCCGATTCGGCTGGTAACTGATGAGCTCCAGGTCGATGCAACCAGTAGATTACCAGCGATTCAGCCGCATGATCCGCGGCCGGATATTTGCGACGCGCAACCGGTCGCGCCACATCAGCCGCGTTGTCGTCAGGTTTGTAACGCATGTGAGCTTTGCGATGAAATTCAGCTTTCGCATCATTGCCCAGTCGCTTGTAAATCGCCGACAAGTTCGCGTGCGCCGTTACGTCTTCGCTATCGACCAGCAGCGATTGCTCGAATTCGCTGCGAGCCTCTTCGAGCAGTTGCTGTGTGCGTTCGCTTTGTCCGCGAGCATCAGCAACCTCAGCGAGATCAAGCAGTGTTAGTCCCAACGAATTGCGCACGCGAAAATCCAAACTGAAATCAAACTTGCGATCGCGCAGCTCCTGCGACTTGTCGTTCAGCACGCTGCGAAAACTGTTCGCGGCTTCTTCTAAGAAACCTTGCTGGCGACTCACCTCGCCGCTCAGCCAAGCCATCGTCCAAGCGGGCGGCTTGGGATCCATCGTTGCAGCCCGCCCAAGCGCCGCGGTCGCGCCATCCAAGTCACCTTCAGCGAACATCACCCGCGCGAGATTCAGGGGACCATCAAAGCGTCCGAGTTTCTCGACTTCTCGAAACGCATCAGCCGCTTGCCGCAACTGCGAATTTCCCATGAGCAACATGCCGATGCCGTAGTCGTTCCAACGCTGCCACAGCACCGGCGGTTCGCGCTTCGCAAACTTTGTTCGATCCACCTCGATCACGGTTCCGCCCTTGTTGCGAACTGCGAACACGACGGTGTCTTGAGCCATAAGGGTGATCGGCAACTCGTTCTTACCCGAGCCATCCGCATTTCGATTTGCAAATTCAATGTCTCCGGCCTTGTAAGCCGCATTCATGAAATCGATGTAATGCTTGTCGAACTTGCGGTACTTGAGTGACGCAGTGATTTCGACTGGCGCATCGAGCTCATCTGGCAATTGCAATGCATAGTGAATCGTTTGGCCCGCGCCGGGCGGAATCTGGTGATTGTAAAGCGGCACGAAAATATCTTCCGCATTACGTCTTGCAACGCGATTGCCGTGACGATCCAGCATGAACACATTGATGTAGTGCGACCACGGATCCACTTCGCCAATTGCGTCCATACCGCCACTGATGCCGATGATCTTGTCACCGCTCTTCGCTGACAATTCCACCCACAATTCGTTTGAATCCACGGTACCTTGTGTCAACAGATGACCCAACTTCAGCGTCCGCACAACCGTTTCAATTAAATACTGCTCACCAGCTTCGAGCACCGGGAACTCTGGGCCGAGCGGCGCGATCAAATCGCCATCGATCTTTCCCTCTTTGCGAACACCAAAGATGTCGATGCGTGTCGACTCGGTCAGCAATTGCTTGGCGTGTTCGATCCACTTTGGATCATCACCGCGCCAATAAGGAAGCGCCGTGTTGGCTCCGGGAAAGAAATGATCGTGGACCGCTAACGTCTTCAAACTCTCTGAATACTTCGCACCGAAATCATTCGAAGCGATCTGAGGCATATGACAGCCATTGCAATTTTCCTCGGCCACCGGCGGATAGTAGAAACTCGACGCACCGTGCCCCGACACACCACTCAGCAGATAACTGTCATAGTGATTCTGACCGCGCAAGAATTCCTTGTATGCAGTCAGTTCCTTGGGCAAATGCACTTTGTGACAAGTGCTACAGAACTCAGCCGACTTGTGCAGCGGCTTTAAGAACGTCTGCTTATGGAAGCCCGGCTTGGCTTTGACTAACAATTCATTCACTTTCTGAAGCAGCGGATTTTCGCTGAAAGTGAACGGATACTGAATCGGCTCCTCAATCACATAGTCCGCATTGCCACGCGTGCTGTTTATATGAGTAATCGCATGACAAGCCGTACAAGTAATTCCGGCTTGCGATGTCGGATCATTCACGTCGTCATAGTTCGGATCGTCAAACGCTCCGGAGAAAAACGGCACCAAGTCGTGACAACCCGCGCACCATCGCGAAGCTTGAACGGAACCATCGCGTTCCAGAACCTTTTTGCGAGTTTCACGTACTGCGTAAAGGTAAGCTGGGTTGTTGAAGGAACTGAAGTGATGCGCGCTGTGAAACCAGTTGTTGTAAATATCTTGATGGCAACGCGTGCAATATTCGTCGTTCATCAACGACTTAGCGGGAATCCAGTTGCCCGTCGCAGTCCGCGCTAGCGACGGTTGAAAATACTTTTCGCCTTCCTTTGGTCCAGCCTCGTTCCATCGCCTGGGATCTTGAAATTGAAAGTAAACCATCACACCCACGACGGCAGCGGTCGCGAGCGCGATGCGACCGCCGACATGCCATTTAACTCGTGGACCAACTAACCGATGAAGCCAATACAACCAAATCGCAGCGAGCGGTGCAACGATGTGTGCCCAGTAAATAATCGACCGAGCCAGCGGTTGCTTGAGATCAAACCCGAATTGTCGCGTCAGAAGCACTCCTGAAACCAACACGACAATCGAGATCACGAACAACGCATAACCGATACGAACCGCGCGACGATTCCGCCGATTCTTAGCTAGCCACATATGCGCGAACCCAAAAATCACCACAGGCAAAATCAGAATCACACCGAGGACAAGGTGAGCCAAGAACATGTACTGATAAAACAAGTCTTCGTAAACTTCGCCAGTGAAATGCTGAGTCCACGTGATAATCGTCAAGTAAATGCCGTTGGCGCTGAGCAAACTGAACATCGCCAGCACGATCACCAATAACACTCGCAATCTCGGACCGATCACCCGCGCCGGCTTTGCCTTTTTGGGCACATCCAACAGGTGTGAAAGGTCCTTCGGTACATCCGTCCCACTACTCATGATTTGTTCTCGTACGCTCCGAACTTCGGCTTAGTATTGAAAATCGCTGCGCAGGATACTCGTCTTTTCGCCAAGTGTCACTGCGTAATAAACAACCGTAGGTTTCGACTTGGTCTTCACCTTCGTTTGCAACTCAACTTTTTGACGCCAGTGGCTACCGTTGGCTTGCGCGGGCTCCGTCAACTTGTACGCAATCAAACTCGCACCCGCCTGCCATTCTTCGTCAGCAACCACCAACTCCGGATGGGCCTTCGTAAAGTCGTCGATCGTTGAACCCGATTTCCACGCGTCCAGGGTCAGCGTGACGGCTTGCTTGACCTGCTCTTCGCTTCCCGTCGCGACAATTGTGCCTCCGCCTCCACAACCGAAGACGGTCGCAAGCAACAACAAACCGAGAAATCTCCCGGCAAGTTGTTTTGCGCACACGGTTTCACTCGTTGTACTGCTTTTCCGATGCATCGCGTTCTCCTATTTCGAGCTTTGGTCTTCCGGCCGCTGGTCATCCGAGGTCGACAGGCCCGCGGCTTCGGTGACGCGGTCAAAGTACGCGCGGCTAGTCACGAAGTTGATCAACTGAGTCGCCCGTCGCGGACCAGACAGTTTGACAACATTCGCAACTTCATCGTCTTGCAAAGTAATCGGCGAAGTGGCCAGTTTTCGAGCCATCACCAGGATCGCTCGCTCTGCTTCCGAAAGCGAAGATTGGTCGCTATCGAGCGCGTAGACCTGATCGAGCGTTTGGCCCAATTCCATCAATCGCTGCTGAGCATGCGCGACCGCATACCAAGCTCGATCCTGACGCGCAACAACCCAACTTACCCGCGCGCGGTCAAGCAGCGAAAGATCTTCATCCCCGACCGGACGATCCAGCAAACTGTCGATGCGTCGCAAGCTCTCATTTGGAAAGTTCGCCATCAATCGCATCCAAGCCGGCATCGATTCCGAATCGATCGATTTAGCAAACGCAACGCGAGTCACTTCAACACTCGCTAAAGGCAACCGCGGCTTACGCGCTCGCATAGCAACCAGTTGCTGCTCAACTTGCTCTCGCGACTCCGAAATAGCGGGCACGCCAACCATCGCGTTGGTGCTTGTTCCATCAATATCAGACGCTACGGCGGCGACGATCGATCGCTTCTTTTCGTACTTGCCGCGCGTAGGTGTCAAGAAGCTATCGATCGGCAAAGTCGACTTGGGCGCGTTCGTTACAGCGTTTTCGAAGAAACGATCACCATGTTGCGATTGCGCGACGCCTGTTCCTTCCTTCCAGCGATTGATCGCGTTGTTGCCCGCAATCGATAGCGTCATCTCTAGAATTTGCATCGGCGTGTAGTGCTTCCGCAGCGCATCAATGTCTGCATCGCCGATTGCGTTTGGCGACCAAGTCAGCTTTCGCGCCCAAGCATATGCCGCTTGTTCAGCTGGCGTAAACGCTTCCCATTCGAGATCAAGCGCCGCGATACGATCTTCGCTTAACCCTGCCGCCGATAACTTCTGCTCTTGATGTCCGAGACAATATTGACAATTGTTCGTACGCGAAACGATCCAAAACAATTCCGTCTTAAACTCGTAACTCAACGACATGTTCGCGTCAGCATTGCGGCGAAAATCGCGAGTCGCTCCAGCAGCACCAGTTCCGGCACCATTCGCCGTTCGAGTTCGCCCACCGAACGCGGTCCCTTCACTTTCGATCAAGTAGTGAAATCTCAATCGTGTTTCATAGTCATCGGCGCGTTCGCCAAGTTGTTCCCTGGCCTCGTCAGTCAATTCCGGTAGCGGAATGCGCTCAGCACGCGACTTCATATCTTCCAGCAGCAGCTTCATCTCAGGTCGCGTCGCTGGAATCGGACGCGCAGTCTGATCGGGCTCCGTTGCGTTCAACCAGCCTGTTGTTATCGATGTTAAAAATAAGAAAGTGAGTGTCAGATGGCGGTTCATGTTCGTTCCTATCGATTTGAAATGGTGAGTAAACCATGCAAGCACCATAACTGCCACGTGATGGTGCTGTGCAAAACGAAAACAATCGCACTTAGTTGCGTGCGATCACTTCACCGCCATCGCGTGAACCGATGGCTCGCCAGATAGCTAACTCAATAGCGTTCGAATAGAAATCAACCGATCCATCACACATTGCAACGACGACTCCGCCCGTGTGATAACTCGATGCCGATGTGGCGATGCGTCCCGGTGGAAACATGCATGAACGCGAGTTTGGCGACGCTACGTGGAAATACTGAGTCGTCGAATGGTACGACTGCAACCACGGCGCACCGACATCTGAGACACCTTGCATAGCCAAGTTTGTTGTGTCCACGGCGAGGCATTGCTGAACCGCTTCGTCTGGTGTGTTCGGGTAAGTGCCTGGACGAAATGTGTCGTACTTGCTGACCGCTGCATTGTTGAAATCGCCAAGCGGATGCTCACTAAATGCGGCTGTGTTGCTGAGCCCGTCGACAATTTCAGCGTCCTTCAAACTGCGATCGGAAATGAACACGCCGTTTGGAGCTGGCATGCCAAAGTTCGGATCGCTGCTACTGGTCGGGGGTTTGTTATACAGCAACTGACTGCCTTGATTCGCGCGGTAAGTCGTAGCCGCTCGACCAAGTGGCAGATTCACCGAAGGCTGCGAAGGGCACAGAAAAGTTGGAACGTTTGTCGCCATCGCAGCAACATTAGTCGGCGAATTCCAAGACGTTTTGAAATCAACCAGATTGTAAAGTGCGGTCTGCTCCATAAAGGGCAGCAAGTAAGCGTGCACAGCGATCGGTTTGCTCGTTCCGTTCAAACACAACGGCAATCGCGAGTGAGCTGACAAGTAGTTGTGCGTGGCGAGACCGAGTTGCTTCAAATTGTTGGTGCACTGCATGCGCCGCGCAGCTTCGCGCGCCGCTTGAACTGCTGGCAGGAGCAGCGAAACCAAAATGCCGATGATGGCGATCACGACGAGCAACTCGACGAGTGTAAATGCATGACGTTTCATGGGACAAGTTCTCTTATGCAGATAGATGACTGAATGAATACGCACTTGCAAAGAAACGATAGAATCGTCGCCAGCAAAGCACGCGATAAGTTTGCGATCAGTAGTTCAGTGAATCGAATTCGATTGAAGAGCACTATGTACGTGCTTCGAAGCGAATTACGGCGGGCCGCGCGTTTTGTAAGCGCAGCTTGAAACTAAGATGGTTCGGTCGCGTGCTGCAGTTGCAGTTGGATTTGATCCAAGCAGCCGCTCAAGCGAACGAACAGCAAACTAAGCAGTCGGCGGCCTCAACAGACCGTCCAGCACAAGAGAAACTGGCCAAGCATCCGGCCAAGCTAAAAAGCGATCGCAGTAAAGCGAAAAACTCGAATACGAGCGGCCAGCCAAAAACGACAAATCGGCTCGCTCTGAAATGTTTACAACGGGAATGGAATCCATTCGAGTTGCAGGGGCGCTATTACAACTCGGTCCGTTACATGTTTTGCCGTTAGGTACCGCGTAATAACGAAACTCGCCGCCGCTATAAACCTTGATAACGTTCTCGGGAAGCGGATTGCCGTCTGGGTCGAGCCCCACCACCGTCGATTCACGGTGCGAACAGCCCGCCGCAGATACTTGCCCGCACGACACTGACACGAGCGCAACGAACGCCAACAAGCACACCCAAGGGTGTGACAAGAGCCGACCTGCGGCTGGGCATAGGTTGGAGAACTGTGCGGGCATTAGATTCGACTGAAAAGAAGAGGTTGCGACAAGCCACATGCACGGTGACGCTGCGACCCAAAGCTGCACCTTAGAAGCTCTTTAATGGTAACCGGTCGCGAATTGCGAGTCAAACGATATGCTGCGATCACGTTTGCTTACTATACTGTGCAGGCTGAAAATTCGGCGCGCCGACGCGTCTAGCTTATTCAACCCACCTGGAGTTCCGCAGATGAAATCCCGCCTGACCTGCTTCGTTTTGCTATGCCTGTTTTCGATGACTTTGCCTTCGCAAGCTCAGGAGAAACCGCAAGCGGTTCGTATGGGATGCGGCCTGATGACGTTCGACACAGTGCCGGGTTGGGGGCTGCGGCCTGATGGTAAGTCGTCAATCGGCCCGACGCACGGTTCCGTTGTGATCGACAAAGAGGGCCACATCTACACCAGCGCGAACGCTGGCGTTTTCGTCTTTTCGCCCGACGGCCAAGTTGTGCAGTCATACCTCGGCAAGGATTATTCGAACATCCACGACATGGAAATTCGAGCGGAAGGCGATGCCGAGTTCATTTACGGAGCTCGAAACAATAACGCGGAAGGGATTAAGTTCAACGCGCGCAGCGGCGAAATCGTTTTGCGACTTGGCTTTCCAAAGGAATCAGGACTTAACTTAGAAAAGTTCAATCCGACCGCGATAACTGTGGCTCAGAACGGCGACATTTTTCTCTCGGACGGTTACGCGAGCAATCATATTTTCAAGTTCGACAAGACTGGAAAGTACCTCATGCACTTCGGCAAGAAGGGCAACGGCGAGAAAGAATTCAACACAGCGCACGGCATGACACTGGACACTCGTTATGAACCCGCACGACTGCTGATTTGCGATCGCAACCATCAACCCAAAGGCAGGCTCGTTCATTACTCGCTAGACGGTGAGTTTATCGAAGAGGTCATCGCCGGTCTGGGCATGCCAACTTCAGTCGCTATTCAAGGTGATTACGTTTCAGTACCTGATCTTCAAGGTCGCGTGGTGATCCTCGACAAGTCGAACACCATCATGGCTGTGCTTGGCCACAACCCAGATCCCAAGCAAGGCGGAAGCTACAACGTCCCTCAAGAGCAATGGATCGAAGGCGTATTTAGCGGCACGCACGGTTCGCACTGGGACAAAGACGGCAACCTGTACGTGCAAGACTGGAACGTGTCCGGCCGTATCATGAAGCTCGTTCGCGTTCTGCCCAGCGAAGCAAAATAAGCGATACATACAACAACTTAGCCAGCCGCTTCGCCAGCCACGCCTTGCCGGTCATCCTCAGGTTTTGGCGCAGCGACTTGGTTGCGCGCGGCACTTTGTGTTCCAGGAACAACGCGCGGACCAGGCAATGTTTCATCAACCAAGCGACTGAGTTCCGAATTATCGATGATCTCGACTTCGATCAGTTTCTTGGTGATATTCTCAAGTGCTTGCTTGCGTTCGGCCAGCACTTGGCGAGCCCGCTGAGCCATTTCGTCGATGATCCGTTTGACCTCTTCATCGATCTCACGAGCCGTCTGTTCGCTGTGATCGCGGCTGTACGCTTCGCCTCGGCCGCCACCGAGAAACGGCGACCGACCGCTTTCGCGATAGTTAACTCGCCCCAGTCGGCTCATACCGAATTCCATTACCATACTGCGCGCGATCGCACTCGCACGCTCAAGATCATTTTGAGCCCCGGTACTGATGTCTTGGAAAATCATCTCTTCAGCAAGCGTCCCAGCCAGCAAGACTTGCATCTGCGATTCGAGCTCCGATTGCGTCATCAAGTAACGTTCATCTTCAGGACGTTGCAACGTATATCCAAGCGCCGCGAGACCGCGTGGAATGATTGAGACTTTGTGAACTGGATCGGTGTTGGGCAGCGAGTAAGCGACAAGCGCGTGAGCCGCTTCGTGATAGGCGACGCGACGCTTTTCGTCCTCTTGCATCACACGACGCTTTTTCTCCAAGCCCGTTGTGACGCGTTCTACACCTTCATCAAATTCTTCTTGACCAACAACATTCTTGCCCTTTCGCGCCGCTAACAAGGCAGCTTCATTTACTAAGTTCGCAAGATCCGCCCCACAAAAGCCGCTGGTAATCGACGCGATCTCCTTCAAGCGAACGTTGGGAGCAAGCTTCACGTTCTTCACATGAACTTTCAAAATCTCTTCGCGACCTGACTTGTCGGGACGATCCACCAACACGTTGCGATCAAATCGACCGGGACGCAGCAGCGCCGAATCGAGCGTCTCGGGACGGTTCGTTGCTGCGATCACAATGATGCCGGTGTTTGGATCAAAACCGTCCATCTCGACGAGCAGCGCGTTGAGCGTTTGCTCGCGTTCATCATGAACACCCACAACCGAATTGCTGCGGCTCTTGCCGAGCGCGTCCAGTTCGTCGATGAAGATGATGCTCGGCGATTTCGCAGCCGCTTGCTGGAACATATCTCGTACGCGAGCCGCGCCCACACCTACGAACATCTCCACAAAGTCGCTGCCCGACAGACTGAAGAACGGCACGCCAGCTTCACCAGCGATCGCTTTGGCCAACAACGTTTTCCCCGTTCCAGGAGGTCCGACCAACAACACGCCTTTGGGAATGCGACCGCCCAGCCGCTGATACTTTTCAGGGTACTTCAAGAAATCGACGATCTCCCGAACTTCCTCAACCGCTTCGTCCACTCCAGCGATGTCATCGAACGTAATGCCGATGTCGTCTTGAGCATACAAACGACCGCGGGATCGACCGAATGACATCGGCGACCCAACTCCACCGATCTTCTTCGCCGCAAACATCATGATGAAAAACGCTGCCGCAATCATCAGCAGCACCGGCCCGTATTGGCTCATGAAATTCGGACCGTCTGTAAAGTTCCAGTCCACGCGACTGGCAGTCAGTAACTCGCGTATCTCAGCGTTGGTTTGATCCGAGTCGTCTTTGCTCGCGCGAAACTCAACTTTCGCCGAATCGCCCGCTTCGCCATTCGTCAAATTGCGGCGCATGACATAACCGCTGATAAAAGCCTTGTCGACGCGAACCGATCGTATGTCCGAGAGTTCAATCTGGTTCTTCGAATCGGCCGCCGATTGGATCGCTATCTTGCCATCAAACCCCTCTTCCAGCTTCGTACTTGTCGGGCTTTCGTACTTTGTTTCCTTTAAGAGTCGAACCAGATCGGGATAACTAAGCCGAAGGACAGCATTGTTGACTGCGAAAACACCGATCGAGATCAAGATGATGGCGGTCAGCACCAAGTACCAAAGCCAGTTGTTCGCCTTGCTTTCACCATTCCGCTTGTCGTGGTCGTCGTCGGCCATACATTACCTGTGTCAATCAGTTGTTTCGAGGTCAGCACTGTTTGCATAGTATTGCTTACCACCAGCCAGTTCAAGCGACTGTGCTGGTCAGGTAGAATAATTGACCGCGTTTGCTCCGATTTCGAATTGCGAAAAGTCATAATCGGTACGATCGCGTTAAACTGATCACGCGTATCCAACCAAATCCGAACGTCCCGTCGACGGGCTAGGGTCTGTACCAAGCGAGAAAGTTACAAGCTAGAAAGTTATTCGTGGACAAGATCAAAGTTGATTCGCCGTTCTTGAAAGCTCAGCCTCGACGATTATCGTTTTCGAGCATTCTCATTCTGCTACTAATGGTCGTATTTGCTGGCGTGAGTCTGCTTTTCTACAACGCCTTGAACGTACCGGCCATCACCAACGAACTCGATGCATGGCTGGGACGACAATCGAAGACGGTCGAAACCGCCGACAGCCGAGAGTCGCAGATCATTTTTGTGATGTTCTGCTACTCAGCGCCACTCATGCTCGGAATCTTGGTTCACACGCTCCACCTCGTCATCAATTTCTTTGATCGTCGTCAGCGTGAGCGCGATCGAGAAGATGACGAAGCGTTCCGGATGACCAACTGAGCTGATGACCAACTGAATTGAGTTGCATAGTTGTGGTTGGTCTATAATTAAGCTGCCGCTCCGGCAACTGTGCATTGCCTGCGGCGTTTTCCATATAGTTATGCTTCCGTTGTTAGGATTGCGATCCCATGCGAACTTTCTCGGCTCACACCCACGTGGGCTCGTTTAGTCAGTTGGAGCTGAACATGAAATCAAATCTCAGTGGCTTGCACATGTGGCAGTTGCGAAGATCCGTCTATTGCCTCGCGATCCTTTTCGCCGCTTTGATCACCACCGCAGTGAGCGCCGACGATGGTCCCCAATCAAACCCGGGTGTCACAGCCGCTCGACAACTTTCGAACGCTTTCCGGAATGCCGCGGAAAAAACACTTCCAGCCGTCGTGACGATTCTCGGCCGCGAAGAAAACAAAGAACAACCGATGCTGAACATCATTGGCGGTCGCGATGATCAAGTGTATTCAAGCGTCGGATCCGGTGTCATCATCAGCGACGATGGACTAGTGCTCACAAATCATCACGTCGTTGCCAACATGCAGCAAATCGACGTGCGCCTTTCTGATGGTCGCCAATTTGTGGCTGAAGATATCAAATCTGACTCAGGCAGCGATCTCGCCATTTTGCACATCAAATCCGATTCGCCATTTCCATCTGCGACGCTTGGCAACTCAGATGAATTGCACCTTGGCGACTGGGTGCTCGCCATTGGCAGCCCCTTCAACCTCGAATCCTCCGTCAGCGCCGGTATCGTCAGTCGAACGGAGCGGCTGCGACAGCTCTCAACTGAAGTATATGGTCGCTTTCTGCAAACCGATGCCGCCATCAATCCCGGAAACTCCGGCGGTCCGCTGCTAGATCTAGAGGGTAAAGTAGTCGGTATTAACACCGCTATCTCATCGCGCAACGGAGGCTTTCAAGGCATCGGGTTTGCCATTCCGATCACCAGAGCAAATTGGATTCGCAAAGAGCTCGCTGAGTTCGGCAAAGTGCGCCGCGCGAAGATCGGCATCGGAGCTGCTGCCGTTCCAATCGAAGACGCACAAAAGCACAACTTGGCGAACGGCTTGGGCACCATGGTCAAGACTTTGCAATTCAATCGCCCAGGCCAAAAAGCCGGCTTGAAAATCGGAGACATCATTCTTTCGGTCGCAGGTGAACAGGTGACCTTCAACAACTTTCTTGAAATCGTTCAGCAATCACCAATCGGTGAACCCATCAAACTCTCCGTCCTCCGCGGCGACGAGCGACTTGAACTAACCGTGGAACTTGAACCGAAGTAGCCCACGCCGCTTCCCATCAAACCGTTTTCTTCACTCGGAACATCAGCACATACAGCGCCGGCAAGTTCATGAGCGTTAGGAAGGTGGCGATGGACAAACCACCCATGATCGCCATCGCCATCGGCCCCCAAAACACACTGCGAGTCAACGGTATCATCGCAAGGATCGCCGTCGCAGCCGTCAGGACCACGGGCCGAGCGCGACGAACCGCCGACTCAATCACCGCTTCCCATTGCGACATTCCGTTTTGCATGTCTTGTTCAATTTGATCGATCAAGATCACCGAGTTGCGCATGTCCATGCCAGCGAGCGCAATCACACCCAACAGCGCCACGAAACCGAACGGTGCATTGAAAACATGCAGCGCCGTAACCGCACCAATGATCCCCAGCGGAGAAATCACAAACACCAACGCAGCTTTGCGAAAGTTCTGAACTTGCGCCATCAACAATGTCCACATCACCAATACCATTAGCGGAAAGACACTGAAGAGCGCTGAATTTGCTTTTGCACTTTCCTCGATCGCGCCGCCAACTTCGATTCGATACCCCGGCGGCAACGCTTCACGCACTTCCGTCAACTTTGCATCAATGCGATTCGAAACATCGGGAGCTTGCCACCCATCGCGCACGTCCGCACGCACCGTCAACATCGTTTCGCGATTGCGGCGCCAAAGTATCGGTTCCTCCTGATCGTAAACCGGCACAGCCACTTGCGACAACGGAATCGCACCGCCGGTAGTTGTAAACAGCGACAAATCGGCAACATGATCCAAGTCCATTCGCTCTTCTTTGACAGCTCGCGCAACCACATCCACCGATTCACGACCATCGCGGAATTGCGAAACCGGAGTTCCCGATAACAGAATCTGCATCGAATTCGCAACCTCTTGCGGAGCGAGTCCGATCAGTCGCGCGCGATCTTGATCAACCTCTAATCGCACTCGCTTCGCTGTCTCGTTCCACTCAAGATTAGGCGCTACCGCCGCCGGTTCTTCGCGCATAACATCGCGAACCCGGTAAGCGATCTGCCTCACTTCCTGCGGATTGGGACCAATGACGCGAAACTGAACCGGATAGCCAATTGGCGGTCCAAAATCGAGTCGCAAGACTCGAATCGACGCCGCCGCAAACGCTGGATCTTGATCAAAGATCTTGACCAGTCGCTCGCGCAACAACTCGCGATGCTTTGCACTCTTGGTCAAGATCACAAACTTCGCAAAGTTCGCAGCCGGTAAGTCAGGATCAAGCGCCAAGAAAAATCGAATACTTCCCGCGCCCGTATAAGCGGTGAAGTGCTCGATGTTTTCATCGCCGTGCAACACCTTTTCAATCCGCTCAACCTCTGCCTCAGTCGCCGCAAACGAAGAACCTTCTGCCAATCGCACGTTGATAATCAACTCAGGTCGCGATGACTGAGGAAAGAATTGCTGCTGCACCGTGCTGAAGCCAAACAGCGCGATTCCAAAAGCGACCACTGTGCCCGCCACAATACTCTTCGGATGCTCGACGCAGAACGTTACCGCTGTTCGCAACCACCGATGAAAGCGACCATTGTAAGCGTCCGAGTGACCATGCGAATGCGATGAAGAACTCTGCGCAGATCCATGTCCGCCAGGCAACAACCGCACACCAAGAAACGGAGTGAAGGTGACCGCCACCAACCATGATGCGATCAGCGAAATGCCAACGACCCAAAAAATCCCGCCCGCATACTCGCCAGCCGCCGAATTGTTGAACCCAACCGGCAAGAAGCCCGCGACGGTAATCAATGTGCCCGACAACATTGGAAACGCAGTCGACTTCCAAGCATAGGTGGCTGCAGCAACGCGATCCCAACCCTCAGCCATTTTGACCGCCATCATTTCAACTGCAATGATCGCGTCGTCAACCAACAAACCGAGCGAGAGAATCAACGCTCCCAAACTAATTCGATCCAGATTCATACCGATCGTGTTCATCACTACCATGGTAATGGCGAGCACCAATGGGACGCTGAGCGCAACCACAATGCCAGTCCGCCACCCAAGACTGATGAAGCTGACGATCAGCACAATGATCAACGCTTCAACGAACGAACGTAAGAACTCAGTCACCGATTCTTCAACCACATGCGGCTGAAAGGAAATCGTCTCCACTTCAGTTCCCAATGGCAAACCCGCTTTGATCTCCGCCAGAGCCTCCTCCAGTTGATGACCAAGCTCGAGCACGTTGCCATTCTTCTTCATCACCACGCCAACCGCCACAGTCGGCTTGCCGTTGTGACGAATCGTAAAGTTCTTTGGATCGATGTAACCTCGCGATACTTCAGCGATATCACCCAACCGCAGCAACTCGCCGCCCGACTCGATCGGTGTTTCACGAATCGCTTCGAGCGCGTCGAACGCTCCATCAACTCGAACAAACACGCGATCCGTTGCCGTATCGACCATCCCCGCGGGAGTAACTGCATTCTGGCGTTGCAACGATTCAAAAATCTGCTGCGGTCGGATTCCTAAAGTTGCCAAACGCTGATGCGAGAACTCAACATAAACCTTCTCTGCTTGCTCGCCGAACAACACCGCTTTGCCGACTTCCTTGATTCTTAGAAATCGATCGCGAGCCGCTTCCGCCAAGTGCTTCAGCTCAGTCGGTGTGAACTCTTCACCGCTAAACGCGTAGATCGCCGAGGATACGTCGCCGTATTCGTCATTTACAAACGGACCAATCACTCCGCTAGGCAACGAGCTGCGTATGTCGTCCAACTTTTTTCGCAGTTGATACCACAGCTCTTCCATCTCCTTCGCTGGCGTCGTGTCTTTGAACTGAACCAAGATCATGACACTGCCAGGTGTCGTGTAAGTTCGCAGATAGTCCAGATACTGCAACTCCTGCAATTTCTCTTCGAGCTTGTCAGCCAGCTGGCGTTGCATCTCTTCAGTTGTCGCGCCCGGCCAACTCGCGGACACCAACCCAGTTTTGATAGTGAAGGATGGATCCTCCGCGCGCCCCATGCGACGATAAGCGTCCAGTCCCGCAATGGCACTGGCCAACATTAGAAACGTTACGAATGCTGGATGCTTGACTGCCCATTCAGACAAATTGATTCCGCTCATTTGAGCTCTTCCCAATTACGTACCGTTACACCGGAATCCAGTTTGTGCACACCCGCAGAAACAATGCGATCTCCATCCGCCAAGTCGCCCCTAACAATCACTTGCTCCTGACCGTAGCGCACTATTTCGACGGGCACCGCAGCAATGTGCCCGGCGTCATCCAGCACCTTCCAAACGACCGGCGCGTCGCTCTTTGCACCATGCATGCTCACCAACCGCTCAGTTCGACCTGCTAACGCGCCCGCCGGAATCGCAATGGATTCGCCATCAGTGCCGCAGTTCAAATGCAACGTCGCGGACATACCCAACTGCAATGCCACAGGTGCATCGACAACTGTAAAACGAGCTTCGTAAGTTCGCGCAATCGGATCCGCAGTTGGTGATAACTCGCGCAGCTTGGTTCGCGACTCAACGCCAGGTAACGACCAAAACGTCACCTTCTCCGCCGCATCAGCTAATCCACTGACCAACCGCTCGGGAACACCCACCACCACTTCCCACTCGTTGCCTTGCGCCAACTTTGCAACCCCGCGACCATCGGCAACAACCTGACCACCTTCAGCCATAATCTGTGTGATAACACCCGCCGTAGGCGCTTCTAAACTTGTGTACTGCAATCGATTGCGAGCCAACTCGAGAGCGCGGTTAGCCGCAGTACGGCGCGCGGCAGCCACATCGCGCTGCGCAAGCGCTCGATCGTATTCGTCTTCGCTGACAGAACGACTCGCTCGCAACGTTCGCATGCGAGCTTCATCCGCGGCAGCTTGCTTGTAAGTTGCCTCCGCACTCGCCAAATCGGCCGCCGCCGATTCAAGCTGCAACTCGTAGTCAGTCAAATCGAGCTCGAACAACACATCGCCCGCCGAAACACGCGAACCAACATCCACCAATCGCTTTGCAATTTTGCCGCCAACACGAAACGCTAATTCCGTCTCATAGCGAGCTTGAACGGTTCCGATCAGCGACCGCGTCGCCTCATTTCGATTGGATTGAACTGTAAACAACCTCGCCGTAACAGCAGGCGCGACACCCGCCGATTCCCCGGGAGATTCCGAGTGCGTTCGCCCGCGCACCACCCAAGCCATACCGCCCAACAAACCTACGGCCACGAGCAGCAAAATGAACCGAGAAAAGAATTTGATCAGCCTATTGGTGCCCATTTTTCCCTCACGCTTTTAACCATGGCGTCGTTTTGTGACGCCGCGTCACATCGATTACAAAAAAATTTACGCTTGCGAATCGAAAAGCATATTAAGCCGCTCGTCAAGCTCCGCAAAAACTACTTCACTCTGCTCGAACGTCATCACGGGATTCCAACTGAAACCGTTCAACATCGCACAACCGTGGCAACGTACCGCTCGCCAAGCATCGTTGATGCCCAGTTCATTCAATCCAGGACGATCGTAAGTCAACACATGGCTGCCGAATGTAATGGACCAAAATCCAAACACAATCTCTTCAGCGGTCAACATCGACGGCAGCTTCAAATCACTTACCGCAATCGCATCGCGAACCACCCCAACCACAGAACCCATACATTGCAATTCAAAATGCCGGATCAATTCTTGCCGTCTAGGCTTGGATTTCCCGCGAATTGTCGAATTCGATACGAACTGCTCGATCGCGAAATGCTCGCTGTGCTTCTGCACATAATGCTCGCTCGCCAACCCAATCGCCATCATCCGCTCACGCGACTTCTGACTCACCGAGGCCGCAATTCCGAACATCTGCTGCCGCACTTGCATCGCCTGGCAAACCAGCGCGAGCACAATCTCTTCCTTGTTCGGAAAATGGTTATAAAGCGTTCCTTTGGCGGTACCGAGCTCGACCGCCAACTTGTCCATGCTGAGCGCCTCATAGCCATCTTCCAACAGCATCCGCCTAGCAATTTGCAGAATATCCGCCTCGCGTTGCTGGATTTCAAGTTGCTTACGGCTAATTCGTGTCATGCTTAGATTATGACGCGGCGTCAAGTTTTGTCAAGACTTAGTCCCAGGGTAGCTTCGCTCCGCGTCGCCGCTGCCCCTTGGGAAGCTTTTTCGTTTAACCGCGAGGGCATCGCCCCGCGTCTCCGCAGCCCTTTGGGCACCTTTTTCGTTTAACCGCGTGGGCATCGCCCCGCGTCGCCACTGCCCCTTGGGAAGCTTTTTTGTTTAACCGCGTGGGCATCGCCCCGCGTCGCCGCTGCCCCTTGGGCACCTTTTTCGTTTAACCGCGTGGGCATCGCCCCGCGTCTCCGCTGCAAACACGGCCCGGCTGGGCACGCGGTTCAACTCAGATTTACCGACGTGCCTGTCAAGTTGCCTAACGCACCTTGGGAGTCTTGCCAGTCTGCGGCGCGTCCGCAACTTCTTGCGGAGGCACAAAGCCCAAGAAGGCCATCATGTCGCGGATTTCCTCCGCACTGAGGTTGTCAAACAAGCCGCTGGGCATCAGCGAAACTTTGCTCGGATGCACTTGATCGATATCCTGCTCAGCAACAATCGTCTCGCGCAAGTTCGAATCACGCACGGTGATGCTTCCGTCAGTATTCGTCGAAAGAATGCCACTCAGAACCTTACCATCCGTCGTCAACACACGCTTCGTCGCATACTGATCGCTGATCACATGCGATGGAAACATAATCGACTCAATCGCCTCTTTGCGAGTAAATCGTTTTGCGATTGAACTCAGATCGGGACCAATCGATTTGCCGATCTGACCCATGCGATGGCAGTTAGCACATTGAGCCTTGTTGTAAGCCGCCTGTCCAGCCGTAACGTTTCCGCGGCGACCCTCTGTGGAGTTGAAGTACTCGGTCAACGTCTCGGTGTTCCAAACAGAACTACCTTCCGTCTTCGGCAACACAGCTTCGGGACGGTTGGGATAGTTGGCCGCGAACCATATCTGCCACGGCGAAAGCTTGCTGACAGTTCCAGTCGCAGCTTCCACGGTTCCCTCGCCAGCCCAGTAGTTCAGCAACTCGATCGCTGGACGTGGATCTTCGCCTTGCTCTTCCATCCGCAAGCCATGCAAGATGACTTCGCGATAAGCGTCGCTGTCGTCGGTAGCTAGCGGTACTGTCCGAAGCGCACCCATCACTTCACTCACCGCGAAAGACTCCAACACCGGCAAACTGCGAATCAAGTAATCCCAATTCTCTTCGCTAGGATGTTGAGCCAAACCCAATGCAACTGCTTGTCTGCGTTCCGGCGATCGCAACCAGACCTGTCGCAGATAAGCTAACGACTCTTCGTCACCACTTTGCGACAACATCGCCACAATACCTGTTCGCAAGCGTTTGTATTGCTCAGCTTCGTAGCCTGGCAAGTCGATCTCTTGATCAAGCCGACGAAGCGTCTTTAAATCGGTGTCAGACAATTTGTCTGGGTATCGGTAAAGCGATACGAGCGCTGCATTCGGCCACTTCGCACCTTCGGAAACAAAGATCCTCGCCTCTTCCAACGGTAAATTTTTGCATAGATCTTTGGTAACGTTCATCACGTAAAGCGGTACGCTGCTGCCCGATTCCGCCAACTGCGTCTCTTCGAAGAACTTAACCAGCGAGAATCGCTCGGCTGCAGTCCAGTTGTGTTTAAAGTAGCGCATGTGCATCGCTATGTTCAACCGCTCGCTCAAATCCGCATCGGTCTGCAGATAACTAATCGCTTCCTCGATGACTTCTTCTGCATTCACGTAAGCCAACACGCGAATCAGTTCACGATTGAGCAGCGGTTCGCCAATCGGAAACTCGGCAGCCAATTTCGTTCGTAGGTCCGCAAGCTCATTCGCTTTGACTCCGCCGCGGGCGATGGCGACTTGAGTCACGCGCAGCATGTCTACAAAGTTTCGATCACTTACGAATCCATCCAACATGTGCAGCACGCTGTTTAGCACTAGCAGTGCGTTGTCCTTGTTCGGCTCAGCGATCATCAATGCCAAGCCAGCTTGGATCTTAATCCGTTGATCTTCATTCTTGAGCAACTCGTCGCGCCACTGATCCGAAGGTATGCGTTCAAGCAACCGTCGAGCAGAAGCGGCGATATAGCGATCATCACTGGACAGAAGCGGTACCAAGTCCGACAGCTCAGCGACAGCACCCGCACGCAGTAAAGCCTCCAGCGCAGCCAATTGAACGTTGCGGTCCGAATCGCGCACGAGCTCCTTCAATCGCTTGACCGCCTCGGGCGTATCGCCATGCAGCCCCAACAGCTTCGCTGCTCGCAACCGCACCGCTTCACTCGGAGCATCCGACAGCGTAATCAACAGCTCTGGTTGCGGAGTCGGTCCAAACAACTGCATCAGCTCAAGTGCACGCACTCGATATTTCGCAGGGTTCTCACCACTGAATGCTACGCCCGAGATCATGTCACCCCAACTCGCGCCAAGCTCCTTCTTCAACATCGCGATCGCTTGCCGTGACCATGCAGAATCGATCTGAGGTTGCTTGATCGCTCGCGAAATACCTTCGCCTAAATCTTTAATCGCTGCCGGTACTTCACCCTGCCATTTGACTCGGAAGATTCCGCCTTTGGTTCCTCGACCGCCGGTACAAAAATAAATAGCGCCGTCTGGACTCACCGCTAAATCAGTAACGTTCAACGGCTGCCCTTGCAAAAAGACCTCTTGCTGTGCGGCCGAGCCATCGTTGTTAAGTTTGACGCTAAGGATGCGACCTTCTGACCAGTCGGCCAAGAACAAGCTTCCGTGGTATCGCTGCGGAAACATCACATGATCATAAACAACTGCACCTGTTGGCGAACCGCGTCCCGTTTCCAGCAAAGTTGGTAAGCGGTCAAGATAGTACGCTGGCCACTTCGACCATCCGCTTCTCCATCCAAACTCAGCACCCTCAGTAACTTGAAACAAGCTCGTGGGGCTGTACCAAACTGAGCCGATATCCGACTCCATGTCACTGTCATGCACATACAAGTTGCCTTGCGCATTGAACGCAATGTCATATGCATTCCGCAAACCACCCGCAATCAACTCGACTTGAGTTCCTTCAACATCCATTCGAATCACGACGCCACCCGGAGCCTTGATACCGTTGGCATGCCCACCCGGATCTTCATAGCGAGGCAGGTTGATATCACCTTCGTAAAATGTCTTCAACGTGCTTGTGTTGGAGTAGGGTTTATCGAGGCCTACATGATTGCCAAGCACGCAGTAGATCAAACCGTCAGGTCCAAGAATCAACGAGTGTGCGCCGTGTTCACCCGGAACACCATCAAGGCCCACAACCTTGCGCACATCCTCCATTGCACCGTTGCGATCTTTGTCAACCAAGCGATAGATGCCGCTACCCTCAGGACCATCGCCGGTCACAAACACATCGCCATTGAGCGGCAGGATGCCCTGAATGTTCTTGACTTCTTCGCAGTAAACACGCGTTTTGTCGATCGTACCGTCCTTGTCACTGTCATAAATCAGCAGCAGCGGACCACCCTCTTGCGATGCAACCACATGCCCGAATTCATTGAAAGCCATACAGATTAGCGAACCGGTGATCTCGTTACCCAAAATCTCATCGACAGTGAACTCAGGGCTAACACGGAAGCGCGCGTGCTCAGAAACTTGCGTCTGCTCAACTTCCTCGCGGCGATCCCACGGAGGCGTTTCACCAAGTTGCCCGAACGCCTGAGCCGCTTTCCAGTTGCCGTCGTTATAAGTCGCGCTTTGCCAGCCCGGTACAACTTCCAGTGCGGTACGCCATGTTTCGTCAGTGGAAAAGCTCAGCCAGTTGCCATCAATCGGTTTCACCAAAACGCGCGCTACCAAAGCCGCTGGTCCCGGCGCCACGTTGGTCGTACGCACTGCAATCACGTTTCGACCGCGACCCAACAGTCGAGTAATATCATACTTCTCCATCTGTCGAATCGATGACCCTTGACCGATGCGACGTCCGTTGATGAACAGTTCGTATTTGTCATCCGCCGTGATGGTAATCGTCGCTTCTTCAACACTGCTTACCTGCAATGTCTTGCGAAAGAAACAATCGCCCGCGATCGCTTGCCCCCGTGGATGCTCTGGCGACCAAATCCACTGTGCCTCTTGCGCCGCAAGTTGCGACGGAATCAGCGAACACAGGGCGAGCAATGACCAAGCCACGGATTGAAGTATGCTTGAACCAATGTGTTGAGTTGCAGCGCAGTTGAGTTTCAATAGAGCCGCAATATTGATCCAGTGATCTTGTCTTATGGGTGACACGATCCAAGTCCTCTGAGCTAAATTTCGTTGTGCAAAACTGCAGACCTCATGTCATTAGCAGCCTCACCACCCGCTCGTCAATGTGAATTTTGGAACACACGACTTGCAGCTCAATGACAGCAAACGAAAGAAAGCTCAGTTCCTAAAGGTTTACCCGCGGTAACGTTGAACGTTAACCCAAGTTTAGAATAGTGCGGGGCGGATGCTTCAACGGAACTGGCGGGTCCATCGTGTGCCACTGGGCTTAGCCAGTGCGAACAAAGTCGATGCTCAAATGTCCGCAGTTAATTACCCAATGACTCGAAGTAACCAAAGTAGGCACAGCTCAAGGCGAACCAGTCGAAAGCACACGCGAAGCGAAAAGTCACAGCGGCTGAGGACTCCCGGGCGGCTATTTGTCGCGAGGCACAGACGGAACGGCTTTCGGCGCCTCAGCGGACTGCGAATTGCTCTCAGTCAACTGATCGTACTCTTCGAACAAAACCGACGGACAGACTTCGACGTTTTCACACTGCTTGCACACAATGTGAATCAAATCGGTACTCGACAACTGAATCTGCGAATCTTGGCAGAGTTGGTAAAGTTGTTGTAAATGTTTGCAGGTCATAATTCATCCTTGCCAACTATCAGAGTTTAATCATCGTCACTTGCATCATAGCGTCCCGACCGCGACCGCATAAGCCAGAATCGCAAATTGAAATCGCCTAATCAACGAACGCAAATTCATTCGTGTTCAACACCGCTCTACACAACTCCGGTAGCGAATGTGTTTCTAGAAATTTCTTTGCCAACTCCAACTCCGCTGAACGCGGCCGCCGCAGCAACGCCCGTTGGAAAACAATAGCAACTTGTGTCTGAACGTCGCCTGACTCCGCCGCCACCAAGTCCGCCATCGCCTCGGAAGCCTGCTCGACCTGCACGCCATTCATCAACGTTAGCGCCTGAGGCGCCACCAAACTAGATTCACGACGTGCGCACGACACCGAGTTATCAGGTAAGTCAAAGGTCTCGAGAAATGGAATTCGAACCGTTCGCTTTTGAACCAAGAACAGACTGCGAACCGCTTGGGATTCAGCAGGCGATGGATACCAACCTTTAGTCTTCGTCGCGTTGTCATCCAGAAACGCTGGATTCGCTTGAAGTATCTCAGCAGGAATCTCCGGCCAAACCGGCGGCCCGCCAATGCGACGGTCGAGCAGTCCACTGGCTGTCAAAATCCGATCTCGCAGAGCTTCAGCCTCCAAGCGTCGAAGTTTTTTGCGATACGACTTCGCAACACGCGCTTCCACTTGTGCACTCAATGTCGCTTGGCGATACACACTGCTGGTCACAATCAGTCGTTGCACGTGCTTGATCGACCACCCCGAATCGATCAGCTCACTCGCCAACCAGTCCAACAACTCCGGATGACTTGGACGCGCTCCGGTAACCCCAAAGTCATTCGCCGTCGCCACCAAGCCCTCACCAAAATGAGCTTGCCATAGCCGATTGACGATCACACGCGCTGTCCACGGATTTTTGCGAGCAACCATCCAGTCGGCTAGCGTTGAACGGCGTCCAGTCGATGAATCGGAAGCGGCCACAATCGCTGTTTCTCCGGGCTCCAACACTGACGGAAATCCTGCGGTTACCAGCTCGCGCGGCGCCTTGTGGTCGCCTTGATACAGCACATAGGTTGCGGGAATGTCTTTAGCTTTGTCACGCATCAATAAGCCACGCGTGTAAGCTAACTTCGTTTCATTCAGCTTCGTTTTGCTCGCGTTCAACTCGCTGACTCGCTTCTTCTCTTCTGCGGTCAAAGCCTTTTTCACCACCTCGTCTGACACTTCAGCTTTTTCATCCGATGGGGTTAATCGCGATTTCACTTCAGCATGAATTGCCGCATGCTGCTGGTCGATTCCAGCAACTTTTTCGTCGATGGCTGCATTGTGCTGCTCAATTTCTTCACGTCGTTCAGGCAGATCGAGTGGCACGTCATCTGCAAATTCAACCGGCGCAAAGAACGCTTGCAATCGATAATGATCAGCGTGCGACAATGGATCCGTCTTGTGGTCGTGACAGCGACAGCAACCAAGCGTCAGTCCCAAAAACGCGCTGCCAGTTGTTTCAGTCAAATCAGCCATCAACTGCGCACGGCTGCGATCTTGTTCATTGAACAGCGGCGATGAATTGTCATGCGGGCCAACTCGCAAGTACCCAGTCGCAATCCAACGCTGCTGGTCAAGCTCATCGTTGGGCGGACCACCAACCAACTCGTCGCCCGCCAACTGCTCACGCGTGAACTGATCGAATGGCAAGTCGCGATTCCAAGCGTCGACCACATAATCCCGGTAACGCCACGCCTGAGGCCGAAACTCATCCCAATCAAATCCGTTGCTGTCACTGTACCGCACGACGTCCAACCACATGCGTCCCCAGCGCACTCCATAACTTGGATCTGCAAGCCAGCGATCGATCAGTTGCTCGTAACTTTGCGTATCGCCATCGTTCGCGAAACGCTCAATCTCCTCGAACGATGGTGGCAAGCCTGTTAAGTCGAAGGCAGCGCGCATGGCGAGCGCCCGAGGCTCAGCGACTGCACCGATCTCCAATCCAGTCGATCGTTCCCACTCTGCAAGCACAAAGTTGTCGATCGGGTTCCGCGGCCATTCGCCGTGCTCCACCTGTGGAATTGCGGGTCGCTCAATCGGTCGCAACGACCAAAGCTCCAAGCGATCGCCCCCAAACAGCACACGAATCGGATTCCGTGGATCCTCCAACGCATTGCCGATTGCGCCACCACCATCCATCGAACTCGCCGGCTTCATCTCAGAACCTGTCGCCGCACTAGCTACTGGCCACCGCGCACCCGCCGTGATCCAGCGCACGATCACATCGATCTCAGCATCTTTAAGCGGATCTTTGGGTGGCATCCGCGAGTCTTCGCCAGCGTCGCGAATGCTCTTTACCAACAAAGAATCCAATGCGTTGCCAGCAACAATCGCTGCGCCTTGATCACCGCCACCCAAAGCGTGCTCCAGCGAATCCAATCGCAGACCGCTCTCCGACTTTTCGGCCCCATGGCATGAAAAACATCTGACTTGCAGAATCGCCACCGCACGACTTGCAAGCTCTTCTTCGGCACGCTGACCAGCAGATTCAGACTGCGCGACAACCTGTGGCGGGAAACAAATCGACAACACAACGACAGCCGCAGCGCACAATCGCAAACCACTCCGCGTTCTCAAATGGACGATCACATTACGCTTTGAACGAATCATGCGCTACACCAGGATATCCCAAAGAGGTTTTGCACTTCCCGCGACACCTGTCAGCCGTTCTTGCCGGCCGTTCACTTCAAAAAAAAGATCCTCGTAACGTAGTCCGAGCGCTGACAAAATCGTCGCATGCAGATCGCGAAATTGTACGGGCCGCTCAGTTGCCATCAAACCAATCTCGTCAGTCGCTCCAATTGTCGCGCCAGCCCGCACGCCACCTCCAGCCAGCCAGATCGTAAAACCGGCTGCGTTATGTTGACGCCCCAAGTCGCCTTGCAACATCGGTGTTCTTCCAAACTCGCTCGCCCAAATCACCAGCGTTGATTCAAGTAAACCGCGCTGCTTTAAATCCGCTAGCAAGCCCGCGACCGGCTGATCAGTCCATCGTGCGCGCGGCGTGTGGTTCTTCGTCAGCTTCGAGTGAGCATCCCAACCATCTTTATCTGGCATATCGTACAGTTGTATAAACCGCACCCCGCGTTCGACCAAGCGTCGCGCGAGCAAGCACTTGCGTCCAAAACTCTGTGTTCGCTCATCCGCCTGCTCAAGTCCATACAACTGATGCACATGCCGCGGCTCGTCCGCAAAATCACCCACCTCGACCGCTGCCGATTGCATGCGGTACGCCAACTCGTAAGTAGCGATCCGCGCGTCCAACTCGCTAGCGCCAACTCGTTCTTCGCGATGCAGCATGTTCAATTGCTGAATCAGATCCAACGAATCGCGCTGACCAGCGGCAAATTTTTCGGGCGGCAACAAATCAAGCACAGGCGCGCCACGATCGCGCAAACGAGTCGGCTGAAAAGCAGGTGGCAAAAACCCGTTGGTGTAATTGCCCGAACCGCCCAACGGCCCTGCATCAAACAACACAACATATCCCGGCAGATCCGCATTCTCGGTCCCTAAGCCGTAGGTTACCCAAGAACCTAAACTCGCCTTGCCCAGTCGAATATCGCCGGTGTGCAACTGGTAACTCGCCGGCGCATGATTGTTCGATTCGGCTTGCATCGAGTGAATGAAGCAAAGTTCGTCAACGTGTTCGGCAGTGTAAGGAAACAGCTCGCTGACCCACGCGCCGCGCTCACCATAACGCTGCCAACGATAAGGGCTTCCTAACAACTTGTTATCGCAGCCATGGAACACGTTGGCATGCGGTGATCCATCGAGCGCTTTGCGGAAAGATTCTGGAACCGGTTGACCATCCAAGCGCTGCAGCTCAGGCTTGAAATCGTAAGTGTCGATCTGCGACGGGCCACCAACCATAAATAAAAAAATCACCGACTTCGCCCGCGGCTCGAAATCCGGCTTCCGCGGCGCGAACGGTGAGAGCGGATCAATCACCCGCTTTTCCTCGCGCAAAGCGGCTCGCTTCTCAGCCGCAACAGCCTCTGAGGCGATCGCACTAAACGCTAGCGAGCCGAACCCAGCGCCCAGTTGGCTGAGCATTGCACGTCGCGAAGTTCGAATGTTCATCGTGCAGCCATGTTTGAAAACCGGTCAGGAGAGGAAGCTCCATTCTAAACCAGGTTCAAACCGCAAGAAACACATCAGCTATCACTGACGCACAATCTCAAGCGTTCTAGTCCTCAAGCGTTCTAGCCCTCAAGCGTTCTAGTCCATACGCTCGATTCCCAACGACTGCGTATTCACCTGCTGCTCGACAATCCGGCTACTTCCGGTCCGCCGGCTACCATGCTGCGGCCATCCACCTACCTCTTTCAACTCTGGCATCAATTCAACCATCTGCTCAAAAAGCATAGTCGCCAAACGTTGCATCCGAGGAGAACCACCAGCCTCTTTGATAGCCACTACCGTTTTCATGATTTTGATCAACGTAGCTCGATCCTTTACCGGTGAAGATAACGGCTGCAAGTCATCTTCGATCAAGTCGACCATCGGCAACTCGAGCGCCAATTGCCACGCACGCAATTCGCTCAGCTTCATGTCCGTCTTCGGATTCTCATGAGCCCGTAAAGTACGGAGATCGATTCCAGTCCGTCGAGCAATAGTCCGCAGACTGAAACCTTGCTGCTGCCGTGCCTCGGCGACTCGCTGCAAATTCTCCGGCAACTTGATAACAGCTTCGCCCGCGGCAACAGAGCCGGCCCTATCCTCGCTGGCCATATCCTCGCTGAACTCCTCCCGCTCCGAAACTCGATCATCAGTCAATTCGTTAGCGGAGTTAGCGACGTCGCTAGCAGAATCGCTCGCTAGCTGGCTACGATTGGTCGGCGCTCCCACGGTCGATGGGTCTGACATCCTTGGTGCTGAAGCTTGCTTTGCCGAGGACTGAACCGCTGGTTCTTGAGGGGAAGACTCTCGCTGAACCGACGAAGGGGCAGCCTGACCGACGAAATTCAGAGTCGTAGGGTTGAGGTCATAAGGATTGATACCTGCAGACATATGTGACTCCTAACACCAAAGTTACCCCCACCACCACGAAGGAGAAATTTGGAAGCGTCGCCAAACCGCCAACTTTGACGTTCCCCTGTTTCAAAAGTTCCAAACTATTGACACAGATTCACATCAAGCTCCGGTTTCTTGTGAACGCACTCGCGTTCCTTTCACAATCCCCTCAGTAAAAATGATCCGCGCCAGCAAATCGCTGCCAGCCTCGCGCACCGCGCACTGCGGCAATCGCAACAAACGCCACTCCTCTTTAAGGCGTTTTTAGGTTAAGATAGTACTCATGTTCAGTCTGCTAACGCTGCGATGTTGGCAGACGAAACCGTCCAAGCGTTGCTGCTCTATGCAACCGTCGCAAATTGAAAGTGCAATATATGTCGGTACAGGAAAAGGTTCGTTGGAAGAATTGGGCTGATCAATTGCGCAAGGATATGATGACGAGCCTCACGCCTGAGGTTACGAAGTCAGTGAACACGATCACACAAGAAACGGCCACTACGAAAGCAGAAAGTACTCTGCGCAGCGTCCGCTTCTGGAAGTCTTGCCAGGAAGGCAAGAGCCCCAATGACACTCTCGTCATGGCTGGCTTTGTAATCGAATTTCAGGAAGAAGAGCGCGTCGTCAGCGATATCACGCTGCGACTAAATCCAACTTGGATGAGCATCATGCAGCGAGTTATCGATCGCAAGCCAACGACTGCTTGATCGCTCGCGACCCCCTCATCAACGTGTTACACATCGCCGTACTCCAAGTCCTGCCAAAGTAACCTAAGATGCCCCATTATTCGCACACCGCAAATTTTGGGGCTGGCGTGAGAAGTAGCCGAGTGTTACGCTGAACTATGGTGAATGTAGTCACCAATCATCCTAAATTTGATGCGCCACTTCCAAAATCGCATTGCGATCGGCCGCGGCAACTCCTCTGAAGTTTGATTTCGCGGCCTGAATTTTCACAACTGCGGATCTATTGTCTGCACATGTGGAGTAGCGAATGATGGCCAGTGTACAGTCGGCCGGCGCAGCCAACAGTGCACCTCAATTATCGCCTCTGCTTTCGCTGCGCCGTGCTGAGGAGCATCCTATCGCTCAATTGAATCAAAAAAATAAATGGCTGAGCGCACGCCACTCCGCTCTGCTCTTAACCCTCTCATATGTTCGGAACGGGGTAGTATGGCTAAAGATCGCAACACAATGGCAAAGCGTCAACGCGAAGTCGACAAACGACAAAAGCAAATGGACAAACGCGATAACCGCGAACGCAAAAAAACCGAGACCCCTATCATTGCCGAAGCACCCGCGCCCAACCCGCAGCGATTATCCGACGGCGAACTCCATGTGCTCGCCATGTTCCGTAAGTACTTGATGACTCCCGGAAAAATGCTCTGCATCAGTACCCAAGACCTGGTTTCCATGAAGAAATCGGTCGACAAACTAGTCTTGGCAGGCCTACTCGTCCCAGAAGAATTCAAAGGCGGGTACTCACTCACTCGCTCCGGCTACGAAGCGATGCAAGAAATCGCCTAGCCGCGATCTCTACCTCTTCTCTATCAAAAGTGAACCCATCGACAAACCGAATACCTTTCAGTGATCAGCCTCGATCTCTGTAAATCCACAAGCTCTGTACGCACGTGCCTTGGAATTACATCGATCTCGTGTGCAGTCCGTAGTTGCCTGCCACAAGAATTCCTTGCGTGCAAAAATACAAATAGTGGATGAATGATATGGCCATCGGAAGTCAAGTTCCAGACAAAACCCTATTGCGCAGCGTCACTCAAAAATTGGCTCAGCGCTGCAGCGGGTCCGGCAGCAAAATCAGTGTCGATGTTCAAAGCGGCACCGTAACGCTTACCGGAGCTCTCGCGCAAGAGTACCAACGCAAAGCGATCATCAGCTCAATGAACACCATCACCGGTGTCAAAAGAGTCGTCGACAAAATGCTTGTCGCCCCTCCCAAGAAACGCGAAGACCGCTGAGCAACATACTGCAAGCGCGCCGCGAAACTTACTCTCATAACTGCGTCTCACGAGACGCAGTCTATTTCGCGGCTCAACTCTAATCTCCCAACGCCCCGAGCCATGCGTGGACCTCAGCGTCGCTCGGCATCCGCCAATCGCCGCGCGGCGAAAGACTCACCGTTCCAACTTTTGGTCCATCCGGCACGCACGATCGCTTGAACTGATTACTAAAGAACCGCGCTACAAAAGTCCGCAGTGTCGCGCGAATCTCCTCCGCACTGTAGTCCTTGGCAAATTTAGCCATGCTCGCCAGATGCAAAATCTTCTCTGGTGAAGCTCCGAAGCGGACAAAGTGGTAGAGGAAAAAATCATGCAGCTCATAAGCCCCAATGCTTCCCTCAGTTAACTGCTGAATCTGACCACTCTGATCCAGCGGCAGCAACTCAGGCGAAATCGGCGCACCTGCAATGTCCAACAAACACTGCCTCACTTCTCCACTGAACTCGTTCTCCGCAACATACTGCACCAAGAACTTCACCAGCGTCTTTGGGATCGATGTATTGACGTTATACATCGACATGTGATCACCATTGTAAGTGCTCCATCCCAACGCCTGCTCTGACAAATCACCTGTTCCTAAAACGAATCCTCGATTCATCAACAGCAACGTTCGCACTCGCGCCTGCACGTTCTCAAACACCAAGTCGTTGCGATTCGACGCAGCTAAATTTTGCAACGCATCCGCAAACTCCGCTAACTCCATCTCACTTACATCAATGCCAAACGGCTGATGCTGCAAACTCTTGAATGTATCCAAGCAAAGCTGACGGATATCGATCTCCTCAGCCGTAATGCCCAAGTGCTTCATCAAAGTTCGCGCCGCTGCTAAGGTGCGCGATGTCGTGCCAAAGCCGGGCATGGTGATGCCCGCAACACGACTCGCCGACCAACCCCGATGCTCGCAAGTCTTAACCGCGACCAACAAAGCCAAAGTGCTGTCCAGCCCACCGGAAACTCCGATGTTCAGCGACGCGTTCGCAGGCAAACGCGAAACTCGCTTCGCCAACCCCGCGCACTGTATCCCGAAAACTTCTGCGCATCGCGCATGCAGTTCACTATCTCGGTTCGGAACGAAAGGATGCGCAACCACCACGCGCTGCGATCCATCACTAGCCAACCGCCCCGCAAACCGAACGCGACGGTACTCACTTGTAAATCGCTTCGCTGCCTGCAACCAACTCTGCGTCACCTGCCTGTCATGGATCAGCCGCTGCAAATCGACATCTGCCGTCGCGTGCGATTGCTCAAACCAAGCACAGTGATCTTTGCCAATGCGTTCCGAACTCGCCAACAACGATCCATTTTCAGCGATCATGCAGTGGCCACCAAAAACCAAGTCCGTTGTCGACTCCGTTGGACCAGCGCTCGCGTAAGCATAGGCTGCCAAGCATCGACCCGATTGACTGCGCACCAACAATTCGCGGTAACTCGCTTTGCCGATAATCTCATTGCTGGCTGACAAGTTTAACAGTAGGTTCGCGCCCGCGCCGGCCTGCAAACTGCTCGGCGGAACCGCCATCCACAAATCTTCGCAGATTTCGATACCCACCACCAACTCGCCGCATTCAAACAACAGATCGATACCAAACGGAACCTCGCCGAACTCGCCGAGTTCAACCACGTTCGGCTCACTGCCGTCAGCCGCAGCAAACCACCTCGCTTCATAAAACTCTTGATAGTTCGGCAAGAACTGCTTGGGAACAATGCCCAGCAACATCCCGTTGCAGATCACCGCCGCAGCATTGTACAAGCTGCCGTGCACTCGAATCGGCAACCCAACGACAACCAACTGTCCGCGCTCACGCGAATGTTCAACGACTTCGCGAAGCGCAACCAGCGTCTGACCTAGCAACTGCTGTTGTCCGAATAAGTCGCCGCACGTGTAACCGGTAAGCGACAATTCACCGAGCACCACGACGTCGCTGTCACGGAATTGATCGAGCAGAGCACAAGCCTCACGCGCGTTGGCAATCGGATTGGCTATATGCGTTTGATGCCCCGCCGCGGTCACTCGAACAAAACCAAACTGATTCATAGTCGCTTTCCAACCGTCCATTCCATTCACTTCGGCGCACGCCCTTGTTACAACTCAGCCTCCATCATGCATGATGCTTGCAGGATACGCTACCGGCCCCAAACTGTTAATTGTTCCCAGCAGCCGCCTACCACCATCGCACGCGCCACGGCCCAGCACCCCAAGCTTCAGTCGGCACCTCAACAAAACCATCGCTCTGCGCCAACGAAACCAAATCACCAGAACCCTGTGAACCGACCAACCGCACCGCGGAATCTGAATCGATCTTCACCAACCGATACCAAACCATCGGCAGCTTCTTGTCATCAGCATCGCTCACCAAACAACGCGACGAAAGCTCCGCGAACGGCTCGATCCCCGCGATCTTTCGTAACAACGGCAATCCAATCACTCGCGAAGTTACCGCCACACTCACCGGATTCCCCGGCAATCCCAACAGCAGTTTCCCCGCCAAAGCGGCGCCCAAAACCGGCTTTCCCGGTCGAATCGGTAACCGATGAAACACCGTCTCACCGCCCATTTCAGCGATCGCTTGAGGAACAAAGTCAGCGTCCCCCATCGAGACACCACCCGTCAAAAACAACGCGTCCACACTTGGCAAGCACTCTTCGATCGCTCGCTTGACCGATTCCAACTCATCGCCCACATGCCTGCGTTCTACGAAGTCAATCCATGGAAACTGTCGCAGCCAACCTTCCAGCAGCGGACCGTTCGAATCGCGAATCTGCCACGGCTCCACCTCCGCACCAACACTCTTCAATTCATCGCCCGTATTGAGAACCGCGACGCGCACGCGTCGCCTAACAACCACATGCATCGGAGCAAATGTAGCCACAGCTCCCATGACCGGCGGACTCACCAAAGTTCCCGCCGCCAGCACCACGTCACCCACTTTGCCATTCTCGCCGCGATAGCGAATGTTCTGTCCCGTTCGCAAAGCTTCACGCGGTACAGTAATCTTCACCTCACCTGGTGATTCAACGGTATCCTCACGGCGCACGACACAATCCGCTCCCTGCGGCACTCCCGCACCAGTAAATATTTTGACCGCTGACCGCGACGATAATTGATGCGGCTTACAACCCGCCGCAGCTACCGCAGTCACCGGCATCGCCGCCTGAAGATCTTCAGTCAACTCCGCCAGTCGAATTGCGTAACCATCCATGGCCGATACATCGATCGCCGGCGAATCCCGATCTGCAATCAGAGGTTTCGCCAACACGCGACCACTAATCGGCGATGCCAGACACGATTCAGCTTCGACAACCGCCAGACGCTCAGCCAACTTCGCGATCGCGGCTTCGACTGGATCAAACTGAGGCAACGAGGCCACAAGTCACCTCAATCTTTAACTGACCAAACGCGGCTGAACCAGAGTCGCACGTTTTGCATCGACGACTGCGCAAACAAACTCTTTATCTGTTCCCGCAGCGCCGATTTCGCCAGCTTTGTTGATCGCGACAAAGTTCACACTCAAGGCCGCGGGCGGCTTGCCATCGCCCTCCGCAATCCGACGTATCACCGCTTCGCACGCCTCCGTAGGACTCTTGCCTTGTCGCATAAATTCCACAATTAAGAAGGAAGCACAATAACGCAGCACGTTCTCGCCAACGCCTGTCGCGCCGGCCGCTCCTACGTGGCCGTCCACATACAAACCCGCACCGATCAGCGGACTATCGCCGACACGTCCCGGCAATTTGAAAGCCAAACCACTCGTCGAACAACCTCCACACAGATGACCATCAGCCCCCAACCCAAGCAACGCAATCGTATCGTGCGATTTGTCCGCCGCATTCGATCCAGAAGCTTGAGCCGCCTTCCACGCTGCCCAACGTTCTCGACTTTTCGCTGTCAACAAATCGCGCTGAACAAACTTCTGCTGCTTCGCAAACTTGGCAGCGTCTTGCCCAACCAACATCACATGCTTGGTCGATTCCATGACCCTTCGCGCAACGGAGATCGGATTCGGATACCCTTCAATGCCCGCTACCGAGCCAGCCCGCTGATGCACTCCATCCATGAAAGACGCATCCAATTGCACCACACCTTCCGCGTTTGGCAATCCACCAACTCCCACGGAATCGACCGTCTCATCCAGTTCCGTTAAGTTGATACCGCGCTCAACAGCGTTCAATAGCGATCCACTGCTACTCAGCTCGCTGCGAGACCGCTCACATGCCGCCAAGCCGAACGGCCAAGTTGCGATAAAAATCGGCTTCGTAAAACTCTTCGCCAGCTCATCGTTGATCTGCACAGGCTCATCGCTTTTGCTTTGAGCAATCGCTGCTCGCGATTCGAATTGCCCAAGCAGTTGACTTGTGACCGTTGAAACCGCTCCAATTTGTAGCGCTCTTCGACGAAACATAATCTCTACTTTGTTCGCGGGAAAAAATACTTGTTCGATAAATCAAAAACCGTATCGAGCTCTCGCGAACCTCGCTTTGATCTCCTCCGCAGGCATTCCTTCAGCCGCCATGCGGTACGCTTGCCGCACCGCCGGGTCCAACATCACGATCAAGCCGTAAATACCAACGCCCACGGAAAACAACGAGCAATAACAGGTCAGTACCGTCACCATGCCGCCGATCAACGACACCATCATCATCGTGCGTTGCTTAAACCAGAAACTATAAGTGCCGCTAACGATGCGCAGAATCGCGAACACCAACACGACGGCGCCACCTACAGCACACGCAATCGAAATCCAAAACATCGCTTCAGGCGGCATCTCTTGACGGTTTCCGTCTTTAATATTCGGCATCACGAACCCAAACAGCACTGCGTAAAAGATCAGCAGCCCCGCCATCATCAATTCCATGACTCCTAACACGATCTGCAAAATTCCAACTACCAATACCTGATTGACTAAACCGCTGCTGCCCGCCGCAAGGTTCGGATCAAACGGAGCCTGCGGGACGGTTGCTGCATAGGGATTTTCAGGTTGTTCAGACGAGCTCATCTAATTTCATCTCTTATTGGAATAATCGGTTCCGCTTCTTATTTTTCAGTCGACTCGACTTCATTGCCTTCGTCGCGACTCGTCGAACCAGCGTCCGCAAACCGCCAGCTTGGCTCTGCGTCAGCGTTCAACGACTGCTCCGTCAAGTAAGCTCGCAATAGTTCTATAGGAATCGAATGCTCGTGCAAGATCGCGTCATGAAATTGCCGGTTGCTCATCTTACCACCCTGGACCAATTCGTGGTGCATGTCGCGCAGTTGCAAACCGCCCAACATATAAGCGGCCTGGTACAGCGGGCTGTATCCGCCCATAATCGATCGCCTGACCTCAGCCGCGGCAGCCGAACGTTCATGCCCCACACGCTCGACCAAGTAGTCGACGCATTCTTGCGGTGACATCTTGCCTGAGTGGTAGCTAAGCGAAAATACGATCCGCGCGCACCGGTGTCGTCGCCAAAATAACATCCCCACGCGATCCTCTGCACTCCGCGCGAAATCGAGATCCCACAACAACATCTCCCAGTACAACGCCCAACCTTCGATCCAAAACGGCGTATTGAACACCGTGCGGTAAGGACGATAACGAGGCAACATGTGATACTGCAGATGATGACCAGGAATCAATTCATGATGCACCGTAGCTCGCGAGAAATGCTCGTTGTTACTCCGCATACTCATCAATTTCTCTTCGTGCGTCATGCTGTCAGTTGGAAATGAAACAATAATCGTCTCACCGCCAAGAAAATACGGGTTCACACGCTGCCGCTCGGGACTCATCATCGTCATGCGCCAACCCTGCGCCGCTAGCGGTGGAACCGTTACCAAGTCGTTCGCTTCCAAGAAACGAATCGCTTCCCAAGCCAAATTACGAATCATCTCCGGCTGTTCGCCCGGCTCTACATGCTTGCTCTTCACATGCTCCAAAGCCTTCCGCCAATCATCACCAAAACCCAACTCGCGACTCGCCGCCACCATCTGCTCGTCGCACCACTTCATTTCGCGATCTGCCAATTCGATCAACTCAGCCGGGGTGTGCGCAATCCACTCATGCTCCAGTTCCAACTTCAATCCCTCGTCGCCGATCGGCAATCCAATGATCGTCTCTTGATCCGAATCCGGCACACCTACCACCCGCTCGCGCAGCACCGTGCGGTGCTTCTCTAGCACAGCCAGCAGTCGCTCCATCGGTTGCTTCGCCCACCATGTGTATTGCGGGTCATAGTTGTTATAGAAACCGTGCGCCTCGCGCAGCGAATTGCGAATCGCAGCGATCAACTCACTCGCACGCAAAGCAACCAATCGCTGCTGCGTGGCCTCCTCACTCTTGTCCGCCGCGTCAATTGCCCGAGTCGCTCGTATCGCCGCCTCAACGCGATCTCCCGCGTCATCCAGTGTTGAAGCTACGACCGAAGGCTTAATCGTCTCCACATCCTCACGCGACTTGCAAAACGCAATCAACTCGGTCGCATACGGTAGCAGCTTCGCCGCCTCCGCGTCGCGCTGCTCGTCCTGCTTTAGCTTCTGCAGTTGATACTCGAGCTCCGATCGCAACAGCAGATAGTCAATCTTGCTGACGCGATCCAACTTGCCAAAGTTCTGTTCACGCAACTGCACCAACCAATCCTTGATCACCGAAGCGCGACGCTCCGTCGCCGCGCTGTCCAGCGGCACGCGAAAGCGATGATCAAGCGTCCGGATATCGGCTGTGTAACGTTCTATAAATCCACGAATCGTCGGCTTCGATTCCTGTGCCGTTGATTCCTTACAAACGAACACACATAAAACAACCGCAGGCACGAACAAGAATTTGAACATGAAATCACTTTTCGAAGCAGCATCGATACGGAAGCAAGAAGCGGCCGCAACTTGCCTGACTAAGACTACCCGACAAGCCCGCGCGCCGCTCTATTCTAGTTCCCGTTTTCAATTCCGTTTCGCGGATTCGGCGACTTCTCGCTGATCTCTAATTACACCCTCCCCAAACGCAGAGGTCGTCCAGCTTTTAAGTCGTTTGGCAGATGGACTAGGGGCGTTGCTAGCATAGGGAAAAGCGACCTTCGCATGGATAGCAACACGCACTACAAAGTGCGTTGATTTCGTCGTCACACCACACGGAGGTC
>JBGSOM010000239.1:0-117221 GCA_041739135.1 Pirellulaceae bacterium
TGGAATGATCGCAAGCAGCGAATCGAGATTTATCTTGTGAGCCAATGTGAACAGACCGTGAACATACTTGGGAACTCGATCCAGCTGCACCGCCGCGAACGAATTCACATTGAGAACTCGCACAAGTATACGATCGATGGGTTTCGAGCATTGGCGAAGCATGCGGGGTGGTTGACGAAAAACACGTGGACTGACGCGCAGGACTGGTTTGCAGTCCATGAACTTGTCGCTTTCTGAGAATCTGTTGGTCCGCGCAAGGCACGAAGCTACAGTCGGGTCTATCTAGGTTACAGTCCAATCGCTTGCGGTTTGACCTTCGCGCCTTTGGTTTTCATGGCAGGGACGCCGGTGAGTTGCACTACTGGCGGTCGTTCGCAGAAAAGGGTGACTTCGCTTTTAACTATAAAATCTTTCAAGAGAAACGGCGAAATCCAATAGTTCGAAGCGACGGGAATTTCGACTAGCACTGTAATTAGCGGCGTTGTTTCCTCTATGTTGGCTGGTGTTACGAACACTTGCGTTTTCTTCAAACCTGCTACAGACAGTAGGCTGTTTGAAGCGTCGATGGCGTGTGCTGCGGTCGCACCGGGAATCAGACCGCTGCGAGCGCCTTCGTACGCCGCGGTATCGGCCGTGTGTTGCAGAAGCAGCACACAACTGATCTCGACCATGCAGGCGAACGAGAACAGAATGACTGGCAGTACGAGAGCGAACTCAACGAGAACTGCGCCGGCACGACGTTCGATCCGCTGGTTACGATGTTGGGCATTTCGCATACGGCTCAATATCATTCTCGTTCAATAGGTAAGCAGGTTAGGAAGGCGGTTAGCGATTTCTTTGAAGGCTGCGTTGAGCTGGTCGGCGGAGACTGCGTGAAAGTGATTTCCGGATGCTACCTCGGCGACTTGAAGCATCTTGGCTTTGTCCGCTTCGTTTGAGAACGTGATGGTGAAGATCATGATGTCTTCGGCCGCTGCTTGAGTGGCTGCACTTAGTGGATCAGTGCCCGTGTTGTGAATGCCGTCAGTGAGTACAACCATGACGCGCGAAGCCCAAGGGCGCGCTAGTTTCGCATCCGCAAGTGACTTTATGCCCGCTTGGATTCCACCGCCGATATTCGTCGCTCCTCCATGGAAGGCGAGCGTATGGTTGAACAGCGCGCTCTTAATGTTGAAGTAATTGGAACTCAGGTTCACTTCTAACTGTGCGCTATCGCCGTAGGTGGTTAGCGAAACTCGTTCGCTAGAAGTGGATTTGTTGAGCAGGTCGAGGAAGGTATCGACGGCACTCACTGCGTCTAACCAACGCGATAAGAGCGGAACGCTTTGTCCAAAGTTCCAGAAAAGCGGCGCGCCGGCGGGCATGCTGCCATCGGCAATCTCGTTAACGCCGTAAGCCATTGACCCTGAGCGATCGATCACTAGCGCCAAATCCAATTCCGACTGAGTGCAGATCGCTGTTTTGATCGGCCTGAAATTGATCGGCAAACCCATGGTGGGAAACAGCATCGGAACTTTGACTTGTCCGTTCGCTTGAATCTGAACAGCATTCGGATTCTTACCAGGCTTGAAGGTGTAAGGCTGGTTAGCCGCAGTTCGCGTGGAAACTCCGAAGACGATGTTCGATCCGCTGAGCGACATTGTTTGGTTGGCGAACGGGTTGGCTTGCATGAGTCGTTCAGCCGCGAGGATGGCCTGCTGCTCGCTGCCCGTCACGCTCAGCATCCGCCCGGCGGCGCGTGTTGCCACGTCCGTTGTGATTTGCAGTTCCGTGCGAGCCAGTTCCATGTATACGACGTTGATCGAGTAAGCGGAAATTGCGAGCACGACCGGCAATAGAATTGCGAGTAGAACCAGAGTTGCCCCGCGTCGATTGTTCCTGTGTCTTTTCACTTAGCTTGCCCCCCAGCAACCGTTTGATATTTGAGCTTCGCGATTTTATTGTCGAACAGAAGGTGTCTGTGTTTCGTCGTACTCCTACTCCTACTCGTCTTGCGCTGGAATCGAGTACGAGTACCACTTCATTGAGTACGAGTACGAGTACGAGTACGAGTGCGAGTGCGAGTGCGAGTTAGGTCAGTCATGCCGCCTGTGCTAAATCAATGTTCCGCCATAATTGATACCGATTCGGAGAGGATCTTTTTTTGATAAAACCAGGCGCCGACGAGTGCATTGTCTTCTGCTGGAGCGCTAATGGTGGTTTTGAACAGTTCTCCAAATTTCAACTGCGAGGGGTCTGCGGGAACGCTTGAAAATTCGTAGTTGCGAATGTGGCGACCGCCGAGAATGACGTCGCATTGGTCCGACAGCACGTCGGGGGTCATGCCAGGAATGATGCCTACGCGAGCGCATTCATAGGCAGCTAGCTTCATTGATTGTCGAAGATAGATCATGCGGCAGGTCTCAATCGTAGCCATGGCGATCAAGAAGAAAACCGGCATGCAGATCGCGAACTCAATCATCGCTGCACCAGCGCGAGTTGGTTTGTGAGTTCGTTTGGATCGGAGCATCGTTTTTTCGCTGGCAAGCGTGAAAACTCTGAAAAGCTTTGAAAGCCTACCTTAATTTTGTTGAATGACTGAACTGTGCGCCGGATTTCCGTTAATTGATTTCGAGGGGCGGAGCGAAGTGTGTAACTTTTGTGGCGATTGCAGGGTTTTGCGCGGATGCAATGTGGTGGCTGCAACGTGCTCCTGGGGCGTTAAACTGCGCGCGGCCGAGCGGTTGACACCGTGGGACAATTTGCAATTCTGGTTGCAATTCTGATAACCCATCCGATCGAACGCACTTTTTCTGAGCAAATTATCTTGGACGCATCCAACATGCCTGCTTCAGCGTCAGCGATTGCAAAGTCCGCTGTAGGGCACCAACCAGCCGATGCTGCAGCCGATGCTGACAGGGAAAACAGCGGCGAAGTAGCAATCCAGACTCAAGAGGCAGCACCGAGCGGCAATCTGCTGACGGCTCCGTGGGAATCGCGAGCTGAGCGGGCGGCGATTTCGAACTACTACGACGAATCCGAGATCGATTACCGGGTGTGGAGTGTCGAGGGTTACCGGCATTTTGGTTATTGGCAGTGGGGCATTTGGCCTTGGCAGCGCCGGCGAATGTTGGAGGCGATGAACGATGTGGTTTTCAAGCAGTTGGATATCGAGGGATTAGAGTCGGGCAACGTAGGCGACTTAGGGTGCGGCACTGCAGCGGTAGCGCGTTATGGCTGCGATCATTATCCGCATTTGGGATGGCATGCGATTACGATTTCCCGCGAGCAGGCGGAGCAGGGACGCGATAAATTTGCGGAAGCGAAGCGGGCGCACGCCGAAGACAGGACTGGGATGGACAGCGTTCATCATGGCGACTATCACGTGCTTCCCTGGCCGGACGCGTTTTTGGACGCGGCGTTTTACTTCGAAAGTTTGTGTCACAGCACTGAACCGGAAGTCGCGTTGCGCGAGGCGGTGCGTGTGTTGAAGCCGGGCGGGCGATTAGTGATCGCGGACGGATACGTGTTGCATCCGCTGGAGCAGACTTCGCGTTGGTTTCGGTGGTTGCACGACGAAGTGGCTCACAACTGGGCGGTACCGCGATTTCACGAGATCGGTTGGTTGCCGGGCTGGTTGGAGGCGACTGGACTGCAATTGGTAACGAAACGCGAGATGGGTTGGCGGATGTCGGTGAGTGCTTCACATTCGGTTCCGCTGTGTTTGAAGCACACGGTGAAGATGTTGATGCGTGGCAAATCGACCACTTGGCAATGGAAACACCTGCGTGGGAGCGCTTTAGCCATGATGCTTGGTATGCAACGAAAAAATTTCGGGTACTATTTGCTCACCTTGCAGAAGCCGGTCTAGAGAACGTACTGCGCGAAGCGATGCGTTGGATGACTGGGTGGTTTGTGAGGGATAGTTTGTGGAAACGAGGCTGGTTCGAATGCGACCATTTGTCGCGTGTGCCAGAGTGCTATTGAACAAATGGGGTTGCAGGTACGATACTGACGCAACTCCATTCTGTATGCTGTGAAAGCGTGCGGAACGACGCATGCTGACTGAACTATTTATTGACCTTTTCCCGTGCTCAACCGTACGCAAGATGCTCGTTCGAGCGATTCTGCGTTGGTTGTACAGGCAAGAAATCATCGTAGAGCTATGAGTCGATTTCTATTTCCGCGATGGACGAACAAGTTTTTACCTTTACTAGGCTTGTTCGCGCTGGCTGGTGGTGGCTACGCAGCCACGCTCCTACTGGGTGCGACTGACCCGGTGACGCTGAACATCGGCTATGCGCCGGATCAGCCGGTGCCGTTCAGCCACAAGTTGCACGCTGGCGAGTTGAAGATGGATTGTCGCTACTGCCATGTCAACGTTGACAAGGCGGCGCATGCGACGGTCCCACCAACTCAGACGTGTATCAATTGCCATAGTCCAATGGGTGCGGATGGTGCGCCAGCGTTAGCGGCGGTGCATCCGGCGAGCACCAAGTTGCGAGCTGTGCATGAAAGTTGGGCTTCGGGTGAATCGATTCCGTGGGTGCGGATTCATCGTCTGCCTGACTATGTTTACTTCAACCACTCGGCTCACGTAAATCGTGGAGTTAGCTGTGTGAGTTGCCACGGTCGAATCGACACGATGGAGAAGGTGTATCAAGCCAAAGAGTTGTCGATGGCTTGGTGTCTTGAGTGCCATAACAATCCTGATCAGAACATCCGCCCCGTCGACATGATTACGAAGTTGGATTGGGAGCCGGAGGAAGGTAAGACTCGCGAAGAGATTGGTAAAGAGATTCGCGAGCGAGACAATATTCACCCGCGCTCGAATTGTGCGGTTTGTCATCGGTAGAGTGATTGATGGATTGAGTAACCGGCTGCGTGCTTAGTGCTGAGCGGTTAGCTTGATTCAAGTTTTGTAGAGATTTTGAGTAACGTCCAGAGTAGCGCTGTTCCGCAGATGCAGGCAAATAAGACAATGTCGGCGAATAAAACTTATTGGCGAAGTCTGAACGATTTGCACGAAACGGCAGAGTTCGAGCAGATTGCAAGTCGCGAGTTTCCGCAAGCAGCTTCCGAATTTCCGGAAGGTGTGTCGCGCCGCAAGTGGCTGAAGTTGATGAGCTCTTCGTTGGCTTTGGGAGGCTTCGCAGGCTGTCGATACGGACCGGATCAGATTGCTGCGTTCGTTGTTCGCCCGCCGAACGACGTAGCCGGTGTACCGAAGCATTACGCGACCAATTTTGAGCTGGCTGACCGCGCCGTGCATTTGCTGATTAGCAACATGGATGGACGCCCAATTAAGGTCGAAGGCAACGCTCAGCATCCAGTAATGCGTGCCAGCGAGCCGAACGAGTTGGGTGAAGCAGGCGATAAGTCACGTTTTGCGAGTGGCGGAACGGACGTTTATTCTCAAGCTTGCGTGCTTGGTCTGTATGACGATGATCGTGCGCAGCGAGTTGCCAAACGCGTCGATGGAGCTTTGACGGAATCGTCTTGGGATGATTTCGCTGCTTATGCGAAGTCTCAGTTTGAAGCGTTCAAGGCTAATGGCGGCGAGTCGCTGGCGATTTTGATGTCGCCTTCCCTGTCGCCCGCTGTGAATCGATGGGTCGCGGAGACTGTGAAGGCGTTGCCTAAAGTTTCCGTCGCTCAGTATTCTTCCATTGACAAGAGCTCACAAGTTAAAGCCTGTGCGCAAGCTGCGGGAAAACCGGCTGAGCTGGTCTATAAGTTGGACGCGGCGCAGGTTATTTGTGCTTTCGACAGCGATTTGCTCGGCGACGATTGCAATTCGGTGCTCTACTCGCGACAGTTTTCCAAGGGTCGCGTGCCTGATCCGAGCAAGATGAATCGGTTGTACTCGGTCGAGTCGAAGTTCTCGGTCACGGGTGCGGCAGCGGACTCACGTTTAGCTGTGCGACCATCGCAGATTGGTGCAGTCATTCGCGAATTGGAAGCGAAGGTCGACGATCTGCTAAAGGGTGGACAACCTGTTCCAGCGGTTGATGACGAAAAGCCGTTCGATCAGATCAATTCGGCTGAGAAAATTGCTCGTTTCGTTGATGCGATGGCTGAAGATTTGGTGAAGCACAAAGGTGCTTGCATTGTCGCCATCGGAGCTCATCAGCCGCTTGACGTACAACTGGCTGGTTTGCGACTGAATCAAAAGCTCGAGAACTTTGGCAAGTCTGTCATGCTGATGCCAAGTCGGTCTGCAGTGGAAGGTGTCGAACCGATTGAGCTGACTGAGTTGGTGGCGAAGTTGGATTCTGGCGCGGTAAAGAGTTTGTGGATTCTGGGCGGCAATCCTGTCTATACGGCTCCTGGTGACGTCGCACTTGGCGATTCACTGAAGAAATTGGAAGATTCGGTTTACTTGGCAGAGTTCGAAGATGAGACCGCGAACGTTTGCGGTTGGAGTTTGCCGTTGGCGCATCAGCTTGAAAGCTGGGGCGACGTGCTGGCGGTCGATGGAACTTACGGTATATCGCAGCCGCAAATTTTGCCATTGCTCGGGGGGCGATCTCAGATCGAGATCCTTTCGATGCTGCACGGTGGCGAAGCTGGCCAGGCTGAGTCAGAAAAATTGATTCGCGAAGTGGCTGGCAAGCCGCTGACGAGCCGCCAGTGGCGAGAGTTGTTGCACAGCGGGTTCTTGATGGGCTTGAAAGCCGAACCGCTCGCTGGTCCGTTCAATGTTGAGGGCTCGGCTCCGGTCGGTTCGATCGACTTAGATTCGATTGAGCAGGGTTCGATTGAGTTGATGGTGACGGTCGGTAACACGTTGTATGACGGGCGATTTGCGAAGAACGTTTGGTTGCAAGAGTTGCCGCAGACGATGACCAAGATTTGCTGGGATAACGCAGCCTTGGTGAGCCCCAAGACGGCAGACCTGCTGTCGTTGAAGCAGGGCGAGTTAGCGCGATTGGTTCATGGCGGCGCGACCGTCGACTTGCCAGTATTCATTATGCCTGGTCAAGCCAACGGAACTGTTGCGGTGCAGTTAGGCTATGGTCGCATTTGTCGCGACGAAGCGGTCAGCAGCAACGCGGAAGTGGCCATCGGCAAGGACATTTCGCCTCTGCGTTCGTTTGGTGCAATGCACTTGATTCGCGATGTCGAAGTCAAACCGCTGGCTCGACCGTACAAGCTTGCGACCACTCAAGATCACTTTGCGATCGATGAACTTGGTTTGGAAACGACGAAGATCCGAGCGAAGAATCTTGTTCGCGAAGGTACGCTGGAGCAGATTCAAGAGGGCGGTTCAGAGTTCGTCGATCATCTGGGCACACACCATCCAGCGCTCGAATCGCTTTGGAAAGAGCCGATTGAAACGCTTGAGAGTGACAAGACTGTAACTTACCAGTGGGGTATGACGGTCGATTTGAACAAGTGTATCGGCTGCAATGCCTGCGTGGTGGCTTGTCAAGCCGAGAATAACGTTCCGGTCGTGGGTAAAGAGCAAGTGACGCGCGGCCGCGAGCTGCATTGGTTGCGGGTTGATCGTTACTTCCGCGGAGATGTTGATACACCGAAGATTGTGAATCAACCGGTGGCTTGCGTGCACTGTGAGACCGCTCCGTGTGAGCAGGTTTGTCCAGTTGCTGCAACAGTTCATACGGAAGAAGGCATCAATGCGATGGCTTACAACCGTTGTATCGGAACACGTTACTGTGCGAACAACTGCCCGTACAAAGTTCGACGCTTCAATTACTTCAACTACCAAACTGAGTACGGTTATTTTTACGGCTGGCAGCAAAAAGGCGAGATCGAAAAAGCGAGCCGCAAGCTGCAGCAATTGGTGCTGAACCCGGAAGTGACTGTGCGCGGCCGTGGTGTGATGGAAAAGTGCACTTACTGTATCCAGCGTATTCAGAACGGAAAGATTCAGTCTCGAACCGAGGGGCGTGTGATTGAGGACGGCGAAGTTCAAACCGCTTGTCAGTCCGCTTGCCCATCGCAGGCGATTGTCTTCGGCAACTTGAACGACCCGAACAGCCGCGTTTCCAAAATTCAGAAGAGCGAACGGGCTTATGAGATGTTGGCAGAACTGAACATCAAAGCTCGTACGTTGTACCTGGCTCGTGTGCGCAACACGCATGCCCGGTTGAAGACCAGTGATCAATTAGAACCTGCGCATCATGGACATGATGCCCATTCCGACACCCACGAAGAATCTGGCGAGGCTCATGTCGACCATAGCTAGTCACAAAGTTATCGATAACACGATTGATACGCCGGGCAGACGCTCGCCGTTAGTCACCGGCAATCAGACCTACGGATCTTTGACCCACATGGTGTCACGGATCAGCGAGGAAGCTCAACCATTGGCTTGGTGGGTCACTTTCTTGCTGGCTGTTCCTACGCTCGGCATGTTCGGTGGACTGATCGTGTATCTGTTCCTCACGGGCGTTGGCGTGTGGGGTAACATGTCGCCGGTATTCTGGGCTTGGCCGATTGTGAACTTCGTGTTCTGGGTCGGTATTGGCCACGCTGGTACGCTGATTTCTGCGATCTTGTTTTTGTTCCGTCAAAACTGGCGAACAGGGATTAACCGAGCTGCGGAAGCGATGACGATTTTCGCCGTGGTTTGCGCGGGAACGTTCCCAGGGATCCACGTGGGACGCGCTTGGTTGGCGTTCTGGTTGACACCTTATCCAAGTTTGAATTTGTGGATGTGGCCTCAGTTCCGCAGTCCGCTGTTGTGGGACGTGTTCGCGGTTGGAACTTATGCTTCGGTGTCGCTAGTGTTTTGGTACATGGGCATGATTCCGGACTTGGCGACGTTCCGCGATCGTTCGACGAACAAATTTCGACGCATGGTCTACGGTATTCTGTCGTTAGGATGGAGCGGTTCGTCACGGCACTGGATGCGTTACGAAAAGGCTTACAGTTTGCTGGCCGCGTTGGCAACGCCGCTGGTTTTGTCCGTGCATACGGTGGTTAGCTTTGACTTTGCGGTGTCGCAGTTGCCGGGTTGGCACACTACGATCTTCCCACCTTACTTCGTAGCAGGTGCGATCTTCAGTGGCTTCGGTATGGTGGTGACGTTGTTGGTTCCGGTCCGCGCGTTGTACAAGCTGAAGGACGTCATTACGCTGCGTCACTTGGACAATATGAACAAGATCATTTTGGCGACTGGATCCTTGGTCGGCTTGGCTTATGCGACTGAGTTCTTTATGGCTTGGTACAGTCAAAACCCGTATGAAGTTTTCACATTCTGGAACCGTGCGTTCGGTCCGTATTGGTGGGCATACTGGATTATGGTTAGTTGCAATGTGATTTCGCCGCAGCTGTTTTGGTTCAAGTTCTTCCGGACGAACACGATTGCGATGTGGATTGTTTCGATCTTTGTGAACATCGGAATGTGGTTCGAGCGATTTGTGATTACGGTCACTTCGCTGAGTCGTGACTTCTTGCCTTCGAGCTGGGGTTACTTCACGCCGACTTGGGTTGATATCGGTATGTTGGTGGGTAGTTTCGGTCTGTTCTTCACCCTGTTTTCGCTGTTCTGTCGCTACTTGCCGATTGTAGCGATGGCGGAAGTGAAGGGCGTGATGAGCCAGCATGCTCATGCGGAGCACCGGCATGCACATAGTCACGGGCATGCGCACAGTCACGGCCACGCGGGTGGTCATTAAAGTTCGCGGGTTGGTGCGGTGAATTCGTTGGTTCAGAGTGTTTAAACTGTTCAAGAGTTAGTCAGGTTACTGAATAATATGAGCGATCATAAGCCTGAGAAAAAAGTAAAGCCACCGAAGGCATTCGGCTGGGTAGCTGAGTACGCAGACGACAATCAGTTGCTCGATGCAGCTCGAAAGGTCCGCGATTCGGGCTACACTCGAACTGACGCGTTCACGCCTTTTCCAGTTCACGGAATTGACGAAGCGCTCGGGATCAAGCCGACTGTTCTGCCGTGGTTTACGTTGTGTGCCGGAGCGACTGGGACAAGCATTGCGTTGCTGATGCAATGGTGGATGAACTCGATCGATTATCCGTACATCATCAGCGGCAAGCCTTTCTCGAGCTGGCCTGCTTTCATTCCGGTCGCCTTCGAGTTGACCGTTTTGTTCGCGGCTTACACGACCGTCTTCGCGATGTTGGGATTGAATGGGTTGCCGAAGTTCAGCAATCCTATGTTCACCAATCCAAAGTTCGATCGCGCAACGGACGATCGCTTTTTCCTGTGGGTCGATTCGCGGGATAAATATTTCAACACTGAAAAAGTGAAAAGTCTGCTCGACAGCACCAGTCCGCTGTCGGTCGACGAAGTTCGAGAGGACGATACGCCCGCGGAAATACCGAAGGCGATATTCTCAGTGATTATGGCCTTGATCTTTGTGTCGCTAATACCCGGCGCGATGGTGTTGCGAATGCGAGCTTCGCAGAGCGATTCGCCGCGTTGGCATGTGTTTTTCGATATGGATTTCCAGCCAAAGAAGAAACCCCAGCAAACGACCAGCTTGTTTGCTGATAACCGCACGCAACGTCCACCTGTTCCCGGTACTGTGGCGCGTGGCGAATTGGAAAACGCGGATCCGTATTACTTAGGTTACGACCCGGATCAGACCGCGTTGCTCGAGTCAACCGCTGCAACTCGCATGGTTGCATTTAAGCTTCAAGAGCCTGCTGCACAGGAACCTGCTGCGACCGAGCCACCTGCTACGGAACCGGTTGCTGAGGCACCTAGCACTGAACCGGCGAGCACTGAGCCTGCAATTGCTGAGCCTGCGGCTGCCAAGCAAGAGCCGGCTCCCGCCGCGGTTGCTGCGGAAACGCAGGCGGCTACACCGGAAACGGCCAATGCGCAGCCTGCGCCAGCCGCAGCGGCTGGTGAACCGAACTACGCTTGGTTGACTGAGTTCCCGATTGAGGCGACTGAAGAGTTGTTTGCACTGGGCAAGAAGAAGTACGAAATCAACTGTGCCGTATGTCACGGGTTCGCAGGATACGGTAACGGACTGGTCTCGCAGCGAGCAACGAATCTGGCTCAAGGGTATTGGGTGCAGCCAACGAGTCTGCATGAAGACCGCATTCAGAAGCAAGCGTTGGGACGCATTTATTACACGATTGCGAACGGCAAGGGAAAGATGGCGGCTTACGCTTCGTCGCTTACGCCAAAAGAACGATGGGCTGTTGTGCTCTATGTTCGAGCTTTGCAGCGTAGTCAGAATGCATCGTTGGAAGACGTTCCGGAAGCGCGGCGCGGCGATTTGTCGGCTAAGTGATAGACGGCAGTAATTTTTGATCAGTAGTCGGCAAACAATAAAACGTAGAATTTAGAAAACGTAGAACTCAGGTAACATTGATGGCTGCGAACACTTTAAACGATAACATCACGATGCCAGCCAGCTGGCGTGCGGCTGCTCCGATTTTGGTTGCAGTTGGTGCCGTGTGTGTTTTGGTTAGTCTTGGTTTGTTTCAGTTCTTGGTGAAGTCCGAGAATGAAGCGACGGGGTTTCGGATGTTCTTTCATTCGTACCTCGCTAACTACATCTATTGCCTGAGTTTTTGTTTGGGTGCGTTGTTCTTTGTTTTGGTGCAGCATGTTGTTCGCGCCGGCTGGAGCGCCTCGGTGCGCCGAGTGGCGGAGCTGCTGGCGCTGACGATTCCTTGGTGGGCAGTTTTGTTTCTCCCGATCATCGCAGTTGTGTTTGGCGGACAAGGAACACTGTACGAGTGGACCAAGGGAGCTGGGAATGTACCAGCGATCGTCGAACTCAAATTGAGCTACCTGGATCCGAAGTGGTTTCTGTTGAGAGCGGTTGTTTACTTCGCGGTCTGGTGTATTGCGGCGACGTTGTATTTTCGCAAGAGTCGTGAGCAGGACGAATCGGGCAGCACCGAGATCACGATTAAGTTACAGCGATGGGCTGGGCCGTTCATTATCGCCTTTGCACTGTCACTAAATTTCGCTGCCTTTGATTGGATGATGTCGACGGATGCGGAATGGTACAGCACGATTTACGGCGTCTATCTGTTTGCTGCAGGTATGCTGAGCTTCTTTGCAGTGATGATTTTGACTTGCTACTTGATGCAGCGTAACGGTCGGATGGAAAAGTATGTAACGACGGAACACTTCCATGACTTGGCGAAGTTCCAGTTCGGATTCATTGTGTTTTGGACTTACATCGCTTTCTCGCAGTTCCTGCTGTACTGGTATGCAAACATTCCGGAAGAAACTGCTTGGTACGCGGATCGATTGGATTTAGAGACCGGTTGGCGTCCGCTGGGCTACTTGCTGATTATCCTGCATTTTGCGGTACCGTTTTTGGGAACATTGCCGCGAGCGATACGGCGTAACAAATCGGTACTGGCTGGTTGGGCGGTGTTTATACTGTGCGTGCACTGGTTGGACATGACTTTCCTAGTAATGCCAAACGTGGGTCATGCCAGCGCCGCGATGCTATTCGGACACTTTGTGTGTTGGATTGGTATGGTTTCGATTTTCCTCGCATTGTTCCTGTTCCGAGTTGGTGAGACTCCGATGGTTGCAGTCCGCGATCCGTGGATGCCTGACGCGCTGGCTTATCAACAATCGCCCATGTAGTTCCATTGCAAGATGGTTTGGCGGACGTACATTGAACTGAACGTACAATGAAGTAAGTGAAGGCTGCACATGGCTCGTTACGATGACTTGAACACAAACTCGATCGCATATGCGACTTTTATTAGCGCAGTTCTGCTGTTCGTGATAATCCTGTTGATCCAAGCGCTTACTTACAATTGGATCACCGGCGAAGAAGAACGTAAGTTGGCGACCAGCCACTATGTTTCGGCGGATGCTGAGATTGAGAAGCAGAAGGCCAAGTTGGAAGGCTACCAGCAGGTGATCGTCGACGTGATTCCACCTGCGGCGGATGGCGCAGTCGGAACAGAAGCCGTTGCGCCGACGCAGGAAAAGCGGATATACATACCGATGAAGCAAGCGGAAAGCTTGATTTTGAAAGAGTTCAGTAAGCCTACAGAACCTGCTGCAGGCACCTAAGAATAAGATTGACCATGTTTTCCTTGAGTAGATCACTGATGTTCGTCGTGTGTACGCTGTGCTGTCTCAGCACTGTCGCACCCTTCGGTACATCTTCAAAATTGCAGGCGCAGTTACTTCGGGAACTGCCTGACAATGCTCGAGGAATTGGCGTCGATGATAAGGTTGGCGAGTTTGTGCCGCTAGATTTGCTTTTCACCGATGAGCGTGGGAACAAGATTGGCTTGGGCAAGTTTTTCAAGAAGGGCAAGCCGATTGTTCTGACTCTGAATTACAGTGACTGCCCGGGTTTGTGCATAGCCCAGCTCGACAACCTAGTCGCCAATTTGCGAGGTTCGCTGGGTGAGGAACTGGGCGAGCGGTTTGAGATCGTCACTGTTAGTATCGATCCGACTGAGAAGTTCTCGAAAGCCCGCGACACGAAAGCGAAGTATACAGGATTGCTGCGGGACACGAGCGCGGAGGAGTCGTGGCACTTCTTAACTGGCGAGCAGCAGCAGATTTCGAAGCTGGCGAATGCAGTTGGATTTAAGTACACGTACGACAAGGCGAATAATCGGTACAGTCATGCTGCGGTGACTTATTTCCTCAGTCCCGAGGGGCGTGTCTGCCGGTACTTTGTTTCGCTGGGACTTGAGCCGGACCAAGTAAAGCTCGCCATCGCGGAAGCTGGCAAAGGTCAACTGAACGAATCAATTTCGGATGCTTTCATCCAACTGTGTTATATGTATGATCCCGATGCGAACCGCTATGCGACAGATGCACGTCGAGTGATGGCGTTTGGCGGAGCCGCATTCATGATCATGCTGGTTGGCTTGACTGCGCCTTTTTGGTTTCGCGGTGCGGCAAAAGCGCCAACCGCGAAGACTGAGGGCTTGAAAGCCGACGCAAATGGCTACATTGAACAAGAGGCAGGCGCGGATCGCACTGCCAACCCCGAACATGGTCCTTTGAAGGATACTTACGAGTAATCGCTATGTCGCTCTCCGGTATTCCCCTGTTACTTGCGGACAAGAACTCGAGCTTCTGGTTTCCAGCTAAAGCGTCGACTTTCGCAGACAAAGTAGATTCGCTTTACATGTATATCATGTGGATCTCTGTTGTCTTCTTCGTATTGATCGTTGCGGCGATGGTCTGGTTTGCGGTCAAATACCGCCGCCGTCCTGGTTACGAGGGCGACTCCCACGCACTGCACAACAATGCATTGGAGATTTTCTGGACAGTGGTCCCGACGATGATTGTCGTGTGGATCTTTGCCAAGGGCGTCGACGGATATATGGACATGATGCGATGGCCTGCAGAAACCATTGACGTGAACGTCACAGCAAGAAAGTGGAACTGGACGTTCCAGTATCCGAACGGTGCGATCAGCACGGAGTTGCATATTCCGATCAACAAAGCGTCTCGAATGCGGATGCGGTCAGATGATGCGTTGCACAGTTTGTTTATTCCAGCGTTTCGCTGCAAGACGGACGTCGTTCCAGGTCGCGTGACCTACATGTGGTTCGAACCGATTTTGGAAGGAACATATGATTTGTTCTGTGCTGAGTATTGCGGTGATGAGCACAGCAACATGATCACCAAAGTTGTAGTGCACAAAGATGAGGAGTATGAGAAGTGGTTAGCAGAAGCGGCCAAGCCACCGGAACATCCAGTTGCTCACGGGCAGTGGTTGTACGAGCGAATGGGCTGCAAAGCGTGTCACTCAAGCGAGCCTGATAAGAGGATCGTTGGTCCGAGCTTCGCCGGCACTTATGGGACTGAACAGAAGATGGTCGGCGGAGAAGCGGTGAAGGTGGACGAAAACTACATCAGGCAGTCAATCCTTGAACCGCAGAAGAAAATTCGCGAGGGATATCAAGCTGCTTCGCTGATGCCTTCCTTCCAAGGCAAGCTGGACGATCAGGAGATCACAGCGTTGACGATGTACATTGAAGCTTTGAAAGACGGACAGTTAACCGACGATGAGCTCGGTAAGAATGAAGAAAAAACAACAGATGCGAAGTAGTTAGCGAAAGCACCAGCATCTCAGTTACATGCAAGTATGGCGACGATTTTAAAGAGGATTTAGCGATGAGCGCGGTAGCAACAGAACCGACACATTCGCATTACGAATCGAACGAAGCGGACAACTTCCTGATCAACTCCAAGGGATTCTTGAGTTGGGCGTTGACGTTGGACCACAAACGGATCGGGCTAATGTATTTGGTCGGCGTGATGTCGGCGTTTTTCCTGGCCGGGTGTTTGGCGTTGGTTCTGCGAACCGAGCTGATGCAGCCTACAGGTTGGTTCTTGACGACTCAGCAGTACAACCAAGTGTTCACGCTGCACGGCGCGATCATGGTGTTCTTGTTCATCATCCCCAGTGTTCCGGCTGCACTTGGAAACTTTTTGGTTCCAGTGATGCTGGGTGCGAAGGACGTCGCGTTTCCTCGTTTGAACCTCGGTAGTTTCTACCTGTGGGTTGCGGGTGCGATTTTCTTCCTGACCGCAATGTTGTACACGGGTCTTGATACTGGTTGGACGTTTTACACGCCGTACAGTACACAAACTCGTGGTCCCGTTGTGGCAGCAACGATGGGCGTATTCATTTTGGGGTTCAGTTCGATCTTCACTGGTCTGAACTTTATCGTAACGATCAATACGATGCGGCCACCCGGCATGTCGTGGTTCAAGATGCCTTTGTTCCTGTGGGCAACCTACGCGACTTCGATTATCCAAGTGCTGGCAACGCCGGTTTTGGGAATCACAGTTCTGTTGTTGGCCGCAGAGCGAGTTTTTCATATCGGTATCTTCGATCCGCAGTACAATGGCGATCCGGTTGTGTTCCAGCACTTTTTCTGGTTCTACTCGCACCCTGCTGTGTACATCATGATCCTTCCGGGTATGGGTATCATTAGTGAATTGATGAGCGTTCACTGCCACAAGTCGATCTTCGGATACCGCTTCATCGCGTACAGCTCCATTGCGATTGCGTTGTTCGGGTTCCTGGTTTGGGGCCATCACATGTTCACCAGCGGCATGGCTGAAGTCACAACGATTGTGTTTAGCGCTTTGACGTTTACGGTTTCCATTCCGTCAGCCATCAAGGTGTTTAACTGGTTGGCGACGATGTACAAAGGCACAGTGCAGCTCAACACGCCGATGTGTTATGCACTTTCCTTTATCTTCTTGTTCACGATTGGCGGCTTAACCGGTTTGTGGTTGGGTGCTTTGTCGACAGATCGGCACTTGCATGACACCTACTTCGTGGTCGCTCACTTCCATTACGTTATGGTTGGCGGTACGTTAGTCGGATTCCTTGGTGGAGTGTTCCATTGGTGGCCGAAGATGACTGGCAAGATGTTTAATGACTTCTGGGGCATCGTTTCGTGCTGGTTTGTGTTCGTCGGTTTCAACTTGACGTTCCTTCCTCAGTTCGTGATGGGTAGCCGCGGTATGCCACGTCGCTACGCTCGCTATGTTGAGGAATTCCAAGATCTGCACCAGATGTCGACCGTCGGAGCTTACCTACTGGGGCTCGGTTTGTTCGTAGCCTTGGGCGTCCTGCTGCAGTCGCTGCGAAGCGGCAAGAAGGCACCGCCGAATCCTTGGGGCGCGGCAACGTTGGAATGGCAGTGTGCTTCGCCACCTCCATACTACAACTTCCAGTCACCGCCAACGGTGAACGAACCTTACGATTACACACCGCTTGTTTACCGGGATGCCGAACGAGGTTGGGAATATGTTCAACCGACTACGCCCGCTCCCAAGACTGCCCACGCTTAATTGATTCGCGCTGGATGATCCAGCGCATGCCTTCGAGCAATACCAGAGCAACTATCGATGACTTCACACGCACACGACTCGCACGATGCTGGCCACGGACACGGTGATCATGGGCATAGCCCATTTTTGGCTCACCACTTCGATGACCCCGAACAACAATTTGATTCGGGGAAGCTCGGGATCTGGCTGTTCCTAGTGACTGAAGTCTTGTTCTTCAGCGGGATGTTCTGCGCGTACGCACTGTACCGAAGCTTGCACCCTGAAGTGTTCACCTTTGCGAGTCAGTATCTCAATGAGACGTTGGGTGCGTTCAACACCGGTGTGCTGCTGTTCAGTAGTTTGTCGATGGCTTGGGGCGTCCGTTGTGCACAACTCCGTCAGCGAACGGGCTTGGTTATCTGCTTAGCGATTACGCTTGGTTGTGCAGCGATGTTCTTGGGTGTGAAGGCGATTGAGTACACGCACAAGTGGGATTTAGGATTGTTGCCCGCTGGTGAGTACGTGGCTCAGTATCTGCAAGAACCACATCACGCGGGAATTTCGCCTTGGCTGTACTATCTGAGCGCGGTTCCGGCGCTCTGTGTTGTTGGTTTTGCGGCCTGGTATGTAATGGCTGTCGTGAAGGGCGAGAAGCGTACTGCCGAAGTTGCCGGTCCGATGCTCGTCACCGCTCTGTGTTACTTCCTTGGTGTGTTTGTCGGCATCGCATTTCAGAATGCTGAGGCAGCGGCTCTGGCGGCTGAGCACGGAATTGAAGCGCACGCCACTGACGTGCATGGTTCGGATTCGCATTCTTCGGACGATCACGGTCACGAAGGCAGTGCTGACCATGAGCACGACGCGGCAAGTCACGAAGGCACAAAGCTTGTCTCTCGCATAGACGCACCCGTTGTTCCAGGCGAACCCACTTTAGCTGCGGTTGATCAAAAGGGTGGAGCCGGTATTTTCTTCAGTATTTATTACTGCATGACTGGTGTTCACGCAGTTCACATTTTGGGCGGTATGGCTGTGCTTGCTTGGTTGCTGGTTCGCGCAACGAAAGATCACTTCAACGAAGAGTACTTCGGTCCGGTCGACTACGTTGGGCTTTACTGGCACTTGGTCGATTTGATTTGGATCTATCTGTTCCCATTGCTGTACTTGATTAAGTAGCAATGTAACGGTCCACGTGTGACTCCTCGAATCTTTGCTGTGAAACAATAAATAGGTCGGTAGTAATGTCAGAACATAAAGCTCACGCTGGTCAGCACCATGGATTCGCGCATCCTGCGTCGGTCAAGAGTTTATTGGCGGTCTTCTTCTCGCTGATTTTCCTGACTTGGTTGACGGTATTTCAGTCGACCTTGGACCTTGGAAACGCGGAGTTGATTGTGTCGCTGTTTATTGCCACGATCAAAGCATCGCTTGTGATTCTGTTCTTTATGCACATGTTGCATGACAAGCCGCTGAATGCAATTGTGTTCTTGAGCTCGTTCATCTTTGTGGCGTTGTTCCTCGGTTTCACGCTGATGGACGCGCATGGTTACAAGGATTCTTATGAGTTCCAAAACGTAGATTCCGCGCCGGTAGTTGCACAGACGACTGAGTAGCTCTTACTATTGTTTTTAGCTCTGCGAAACCAGCGAGAATCCGCGCTGCGCGGGTTGAAAATCTGCGACTCTCGCGCATTCACAGGTCAGCGGCAGGCGACCGTCGAATGGGACTGGCGATTGTGCTTATAATGTTGCCTCGGCGGCGTGTGCGCCGTGTGGCATATTCTTCTAATCGGTCCCAATTCGAGTGCAAATAATGGTCAACTGTCGAGCTCGGTCGAGTCTTCTAGTCGGTTGTTTGCTGGTGTTAAGTTTCGAGAAGTCTGGGACCGCGCAGGTTGCGGTTCCGACTGAAATCGAAGCGGTATTCAATCAAGCGAACGATAACCGTGGCGAACTTGAACGAGCGTGGACAACGGTGCCTGACGACCAGCGACCCGGGTTGCGATTCTTGCTCGAGAACATGCCGACGAGCGACGCGGCGTCGCTGAAGGCTGACTTCTTGCTGGAGAACCTCGCATTGGCGTACAAAGTGCGCCGCGAGTCGGCTTGGGGGAGGGACCTTCCCGAAGAAGTGTTTCTAAACGAAGTTTTGCCGTATGCGAACATCAACGAGCGACGCGATGCGTGGCGGAAAGAGTTCTTCGAACGCTTTTGGCCCGTCGTCAGAGACCTGAAGTCGCCGGGGTTGGCCGGCGCGCGTCTGAATCAAGCGATCTTCAAGGAATTGAACGTCAAGTATTCGACCAAGCGACGTCGCGCGGACCAGGGGCCTCGGGAATCGATGGAGTCTGGACTGGCTTCCTGTACAGGATTGTCGATTCTGTTGATCGATGCATGTCGAGCCTGCGGTGTGCCAGCGCGTTTCGTAGGGACACCACTGTGGACTGACAAGAGCGGTAACCACTCGTGGGTCGAGATCTGGGATGACGGCTGGCATTTTACTGGCGCTGCCGAAGCGAACGGTGATGAACTCGACAAAGCTTGGTTCACCGACCGGGCTAGCACTGCACAACTCGATGCACCGGAGCACGGGATCTATGCGGTTAGCTTTCGCAAGACGCCGCTGAATTTTCCGATGGTTTGGGATCGCAGCAACAAAGATGTGTTTGCAACCAATGTGACGGAACGCTATTTGAAGATTGATAATAAGGTGCCGGAAGGGTTCGTGAAGCTGCGATTCAAAACGTTGGGTGCGAGCGGCCCGGATCGTTGCCAAGCGAATGTGATTGTGCGGGATGAAGAGGGCAACATAGTATTTCGTGGTCAAAGCAAAGATGAGCGTTTTGATGCCAACGACCATTTGTCGATTGCGTTGCCGAAAGGAAAGAGATTCAACGTTGAGATGATGCACGCGGGCGTGAATGTATCGCATCAGTTCGTCGCCGATGAGAACGAGAAGCTGGTTACGTTGAAAGCTGAATCGTCGAAAGTGATCGAGCAACTGAGCGAATACTTGAAGAAGCCGCTGGCTGATCGCGGTGCGTTGCAAGAACAGGAGTTCGCGAAGGCTTCGCTGACAAAAGCAGAAACTGATCAAGCGGTTGAGTTGCTGGCCGCAGATCATCGCGCGAACATCCAAGCGACGCGCAAAGCGGAGATGGATGCAAAGCTGATCAAAGCTGATGGGGCGGAGATGCCATTCGAGCTGAAGATCTTTGGTGAGAAGCCGAAGGCAGGTCGCAGTCTGGTGATCTCGATGCACGGAGGGGGCGGAGCTCCGAAGCGGGTGAATGATCAACAGTGGGAGAATCAGAAGAAATTGTACGAGTTGGAGGAAGGCGTGTATGTCACTCCGCGAGCTCCGACTGACACCTGGAATATGTGGCATCAGGGACATATCGATGCGCTCTACACGCGTTTGATTGAGAACTTGATTGCGATCGAAGATGTGAATCCGGATCGCGTTTATATCACTGGTTATTCAGCCGGTGGTGACGGCGTGTTTCAGCTCGCGCCGCGCATGGCGGATCAACTGGCGGCGGCAGCCATGATGGCTGGGCATCCGAACGAGACCAAACCTGATGGCCTGCGCAATTTGCCGTTCACGTTGCACATGGGTGGTAAAGACGCGGCTTACAATCGCAATGCGATCGCTAAGACTTGGGAAGAGCAGCTCGCGGAACTCAAGAAGAACGACGCGAACGGCTACGAGCACTGGGTAAAGATCTATGCTGAAAAGGGGCATTGGATGGATCGCGAGGATCGGGAAGGCGTAAAGTGGATGATGAAGTTCACTCGCAACATCGTCCCTGAGAAAGTGATCTGGCTGCAAGACGATGTGCTTCATTCACGATTCTATTGGTTGCTAGTCGACGCTACGAATGCGAAAGCGGGCGATCGAATCGTGGCCACACGAGCCGGCAATCGTATCACTGTTGAAGGAGCTCCGGCGGGTAAGCTCACGCTGTTGCTCCGCGATGACATGCTCAACCTCGATGAAGAAGTGGCTGTAGTTAGAGGTGATCAAGAATTGTGGCGCGGTAAAGCGACTCGAACAGTAGAATCGCTCGCTGCTACCCTGGCAGATCGCGGTGATCGCGCAGCGATGTTTAGCGGTCGCGTCGATGTCGTGATTGAGTAACGAAACCGCTTCGCGAATGTTTCAAGAGAGCAACGATGAAGATCAATGAGAAGCGTGCGATCGAACTGGTGATGGCGTTGATGGCGGTTCGCGGACCGAGCTGCGAAGAGTCGGAAATGGCTGCGGTCGTTATCGAGCACTTGAAAGCGATGGGCGTTCCCGAATCTGCGATCGCGTTCGACACCGCTCACAAACGAACGCCGCGTCCGGGTGCGGTCGGCAATCTGATTGTGAAATTGCCGGGAACGAAGAAAGGTCCGCGACTGATGCTTTCTGCTCACATGGACGCGGTGCCGATCTGTCTAGGTTGCAAACCAACACTTGTTGGCGACACAATCAAATCGGCTGATCCGACGACAGGGTTGGCTGGCGACGATCGCGCTGGCGTGGCCGCGGTGCTGGTGGGGCTAATGGAAGTGCTCGACAGCAAGGCCGATTACGCACCGTTAACGTTGTGCTTTTTCGTGCAAGAAGAGATCGGCTTGCAGGGCAGTCGCAATCTGGTTGTAAGCAAACTTGGCAAGCCCGCATTCGCACTTAACTTCGACGGCGGCAATCCCCGCAAGTTGACGATTGGTGCGACGGGCGGTGAGAAACTGAAGATCAAATTGCACGGAGTTCCCGCACACGCTGGACTGGCGCCGCAAGATGGAGCGAACGCGATCACGGCGGCTAGCTTGGCGATCGCTGCATTGCATAAAGACGGCTGGTTAGGACTGGTGAAGAAAAAATTACCTGGCGCGAAATCGCTTTCAAAGGGTACGAGTAACATTGGCGTTATTCGCGGAGGCAATGCGACGAATGTGGTGACGGACTACGTTGAGATCGACGCCGAGGCGCGCAGTCACGAGAGTGCTTTTCGAACCGCGATTTCGACGGCGATCAAAGATGCTTTCGTCGCGGCTGCGGGTAAAGTAACGAGTTCGGCGGGCGTCGCCGTGCGAGCTGAAGTCGAGCAGCGAGTTGACTACGAATCGTTCAAGTTAGATCCAGATTCGGAAGCGGTTCAGAGGGCGGCTGCAACGGTGCGATTGTCGACTGGTGCTGAGCCAGAGTTTGCGGTGACCGATGGTGGAGTCGATGCGAACTGGTTATTCAAGCATGGCATTCCAGCGGTCACACTGGGATGCGGGCAACGCAACGTTCACACGAATCAAGAGAATCTCGACGTACCCGATTTTTTAGCCGCTTGTCGAATCGCCCGGGCTGCGATCGTTGAGTAGGTTCGCGGGTCGATTATCCCGCGTTAAGAGCGACCTTTGCGGCTTAGATGTGCCTTAGTTTCCGAGCCCTATTCGATACGAGTGCAGGTTATTCGGATTGCGTCGGTTGAATGTGGGTGAGAGGCGAACTTGCTTGATGGATTATTCATTCACTCAGTTGGACCAACTGTGGTCGGGCGAATATACTACAGACGCGATGGTAAACAGTGGGAGAGATTTCGGTCGAAGTTAATCACGAATAAGCTTCGAATCGGAACGCCGAAGGCGCAAGCAGGGCCCTGAACCGCTCAGGCACCAAGAACCGCTGTTAAAGCAATCGTCTCTGGAGAGCGATTTAGTGGTTGCGGCAGTTGATGACTGCGATGGCAATCATGAGGAATCCACCGAAGGGGAAAGGCTACGCAAGTTGCTAGCTGAGATCTCTCAGGTATCAAGGACAGAGGGGCAAACAAGTTGAGATGTGGTAATGCTGTCGGCAACCATGTCCCGGCTTCCATTTCGTTTGCTCTTTGAAAGTCCAGGTTACTATGACCAACGCTCGTTCTAATGAGTCTTCCGCAAAATTGTCTGCGTTTGTCGGTCGTCATATCGGTCCGCGCGACCATGAAATTCAATCGATGCTCGATCGCTTGGGCTACGATTCGTTGGATGATTTGACGCGAGCTGTCGTGCCGGAGAATATCGCGGACGATCAGCCGATGGACTTGATGGCGGGCATATCGGAAGAGGAAGCGCTCGCGGAGTTGAAGCAGATTGCGAGCAAGAACAAAGTGCTGCGGAGCTTCATTGGCCAAGGTTATTATGGAACCCACACACCGAAAGTAATTCAGCGCAACGTGCTGGAAAATCCGGCTTGGTACACCGCTTATACGCCGTATCAACCGGAGATCTCGCAGGGGCGATTAGAAGTGTTGTTCTATTTTCAGACGATGGTCTGCGAACTGACCGGCATGGACATTGCCGGCGCATCGCTGCTGGACGAAGGAACCGCTGCGGCTGAGGCGATGACGCTGTGTCAACGCTCGAACAAGACCGGCGCGCATCGCTTCTTAGTATCTACGGCTTGCCATCCGCAAACGATCGCCTTGATTGAGACGCGCGCCGCACCGCTGGGAATTGAAGTGGTGAAGTTTGACCAACGCACCGCGGTGGCTGACTGGCAAGGTGTGTTCGCTGCACTCGTGCAGTACCCAGCGACGGATGGCGCGGTCGACGATTTCGCTGAGTTGATTGATGCAGCGCATGCGAACAAAGCGATGGTAGTCATGGCTTCGGATCTGTTGGCTCTGACGTTATTGCAATCGCCTGGATCGCTGGGTGCTGATGTTGTCGTTGGAAATTCACAACGCTTCGGAGTTCCATTTGGATTTGGCGGTCCGCACGCAGCATTTTTAGCGACGAAGGACGCTTTCAAGCGAACGTTGCCTGGTCGACTAGTTGGGCAATCGATCGATGCGCACGGAGCACCAGCGTTTCGGTTAGCTCTGCAGACTCGCGAGCAACATATTCGTCGCGAGAAAGCGACTTCGAACATCTGCACTGCGCAAGCTCTGTTGGCCATCATGGCTACGCTTTACGCATGTTATCACGGTCCCGAAGGATTGCGAGCGATCGCACAGCGCGTGCATGGTTTAACGATGCGGTTCTGCCGGTCGCTGAAGAAACGCGGCGTAAACTTAGAATCGGATCGAGTGTTTGACACGGTAACGATTCGTACTGCAGCAGCAACGGAAGATGTGCTGAAGGCGGCGGTTGAAGCTGGTTATAACTTGCGCAAAGTCAGTGAAACTCAGGTCGGTGTGGCGTTCGACGAAACAACCACCGAAGCCGATGTGGCTGAGCTCGTGAAGTTGTTCGCGCCGTCGAAGTCGCTCGTGCCGACTGTCGATGCGGATGACTCAACGACTTTGGCTGCAAATCAACTGCGCAGTGATCGTTACATGTCGCAACCTGTGTTTCATCAGTATCGCAGCGAAACGGAGATGATGCGTTATCTGCGACGGCTTTCTGAAATGGACATCGCGCTCGATCGCGCCATGATTCCGTTGGGGTCGTGCACCATGAAATTGAACGCCGCCACTGAAATGACTCCGGTAACATGGCCAGAGTTCAGCAGCATTCATCCGTTCGCGCCTGCGGATCAATGGCAAGGTTATCGCGAGATGATCGCGCAACTGGAGGCGATGTTGTGCGCAATAACGGGCTACGATTCGATTTCGTTGCAGCCGAATGCGGGATCGCAAGGCGAGTATGCGGGGTTGCTGGCGATTATGCAGTATCATGAGTCGCGTGGCGAAGAGCATCGCAACGTGTGCTTGATCCCCAGCAGTGCGCATGGAACGAACCCGGCGAGTGCGCAGATGGCAAACATGCAGGTGGTCGTAGTGAAGTGCGATGACGCAGGCAACGTCGACTTGGATGACCTCGATGCCAAGATTGCCGCAAATGCTGGGCGGATCGCGGCGATCATGATCACTTATCCGTCAACGCACGGTGTTTTCGAAGTGGGTGTGACGGCGGTATGCGAGAAAGTCCACGCAGCCGGTGGTCAAGTTTATATCGATGGTGCAAACTTAAACGCACTGGTCGGAGTGGCGAAGCCCGGCAAGTTCGGCGGAGATGTTTCGCACTTGAACTTGCATAAGACTTTTTGCATTCCGCACGGTGGCGGCGGCCCTGGAGTCGGCCCCGTCGCGGTGCGCGCGCACTTGGCTCCGTTTCTTCCTAGAGATGGCGTGCGAGAGGATCGACGCGGACCAATCGTCAGCTCGGCGCCGTTCGGTAGCAGTAGTATCCTTCCAATTTCGTGGATGTACATTCGCATGATGGGATCGGCCGGTTTGCGACGTGCGACGCAAGTTGCGATATTGAACGCTAACTACATCGCGGATCGGTTGAAGGCCAACTATCCGATTCTCTATACAGGCAACCGCGGCTTGGTGGCTCATGAATGCATCATTGATACACGGCCGATGAGCGATGAAGGGCATGTGTCGGTGGATGATATCGCGAAGCGTCTGATCGATTACGGCTTCCACGCGCCGACAATGTCCTTTCCAGTGGCTGGGACGTTGATGATCGAACCGACGGAAAGCGAAGCGCTGTATGAGCTCGATCGATTCTGTCGCGCGATGAACTTGATTTACGAAGAGTACGAGAAGGTTCAGCGCGGAGTGTGGCCCGTTAACGACAATCCGCTTCATAATGCTCCGCACACAATCGATGCGGTGCTCAACGAGTCGCCGAGTTGGAGTTACTCGCGCAAAGAAGCGGCGTGTCCAGATCCAGAGGTCGATTATCGCGTCAAGTACTGGCCGCCGGTTGGTCGTGTTGATAATGTGTATGGTGATCGCAACCTGGTGTGCTCCTGCGCGCCAGTGTCGGACTACGAAGCCGAACCGCAAGTACTCGCTGAGAGCTGAGTTGCAAGCATTGATAGGATCTAAGCCGATCAAGTACGGATAGCTGGGAACATCCGTTCGCAGCTATTTTACTGATTGAGCTTTCATAAACTGAGCTTTCATAAATTGAGCTTTCGCAGATTGAACTTTAACCAACGGGCGCTGTGCGGGAGAGTTTTCAGTCGCCATTGCTGCGGGCTCGCGAACGGCGAAGAAGTGCTTGAAACGCGTCGATCTGTCGCGCGACCACGTTTCACCGAAATGAGCGTCAAGGTGAACTAACGTGAGTGCCAAATCGGTGGGGCCGTCGGCAAACCAAGGCCGCCACGACTCACACCAAAATTGCTTTATCCCAGCAGCGTCATAGCGAACTTCAGCTTCCCCGCTGACTGTGGCGAACTCACCATCGCGCGTCATGGTCACGCAAACCTTCGACTGTGGCTTGATATCGTCCTGCCTCAGCAGATTGCGATCAATTGCGAACCAGAACTCGCCATTCGGCCCCACGCTCGCGACGATCACAGGCCAACTTTGCAAGTCATTGTGTGAGTTATGTGTTACAAGCATTGCGTGATGGAACTTCCGGCAGACGTCAATAAAGTCAATTCTGTTCTTACCCAAGTCAACATCCTTTCGACTGATGGTTCGCGCAAAAAGAGACGCGCCATAGTGAGCATATCGCGCGCCGCTTCGCTCAATTTTGCACATCCCACTGATAGGCACTAAAGCTGGTACAGCGATTGCGGCTTCCTTGATGAGTTGAATTACGAATTGGAAACGCATTGTTGACGGGGCATACATGACCTTTCTCTGCTCGCAGATCTTCCCCGAACGTATCTTCGAATCGCACAAAAAGTTTTTACAGCTTGAGTTGTCGATTGATTCTCTTGCCGCGGCTTGGTCGACGCGGATGCGGGCCGGACGCTGCGCGTACAGTTTTGTTGCATCGACGAGCTTTCGCTAAATTTCTTTCCGCCGCACCCTGCGGGTCAGAGTCCCCTCTTCTTGAACCAATCTCTGCTCGCCCTCATTTTTAAGAGTCGCCCGCGCCCTATGTCGACAATTTTAGTAGCCGATGATGATCGGATGACGCGTCTGTTACTTGAGCGCTCTTTAAGTGAAGCCGGGCACGCAGTTGTAACGGCTTGCAACGGCCGAGAAGCGCTTGAATTGATGAGCGCGCAACCAATCGACTTAGTCTTGATGGATATGAACATGCCAGAACTTGATGGATGGTCAGCGGCGTGCAGGATTTCGATCGACTTTCAACAGCGAGTGCCGGTTGTGGCTATCACTTCGTATGGCTTGCCAGCGGACAAAGCGCGAGCCGCTACAGCCGGATGCCGACAATTCTTGAGTAAACCGATTGATGTTCGCGTTCTCATGGCGACCATCGACGAAGCCCTAAAAAAGCCCCCGGTTTAGTCAACGGCGTCCGCGAGCTGAAATTTCGATGAATGGGCGGAAGCCGCTGTCTATTTAGCCGCAATGTCAAAGTAGCCGGTTAGTCGCTGTAGAGTGGCTTGAAGTTCCAGCCGATGATAAGGCTTGGGAAGGAAAGCTTGGAACTCGTCGAGAACAGACAATTGCATCGGAGCGGAGATGTGACCGCTGCAAAGGATGGCGGGCGAAGAACAGCCGAGAGCTCTGATGGCTCGCAAGGTTTCGCGGCCATCCATGTGTGGCATGTTGAAATCGATAATCATCGCTGCAAAATCACTTGCCTGCTTCACCATATCTACTGCAGCTTGACCGCTTTCCGCTTTACAAACGTTCCAGCCCTGAAATGCGAGGACTTCTGCTATGGAGTCGCGCACGAGCGCATCGTCGTCGACTATTAGCAAACGCAAATTGCGTCTAACTTGCACTTCGGCAATCAGTTCGGTGTTGCCACCGCTGACCGGTGTAGGGGCTTGCGCTGGCGACAGGTAGATCGTTATGGCTGTTCCGCATCCAATCTCGCTGGAAACGGTAAGCGACGCTTTATGCGAACGAGCTATGCCCAGAACGTTTGACAACCCGAAACCATGGCCGACTCCCTTTGTTGTGAAGTAGGGATCGAACATCTGTCGGATTGTCTCTTCACACATTCCTGATCCGCTGTCGCGCACCGTCAATGCAATCAGAGTACCCTGCTGTCCCGGTACGATGAGTGAATAGTCCCAATGTTTTGTGAATTCTCGCGTCGCGTCAACATTTGCGATGGTAACTTCGATGGTACCCGAACCGGCGATTGCGTCTGCTCCGTTGTTGATCAGGTTCAGTAGCACTTGCTGCAATTGCGCCGAGTTAAACATAACAACATTGCATGGTTCTTCACTGCGAAGACTTACCGGAATCTGCTTTCCACAGGTCGCTTGCATAAGCGGCCGTAGGCTCTGTATAAACTCCACTAGATCGATCGGTACCATTTGGCTCGTCGACTTTCCAGCATAAGTCAGCATGTGTTTGCATATCGACGAGGCTTGCTTCACTGCTCTACAAATTTCCGATGCGTGCGCCCGAACAGACGGTTGGCTTGACTCGAGTTCGATCACTTCGGCGAAGGCATTGATGGCGGCGAGAGTATTGTTGAAATCGTGGGCTACACCGGCCGCCATAATTCCTAGTCCTTCGTTCTTCTGAGCCCGCTGAAGCTGCGCTTCGGCGCTTTCCAGTCGTCGCGTTTCTTCCTGCAATCGCTCTAAAGTCGATCGCAACTCTTGAACATTATTTGTCTCGCGAACTCGCGCTGCATGCAGTTCGCTGAGCGTTTTCACGATCGTGATTCTAGCGATTAGGGTAACGAGGGGTGCGATCAGCAATAACTGAAGCGCATCTTGCGGAGAAATCGGCCCAGAAATCATCCACTTTAAAGTCGTCCAGCTTGAAACGGTAAGCACGATGTAGCAAGTCATCAGCGTAGTCGAGTAGAAGAGCAAGGCGGAAAGCACGAGCATGCACCCTACGCCGACCGCGACTTCGACTTCGGGATAGCAAACTAGCGATAGCAATTGCGTAAATAGAATGCAGGTGCAGTAAGCAACAACTAACAGGTCAAGTGATCGCAACGTCCTGATTCTCGGAAGCACCCACCTTTGCATGGCGAAGACAAACACGCAGAGCAATGCAACGCTAGCAGCCACATAGACGTTCATTGGAGGCGGGTAGGTCAATGCAAACGCAGCTGCGACGACTGTCGCGGGCACGCCCAGCTTCAGTGCATAAACATTGCACGTATAAGCAGGATGCTCCTTGAAATTAACCGAATCCATCAGGCCAACCCAACTCAGTCCGAGACGATTGCTCCAAAGAACCCGCATGATAGTCGTCGATGGGCGGTAGTTGAAGGAGTCTTCTTGCTTGGAGCTGTTCGATTGAGCCATCTCGTCACGGCAATGTGGATGATTCATGACCGTTTTCAACGCAATAAAGGTGGTTGTAGGAGCGCAAGAACAACTGTCCCGCATCGGTTGCTGGCGTTGCATTAAAAACACTTTCATCGCTAATAAACTTGTTCTGTGAAACGACTTTCAACTCAGCGGAAGGTTCGATCACATACACGCCACTTGTTCGCGTTTGAGCATAGATCAAGCCGTTGATGACAACTGGAGAAGCGTATACGGGACGGTCACCACTGTTAACGCCTTTCAACCGCGCGCGATGCACCAGTTCGCCGGTCGCAGCCTCAACGCAGTAGTACATGCCTCGATCGTCGATCCAATACAATCGACCACTCACCAGCACGGGTGTCGCCACATAAGACGAATTGCGACCGGTCCAAAGCACATGCGACTTCGTTACATCGCCTCGACCTCCTGCTTCCATGGCGATACTGCCTGAAGAACGATAGCCGCCAAACGCATAAACTTTCTTGCCGTCCACAATCACGCTGGGTGACAAGTTGTCAGTCATGTTCGTTTCAGCAAACCAACTCAATTTGCCCGTTCTTGGATTGAGTCCCCAAACTTCGCCGGGCACCGCGATTACCAAATCGTCGCGCGTTGCGTCGATGTGCGCGATCGCTGGCGTGCCGTAGCACAGTTCTAATGTGGCAGCTTCCGCTTTCCAGACTTGATTGCCAGTCGCTTTGTCGAGTGCAATGATCGCATGATTTTCTTCCGAAGCGTTGACGATCAGCAAGTCGTTGTAGAGCATCAAGCTGGCTGCCGTGCCCCAACCGCGGTTGCCGGAGTCGGTGCCAACGGAGACTTGCCAAAGTTGATTTCCTTCAAGATCGAAGGCGAACACGCCGCATTTGCCTAGGAACGCGAACACTGTTTGCCCGTCAGTGGTGGCGGAATTTGTCGCATAGCCATGTTCAGGAACTCCCATGCCCTGATAAACATCTTCTGGTTGAACGGCGTCGACAGCCCGCGTCCAAGCGATCTTTCCGTCGTCGCGCTGGATGCAGACAAGCTCTCGTTTTAGTTGGGCGATCGATCCCGGATTTCCAAGCTCGACGCCATACCCGCTGTAGCAAGTAACAAAGACGAATCGCTCCGTCACAATCGGACTTGAAGAACCCGCGCCAGGTAGTTTGACTTTCCATAACAAGTTCTCAGTGTCACTCCACTGAGTCGGAATTGTTTTGTCATCGCTGACGCCCGTTCCGTTCGGTCCACGAAAGCGATTCCAGCGCGATGCAGAATTCAACTCTGAAGCAACAGGCGAGGTGGTGGAGGTGAGTTGCGAGAATGCGTCCTTCTCCGGTGCAATCAGTTGTTTATCACCAAGCGCGGTCGAGGAATCGCTGAGCGTTTCGATTTCAGGTCGCGAACCGGTTCCGTTTGCTCGCGGCCGTCGATTGCGGGGTGACAGGACCACCGCTACACCAGCGAAAACGGCCACAAACGCAAGAAGCATGGCGATACGTCGGCGATTCATGAGCGCAGTTCCTTTGTAGTTCTCGCAAAAGTTTGATGCGAGGGGCTTTAATGCTGTAGCTTCGTAATGTGCGCAGGATAAGCGGTGAACATTAAGCCAACATGAAGCTCGCTTGGGACTATCCAACTAACATTTCTAGTAATTCGCTTTTTTCGAAACGCCTTCATGGTCGCTTCAGGTTGCTTAGCTACACTTCAGAACGACAGCCGCATTGGTCACTGGTGCAGCGCTAGTTTTGAGAAGATATTAGAAACACTTTTTGGGAGACAACCATGAGTCGCAAATGGAGTTTAGGTCTAGCAGCATTAAGCTTATACAGTTGCGTAAGCGTCTGTGCTCAACCACCCGGCGGTCCCGGACCACAGGGTCGAGGCCCAGAAGGTGGCCCGCGTGAAGGTGGCCCGCGTGAACGTGGCCCGCGTGAAGGCGGCCCAGGCTTGGGCGGACGCGGGATTTTTCCCGGCGAGCATCGCCCGAATCCGATTGTCGCTGCACTGGATACTGATGGTGACCTGGTGATTTCAGTTGAAGAAATTGCCGCCGCTGCCAAATCGCTTCTGAAACTGGACAAGAACGCTGACGGCAAACTGACCGAGGATGAGTTCCGCCCAGTGGGTGCTGGCAATATGGGCCCCGCTGGCCCACGTGGTGAAGGCCCACGTGGTGAAGGCCTGCGTGGTGAAGGACGTCGCGGGCCTGGCAGCGAAGGACCTCAGGGACGCGGACCTGGCTTCGACGGACCGTCAGGCGGATTTGCCCCGGGCGATGGTCCTCGCGGGCCAAGAGGTCCCGAACAAGGACCGCCACCGCATGACCCGAATCGCTTCGTGGACCATGCAATGGAATTTGATGCGGATAATGATGGAAAGCTTAGTCGCGAAGAGTTAATGAAGTTCGCTTCGGAACTGCCACCGCCCCCAGCACCTCCTGGCATGGGCGGACCGGAAGGTCGAAACGACGGGCGACGCGGTCCGCGCGGTGAAGGCGGACCAGGGCAAGGTCGACCCGAATCCGATCGGCCTGTTCGTCCGGCGCGACCAGCGGGCGATGAATAACGGCGCACGTTGGTTGTTCGCTTGCCAATCGCGTTAGTCTTGGCGCGGGCTGTTTGTTCCCAGGGTTGCTTGCCTCCGCTTGCTACCCTGGGCAATGTCTGCGAAGACCGAGCAACTAGGTGTCTGAAGAACGAAGTTTAGCAAGTAAACTACCACGAACTGAGATCGCGCTAAGCATTTAACTCAAACTCTCATGAGGAAAGTTCCGTGCTGCTACTAGTTGTGGAAGACGAACCAGACTTGCGGCGCGCTATTGTGCAGGCGCTGACTGAAGAGGGCTTCGCAGTCGATCAAGCGGAGGATGGCGACGCTGGGTTGCATAAAGCTCGCGTCTGGGATTACGATGCCGTGGTGCTCGACTTGATGCTGCCACTGAAGAGCGGCTGGGAGGTGCTCGCCGCGCTCCGCAAAGTGAAAGCAACTCCGGTATTGATACTCACCGCCCGCGATGCTGTCAGCGACCGCGTTCGCGGACTCGATGGCGGCGCAGATGATTATCTGATAAAACCGTTTTCGATTGTCGAACTGATCGCACGTTTGCGAGCGCTCATTCGTCGCTCGGCCGGCCAGCCGAATTCAACGATTGAAATCGGCTCGATTGCGATTCATCTTTCCGATCGTACAGTTACCAAAGATGGCGAAGCGGTTGCGATGACGGCCCGCGAGTATGCGATGGTCGAGCTGCTGGCGTTGCATCGCGGGAAACTGATTACACGTTCGATGATTTACGATCATATCTTTGGTGAAGATGACGACAGCCTTTCTAACTTAGTCGAGGTTCACGTTTCACACATTCGCAAAAAACTAGGCGCAGATTTTATCGAAACGCGGCGCGGGCAAGGCTACATCATTCATGATTAAGTCGTTGCGTTGGCGAATGCAAATCTGGCATGTAGCCATCTTGGGAGTCGCAATCGCGCTCTTCGCTACCGCTTTCTACATCCAGCTTCATCGTTCGACGCTCAGCGAAATTGATCTTGAATTGCTCAGCGGAGCACGGGTGCTGGAAGGTACGCTGCGCACGCTGCCACCACCAAGACAGGACGGCGAACGACCGATGTTTCCTCCGCCGGGATTCGGCGAAGGGCGCGGAGGGCCACCGGGATTTGAAGCGAGGCCTAGCCGCCCGGTCGGTGAAGGACGGGGCGGTGAAGGACGGGGCGGTGAAAGACCTGGACCAGGCAATCGGCCGCGCGGAATGTTCGGATTGCCTGCGGGACGAATCGAAGCGCTCCTGCAATTGCCGCCGCTTTCGGCGCGCGGACCGCGCGGAGCGGCTCCCTATTTTGCAGTGTTCGATCCAGAGGGAAGAACGATTCGCGCCGAGCCCAGTGACCAGCAGGTCGAATGGGTCGTTCCGCGACGTTCGATCGAATATCGCAATCAAGGAACTCAGCGCGAAGTGCTGCTGCGCGGCCCCGGCGATGCGCTCATCGTAGTCGGCGCAGACATTCGTCCGCAATTGGATCGCCTGCGAGCTTGGCTGCTGCAATTGATTGTGACCGGCGTCGGTGTGCTCGCCATGGGACTAGTTGGTGGTTGGTGGTTATCAGGAAAAACTATCCGGCCCATTCAACAGATCAGCGATACCGCTGGCCAAATCAACGCAGCGAATCTATCTGCCCGTATTCCGACTGAACGCATGGACTCCGAAGTTCGCACGCTCGCGTCGATTTTGAATTCGATGTTCGGTCGCTTGGATCAATCGTTCAAACAGCAATCGCAGTTCACTGCTGACGCGTCGCATGAATTGCGAACTCCGCTGGCTGTGCTCATGTCGCACTGCGAACTTGCACTCAACCGTCCTCGCTCCACTGAAGAATACAAACAGACGATTGTGACTTGCCAGAAAGCCGGTGCGCGAATGAAGATGCTCGTCGAAGATCTCCTAACGCTCGCACGCGCTGACTCGGGCAAGCTGGAGCTTGATCGCTCGCTAGTTGATCTACAGTTGCTGGTGCGCGACGCAGCAATTCAACTCGCTTCGCTAGCCGAAGAACGCAATGTCGAAATCGAAATTGTCGGAAGCACTGTAACTTGCGAGGCCGACGCGCGACGTGTTTCGCAAGTGATTCTCAACTTGATGAGCAACGCTATTTATTACAATCGCGCGGGCGGCAAAGTTACCGTAAGCAGCGCGATGGAAACGAATCACGCTGTCGTCGTCGTGCAGGATACTGGAGTTGGCATTCCGCACGCGGCCGTGCCGCACGTGTTCGATCGCTTCTACCGTGTCGATGAAGCTCGCTCGCGACAGTCAGGCGGTAGTGGGTTGGGCTTAGCAATCTGCAAGAGTATCGTCGATGCGCATGCCGGGGAGCTTTTGGTGCAAAGCGAGTTGAACGTCGGCAGCCGCTTCACGTTACGCCTCCCGATTTCATTGCGTCACCCTTCGGTGACTTGACCAACCAAACTTTGCAAGTTCGTGATCGTTGTAGTCGACGATTTCGAAACATCCAGCGGGCCGGTTCGCAGTTTGACGATCTTCGGGCATCGCGCTTTTTTCGCTCGCTCTGGCACCAAGTCACGCATCGAATCCAACTTCCCAAAGCAAAGCAGACGATCGCCAGGTTCGAGTACTCGCGAAGGCTTGGGATTCGGAAGCACAGCCGTTCCACGATTCAAAGTCAAAATATTGACGTCGCGATCATTCAATCCGGACTGTTCAATTGTCATCCCAACGTATTCGCTTCCTTCTGGAATATGCAACTCGGCGACACCGTAACCGCGACTAACGGTCAACCGCTGACGTACATCCAATTCTGGGAAATTCACTTGAGCCGAGATGTAGTCGACGATTGCTCCGGCGACATCCATCCCAGTTGCGGCTTCGATGCCCTCCAGTCCTGGCGACGAATTCACTTCGATAATTTGCGGTCCCGATTCGGCTTCTAACATGTCGACGCCAGCGATTCGCAAGCCCATAATCTGTGCCGCGCGGACAGCAGTTTCGCGAAACGTGTCGTCCAAGTTCACAGACTCGGCCGTACCGCCGCGGTGCACGTTGCTACGGTACTCATTTCCTTGAGCGGTGCGGCGCATGGCCGCGACCACTTGATCGCCAACGACGAACGCGCGAATATCGCGACCTTTCGATTCGGAAACAAATTTTTGCACCAGCACGTTCTGACGCGCGCATTGCAGTGTTTCGATAATTGCTTCCGCAACCTTTACGGTTTCGGCCAAAATGACTCCCACGCCCTGCGTGCCTTCAAGCAACTTGATGATGACCGGCGCGCCCCCAACTCTCTCGATCGCTGGCAACACATCGGAGCGATCGCGCACGAAAGTCGTCTGAGGCATGCCAAGATGATGGCGACTGAGTATCTGAAGCGATCGCAGCTTGTCGCGCGAGTTCATAATACCGTTCGACGAATTCGCAGAGTAAATATCCATCTGCTCGAACTGGCGAACGACGGCGGTTCCGAAGTAAGTGATCGAAGCACCGATACGCGGCAAGACCGCATCGATCGAGCGCAAACGTTTGCCATGGTAATACAGGTCGGGCTGACCCGTCGCAACGTCGATTGCAAAACGCAACGTGTTCAAGACCCGGACCTTGTGTCCGCGACCCGTTGACGCTTCCACTAGTCGACGCGTGCTGTAGCAACGCGCGTTGCAAGATAGAATTCCGAGTTTCATAGGCTACCGCGAAGTTGATTTGCTGATGAAGCTGTGGAGTTGTATGTCGACGCAATTAGCAAAAGGCACTGACAAAGAACGCCGGTTACGAATGGATCACTTAACTAGGAACAAAACAGTTTCGAACAGTAACACCTCAGCGAAGTCCATCTTGAGCGGAGACTAATTAAGCACTCAGCGACTGAAAAAGCAATCCCTTAATTAAACCGCTGATAGGAATCTTAGCAAATCCCTTGCCAAGTTCCCAGAGAACATGCGGTTTGACAAGTTGCGGTTTAACCAATCCTTCACTCAAGCAACAGCCATGCTTTCATTGAGCTTGAACCGCTAGTCGATCCTTGCTGCGTTGAACTTGGGTGTATTTTCTGTCAGAAGGTTGAAACTTCGCGGCTAGCGCCTCGGGCTCATTGAATCTCTCGGCTAGCGCCTCGGGCTCATTTATGTGAAATCAGTTCGACAAGCAGATTAGCGCGAAGCTTCAACGATCAGTTGCTTCATCTCAGCCACGGCGTCTCGCAAGCCGACAAACAAAGCCCTAGCCACAATGCTGTGACCGATGTTCAGCTCACGCATCTCCTCAATAGCTGCAATCGGTTTGACATTGAGATAGTTCAAACCATGTCCGGCGTGCAATTTCATTCCCAATTCGACTACACGACGACTGGCAGTCGTGATGCGTTTCAGTTCGTGCAACTGCGCGTCGCCTTTGGCCAGCGCGTACGAACCAGTATGCAGTTCGACTGCTGCCACACCCAGCTCAGCCGCCTTCTCAACTTGCCCCAAATCCGGATCGATGAATAAGCTCACTGGAATCTTAACTCCGTGCAGCGTCTCGACCGCGCGACGCACGCGATCGGGATCGCCAACCACGTCTAAACCGCCTTCGGTGGTCACTTCTTCGCGACGTTCAGGAACCAAAGTTACTTGATCCGGGCAGACTTCACAGGCGATGTGGACGATCTCGGACTCGCATGACATTTCAAGATTCAGGCCCGATTCGATCGTTTCCCGCAACAAACGCACATCGCGATCTTGAATGTGACGGCGGTCTTCGCGCAGGTGAATCGTGATCACATCCGCGCCGCCTAACAATGCGAACGCAGCAGCATGTACTGGGTTCGGCTCATAAGTGCGTCTAGCTTGGCGAACCGTGGCAATGTGATCGATATTGACGCCGAGGTGCGCCATTTTAGGGTCTCAATAATTCAGCGTGAGTGCGAAACGAACAGAGGAACAGGACAGCTCGAAGTTTACCACCCGCAACTCCGTTTCGCTATCGCCCCAGATCGATCCAGATTGTCGCAATCAAACGCGGCTAACGCTCTCAGTCGCGATAATACGCACCATCGTTGACGGCTTTGACAAGTGCGATCACCACAAGCACTTTAATTATGACTCCCTTGACTAGCGAAAACGGATCGATGACCGCACTGATGATCATTGCCAGGATATAGATGATCAAACCGGCCAGCGGACAAAACAGTGGGAATTGGTAGATCAATGCTCCCAGCATCATCAATACGACGCCCACTGCGATGAATGAACCATAAAATATTCGGACGAATCGCAACAACGCTTCTTGGGACATGGCCACATCGCCGGAATTCATCACTTGTTGGACTTCGTTTTCGGAGTTGAAGTAGAGAAAGCTATTCAACGCGATCGTTAGGATGCCAACAAAAATCAGCGTTCCTTGCGCCACTCCGAGCGAACCGGCGGCTGCACCTTGTCCGCGTCGACGTTGTTCGCGAATCTCTTTTTCAGCGTTGCGAATGTATTCGTGCGAGACTTGGCGAGCGTCTGGCAAAGCGGTTGATGATGGTGGCGGCGTGAGCTCCTCGGGGTCCGCGTCGACATACCAAAACTCGGCTCCGCGATCCGATGCAGCAGCTTGAATCTGCGGCGGAGGCGGCAACTCACTCAACCAATCGCCTTTGTTGGCGTTGTCGACAACTGAGACCACCGTTGATCCGCGTTGCGCCTCACCAGGCTTCGGCACCAAAACCAAACTGCCGCAAACGCACCGCACCGCTTTGCCTGCCGCCGAAGCCGGTGCGCGCAACTGGCGATCACACTTTGAGCAAGCGATCAATAACGGCGGACTCGAATCGCTCGCTGGTTGCGCATGTGCGCTAGCAGTTGCTTTCACTGCTTGCGTAGAAGCTGATTTCGGCTGAGTCGTTGCAGGCTGTGCGGACACCGATGGCACGACAAACGAAGCTCCGCACGGGCAAGTCGACTTTTGCCCGGCGAGATCATCTTTAATCAGCAACTTGCGTTGGCAATCTGTGCAGCTATATCGAATCATATCGCCGTTGGTTTTCGTCAGCCGGATTAGCCGATGTTAAGCGCCGCATCCATTTGTTGAGCGATCGTTTTCAAGCGTTCGCTGTCGCCACCGCCCACTTCGGCTGCGACCCAGCCGTAGAAATTGATATCGTCGAGCGCTTTGCGGACATCGGCCCACGGAATGTCATCTTCGGTGATATCCGCCCACTTGTTACCTTCGCGTGCGAAGCCCTTGATATCCAACTTAACAACTCGATGCCCCAGAGTTCGGATCCATTCGGCTGGATTGCCGTACTTCCAGTGGTTGCCGATATCGAACTGCATGCCGACCCACGGTGAGTTGAATTCGTCGACGTACCTCACGAATTTTTCAGCCGTCTGATCGTTCGGTCCATCGTGTTCGTACAGGAATTGATTCCAAACGTTTTCGATCGCTATCGTCATCCCAAGTTCAGCGGCCAGGGGCAGAGCTTGTTTGATGTTCTCGATCGAACGCGGCCAAATCTCGGCTTCGGGGCCGTCTTCACCTTTGCCAACAACCAACAAAACCGTGTGACCGCCGACCGCGTGCGTCTGTTTAATCGCAGTCTGCAGATCCTCCAACGCTTTCGCTCGCACGCTCGCATCGGGGCTTGAATGGCGGATGTTCCAATGCGTGGAACACACCGAACCGTCGACGACCAAACCGGTTTCAGCGATCGCTTTCTTCGTCGCTTCCACATCGATACCCGGGCTGTCGAGTTCGATGCCGTCATAACCCGCTGCCTTGACCGCCGCAAACTTCGCCGTCAAATCGCCAGGCACTTTGACCATGCCAATTTTCAAAGTCTTCAGCAATCTGCGCGGCTTGGTCGTGTGCGCGATCTCAGCCGCTTGCAACTTTGAAGCGATCATCGGCGCCGCTAGCAGAGCTGTCGAAGCGGCTACGAATCCACGACGATTCAACGAATAAGTGACTTTGGTGCGCATAGTGCGAGCTCCGGTTTTCAAGGTGGGTCAAGCGCGGGAAAGTGGTTTGCAATGGCTGCTCGATCGCAAACTGAATGCCGACTGATTTTACACAACAAACTTCGTCAAAGGCCAGAAAACTAATGGCGTTTGGATCGGAGTTCGATGATTCCGCGCGTTACCAAGATCAGGCAAACGATGACGCCAAAAGCGATCGCGTGCGCGGGACCGTACCACGGTTTTTCACGGAAGAACAGCATGAACGAAATACCGATCAGTAAACTGAGCACTGGAATGCTGGCCCAGCCGATCGGAGTTGCAAAGAATTTCTGTGAACTCGCTGAACCAGCTCGCTGACTAAACGTGACCGCCATAACGACGACGATGCCGACAATCATTCCTTCGTAAACATCCGCTCCCGAGCCGACGATTTTGTTGACTGCGTCGATGACTGTCCGCAAGAACAAGCAGCCGAGGATAGTACCCGGAATTGTACCGATGCCGCCCTTCAGTGAACAACCGCCGATGACCGAGGCTGCAATCGCGTTGAGTTCATAACCGCGAGCCAGTATGTCGGGCTTGGCTGAACCTGTATCAGCGAAGTAGACGATACCGACCATCGATGCTGTGACCGAGCCGATCACATAGGCGAGCCACTTCAGGCGGTCGGTGCGAATCCCGCTGAGTTTGGCGGCTTGTTCGTTACCGCCCATCGCATGAAGGTGACGACCAATCACCGTCGAACTCATCAGAAACCAAATCGCGAACGCGAGTATCAGGAAAGCGACCGAAATGGTCGTGACGTCCTTCAGCGTGTCGCGCAGAGCGAGATCGGGAAAGTCGATTTGCGATTTGTTGTTGGTCATGGCCAGCGTCAGCCCGCGCGAGAAACTGCGCAGTCCGACAAGCGTTGCGAGTGTGGCGATGAATGGCGGTAAGCCAACACAGGTAATCAGCCACGCATGAAGCGTCCCGACCATTCCGCCAACAAGCAGTGTACCAATGAACGCGACGACGACTGCCCACGTGGCCAGGTCACCGGCGCGAAAGCCTTCGGGATCTAGCATGATCAGCATCGAACCGAAAACCGTCGCACTCATCGCGATCACGGAACCGCTGGATAAGTCGATGCCACCGGAAATAATGATCACTGCAGCGCCGAGGGCGAAGAATCCAAGCAGGACCGAGTTCCGAATAATCAGCTCAGCGGAAGTCCCAGGGTTGGTAAAGTAGGTATGACCAGGATCTGCAATTGCCGTTGCGATCACGACCAGCAACCAAGCTAGAATCAGCTTGAATTCGACTGAGGACCAGATTTTGGCGATGAAAGATTGAGAAGTCATGAGTTCATGGCTCGGGATGCATTGCGAAGCGAACTTTATATTGGCTCTCGTTCCCAGGCTCCGCCTGGGAAAGCACTGCTTCAGAGGCTCCGCCTCAACATTTCCATCAGGCAGAGCCTGCAAGGCAGTTGGTTACCAAGGCAGAGCCTCGGAACCAGTTGCTAGAAAGTGAGTGACACTTGGCTAGCGCCCTGCGGCTGAATCAATTGCGGCCAAGCGCTACGAACTGGTCAAGTTGTACTTCTTCAGCCACTCCTGAAACTGAGTGAACGATAGGAATTCAACGCCGGAGCCGAAGGAGCTGAACATGTCTGCTGTCAGTGTGGAACCGGTGTCGGGCGCAACGACTTTGAGACCGGTATCGAGGATTTCACCGCCCGGTTCACCCATCTTGGGAAACATCTCTTTCAGTGTCTTCTCGTCGTTGGTCATCTTCGCAAAACAGTAGCGAACCGACTCGTATCCCATACCGAATGGGTTCTGCACGACCATGGCGTCGATCATCCCGTCGCTCATCTGCTGAATCGCCAGTTGTTCGGCGTCGAAGGTCACGATGGTAAATTTGTCGCGAGCATTGCGCTCTTTGACAACATCGACAATCGCCGGCGCGTTGTAGGACCAGATACCAACGAGCACCGAAAGATTAGGGTTTTGATCGATACTCTGACGGACGTTATCGCGAGCTCGAGCGCGGTCGCCATCGTCAGTCCGGCGCGCAATCTGTTTGAACTTGTCACCGACAGCTTCGGTAAAGCCGTCCATACGTTGGATCGCGTTCAGTTGGCTGTCGAGGCCTACGAACTGTGCATACTCGCCACCGTCAGGCTTTAAATTCTTAGCTGCAGTACCCAGCACTTTGCCGCCTTGGACGTTGTCGGTTCCGACGTAAAACTCGCGGATCGAACGAAACTTTTCGTCCAAGTCGCTGTCGAAAGTCCCGATGATGATGCCCTTGGCTTTCAATTTTTTCAACTCATCGGCAACCGCTGGATTGGAAGCCGAAGTCGGAGAGATCACAACAGCGGCGATGTCATTTTGTGTTCCATACTGACGCAGCTTCTCGATCTGTCCCTGGTCAGTTCCGTCGTTCGTATCCATGCCAGCGGTGAAACCCGCGTCGGCTAGTTTCAAGTCTTGGGCGGCTTTCTCGATACCGGCGCGAGCTGCATCCCAGAACGGCGAATCGGTATTGTTCAGCAGCACGATTCGTGTGCGACCGCTGGCGTTGCCGACTGTGTTGGCGGAGTTGTCCGGTTCGCAGCCAGTTAATGAGAATAAAGTGAGTAGACAGAGTGTGGCGAAGAGCTTGCGCAACATGAACTTGCCCCAGAATTCAGAGAGGAATGAATAGCGTTTTTTAAACTGGTGGGAGTCGCTGGTCCGCGTCGAAGCGCTTTTCGAGCGGTTCGAGGACGGACCACTATCTTAATCGATATTGGTCCGTCGGTGCGCAAATAAGTTTGGCGGTGCAGGCTACTCGGTCAATTCACCGGGTGGAATTTCCCATTGCACGTCCAAGCGATTCACGATTGTCTCGTAGAGCCCAGAGTAGATGTCACGACCGGTTGCCATTGCAACTCGTCGTGCTGCACTCTTGGTCGGATCGCTGGCGAATCGTTCCTGCAACTCGGTGATCGTAGGCGACTTCTCAACGACACGATAAGCGTAGTAAATATTTTGTCCGTTGTTGGGAGCAGCCGCCGCTTCACCGACGCCGGTTGAGAAAACCGACTTCATGAATTCTTCGCCGACTGTGTCCAGCATTGGGATGTTCGAAATGCGTGGCGTTTCGCCGAATCCAGACAGCCAAGTGAATGGATCAGTGGTGACGACGAGCGACTGTTGAGCTTCGGTGAGTGCGTCTTTCCAAGGTTGCTCGCCCTTGCCGACTTGCTTAGCGATCTTCTTCGCTTCGTCATCGGCCAGCTTCCGCGCTTTCTGTGTCTTCCAATAAGCGATCACTTCATCGCGTGCTTCAGCGAGTGATGGCACGTACGCTTGTTGTTCGTCGACCTTCCAGAAAATGTATTGTCGGAAGTCCGGTGTACGTTGTTCGAGCATCGCCATTTGGTCCAGGAACATACTCTGAGCTGGAGTGAACGGCGGATAGTTTGGCGTCATCGCATAATTGGGCATCGGAATTCGACCCATTTGTTGATCCTGCAAGCTCATCGTGCTCTTGCCCAAATCTGTGGTGAACAGTTTGGAGCGATCGACCATTCCGGTTTCGCCGTGCTTCAAGCCGACGTCGGCAACTTTGCGGAGGTCAGGTCGAGTTGCTTTCGAATCCGGTTGCACGCCTTCGCGAAGCAATGCGGCTTGCTGACGGAAAGCGGACGAGTACTTGAGCATCTGGTCGTTGACAGCGGTGAGTTCTTTTTGCAACGAATCGATCACTGCGCCTTGTGCGAGGCTCTGCACGATTTCTTCGCGAGCTTCTTCCAGTGTTTTCACTCGCAATTCTGCTTTCGTTTCACCGTCCGCACCGGGTGCTGCCGGCGTTGTTGCTGTTGCTTGTGCGTCAGGCGTCTGTGCAGGCGCCTCAGTTGCTGGTGACAGAGTCGCAGGAGCTTCAGTTGCAGGAGTTGTTGGCGCGGTTGGTTGCACGACGACTGGTGGCAGCCCAGTTTCGTCAGCCTGTGCGGCTGGAGTTTCAGACGCTGGTTCGGCGGTGGCTGCCGCTTCCTCTTGCTTCGGTGCGGGTTGCGCCGGTTCATCTTGCGTTGAAACCAATCGCACTTTGCCAACGGTCGTCAACGACGATTGTTGTTTCGGCTCTGGTGCAGCGGGTTGTTCTGTCGCTGGCTGAGCTGGTGCGGGTGTTTCTGCGGGAGTTTCCGGTGCTGGCGTCTCTGAAGTCGGTGCAGCGGGTGTTTCTGGAGTTGTGCTAGCTGGCTCAGGAACTTCAGTCGCAGGCTTCTCAGTCGCAGGCTTCTCAGTCGCTGGCGCGTCAGTAGCTGGTACATCGGTCACGGGCTCAGTCGCTGGCGTTTCGGTGGCTGGCGTTTCAGTCGCTGGCTTCTCGGATGCAGGTGTATCTGTTGCTGGTGGCGTTGCAGAATCTGTTGAAGACTCGGGAGCTTTCGGATCGGCGGCGCCGGCTGCGGCTGCCTTCAACTTCTCCAGCTCGGGATCAAACTTCAACTGACCCAGCGAGACTAAACGATCGTACTCAGTCTTAATCTGCTCTTCGGTAATCTTGGCTTTTTCAAGTTCGACGCGCTCGGAATAATTTCCTGCGACGTACTCAAAATTCGCTTTGTACTCGCGCATGAAACCTGGGTCAGGAAAAATCGGCGAAGCGATCTGATTCTTACCTTGTTCGTAGATTGCCAAAATCTCAGCTTCCGAAGGTTCATCAGCCACTTGTTTGGTGAACTCGCTGACCAAAATCGGAAACGCTTCGACTTTCGCCGTTTGATTAAGCTTCAAAAAATCGCTCCACAGATCGCCGGGCGTCTGGGTCATTCGCACGATCTGCTGCACATCCGGCTTGAATTCATTGCTCCAACCGCGGAGTGCCATTTGTCGAGCGACCATGGCGGCCAGTTCCAGTTTGATCAGTTCGCGAAGATCGAACTCGGAAAATTGTCCGCCGCCAACTTCACGCAAAATCTCGGCCAGCCGATTCGGTGAAACTCGTGTATCGCAGTAAGCCACCAGAAATTCGTCTGCAGCATCATCATCGAATTCGATGCCGTTCGATTTAGCTAGATCGGCGAGCAGGCGAGTTTCGATGACGGACATGCTATCGGTCTGAGCCGAAACGCCCAGATCTTCAATCCGTTTGATTTCAGACGAGTAGGCGAATTCGGGAACCTGTGGTTCGCCGCCAGCCGCGAGGACTTCGTTCGCCAGCTTCGACAGAAACTGAACGAATTTGTATTGGTGCTGCCGCATGCGTTCCAGTTCGGCCAGTGTAATGCGGCCGCCATCCCAACGAACCACAATCTGGTTACCGCCGGTGTCGTTGCGCATCGCTCCTTGCATAAAATCGATGGCCGGAGCAACCACGAATGCCATGATGGCAAGCAGAACGAGGCCCGCCATCCAATAAGTGCGGTGTTTACGAAAAGTTGCTAAAGGGCTCGACATCCTGTTTTCCTAAAGTCTATGCGCTTTTATTTTCTGAAGCCGATTACCGGGAATCGCATCCACAAACCAGGGATTTTAGGGGGTAATTTGCTATGCACAAGAACACGAGCGGACAAGATAGCATGCCAGACCGTTCTTGCGGAGTCGAATTTTGCTTCGTATGGTTATTCCGTCGCGGAGTTTGGTTTTTTGGTTCGCTGAGCCTGAGACGCTAGCCGAAAAAAGTTGAGCCTGAGGTGCTAGCCGATTTCCGCCCCTGCCAATCCACTAGTCATTAGGGTGGCTTTTTGGTTGTAGCAGTTTGGGTGAAGTGAAACTTGCGGATGATCGGCTAGTCAAGAATTTCAAGAATTCGATGAAGATCGGCTAGCGCCTCAGGCTCAAGAATTTTAAGTTGGTTGGAACGTAGAAACACTGAAACAGCATAACTGGAACCAGGTCGATTCATGAGCAAAGACAAGTCACTGGTAATCGTCGAATCTCCCGCTAAAGCTAGGACGATCTCCAAACTTTTGGGGAAGGACTTCACGGTCGAAGCCAGTATCGGCCACATCCGCGACTTGCCCCAAGGTGCGAAGGAGCTGCCGGAGAAGTACAAATCCGAAAAATGGGCTTACCTCGGAGTCAACGTCGAGGAAGATTTTCAGCCTATTTATGTTGTGCCGACGGACAAAAAGAAACATGTCTCGAAGCTGAAAGCACTTTTGAAGGACGCGAAAGACCTGTATCTGGCGACGGACGAAGACCGCGAAGGAGAAGCGATTTCGTGGCACTTGCACGAAGTTTTGGCTCCCAAAGTGCCTGTGCATCGCTTGGTTTTTCATGAAATCACGAAGGAAGCGATCCAAAAAGCGCTCGCCAACACTCGCCAAATCGACGAGGGTTTGGTGCGAGCTCAGGAGACGCGCCGCGTACTCGATCGACTGTTCGGCTTCGACGTTTCGCAGCTACTTTGGAAAAAAGTTGGCCCGAAACTGTCGGCTGGCCGCGTGCAGAGCGTCGCAGTTCGCTTGATCGTCGATCGCGAACACGAACGCATGGCGTTCCGCTCAGCCACCTACTCGGACTTGCTCGCCAACCTTGCGACGGAAACAAAGCAAGCGTTCAATGCGACGATGGTCAGCTACCAAGGCAAGCGGCTGCCGTCGGGCAAGGATTTCGACTCGGCAACGGGCAAGATCAAGGACGCTTCGCTGCTGTTGCTCGACGAGAAATCCGCGAAGGAACTCGCCGACAAACTACGGACCGCTAAATTCACTGTTAAATCGCTGGAAGTAAAGCCGTTCTCCGAGAAACCGAAACCGCCGTTCACGACCAGTACGTTGCAACAGGAAGCGAACCGCAAACTGGGCTTCACAGCGAAACGCACGATGCAGATCGCGCAGAACTTGTACGAAAACGGTCACATCACTTACATGCGTACCGACTCGACGACGCTGTCGAACGAAGCGGTCAACGCGGCCCGAACGTTGGTTGAGACTCAGTACGGTCGCGAATTCTTGCACCCAACTGAGCGAACTTATGCAACTAAAGTGAAGAATGCTCAGGAGGCTCACGAAGCGATTCGTCCGGCTGGTAATACGTTCGAGTTGCCTGAGAAATTGAAAGGCACTTTGACTGACGAGCAGTTCAAGTTGTTCGATCTGATTTGGAAGCGCACGATCGCTTGCCAGATGGCGGACGCGAAGAAGAAACGTGCAACGGTCACCGTCGAAGCGGAAGGTGCGATCTTCCAAGCGTCCGGTACATCGATTGAGTTCGAGGGTTTCCTGCGAGCTTACGTGGAGGGTTCGGATGATTGGGAAGCTGAGTTGGCGGAGCAGGAAGTATTGCTGCCGGAGATGAAGGTTGATCAGTCGCTCGATTGCCGGTCGCTCGAAGCGAAGAGTCACACGACTCAGCCGCCAGCTCGCTACACGGAAGCTTCGTTGACGCGGACGCTGGAAGAACGTGGCATTGGTCGCCCGAGTACGTTCGCATCGATTATCGATACGATTCAGAATCGCGATTACGTGTTCAAGAAGGGCCAAGCGCTGGTGCCAAGTTGGACTGCGTTTTCGGTGATTCGATTATTGGTCGATCATCTTGGGTCGTTGGTCGATTACGACTTCACGGCTCAGATGGAAGATTTCTTGGATCAGATCAGCCGTAACGAACAGGGCTTTAAGGAGTACTTGCACGAGTTCTACTACGGCGATGCGAACTTAGCGAACGACGTTGGGATTCCAGGCAAGCGAGTCGGATTGAAGCCGCTGCTGGATGCTAAAGTGACTGAGATCGATCCGCGTTTGGCGGGCCGTTTTTTGCTCGGCGCACCCGAAGAAGGCGCGTTCCGAGAAGATGTGTTCGTGCGAGTCGGCCGCTTCGGGCCGTTCATCGAACAGGGCGAGCGTCGCGCGAGCATTCCAGACATGATGCCGCCGGACGAGATCAACTTGATGAAAGCCATGGAGTTGCTTGAGAACGCAGCCGTCGGCGACGAGCCGCTCGGGCATTGTCCGGATTCGGGCAAACCGATCTACGTGAAGACAGGTCGTTTCGGTCCGTATGTGCAGATGGGGCATAGCGATGATGACGAGAAGCCAAAGAACGCATCGCTGATGAAAGGCATGGAGCCCTCGGACGTGACCCTGGATGTCGCGCTGAAGCTGCTTTCGCTGCCGCGAACGTTGGGCGAACACGCTGAGCTGAAGGAGCCGATTGTGGCGAGCAATGGGCGATTCGGTCCGTACATCAAATGCGGCACCGAAACGCGTTCGCTGCCGGCTGGTGTATCACCGATCGAAGTCACTTTCGATGAAGCGGTCGCACTGTTAGCTCAACCGAAAACCGGTGGACGCGGTCGCGGGCCAGCTGCGAAGAAGGAACCATTGAAAGTCTTCGAAGTATCGCCGGTAACGAAGAACCCGGTGCAGTTGCTGGAAGGTCGCTACGGTCCATACGTTTCTGACGGCGAGACCAACGCCAGTTTGCCGCGCGATGCTAAGCCGGAAGAGCTGACGTTTGAAGCCGCTCTCGACCTGCTGGCCGTTCGCGCCGCGATGGGCGGAAGCAAGAAGAAGAAAGCGCCACGCAAAGCCGCTGCGGCTAAAGCTCCGAAGAAGGCCGCCACGAAGAAAGCATCCGCGAAGAAAACCGCCACCAAAAAGGCAGCCACGAAAAAGAAAGCCGCCAAGAAGGCGGCTGAGTGACCGTGTAACGTCAGTCGTCGATTGCTAAAGTCTGTCGTCGATTGCTCCGCAATCGAATCGCGAATTGGCGCTGCTTTTGCGGAGCAAACGACGACTAACGTTCGCTCCGCAATCGGCGAGTGTGGTTCGCAAGTCTTACTTGCTGCGAGCCTCAATGTTGATGATGTTCTCGCCAGCGACGACGTCATAGGCGAGTCCGCTGGTCGATGCGCGAAGGAACTTCGCAGGAATAGCGGCTGATTTTGGAGCGGGTTTCGGTCCGCCGGCAAGCATCTCTTCGGCACTCATTTCGTCAACGTCAACTGTGCCAGCTGGAACGAGCATCACTTCGTACTTTCCAATCGGCATGCTGTCGTAAGTTGTTCCCGAGCGGCGCCATTCGATCGTGTAGTCTCCCGCCTCGTCAGTGATTCCAAAGCCGCTGTAGCCCTGCGTGGGCTGCATGAATATGACTTTGGTTCCGGCCGCGAGGGGTTGTCCATCAAGGGTCAATTTCCCCTTGATAGAACCCATCGGGCCAAACTCATTGCCACCACATCCACTGAGTACGAAACTGAGTGATGCGAGGGTGCAGGCAGTGCAATAATTCTTGAGCATAGTTAGCTTTGTGTTAGCGTCATTTTGTGTGAAGTAAGCGATCCTTCGCAGTTGCAACGAGTTGCTGGCCGCTGCGAGCAGCGGCCAGTCGGTGGAAACTGGCCGCTTACGAACTACTGCGAGATCTCCATTCGGATCGCGCTATCGATGAGTGTCGTCTTTTCTGAAGTGGCGACTGAAAGTCGCCACCACGTGTCTAGAAGTTCGCATTGACCGGAACGCCATCGTCGCGCGTGGCGAGCTTCTTGAGCGTCTCGAGTTCAATGTTCTCAGCGAGGAACTGTACGGAACCATCGGTCAAGCCGATCATAACTCCGCCAGCGTGGCTGGAGTTCAGTGGATTGTTCGCGCCAAGGTTGCTACCCATGCCCGGGAACAACTGATTTGCGAACGGTTCTTGATTGGGGCTGTAACGAAGAGACACGGTGTTGAACACGCGTTCATCACCTGAAGCGGCTGGATCGTGATTTGGCGGAGTTCCATTGACTCGAGTTCCCATCATCCAGCCGTGGTCAGTGCCTGACGCAGCCACGAACGAATAGGTGCCAGCAGTCAAACGCTCCAACCGTCCGGACATTTCGCCCAGGATAATCGTATTACTGGTCCCGTCGGTGCATTTAGCGATCGCGTTGGCAACGTTTGCAGTCATCATACCACCGCCTGAGATCAGTCCTAGAACACCGTCGTTGAACAATCGCGTCTCGGTAAACGTTACTGGATCGACGCATCCAGCGATTCCAGCATAATGCAAGAATGGTTCATAGCCATTCGAGATCGGACCAGCGGAACTTGGACAGCGAGTCATCGGTAGCGGTCCGGCGGCAAGAATTGGAATGCGGTTCAGTTGACCGGCATTGTCGGGTCCAACAGTACCCTCGTTCACATAACCAGGCGAGCGTCCAATCCAAGTCAGCTGATTGGCGAGCGCATTCTGTTCGATGTACGGCAGCAACAGTCCCAGATAGCTTGGGCCAAAGCTGTTGCCAGCGCCGCCGCGTGCGCGAGGACTACGTGCATGCGTCGCACCCGGAGGGAAACGCTTGTGCGTCGATTCGTAATTCAGCAACGCGAGTGACAACTGTTTGATATTGTTGCTGCACTGCATTCGCCGCGCTGCTTCACGCGCCGCTTGAACGGCGGGCAACAACAGCCCAACCAAAATTCCAATGATCGCGATCACCACTAGCAATTCAACCAGTGTGAATCCGCGATGCAGACTTCTAAAACGCATACGATGGCCTTTAAGCATAACGAAAGAATCATAAAGAACTCCCCGTTATCTTAATGTCGAAGGCCATCTATAACAACGTCGCGAGCGACACCTGTGCGCGTTTGCTGCGGAGGATGCAGCAACCTACGCGATCGAATTTACATCGCGCTAGCTTATAACATTCGCTAATAGTGCTAATTAAGATAAAGAAACCGACAGTTAACTCAGTGTGAACTCAGGCAATCGAACGATTTCTCCACCTTTCTCGGTCGACTGATGCGCACAAATGCCTACACAGGTCCAATTTGCAGAAAGAGTTGCATTTGGCCACGGTTCGCGATTTTCAACTAAGGCCGAAACGAATTCGTTAACTAAGTGAGGATGCGATCCACCATGGCCACCACCTTGAATGAACGACAAGTGATCTGCATCTTGAATCGACTTGGTGAACATCCGAATCGGTTCAGGCAATAAGTGCGCGTAATCCGGCACTTCTACTTTGGTGGCGATCTCCGGCTCGGGCTTCTTCGCCGTATGAATCACATGCGGCTCGTTCTCAACCAAGCTCCACTCGAAACTCTTCTTCGTTCCATACACATCGAAACTCTCGCGGTACTGGCGAGCGGTATCGAATAGAAATCGCCAAATGTGCGCTGAGATGTCGGAGTCTTTGATCTTGATGTGGCACGTCTCCACTGCGTACTTGTTGCCGGACTTCTGAGCGATGTCGTCGCGCACCGTTCCAGACCCAAAGCAGCTCACGTACTCGGCGCGGCCGTTCACCAAGCCCAGGACGGGACTGACAACGTGCGTTGCGTAGTGCATCGGAATCATCTTTTCCCAATACGCTGGCCAACCGTCCATATCTTGCGGATGCGAAGCGGCCATGTATTGAATCTTGCCCAGTTCGCCTTTCTGGTACATCTCGCGAATGAACAAAAATTCGCGACTGTACACAACTGTCTCCGCCATCATGTACTTGAGCCCAGTTTGCTTGACGAGCTCACAAATTTCTTGGCACTCTTCAATCGTTGTCGCCATCGGCACAGTGCACATCACATGCTTGCCCGCTTTCAACGCGGCGATCGACATCCAACCGTGATCAGGAATCGGCGAATTGATGTGCACAAAGTCAACTTCAGGATCCGCCAACACCTGTTCGAATTCAGTGTATCGCTTGGCGATTGAGAACTGGTCACCAACCTTGTTCATCTCGTCAACGTTGCGTCGGCAAATCGCATGCACATTGGCATTTGGATGCCGCTGATAAATCGGAATGAACTCCGCACCGAAACCGAGGCCGACCATCGCAACGTTAACTGGCTTAGCCATACTGAAAACTCCAAGATGAATGAGATGAGAGGATGCGGGATTATTCCATTTTCCAGTTGTCAGCTAGTGCGCTGTCTTTGATCAAAATCGGAATACCGTCGCGAATGAGACAGGGATCAAATTCGTCGCTCGTATCACAAGCGTTCGGATTCACAACGCGAACATTCTTTCCAATGCGGCAGTTCTTATCAAGGATAGCGCCGAGGATCTCGGAGCCGTCGCCAATTCCAACTGGCGGAAGTCCTTGCTGCGCGGCGGCAGCGATGTCTTCGGCCGTTTCCATAAAGTCGGCACCCATCAGAACACTATCGCGGATCACTGCATTTTCACCGATCACACAGCGCAGCCCAATCACGCTGTTCTCGATCACGGCACCTTTCCCGATGCGGCAGCCGTCAGCAATTAAGCTGCTCTTGACGTTCGCGCCTTCAATCATTGTCGGTGGCAAAAAACGAGCTCGCGAGTACACCGGGGCTGCAGGCGATACGAAGTCGAAAGGCGGATTCTTCCAAGTCAAACTGAGATTTGCGTCGTAAAAAGCGCGGATCGTTCCGATGTCTTCCCAGAAGTCATCGAACAGATGCACCTGCACTTTGCGGCTGCGGATCGCTGCAGGAAAAACCTCTTTGCCGAAATCCTCGTAGTCCGTTTTTTCCAGCACTTCGAACATGAGATCGCGGTTAAAAATGTACAAACCCATGCTCGCCAAACAATCGCGACCGCGCGATTCAATACCTTGCTTGTCGATCCAGCCCGGTTCCATACTGACCAAGTCGATCTCTTCTTTCGTCTTCGGTTTCTCAAGGAACCCGAGCACACGTCCCTCTTCATTGCAACGCATCACGCCGAGCGCATGCACTTGACTTCGCTCGACCGGAATCGCTGCGATCGTCGCGTCCGCTTTCGTTTCGATGTGCGTTTTCAACATGGACATGTAATCCATGCGATACAGTTGGTCACCGGACAAAATCAAAATGTACTTGATGCCGCGCTGGTCGATGTGCTTCAAGTTCTTTCGAACTGCGTCGGCTGTTCCTTGATACCATTCGGCGCCGCCCTCCATCGTTTGCTGAGCTGCCAACAACTCAACGAAGCCGCCGGAAAAATGATCAAAGCGATAAGTCTGGCGAATGTGCTTGTGCAGAGATACGGAGAGAAACTGCGTCAGCACAAAGATCTTGTTAATGTTGCTGTTGATACAGTTCGAAATCGGAATGTCGATCAGTCGATATTTTGCAGCGAGAGGAACAGCGGGTTTGGCGCGGATTTTGGTCAGGGGGTAAAGGCGAGTGCCTCGTCCACCACCAAGAATCAGTGCCAGCACGGATCGCGGGTCGACATTGAACATGCTTATTTCCTTAGTTAGCTCGTTAGTTGTCAGTTCTGGCGTCAGTAACGCGTCGCCGTGCGTATGCAAACCGCGGTCCAGTCGCGAATCAGCGCTCCGCATCCGCTGAATCGGTAGCATTCCCCTAACCGCAGGATCGTAACCGTTGTTCGCCCCTTTGCGCCCCCATTAAGGCCGCAAACGGTACGGTTTTCAATGTAAGCAGCATACCAAGCTTGGCCCGCGATCAAAAGCACCCGCGGCCACGAAGTACTGGCGTAAATGAAGCTCGCTGCTAAAGTCTGCTGCTTCAATCTTCACTCGAACGAGTATCGAAATCCGATCGTAGGGTACTGCCGCGCTTCAGGGCAAACTTGCCGAACTTGTCGACAATTTCGTCCGTCGCTTTGTCGATACGTTTGGAGCGTTCCGAAGCCTCGTTCTCAAACAAAGTCAACTGAACTGGTCGATTACAACCCAGTTGCGAGACGCCGATGCCGATCAGACGCACGCCGCGTTCAATGGCTAAATTACTTTGCGTGAACAATTCGGTGGCGACACGTGCAATCGCTTCGGTTGAATTTGTGGGTTCGTCTAACGTGCGGCTACGAGTGATGGTTTCAAAGTTCGAATAGCGCATTTTCAGTTGAACGGTCCGCCCGATGATTTTGTAGTAACGCATGCGACGAGCGACTTGATCGGTCAAGTCCAGCAACCACGCTCGCAGCGCATCCGCATCTGTTAAATCTTCACGAAAAGTTGTTTCATGCGAGATCGACTTCGCATCGCGATCGGGCACAACTGCTCGTGTATCCAAACCGCGCGACAACCGCCAAAAGTGATCGCTATTGATACCGAAAGCCGATTTCAACGTTTCCATCGACAAGCTTCGTAAGTCAGCGATCGTATGAACGCCAAACGCCTCGAGTTTCTTTTGCGTCTGCGCTCCAACGCCCCACACGCGACTGACCGGCAGCGGATCGAGGAACGCTTGAATTCGATCCGGCTCGACCACAACCAAACCATCCGGCTTTTCAAGATCGCTGGCGACTTTTGCAAGAAACTTATTTGGTGCGACTCCCGCCGAAGCCGTTAAGCCAAGTTCGTTGGTGATGCGCGATTTGATCAGCTTGGCAATCGTCACTGCATCGCCGAACAGTTGCCGACTACCGGTCACGTCGATGAACGCTTCATCCAGCGAAAGCGGTTCGACCAGGTCGGTGTAACTATGAAAGATCTCGCGTATCTGCTTTGAAATCGCTGCGTAATAATCCATTCGCGGCCGGATGAAGACGCCATGCGGACACAGTCGCCCGGCTCGCGCGGTTGGCATGGCACTGTGAATGCCAAACTTTCGAGCGATATAGTTCGCGGTCGATACGACGCCGCGGCCCGTCGGCGAACCACCGATAATCACCGGTTTGTCCGCCAGTTGCGGGTTGTCGCGAATTTCGACGGACGCGTAATAGGCATCCATATCGATATGAATGATCATGAGTCGAAAGTAGCGAGTTGCGAGCGGCGAGCGGCGAGTACTTATCAATGTATGCTCGGTCCCGAGCTCTGCTTGGGACTGAACTGTCTTCGGGGCTCTGCCTTGTCATTCCTGGACTGCGCAGGCTGAGCTTGGGAGCCAGAGCCCGAACGTTCCAGGCGGAGCCACGCATAGCTCGAAAGTTTACTAGGTCACAACGCTGGACGGTTTGTCGCGGTCGCCGACGTCAGCGATACTGGCGCGCATGCGAGTATCAGCGTCAACGTTTTTCAAGCGATAATAATCCATGATGCTCAGCGATCCGTTCGCAAACGCTTCCGCCATCGCTCGCGGCACATCCGCTTCCGACTCAACCAAGCTCGCTTTACTCAACTCGATGTTTGCAACCATCTCCTGCTCAGCCGCAACCGCTGCGGCGCGACGACTTTCAGCTCGCGCCCGAGCGACGCGCATATCCGCTTCGGCGCGGTCGGCTTGCAATCGAGCGCCGATGTTTTCACCTACATCGATGTCAGCGATATCGATTGACACGATTTCAAAAGCCGTTTGCGCATCGAGCCGTTTGGCCAAAACCGCCTTGGAAATCATCTCAGGGTGTTCGAGCACCACGCGATGTTCTTCCGCTGAACCGATTGCACTCACGATGCCTTCGCCGACGCGCGCGATAATTGTCTCCTCGCCCGCACCACCGATCAACTGCGCTAGATTGGCGCGAACCGTCACGCGAGCCTTCACTTTCAACTGAATTCCGTTGCGAGCAACTGCGTCGAGCGACGTGCGCGCGGCGCCGCGTGGCGGGCAATCGATGACTTTCGGATAAACGCTCGTTTGAACCGCTTCCAACACATCGCGACCCGCTAGATCAATCGCCGTGGCTTCGCGGAAGCCCAGCGTAATTGTCTTTGATTTCCTAGCTGCGATTAACGCGCGGATGACTTGAGGCACATTGCCGCCCGCCAAGTAATGTGCTTCGAGCGCTTGGCTGCTAACTTCCTCGTCGCCAAAGCCAGCTTGAACGGCCATAATTTTTGATCGCACGATCGACCTCGCGTCGACTCGCCGGAACCACATCCCGATCAGATCCAGCAAACCGATACCGGCGCCGGTCGTAAATGATTGTGCCCACAACCAAAAGAAGTTCGCCAGTAGCGCTAGTAACGCGATCATGGCGATCAGAATCGCGGTCGCAATCACAATGAACAGAATCGCGCGGGCATCATTGTTTTGCTGGGCAAAAATCAGCATTGAGTTCATCATGGTGGCTTTGCGGTGGTTTCTGCTAATCGAAGCGTTCGAATGCTGCTGAATCGGCTGCGGGGGTAGCAACTCGATCTGCTCAGACGCCCCCGCCGAAGTGGAATCGCGTTGACGTCTAGCCGCCTTAGTTTACATGCTGCCGCATCCCGATGAAATGAGCCCACGAAAAAGCGGTGATTTAGCTGCGGCACTAATTACCCGCTGCTAGAGTTCATTGCGCGCGGAGATTTACCACTACGTACAGCAGCAGTGGAAGCGGAACATTCTTGGTTTCAGCATAACGACCTGTGATCCTGCCGATCGCATTGACTCTGAATGATGCAAGGAATCCCGCCGATGATTTCAGAATGAAACCACGTTTGAGCTGGTGCAAGGCGTACGTTTCAGGAAGATAGTGAACCTCCCATTGATCGCAAGCTTGATGAATCTCGCCGATCGCTTCCACCGCATTCCGGCATAACGTCGAACAAGTGTTCGAGCCACATCTGAGCGTGTAACTAACGCCGTCGAGTTGCCAGTTCGCTGGCGAAAATAGCGGGCAGCAGACTTCGACCTCGTCCAGTTCCGAAAAAACTGCAGCGTACCGCGTACCCTTATCCCAGGCATAGCCTTTGTATTTCAAGATGACTTGCTTCATCGGCTAATCCCCTGACCGCTTGCTGATAATCGACAACTCGGGTGCCGAACACTGTCGGGACCGATTATCTGCGAAAGCAAGGCCGCGCGAAAGCAAGCTAGTGCTAACGGTGCTAACGCGGCCCGCTGGGCACGCGGTTAAACGATGTTGGTAATTGTGAATCTCGTTTAACCGCGTGGGCAACGCCCCGCGTGTGAGTATGCGCAAACGCGGCCCGTTGGGCACGCGGTTAAACGAATGATTCGGGAGGTGCTCGAGTTGCCAAGTCCTGAGAGCATCAACGGCTAAGCATCAATGCCTAAGCATCGGCTCGCATTCCATTGATCACGTCGGCTTGCGGACAGTTCTCGACGGATCGCGGGCGGCTGGCAACTTCTCGCACATGCGCCCGTTGTACCGTTAGACAACTTTCGACCAGATCCTGCAGGATCGGGATCGCGAGATCCCAACTGCTGCGGTCGCGTTCAGAGACCGCTTTGGAAAGCTGTGTTGCCAAGTGATGAATGGCTGGGTAATCGTTTTTCTCACCAACTAACGCCAACTGACTGAGCGCTTGGTTGAGCGCAGTTGCGTCGTGCGTGTCGTAAGCGTGCAGAGTTCTCTCAGTCAGATGACCAACACGAACCGCTGCCCGATCATTAGAACCTGACGTGCAGTAGCGACTGTCCAATCGCCAGCCGATTTGCAAGTTTGTAAAGCGTTCAACTAACTCAGGATCGAACTGCGTTCCCGCGCAGCGACGCAACTCTGCAAAGGCTTCCTCTGCCGGTCGTCCAGGTCGATAGATGCGGTTAGAGACCATGGCATCGAACGCATCGACGATACAGACGATACGTGCGCCAAGTGGAATATCTTTGCCGACAGGACCACCCGGAGGTGCGTGAGTGCCGTCGTAGCGATAGTGATGGTAGCGCACGATGTCGGAGAGCGTCGGAGAACTGAACGATGACTCGACGATCTCAACACCCATTCGCGCGTGGGCTTCCATGACCTTCCATTGATCTTGCGAGAGTTTGCCTGGGTGCAGCAGAACTGAATCGGGCACGCCAATCTTGCCGATGTCGTGCAGCAAAGCCGCGATCTCCAGAATGTAGAGGTCGCCGATAGGCATTAGACCTCGCGCCAAACTGACGCTCATTTCAGCCACACGTTGACTGTGCAGTGCGGTATCCGCGTCGCGATAGGCCAGTGCCGCGTGTAGCGACGTAACGGCGTGATAGGAGTTCGGTTGGTCTGCGTCGGAACGGATACGCAGTTCCTTCGCGCGCAGATCGCTTTCAGCCGCAAGCTCGGCGACCAACTCGGCGTTCCAGCAGCGAACTGCGTTGCGACCGCCGTGCTTGGCTGAGTAAAGCGCCTGGTCCGCTTGTTCAAGCATGGCTTGGAAACTCGCTGCGCCAAAACTGGCTGCGGACACACCGAAGCTAGCCGTGACATGATACGGTTCAGCCAGTTGTTCGCAGATGGCGATGCGCACTTTTTCCGCTATCGTTACCGCGTCTTCAACACTGATTGCCGGCAGAATAATACAAAACTCTTCGCCACCATAACGTCCAACTACGCCCGAATCTCCAACCGCTTGGATAATCGTGCGAGCGACATCTTTCAGAACTTGGTCACCTGCAGCGTGTCCGTAGTTATCGTTAAGCTTCTTGAAATGATCGACGTCCAACATCACGCAGTTCAGCATCTGCACTTGGCAAACGTGGTCATTCCAAACGCGATCAAGTTCTTCGAATAACGCGCGTCGATTCCAAGCGCCGGTCAGCGCATCTTTCGAAGCCAACTCTTGCAGCCGCACGTTCTGTTCGTGAATGAGTTCGCGTGAACGCTCGATTTCGGAAACCGCGTTGATCAAACTCTGCTTCTGTTGCTCGAACGTCGTCACGTCTTCGAAGCTCACGAGCGTTCCCGCAAGTTTCTCGCTCGCATCAAACACAGGCGTCGCGTTCACAACAAAGCAACGTTCCTGCTCAGATTCGTCCAGCAAGAACACGGTCGCGCCGGAACAGCGCAGTCGCGATCGAATCGCAGTTTCCCAAGGCGATTCATCCGTCGAGAATCGCCAACTGAATTTGTCCAGCGAACGACCGATCAGTTTATCAACGTCGATGCCACAACTCTTTTGAAACGTCTCGTTCGCCAGCACGATGCGCTTATTACCATCAAGAATTACAACGCCTCCTGCGAGCGTGTCGAGTGTGTTGCGGACGCGGCGCGGCACTGCACTACTGGTGTTTAGTGATGGCAGCGATCTTCGCAAAAGAAGTCCGAAGCTCGCCAGATTGATTGCCAGCACGGACATGAACTTCTTAAACTCGTTCGACCCCGTATCGGCGTCTGCGACTTCTTTGAATGCAACTTCGAGATTGGCCCACGGACGATTATTCCGCATAATCGGAACTCGCACGTTGGAAATCGTAGAAGGTTCATCGGCAGCGATCTTCCAGGTGCTAACGTGGTCGCCAATCGATTGGATAACCAAACCATCGAAGCGCACCAATCGCACACTTGCAAGTTCCGGCGACCGTTCTGCGAATTGCTCGATCTGCTTCTCAATCGCAAATTGATCTTGGCGACGAAGGTGCAGCGAACAACTTACTGCAATCTCCTCGCAAAGCGCCACGCGCTGCCGCACTGATTCTTCGACCACCTTCGCGAATTGTCCGCCGTTGCTGACAACAAACAACGGTAGCGTCGAAGTCAACGCAAGTAGTACCGTCAGTTTGGTGGTAACGGAAAGCGAACGCATGGAAATGGAGCTGCTACGGGTGGAAGACCTCTGGAGTGCGAAGCGAAAAAGTGTTGCTTATTCTCGAAGCTGTTCGATTTCGTCTCGTTTTGCGGGACGTCAATGCAGGACAATTGCCCGATCGAGCAGTAAGAATGGCGCGTTTGTAACGACTTTAACGTCTCGCAGACTTCGCTCTGTGTCGTTAGAAACTCGCGTGCGCACGAGCAGCCTTCAGGCGGTTATCCGCCATCTAAGCATCAGTTACCGCTCTGCAAAGTTAATTTCTACCAGTTAACACGAATGCGACACGTGCATCGGTGACGCGGTCTCTTTCCCACCACTCAATCCTATCCAAACATCCAGCATCGACCGATTTACGATGAATGACGAGTCGTTGTCTAAGCTTTTTCGCGGGACGTCGACGATCATTTGCCGAGCATGATGCACTTACGAATAGTTCGTTTGCAAGGGTAAGTTTGTAGTGGGGTCAAGGACGATTACGCACTACTGGATCGCAGTTGTTGGAGCGGTTGCTCTAACGCCTGCGTTCGTTGCTGCGCAGTTGCCAAAAGTTACGAAGCCGGTGGAGTTTCAGTACGATGGCGACCCATTCCCCACCGTCGATGCCGCGTTTGATTTCAAACAGTTGCAATCGCCGCCCCTGCTGAAAGAGCTGCCCAGCGATGTTCCGACGGTTCCAGAATCCATCACCTTCGCAGAGGCAAGCTCACGCACAGCAGCAACTACAGCAGCGACGCCAACCGCAGCGACCTCACTGCCCGCACCTTCACTGCCTGCAAATTTGCTGCCCGTAACGCCGCTGCCTGCCATACCCTCGCTGTTAGAGCCGCAAGTTTCTCAGTTCGCGCCGGCTCTGAGTGCAGATACTCAAAAGTCTGATTCAGTTACGTTGCCCCCAATCCCACTGCCGCCAATACCGATCGTTGAAGTCGATGTGAACGGCACCGCTGACGGACAGTCCGCGCATGTAGGTTCAGATAATGCGGGCTCGAATGTGATTTCTGATACTTTGACGCAACCTTGGTGGACGGATCTGGGAGCCATCGACGGTGCGCAAGCTGACGTGTCACTCGTCGAATTGGATCAGTTGATCTGGATGGCCATCGAAAGATCGCCTTACGTTCGATCGCTGCTCATAGAACCGCAGATTCAAGAAGCACGGGCGAGTGCTGCGCTTGGTGTGTTTGATCCAACCCCCTTCATCAACTCGCTGTTCAACGATTCGTCGAATCCGGTTGGCAACACGCTAACGACCGGAGGACCAACGCGACTGAACGAAAATCTCTGGGAGAACAGTGCGGGCGTACGAGCTAGGACGCAAAGCGGCGCGCAGACGGAACTTTCACAAGAGATGAACCTGCACGATAGCAACTCACTGTTCTTCCTGCCCGCCAATCAGGCCGACAGTCGAATGGTGCTGCGCTACACGCAACCGCTGATGCGTGGAGCTGGCAAGACTTACAATCGTTCATCTTTTGTAGTCGCAAGTCTTGCGAGTTCAGAGAGCACTTTCGATGTAACGTCGAAGATACAGCAGCATGTTTTCACGATCGCGACGAACTACTGGGAACTGTATTACGCTCGATCCAATTTCCAGCAGGGTGAGCGGGGCTTGGAGCGCTTGATTCAGTTGCGTGATCAGTTGCAGGGGCGAGCCGACTTAGATAGCTTGCGCAGCCAACTGTACCGAGCCGACTCGCAGATCTCTAGACAACGTTCGCAACAAGCGCGAGCTCAAGCACAAATGGTTGCATCGGAGGCCAAGCTCCGCGCGGCGATAGGTGCGACGGAATCGTCTTCGGAATTGAGCAAGCATCTGGTTCCGATCACGCTGCCCGCCGACTGGAAACCGAACTTGGATGCGCAGTCCGAGTTGGGGCTGGCGCTGAATTGTCATCCGCAGATTCTTGCTAACCACGCACGCATCAAAGCCGCTAAAGTCCGCTTGAAAGTCGCTGAGAACGAATTGCGACCGACTTTGAATCTGGTGATGGAAGGGTATGCTCGAGGTCTCAACGGTGGCTACAACGTCGGCAGTTCGTTTGGTGATCAGTTCTCGCAGGGCTCGCCCAGCTACTCGGCTGGTATGACTTATCAGCGACCTTATCGGAATGTAGCGGCGAAAGCGATTTTGCGGGAAAAGCGGTTGGAGATGCAGAAGCTTCTGTTTGACCTCGACAACGCACTGCTCGTCATTAGTGCGGATGTAGAAAGTGAAATTGCGTCCGCGCAGGCCGCTTACGCGGAGCTTGAGTCCGCCGTGCGGGCAACGTTGGCCGCGCACGCCGAACTGGAATACTTGACAGCTCGGTGGAGCAATGCGTTCTTGGAACCAACGCAGAGCGGCACGAGTCTGCTGCTGGACCAGTTGTTGAATGCCAACGTCCAACTGATCCAAGCCGAGAACGTTTGGGCGCGTGCGCAAGCTGACCATATGTTAGCGCTCGCACGCGTTCGACTCGCTTCCGGCACGTTGCTATCAGCGACCTCTCCTCTGTAAACCGACTGATCTTCCGCACCAACATCGGCGACTCTCTTGCATGACCGGTGTGAGCACAGTGACGAGATGTTGCCACATCGCATTCAAGTCCCTGGTTTAATCGATACAAGCGTTACGCGTGACCTTGAAACTGCATAAAAGCGTCCTGCGTCGCTTGTCTTTCTATGCATTCGGCTTTCACGGCGTAGGTTTCCATGTGCAAAAATTCTCAGTGGCTGCAGCTACGTTCGGTTGCTACCCACTGAGGTGCTTAAACGAGGCACTATGACACATAGCCCCCTTGTGAACAGTAGTCGTTTTTGGCCGAAAGAGTATGCCCCTTAGACATTCCATTCTGATACTTCTAACAGCCGCCATGCTGGCGCCGAGTTGCGATTTTGCAATCGGCCAACAGTTTGGCAGTAAGTTGGATGCTCCGCCTCAAGGCCCGCAAGGTGTCCTTGAACCGTGGCGCACCAGCGATGTGGCTTGCAGTGAAAGTGGCTTGCTCCAGGAACTCCACGTCAAACTGGGTGACCGCGTAAATATCGGTGATCGCATCGCAGAGCTGAAGAGTGACGCCATCAAATTGCAACTCGAAATGGCGGAGACGCAAGTCGCGGCTACTGGGCGCATTGAAACCGCCAGAGCCGAGGTGGCTCTGAACGAGCGCAAAGTCGAGGCTTTCATGGAAGCTCGCAAAAATGATTTCACGAGTCAGATGGAGTTGGATCGCGCTCAGATGGAACTGGCTACCTCGCGCGGACGCCTGAAGACAGAGTTGGAAGAACGCAAAGTGCTTGAACTTCGCGCCGCTCAACTGCGACAGCTTCTTAACGATCGAGTCATCACAGCTCCAATCGCTGGACACGTGACAGAAATTCATCGCGAAGCGGGAGAACTGGTTGCAGCGAATGCGCCGGAGATCGTGAGTATCGCAGACGTATCGAAATTGCGAGCCCGCTTCTACTTGACTGAACACGAGATCGAATCGATACCCGCAAACAGGAAATTGACCGTGGAACTTTCAAACGGCAAGCGTGTGGTGGCTGTCGTCGAAGATATCGCACCGGTCGCCGATAAAGAAAGCGGATTGATCGTGCTCTCAGCTCTTATCGATAACCTAAACTCTGACATCCGCAGTTCGCGGTGCACGCTATTGATCGACAATCCGAGTCTCTAGCGCGCAACGTTTATCGTCGATGTCAATTTAGAGTTACCGAAAGCACTTCGCCATGACCATTCAGTTCAATACGAACGCCGAATCGTCTTTGCGTTTGCTTCCCGCCGATGCAGTTTTTCCGGTTGCGCTCTCTGATGAAGCAATCCAAGAGGGAATGGGGAGCGCAGTTAATGAACAATTGCCTGCACCAAAGACAACGGCCGGGACCGTAGCCGAATTATCAAATACCGCGGCGCCACTGATCGATTGGAATGGGCTGCGACCGGATGGGACCGAGCTGGCTTTCCAGAAGCTGGCCCACCATCTTTCTACGCTGTTGCACGCCGAGATTCATTTCGGTCGCGCACTTGCCAGCGGAGGCGTTGCCTTTGAATTCAGTTCGCCCGCTCGGACGGAACTCGCCGACGTAGTTAATCTAACGCGCTCGGCGATCGTCGAAGCGAGTTTTGCAGTCGGCAAAGTTCTGGTTGCCAGCCAATCGGAAATGACTTCCGGTGTGCTTGAGAACTTTCGTAATGTGCATCAGTTACAGTTCGTGATCAGTTTTGCAGTAGCCGATCCGCGCGGACCGCTCGAGCCGACAACTGGCGTAGTGCTAGGCTTGGCGGGGGCGTTTCCGATGGGGATGGACCCACCAAAGCTGCTCGAGCAACTGCGCATCGAACTGTCCGCCTGGATTTTCGCTTGGCATGCTTGTCGCGAACATGCTCGAACGAACTCCTTCGGTCGGCTGCTTCGCAAATGGCCGCTGCAGCGTGCCAAGTGGTTGGCGCTCGGCTCTGCTGTCGCGAGTCTGTCGCTATTGATTCCCGTTCCCTACTGGCCTCAGCGTCAGTGCGTGGTGGAACCTGCCGCGCGACGCTTTGTCTCCAGTCCCGTAGACGGTCGCGTACTGCGGTCGCTCGTTCGACCGGGTGACATCGTAGACGCTGGGCAATCGATTGGCCACATGGACGACAGCCAACTGCGTCTGGAGTTGAGCGCAGCGCAAGCCGAACTCGAACAGGCTGGTAAACAGCAAGACAGCGCGCTCGCTCATCAGGAAGGTGGCAAGATGCGCATGGCTCAGCTCGAACAGCAGAAAGTCGCACTCAAGATACAGTCATTGCAAGCTCAGCTTGAACGCTTAGAACTGCGCAGCCCCATTGCTGGTGTGGTTCTACAAGGCGAATGGTATCGCAGCGAAGGTGCGCCGGTCGCGCGCGGCGATACGCTGTTCGAGATCGCTCCGCTGGAAACCATGACAGTACAAGTTCACCTGACCACTGAAGACTTGGGCGAAATCGCCGTTGATGACAGTGCAACGGTCCACGTCGATTCGGCCAACGGCGAAAAGTGGAGTGGAAAACTATCGCGTATCGATCCGCGCGCTGAAGTGATCGACGAACAGATCCGCTTTGTGGCTGACATGGAGGTTGTGAATCGCGACAATCGGTTGCGACCAGGTATGAAGGGCACCGTGCGACTGAGCGCGGGCTATCGTTCGCTCGGTTGGCTTGTCTTCCATCGACCCTACATGTGGTTGATGAAGAACTTGGTGTGGTAGGCACAGCTATGTCAAAGCCTTTACCAGCGATACGCCGCGACCTGATTTTTACGCCGCATCTGCAGCACGGTGCGCTGTGGTACGCAGTTGAAGATCCTGCCAGCGGCCGCTTTCTGCGCCTCGGAAAACACGAGTACTTGGCAGCGATTCAGTTCGATGGTCGAAAAGACGCGGCAGCGATTGTCGAGTCAGCTCGTTCGACCGACAGTTCGTTCGCTCTTGTCGAAGAAGACATCACTACGCTGCTGACGTGGATGCTCAAAGTCAATTTCATCGTCACGTCGCCAACACAAACCCAAACACAAACGGCAACACGTCAGCCTGCAGCCAAGCCGCCCGCGACGAAGTCCATTTGGGATCCGCTCGGTGCCAGATTCCCTCTCATTTCGGGCCCTTTGGTCGAGCGATTTGCGCGATTGCTCCTGCCACTGACCTCGCGTTTTGCCGTGGCATGCGTGGCCCTGTTGGTCGTCGTGGCATGCGCGATGACGGTCAGTAATTGGGATCTCTATGTAAAGTACAGTAGCAAGTTGTTTGTCGCTGAGGGCCGCGTCTGGTGGATCGTGGCTTGGCTGGTCCTCAAAGTGGTTCATGAGATTGGACATGCCGTAACTGCAGTTCGAGCGGGCAGCCAGATTCGCTCGGCGGGTATCAGTTTCTTTTTCTTTGCGCCCGTGCCGTTCATCGATGTCTCCGATTTGTGGAGCATCTCGAATCGGTGGCAACGCGTGCTCTGCTCGGCGGGTGGAATGATGTTTGAAGTGGCGTTTTCCGCGATCGCTATTCTGATCGCGATCACCGTTGAGAACGACACCTTGCGATACGTTGCATGCGCAATCGCAACTACGGGAACGATAACGACGATCGCATTCAATGCGAACCCGTTCATACGCTTTGATGGCTACTACATCGCCTCCGATGTATTGCAACGTTCAAGCCTCTGGTCGGATGGTCAAGCCGCGGTGCGCTCGTTCACATCGCGACTGCTGCATCCGCTGACAGCGCCTGTCGAACCGCTTTCGCTGGCATTCCTCGCCTACGGAATCGTCTGCGTTTTTTATCGCATAGCGATGCTGGTCGGTGTAGCCTTGTGGGCGATCATTGTGTGGCAAGGTTACGGCGTCTTGCTGATCGCTTGGGCAGTTTATGCTTGGTTTCTCGCGCCGATGTTGAAAGCCAAAGCGGGCGCAAAACTCGCCGCGCCAAGTACGCAAACAGCAACGCGTGCAGGTTTTTGGGAAAAATGGTGGCAGCCGACTTTGGTTGGCGCTGTGATCGTTTTGGCTCTGTTAATGCCCTCTCCGGTGCAACCGTCTGTTCCGGGAATTGTGTCTCTTCGCGAGCCAACAACGGTGCGTTCCGAAATAGAAGGCACGTTAACCACTGTTCACGTGAATGAAGCTGATTTGATTGAAGCTGGCGATTTGATCGCAGAGTTCGAGAATCCGGAGTTGCAGCATGCGTTATCCGTCAAGCAGCTTGAAGTGACTGCCGCGACGGAAGCGATTTCAGTAATGCGAGCTCGGGGCGAAATGGCTAGTCTGCAAAGCGAGCAATCAAAGCTGGCTTCACTGAACGAACAGCTCGCGAAGCTGCAATTGGATGTCGGCAATTTGCAAGTGCGTGCGGAAGTCTGCGGCTATGTTGTCGCAAATGACTTGAAACGTCAGCTCGGCCGATTCGTCAAAGCGGGCGAGCCGCTGTTGATGATCGCACGACCCGATGAACTGGAGATTCGCCTTTCTGCAAGCCAACAGGACCACGCGGTGCTGCGAAACTGCGAAGGCAGATCGCTTCACCTAACGAACTCAGCGAACCGTTCGTACACCGGGACCATTGAAAAGGTTGACACGCGCGGAAGCGACAAACTGAAAGAACCGTCGCTCGCAGCGACCTACGGCGGGCCGATCACGATTGCGATCGGTGCGAAATCGAACGACGAAACAGGCATCAAATTGCCCGCCCCGCGCTTCGAAGTTCAAATCAAAGTTGACCATGAGCATGCAACGCAGCTGGTGCCTGGACAACTTGTGTGGGCCAAGTTGCCCGACTCAGCGACTAGCATCGGCGGACTTTTTCAACGCTGGTTCAGCAAGAGATGGGAAAAAGCGAAACTGGAAAATCCAACGACGATGTAGCTGCCTATTGATTTGCCCCAGGCTGGGCCGCCGCTAATTCGTCGAGTTCTTTCAGTCGCAGGCGAACAGATAGGATGTAAGGTGATTCACCTTCGGTCCAATGTCCGTAGGTCGTCAAAACAAAGTTATCATCGGGCAATATCTCGACTCCAGGGTAAGCGCAGTCCGTGCCTTTGCGATTGTCTTTAATACGGACTCGGTATTGCCCAGGTCGACCGCCCACCAAGTCTGCATACGTTCCAATCCACGCAACCCAATCTCCATGATGTCGTGTCTGCTTCGCCGCTGGTGCAAGATCGCGAAACGAAATCAGTAACCGACCGTCGCTGGAGTACTTGGCCACATGTCGATCACCATTCAGCGAATCGGGCAACGGTTTCGGAGTTGACCATGTTTGTGCTTCGTCGTCGCTGAAAATAATGTGCGAGTTCTGAACTCTGCGATTCTCGCGCAGCAGTACTGCAATCTGCTTGCCATCAGGTGAACGCACCGCGCCCGGCTCACACAAATGCACTTCTTTGCTTGAGTAAATTACCTGCGGCTCGGACCACGTCATCCCCGCGTCGGTTGTGAAAGTCTGATACAGAGTCATTGCACCGGTTGTCTTGCCAGCATCGCGAAAAAATCGGCCATCGTCATGGAACAGTGCAACATAGTGCCCGTCGCCCGTGTTGAGCTTCACAAGTGATGACATCGCAACGATGCCGCCATAGTCTCCAATGGATTCGAGTGGCGTCCACGTCGCGCCTTCGTCCCAACTTCTCGCTGCACGAATCGGATAGAGGCCGGAAAACAGGATTAGCCCCTTGCGCTCGCCCACCTCAACTCGATAGATCGTCGGCGTCTCTTTCGAAGTCGACCAGTTCTCCGGTGTAGGCATTCGTTCTGACCAAGTCAGTCCCCCATCACCACTGCGCTTCATCACTATGGCGCCTTTGCCGTGGCCCTTGGGATAAACACACAGCAACTCTCGATTGCCATCCAGCAATACTGTCGTCGGATGTCCTAGATATTGCCCCGCTTCTCGATCAACGACAACTTGCCGAGATTCATCGTCCGACAGATCCAGCCACCGTAAAGGCGATTGAGTTTGACCACTCGTCGAATCAACCGAGAGGAATAGTGCAGTGGCCGCAAGTATCAAAGTGCAGTTACGCATTCGGCGGTCTCGCGAAAACAAAAAGTGACATGAATGACGGTCGTGCCAGTGATCTATAACGATTAGATCTATAACGATTGCCGCGAGTGGATACAATTGGGACGAGCGATCTGGCTCAGCTGTCGTTCAGTTTTCGGTCAGTCGTCGTCACAGTGGTGGTCGCCCTAAAGTTGATGCAGGCAGTATTCAATCCGCAAAGTATAACGTAAAGCTCTCCGCAAAGCCCCTATCGCCTATGCACGAAGAACTGGAACAGCTCGGCTACTTACCGCGGCTGATGTTGCGCTTGACGATTGGAGCCGCGCAGTTGCCAAGCGAGTTGCAATCGCTGCATGCAAATTATGTTTTGAGCAAGCAGCAGCCCGATGGTGGCTGGGCAGGCCGCGAGGGTGAAAGCGATGTTTACTACACCAGTTTCGCGCTGCGATCGCTGGCGATCCTCGGGTTGCTCGAAGGCCAAGTTGCGGAGAGAGCCGCACAATTCTTGCAGAGTCGACTGACGACACGCGAAACAATCGTCGACTTGCTGTCGCTGGTTTACTCCGCGAAGTTGATCGAAGCGGCTTGCGGGTTGGATCCGTTATCGGCAAGCCGCGAAGGTTGGTCAACGCGACTCGCCGAACTGCTGCACACATTACGTCGCCCCGATGGCGGTTTCAGCAAAAGTCTCGAAGGGCAAGCGGGCAGCACCTATCAGACCTTCCTTGTGCTGCTCTGCTTGGAGCTGATTGAGCAACCTTGTCCGGATGCGGAAGCGGCCGCTGCGTTCCTTTTAAAGCAGCGTCAAGCTGACGGCGGCTTTCTTGAAATTCGCGTTGCAAAGCGATCAGGCACCAATCCAACGGCGGCGGCGATCGGCGCTTTGCAAGTGCTGAAGCGCTTGGACGCCGAGACTGCTACAGATGCGGCGGAGTTTTTGGTCGATTTGCAGACCGACGAAGGTGGTTTTCAGGCGAACACTCGCATTCCGCTGCCGGATCTGCTTAGCTCCTTTACCGCTTGCGTGACGCTGGCGGACTTGGAACATCTCGATTGGATTAACATTGACGCTGTTCGTCGCTATGCCGAAAGTATGCAACAGTTAACCGGTGGATTTCGCGGTTTTGAATTTGATCCGGCGGATGATATTGAATACTGCTTTTACGGATTGGGCCTGCTCGCGCTTTTAGCTGCCGAGTAACTACAATTGCGACTCGCTAATTAGGACTCGCTGAGGCCTTGGTTTTTAGGGTCAAAGAGTTATGCTTCATAAGCAAGAATGCACGCGTTTCGAAAATTAATCAAATCCTGCAAGTTGAGATGCTGAGTTGAATATGAATGAAGTTCAACATGACGTGGTCGTCGTCGGTGGTGGTCCTGGCGGCTATGTAGCTGCGATTCGCGCGGCGCAACTGGGTTTCAGCGTCGCTTGCATCGACGAGAACGATCGATTCGGAGGAACGTGCTTGCGAGTTGGCTGTATTCCAAGCAAAGCGTTGCTTGAGTCAAGTCACCTGTTCTACGAAGCGCAGCATGGTGTCGCGGCCCACGGCGTCAAACTCAGCGGCGTACAACTAGATCTCGCTGCGATGATGAAACGCAAAGATCAGATTGTTTCACAATTGACCGGCGGCATCGACATGCTGCTGAAGAAGAATAAAGTGACGGCTTACCGTGGTCGCGGGAAATTGACCAGCGTCGATACGGTTTCCGTTCAGACCAAGGACGGCCCAGTAGCGATCAAGGCCAAGCATATCTTACTCGCGACGGGCAGCCGTCCCGCATCAATGCGAGGTATCGAAGTAGATGGTACGCGCATTGGCGACAGCACCATGGCGTTGGGGTTCACAGAAGTGCCCAAGCGCCTGGTCGTCATCGGCGGCGGCTACATCGGATTGGAACTCGGCAGTGTCTGGAAACGGCTGGGCAGCGAAGTGATTGTTTTGGAAGCGATGGATCGCATTCTGCCGGGACTCGATTCTGAGATTGGACAGATTGCGCATCGCATCTTTGAGAAACAGGGAATTCAGTTCCGCACGAAGAGCTGGGTGGAGAGCGCTCGCGTTGAAGGTGACAAGTGCATTGTGAAGTGCAAAGATGCCGAACCGATCGATTGCGATCGCGTGCTATTGTCGACTGGCCGCATTCCATGCTCGGCTGACCTGGGGCTCGAGTCGGTGGGAATTGAGACTGACAAACGCGGCTTCATTCCTGTCGATGAGAATTTCCAAACCGCCGTGAAGGGGCTGTATGCGATCGGCGATCTCATCGGCGGCGCGATGTTGGCTCACAAGGCCAGCGAAGAAGGGATCGTTTGCATTGAACGAATCGCGGGTATTCACAGCCACGTGAATTACGACGCGATTCCAGCGATCGTGTATACCAACCCAGAGATCGCAAGCGTAGGCAAAACGGAAGAGCAACTGAAGGAAGCTGGCGTTGAGTACTTGAAGGGAATCTGCCCGTACGGAGCGAGCGGTCGCGCAATGGCGCTCGGCGAAACGCAAGGTCGAGTAAAAATACTTGCCGATGCAAAGACGGATCGAGTGCTCGGTGTGCACATTATCGGAGCACGTGCTGGCGATTTGATTGCGGAAGCAACCGCTGCCATCGAGTTCGGTGCGAGCAGCGAAGATGTCGCTCGCTGCTGCCACGCGCATCCGACGCTCTCCGAATTGCTGCACGAAGCTGCGATGGCTGTTTCCAAACGCGCCATTCACACCGCATAGCATCAGGCGACGACCCCGTGGTGGCGACTTTCAGTCGCCAACCAAAAATCACGCCGCTTTCCACACACCCAGTTCGACAAGTTGTTTAGTAGCAGTACCAGCCCAGTCGCGATTCGCGGCGGGCGAAGCTGGGCTGGGATGCAGAATGCGTCCAACTTGAACGGTTGCATCAAGCTGTCCACTTGTAAGCGACCTGGCACTTAACGAGTTGGCACTTAACGAGTTGGCACTTAGCACTCGCTTAGCGCAATCTTCCGCGAATGCACCTACGCCGATAACCCATTGTGGCTTAAGAGCCGCAATCAACTCGGACAAATGATCATCGCAAACTCGCTCAAGTGGTTGGCGAACGTTTGTTGGTAATTTATCGGGCGTCAAGTTCTTGGCTGAATCCTCCATGAAAACCAACGGGCAATAGTTCGCAACGAAATGCTCTTTGAAAAACTTCTCAGGCTTCACGAATCGCTGTTGAAACAACCCCCACAGCCGTTGACCGGAGACTTCCGAACGCTTGCAACTGAGCCCTTCGATGGGACGTTTCGGATGTTCACGCGGCGGCTTGCCCACCGCAGCATTGATGCGCAACCAATCCGTTACTGCACTTACTTCTCCGAACGGCACACCCGTCTGCGCCATGCCCCAAGGGCCCGGATTCATACCAAGAAACAGAACTTTGCAACTCGTGCGCGCGTAACTCTGCAGATATTGAAGGTGGGTTTGCCAAGCATAGTTAAGCGGATTGTAAACCCAAGGAATAGTTGGTCCAAAGTCGAGCGCATCAACTCGATCTCGCAGCTTTGTCGCAGCAGCGATTACTAGCTCAGTTGCATTCGCTGGCGTATCAACTTCAGTAGCGGATGGTTGCGATTTACTCTTCTTCGTCATGCGAGTTCAAAGATGTTGGCGAAGTTGACTGTTGGTGGGGCTGGGGAGTTTCATTGACATCGGAACCGGAAGCTGGCTGATTCACGGCCGCAGCTTTCTGAATGCGCGCGAACCAACTCGCCAAGTCGCGTGGCATGGGCATGTGAAACTCCATCTTCTCGCCACTAAACGGATGTTTGAAAGCGAGTCGATCGGAATGCAAGGCGTGCCGCGGCGCTCCGCTGCGGTCGCTCATAATGACGCCGTCCGCGGCGCGATTGTAAATCTTGTCGCCGCACAGCATGTGCCCCGCTTCGGATAGGTGAATACGAATTTGATGCGTGCGGCCGGTCTCCAGCTTGCAACGAATCAGCGAGTAAGCAACTTCTTGCTTCTCCGGTGCAAGAATGTGTTCTGCGGCGACAATGTGCGTCACAGCCTCCTGAGCGTCTTCAGTAGCGTCGTCCGGCGCGCTGCCGCGGTGCCCGTCGCCGCGGTCGCGAACCAATTTTGAACGAATTGTTTGCGGATGGACTTCACCGATCGCCACACCAACGTACTCGCGCTCGATCGTATGCTGGCGAAACATTGCAGTCAGCTTTTGTTCGGCTGTACGTGTCCGAGCGAAGATCATCAGCCCGCTGGTTTCGCGATCAAGTCGATGCACCGGAAAAACCTGCAACTCCGGCGGAATCAATTTCGAATTCTGAATGTGACTGGTGTTGAACGGCTGCTTGCTTTCGCGACGGCCGCGATTCATGCCTTTCGGTGGCAGAGGCGGCCAACGCAGGTGTTGCACCTTAGCCAAGACCGGTGGCAGCAACTCTTCCAACGTCGGCTGCAATTGTCTCCGCTTGGTCGAGATCTTTCGCTCTTCGAAATGCCTAACGCTGGTCACTCCAGCTGGCTTTTCGACCACGAGCAGATATTCGTCCCAGTAAGCCAACCGCAAGTCCGCTGACTCGATCGGTTTCGCCAGCGGCTGATGCCAAACTTTGACGACGTCCTTCGTCTTAACTCGTCGAGCCGCGTCCAAGCACAAATTGCCGTTGACCTGAACGTGACGGTTTAAGAGCCACTTTTTCGCTTGTCCCCAACTGCAATCGCTAGCGAGCGCCTTGAGCGCAGCGGCCAATGCCAGCCCGTTTTGTTCGGGGCCGATATGATAAATTGTGAACAGCTCGGGCTGCCGAGAGCGACTAGATTTTGCCATACTGTAAGTTATCGCAGAAAATCGTTTTTCAACTAGCCACCGTTTCCAAACGCGTCGCCATGTCCAAGCAAAACGTCAAAACGCGTTAGTAATCAAAGCCAGCTACATTCGTTCCCGCGCCCCAAACCACGGAGCCATTCATGCTTCCACGAATTTTCATTCACGCCGCACTTGCCGGTTTTGTCTGTATCGCGTTCGTCGGCTGCAGTCCCGCACACCCGGGCGTCTGGGACCTACCGAAGGTTGAAAGTCACATTGCACAGAAAATGGAGCTGTCCGAGATAAAGCTTCAACCAGCCGGAACAAGTGCTTACACCGGAACCGGCAAAGCGGCCGAGGGCGAGTCGTTTAAAATCGAAGTCACGCAAGATCCCGCCAACAAGAGTTTGAGCTGGAAGTACGAAGGCGACCGCGGCACCATCGGCGACGAGAAATATGAATTTGTACAGTAGCGGAAGGAACTTTGAAGTTTAATTCGATTATCAAGGGCGCGAATTGTCAATTCAAGTGAACGAACACGTGCAATCGATCGACGAGGTCCGCACTCAGTTGATGGCGGATGTCAGCGGATTGGTTGCCAGCGCGAAACGTGCTTACCGCTTGCGAGCGGCGTTGTTGTGGACGGCGGTCAGCTTCGCAGTGCTGTTCGCGTTAGTCTGCGTCGATATGCTGACGCGTCGCGAAGAGTTGGGTTTGCGAATTCTGTTTCTAGCCGCTTGGATTGGTTCAGCCCTCGCAGCCGCATATTACATGCTCGCGCCCGCTTGGCGATTCGCGCCTTCGAAAGTCGAGCTGGCGCGCTGGATCGAACAAGCTCAGCCGGAACTCGGCGAACGTTTATCCACGGCCGTCGAGCTTGCGGAAGCTGAGCTTGCGGAGCCCGGCCTGCAGGACGAACGCCTCGGCTCGCAGCAATTTCGTGACGCAGCTATCCGCCGCTGGTCCAGTTACGCGCCGGCAATCAACTGGAAATCCTATCTCGATCACGCCAGTTGGTTGCGAGCCGCTGGAGTGCTGTTGGCCGCAATCGCCGTCGCAGCCATCTTTGCAGCGTGGCGGCCAAACGAAGTGCGGTTAGCGATGGCACGGTTGTTCAGCCCTTGGCTCTCTTTGCCCTGGCCACAAAACGATCAGTTGCAGTTCGTCGATTTGCCGAAAGTTATCGCAGACGGTTTCGAATTGAATCTCGAAGTTGTTGATGCGATGCCTCCGCTGCCTGACGACGTTACGCTGCAAGTCCGCTATCCGGACAGCGATGCGCCGCAAGATTTCATTGCCTATCCAACCAAGAACTTGATCGATGTCGCTGTCGGTTCGATTCCAAGTGTCGACCAACCAATCGAGATTCGCGCGGTCGGTGGTGATGATAACGCGATGGAGTGGCACCGAGTGGACGTGGCTCAGCCTCCCAAACTAGAATCGTTTCGTTTTCAGATCGAACCGCCTGAATACAGCGGACGAACGCCAACCGAAATCGTCGGCAATCGCATCCAAGTGCTCGTTGGCAGCCGTGTGCGTTTCATCGGTCGCGTGGCTGAACCGGTTACTCAAATCGAAGTCGCCATGCAGCGGAGGGGTGATTCAAATCCGAATGCAGGCGAAGAGCCTAATCCGAATACTGCGCCGCCGGTGTCGTTGGCTGCGAACGGACGCGATTTCGAATGGTTGGTGTGCGACGCATCGAGCACAGTGGGCATTGAGTCGTGGCGTTGGAAACTGACGACGCGATCGGAGCTGACTATTGAGTCGCCTGAACTTTGGTCGGTCGAAATCGTGGCCGATGGGGCGCCGCTGGTAACGCTGGCCGAACAGGAGCTCGCGCAGTTGTCGCCAGACGCGGCGCTGCAAGTGCGCGGAACCGCGGTCGATGATCTGGGGCTCGTGGACGTCTCGCTCCGCTGGCAAATCGAAGGCACCGAAGTCGCGGAACCCGGTCGTTTTTCGCTGTGGACAGTAGATGACCAGCAAGATTCCGCACGTCGTGAATTCGCAGTCGATCGCACTTGGCAATTCGACAGCAGCGTGGGTCTGCTTGCCGGTCAACGATTGCTGCTGTGGATGGAAGCCCGCGATACGCTTGGACAAATCGGGAAGAGTTCAACGCAAACGCTCGACGTCCGCAGCGCCGAGGACGTGCTCGAATCGATTGCAGGCCGACAATCGCAGTTGCTTGATCAAATTCGTTCAATCACCGAAGCGCAACGTCGCAACAGCCAATTGGCTTCGCGCAGCCGTGAGATTGTGGAACAGAGTGACTCGGTTCGGCGCGAAGACGTCGACGCGTTGAACAACGTTTCTCAGATGCAACAATCAGTTCAGCGACAACTGAACGCCGATCGTGACAGCGTCTCAGAGAGCCTTCAGTCGTTGACCACTTTGCTGGAAAACAATCAGCTCGGCGACTCCGAAATGGCAGCGCAGTTGAAAGATCTGAGCGATCGCATCGAGAGAATTGGTGCATCGCAAATGAACGCTGCTATTCGCGACGCGCAGGCCGCGCGTGAGCAAGCGAAGTCGGCGGCAGACGCAAAGTCGAAACCAGATACGCAACTCGTCGAAAAGTTGAAAGCGTCCGAGGCGAGTCAAATCGCAGCGCTCACCGAACTTCAAGGTCTAACCGACCGCTTGACGCAGTCTGAAGCTCTGCGCGTCGTGGAGCGCGAGTTAGGACAGGTCCTCAATCAGCAACAATCGCTACGTCGGGATACTGACAGTCTCGAACTGCGGCGACTGGCGGGAATGAACAAAGACGAATTTCAAGCGAGTCGAGCGGGGCTGCAAGCCGACCAACAAGGTCTGGCGCAGACTGTCGATCAGTTGCAGCGTCGCGCCAAGGCATTGGCCGAATCGATGCCCAAGGATCAAGCAGCGATGCGCACGCAAGTTGAAAGTGCGATTGAAAAGATGACGGAAGATCAGGTTAGCGGACAGATGCGGGCGGCGACGGAGAGCATCGCTAACGATCGCTTTGCACAGGCTAGCGATTTGCAAGCGAAAGCGATCGAATCACTGCGTGACGCGCTGCAGGACTTGAACGCCTCTTCGTCGCGCAATCTCGAGGGACAACTCGGACAACTGAAATCTACGGCCACTGAGTTGCGAGCGTTGGCAGACGAACAATCGGATTTGGCTGAGCGTATGGCGGCTCCGAACGCTCAATCGCAAACTTCGCAACTGAGTGCAGAACAACGACGGTTGCAACAACAAACCGAAGATCAACAGAACCGCTCAGCCCAACTGGGCGATAACCAAACGGAGCAGACGCTTGACGGCGCATCGCAATCGCAAGACGCCGCAGCTCAATCGGCTGACCGCGGCCAAGTCGCGGAGGCTGCGAAACGTGCCAGCGAAGCAGCAAAACAATTGGCGGAAGCCGCCAAGAACTCCGCCGAACGCGCTCAGGAATTGGAACGCGAAGTTGCTTCGAAACAATTGATGCAACTTGCCGCCGCGCTTTCACAGTTGGTCAAACAGCAGTCGCCAATCGTTGAGCGACTCGATGCAAGCTCTCAGGTGCAACTAGATGTTCTGGAGGAAGATGATCGCAAAGCTGCTGAGCAAGAGATTCGGCAGCTTGCTAGCCGACAGGAAGCGGTTCGACAAATGGTGCGCGATGTGCGCGAACGCGCTGACAAATTGCCCGCGTTCGATTGGACGCTCGAGCAGGCTGAACTCGATATGGCTCGAGCTGTCGCTGCGGCGCAGCGGTTCCGAGTCGCTCCCGAAGCAACTGAGTCGGCCACCCGCGCGCTGCGCAAACTGGAGCAAGCCGCCAGTGCGATGAAGCGCTCCGAACAACAACCCCAATCAGCCGAAAACCAGCAGGATTCCCAAGAGTCCGCAGAAGGTGACTCAAAATCAAAACCAGTACCACCGCTCGCCAGTTTAAAGCTCTTGCGTGGTTTGCAATCAGACGTTAACGAAGAAACAAAGCAATTAAGTGACGCGGGCGCTATAATGAGTTCAGACCGCACACAGCGACTTGAGCAGCTTTCGCAGCAACAGCGTGCCCTCGGTCTTCAGCTTGAACAGATTCTTCGCGAACTCGCCGCCTCGACGGACAGCAATCAATGAACTCGCCAATATCTCGACATCTTAAGTTTGCAAACTCGCGACGTATGGCGAGCTGTTTATTGGCGTTCGCGTGCGTGTTACCAAGCTCTGTTATCGCTCAAGAAAAGCCTCAACAGTCCACTCAGCCACCCGCAACCTCAGCCGAGTTGATGGACGGTTTACTGGAGCTGCTCAATGAACCCGCGAAAACAATAGTAACGCCGCCAACGAACACCCCGAGTGTAAAGCCTCCGCTGACGCCCAGCGATGTCGGATTGGACGGCGAGGATCTGGGGGAAGCGCCAGAGAATCCATTGCAAGCGGTTCGCCAAAGCATGTTGATCGCAGCAGGGTATCTGTCGCGCGATGGTGCAAATGCGCAAACGATGAAGTTGCAATCCGACATTGTAAAACGATTGGATGATTTGATTGCTGAGATGGAAAAGTCACAAGGGCAGCAGAGCAAATCGAAGCAGGACTCTCAAGAACAGTCGTCCGCCAATTCGAAGACCCAGCAGCAACAAAACCAGCAACGTACACAGTCGATGAAAACGCGGTCCGGCGAAAGAGAGGAATCGAACGAAGAGCGCGAAGGAAAAGAACGAGCAGGTGAACCGGAGAATCCGCCGACGCAGCGCGGAGCGGCTGGCGCAATCGCTGTAGAACTTTCAGATCCCAAAGCGTTACAGCAGGACGTCTGGGGCCAATTGCCTTCGCGCGTGCGGCAGCAGATGCAGTCGCGAATGGTCGAGCAGTTCTTGCCTGCTTACCGCGAACAGATTGAAGCCTATTTTCAGGCGTTACTCAAATGACCGCGATCGATCAGCAACCATGGACGCGACGACACGCTTTGAAAGCGATTGCGGGCGGCGTAGTCGGCGCTTCGATGAGCACAGTTTCAAGTGTTTGTCACGCGGATGATTTTCCTGCGCGAACGGACCTCGATGCTCTGTTTGACAAAGAAGTGGATGAAGCGATTCGCAAAGGATTGGCTCTGTTGGTCAGTCGCCAGAATCCCGATGGCAGCTTTCTTTCGAACGATTGGGGACGCGATGCAGGCGTGTGTTCGCTAGTCGGACTGGCGCTGCTCAGTCGTGGGGTGCGGAGCGGCTTCGGGCCAGCAGGAAAGTGCCTCCAGCGAATCGGACGCTACTTAACGGAACACTCTCAAGAAAGCGGCATGGTAGTCGTCACGAGCTCGCCGAGTCACGGGCAGATGTACGGTCATGGATTCGCAACTTTGTTTTTATCTGAGTTGTACGGTACCACGCCGACAAGCGATATTCGTCCGAAGTTGAGCGCGGCGGTGGAGTTGATTGCGCGTTCGCAAAATGATCAAGGCGGTTGGCGATACGAACCGCGACCTTATGAAGCGGATTTGTCGGTGACGGTTTGCCAAGTGATGGCGCTGCGCGCGGCTCGGAATGCTGGAGTGGGTGTCGCTAAGGAGACGATCGATCGCGCTGTGGATTACATTCGTCGCAGTCAAAACGCTGACGGCGGGTACATGTATCAGTTGACTGGCGGTGCGAGTCGATTTGCTTTGACTGCTGCGGCGGTTGTAGCGCTTTACAACGCGGGAATTTACGAAGGCGAGGAGATCGATTCCGCAATCGCTTACCTGCAAGCCAACCTCGCTGCCAACAGCTCACTTGAACGCAACAGTTTCTTTTACTACGCGCACTACTATTCGGCTCAAGCATTTTGGCTGCGCGGCGGCACCGCTTGGGAGCAATGGTACGGACGGCTGAAGAAAATCTTGCTCACCCTACGCAACGCTCAAGGTGGTTGGTTCGATTACAACAGCATCGAATACGGTACCGCGATGGCTTGCTTGGTGCTAAACATGCCGCGAACCGTGCTGCCGATTTTTCAGCGTTAACATGGACAAAATTGCGTACGATATCTCGCTACCGGACGACGTACGGATGGTCCGCTCGCATCCACAAACCGAGTCCTGGGTCGCGAATGTAGTAGAACTCTTCGCCGTTGCTATCCTGATGCCAGCCGTCGGAGAGATCCTGGCATTGGTACTGTTCCGTTAACTGTGCAGCGTCTCCATAGCTGTAGCCAACCGATTCGGTTTCTTCCTGCGTTAATGTACCGGGCGCGTAGAGCACTTCGAAGCGATTTTCACTTGACCCGTGAATCAGGTGCGCGGCGGCGGACAGGTTGTTTCGTAGCTCCTCGTTTTCGGCAACGAACTCCAGCACTTCCGGCGTCGTGCGATAACCGTATTTGCGAATCAGGCGATCGATTTCTCGATCCTCACCAAACTCTTTAACTCCTGGAGCGATGACAACCAACCGACCGCCATCACCGATCAGCATGCGTGTCCGATAGATCGCTTTGTTCGCCAACCAGGTGCGCTTGTACTTGGACGGATTCATCGTTACGACAACTGTCTTCGGCGTGCGATCTACGACGAAGCAATTTACCTGAGCCGCCAACTCACCCGCTGCAAAGAAAACGTCATGCGTGTTGCCAACAAAGATGCCTCGAACCGCTTTGTGTCCACTCGGCTCGGACTCCACCACAGTCAAAACATACATCAGCGGCATGTTCTTGCAGAAACGGTCTTGGGCTTCATTCAAAATGCGGCGCAGCGGTGTATCGCAGCGACCCATCGTACGCTCCATCCCGTACAGCGCGCTCAAATAGTGGCTTTCATTGATTCCATCACGACCACCCGTGCCGACGAACACATTCTTCGTGTAGTTCGCCATGCCGATGACTTCATGTGGAACCACTTGTCCCATCGACAAGATCAAATCGTGGCCGCCTTCGACCAGCAGCTTATTGACCTGAGCCGACCAAGGTTTTTTGTAGATCCCTTCCGTCGCTTGTTCAACGAATTCAGCGTCGACTTGACCAAGCGTTTGAACATCTGTTTTCCAGTGATGGACACGAATCAATTGCTGAGGCAGATCGCCGAACATGTATTGCAGTTCGTCGGGCGTCATGGCTTCGTGCGTTCCGAGTGCCGGCATGACATCCGTCAATCGATTGCCCAGCATATCGTATGCTAGTCGCGTCAGCTCGCCCGCGCGACTGTCGCTGCGAGTATGGTCAGGCGGCAGTGCGAGCACTTTTTGCGGACTGCCAACTGCGTCAAAAGCCGCTTGCAACGCTTCGCGAAAGTCGGCTTCACCCAGACTCTCGTGCTTGCCGCCGCGTTGAAAATAAATCGCCATCGTAGCCTCAAGCTTTCGAACACCCGCCGCATTTGTCCGGACTCAAAGACGCCAACTCATCTGTATGACTGGCGTCCACATGCGCTTCCATCGATCAGATTAGATTTCGTCGAGTGGATCGATCTCAACATCTTCGTCGTCGACTTCCTCAGGGAACATTTCGCTATCGTCCGGCTCGATCTCATAATCGTCGTCGAGTTCCTCTTCGAAGTCGTCATCAAAGTCGTCATCAAAATCTTCGTCGTCAAAGTCGTCGAACGGGTCGTCGTCGGGCTTGCTCGGCGGCAACACGATGTCAGCGTCTTCGTCGTCTTCGTCAGGTTCAACATCGTCGACGTCGTCATCGTCATCGTCGTCGGTAGAATCTGCAGTCAACGAAAATTTCACGCTGCGCGTCACAGGCGTAGCGAACTCCAATTTGGGAGCGGCTTGCAGAGCCATTTCGAACCAATCTTCCTGCTTTTCGAGCGTCAATGACATGACGATACCGGCCCTGTTCTTGCTGATTGTGGACTGAGAGAATTCTGGAAGCGGCATTCCAAACGCCGATTTGAAAAAACTCGCCTACAACAGCTATTTTGTCAACGCGGCAACGTCGATTTTACCGCTCAAAACGTCAGATTCACTCTGAAAGCGAGCTTCCCAGCGCCCCCGCGACCGCTTTGGCGGAGCACTTTCGCTCGTCCCCTCGTGTGGCTGAACTCCGGTTCGGCCCGTACGTTGCTCTGCGTTGGGCGATTGCATCACTTCAAATAATTATCTACGGTGGACGATTCTCAAAAAAGAAGTCGGACACGGAGCACGATACAAGGGTCGACTAATGGGACAAAATGTCAGCGAGTTGCGTTTTCGCAGTGAAGAATTTCGTCGCTTTGAACAGTCGCTTCATGAAGAAACGGAATTGCTAACCGAGTTGATTGCCGACCGGGAGCTGTCTGATGGCGATTATGTCATCGGCCTGGAGCTGGAGATGTGTCTTATCGACCAGCAAGGCAACCCAGCGGCGCTCAATGATTCGTTGCTCGCCAAACTGAACGCGGAAGAAGTGGTACCTGAGCTGTCGCAGTTCAATATCGAGTTCAACGTCGAGCCGACTTCGCCACGCCGCGGCGGCATCGCCAAGTTGGCGACTCGGTTATCGGATACTTGGAGCAACTGCAACCAAGCCGCGCAGGAACTCGATCTCTCCGTCCTTTCGATCGGCGTGCTCCCAACATTGCGTGAAGATCACTTAGTACTCGAGAACATGTCGCAGCTGCATCGCTTTCACGCGCTTAACGAACAGATCTTGCGATTGCGTCGCGGGAAAGCGGTGCGACTGAACATCGAAGGCATCGAAGCACTGACAACCGAGCACATGGACGTAATGCTCGAGGCGGGCGCCACTTCGTTGCAGTTGCATTTACAGATCCCACAAAACCGAGCCGCGGATGCATTTAATTTCGCAACCGTCCTGTCAGCTCCAATGGTAGCGATCAGCGCCAATTCGCCTTACGTATTCGGTAGACAATTGTGGGAAGAAAGCCGCATTCCCTTGTTCGAACAATCCGTCGCCATCGACGAACCAATTAATCGTGTGAACTTTGGAACCGGCTACGCAACGCGCGACCTATCAACGATGTTTGAAGAGAACCAGAGCCTGTATCCGATTTTGCTGCCAGTTAATACTGCTCGAGGAATTGAAAAACTGGATCACTTGCGGCTGCATAATGGCACGATTTGGCGTTGGAATCGACCAATTATCGGTTTTGATCCAAACGGCAAGCCGCATTTGCGGATTGAACATCGCGTTATGGCAGCCGGGCCGACGGTGATCGATATGACCGCTCAAATGGCCCTCTTTTATGGAATGATGATCGACCTGCTGAACATGCCTCGATTTGACGTGCGCGAGCGGCTGCCATTCATCGCCGCTTGGAATAACTTTTACGACGCCGCTCGCAGTGGGTTGAAGGCGCATGTCAGTTGGCTGGACGGTAAAAAATGGCCACTGCAAAAACTGATCGTCCAGGAGATCGTACCAGCCGCACGACGAGGGCTTGAATCCTTACAATGCGATGCATCAGACATCGACCGTTGGCTTGCGATTATCACTGAGCGAGCTGAAACGGGTCGAACGGGTGCCCAGTGGCAGACCAAGTTTTATCAACAGTCCGGCGGCGATACGCGCATGCTGGTCAATGAATATCGAGCTCGACAACAATCTGGAGAACCGGTGCATCAATGGAGTCTGTAGGATCGACGCTGAAAATTTGCCACGAATTGCCTCCCGATTTCTTAACTTTGCATGCACGCGACTTGCACCAACATTTGTCCGGCCCAACCCTGTTTCACTTGGCCGGGAAACGCGAGCCGCCTATATTTGTGTCGATTCTTCTCCACGGAAACGAAGACGTCGGACTGAAGGCCGTTCAGCGTGTGCTGAATGAGCTGGTCGACAAACCTCTTCCGCGAGCGATGTTGCTATTTGTCGGCAACCCAGAATCGGCGCAAGCCGGGCTGCGCAAACTGCCCCATCAATTCGATTTCAATCGAGTTTGGCCGGGAACCGATTTGCCGCCATCTCAGTACACCGAATGCATGCAGGCAGTTGTTGAGTGTGCAAAGCAAGTCGGAGTTTTCGTCAGCCTCGATCTGCATAACAACACCGGCGCGAATCCTTACTACGGATGCATCAATCGAGTCGACGCGCGATCGCTTCAGTTAGCGACACTGTTCTCGCGCACCGTCGTGTACTTCGCACGTCCGCTCGGAGTTCAATCGGCTGCGATGGCAAAGTTATGTCCATCGATCACCTGCGAATGTGGCAAAGTCGGTGATGAAGGTGGCGTAACGCGAGCTGCGGATCTACTTGCCGCTTGCCTTCACATGCAAGAATTGCCGGACCATCCACCTGAACAGTGCGATTATCACCTTCTGCGTACCGTGGCAACGATCAAAGTGAATTCGAGTGCCAGCTTCGGATTTAATCCGAGCGATGCCGCATGCGATTGGTTGTTGCCGTTCGATATCGCGCTGCTTAATTTTCGTCCATTGCCTGCGGGCACCGTATTCGGCCGACGGCGAACCGGACGCAATACGTCACTTTTGAAAGTTACCAACGAACAAGATCAGGACGTTACCGACGATTACTTCGCAATGGTCAACGACGAACTTGTTCTCCATCAATGTGCGGTACCCTCCATGCTCACCACCGACATTCGCGTTATTCGCGACGACTGTTTTGGTTACTTCATGGAAGAGTTTGATATGGTTACTGCCGAAGCGCACCAACGAATCGGTCAACAAGCCACTCTGTAGGTTCAATGCCTACGGACACTCGCACCGTCGCCGCGGAAATGCCCAGCGACTCTAGCTGAGTGGCGTTCAAACTTCGGTGACTCGTCGACGCAGGATGCGATAGCGTAGTACACACGTCGCCAAGTGAAGGCACGAAAGCGATTTCAGGGAGCAACCTATCGAACAACTCCTGCACCTTGACGCGCTCGCAGTCCAACTCGAACGTCACCATCCAACCAAACGTTCCCGCAAACTGAGTTGCGGCAAGTTCGTGCTGCGGATGGAACTTCAACCCCGGATAGTCGACGCGGCGAATGACTTCTGATTCTGCGAATGCCAGCGCGAGCGCGTGCGCATTCGCCGCCGCTCGTTCAATCCGCAGCGCCAGCGTCATCAACCCGCGATGCGTCAAATAACAATCCAGCGGACTACTCGCCATTCCAAATGTACTCATCGCATCCTGCATCTGCTTGGCTAGTGCAGCGTCCGCAGTGACCGCCAATCCCAGCATGCTATCGCTGTGCCCGCAAACTTGCTTGCTTAGACTTTCGATCACCACATCCGCGCCGAAACTCAACGGTCGACAGATCATATGAGTTGCAAAAGTATTGTCGACAACAAGGATCGCTCCAGCCGCATGAGCCGCGCTCGCGCAGCGTCGCAAATCCGGCACGCGCAACCGCGGGTTACTCATCGTTTCCACAATCACCAAATCCGCACGCGTTTCAGCCAACCGAGCGAGCTCGCTGTCATCCGTCGGATCGAACGCGCGCGAAGTGACTCCCCAACGTGCGAGATCCTTCGCAAACATCTTGCTCGTCTTGCCATACAGTTCATTCGCGACCCAAGCTGTCGCTCCTGGTTTCAGCACACTCAAAACCACCGCAGCAATCGAACTCATCCCTTGCGCAGTGATGATCGCAGTCTCGCCTCCGTGCAGCTTCGCCAGCTTCTGTGCCAGCTCGCGCTCATTGGGATGACCATCGCGCCGATAAACAAACCGATCGATTGAGCCACCGAGCGCTGCGTCAGCCGCAGCGGTCGATTCCATCTGCCAAACGCTGGCCGTCGAAATGCTACTCGCTTGCGGGCGATTGACGGTTCCCTGCGCGTTCACACCCTGGGAATTCACTTCGAGTGCAATTACTTCCAGTTCTTGCGGCCATTTCGGATGCATGCAGTTGTTCCAGCTAATCGCTCTATTACTTCAGCTACAATTGAACAGTGGGACAGTCTCCCAGCGTGTCGTGGTTAATGCGACAAGCTGAAAAACTATCCCACTCGATTCGTAAAGATCAACTTCGCAGTTGAACTCTACTTGATCGCTTTCTTAATCTCTTGCAAGAATTCTTCCAGTTGACCGGCCAGCGTATCATCGGCCAACTTCAGCGCTTCCTCTTGCGTCTTTAATGCAGTTTTTGCATCGCCATCCAGCAATTGGAAGTGAGCCGCAGTGTCGAGCACGGCCGCCTTGCTAGTGCCTTCCGATGCTTCAGCGGCTTGCTCTGCTGCAGCCCGCGAAGCTTTCAACAGCGCTTTGTCTTCCAGATCGCCAGATTCAAACTTCCCATAAATGGTCCATGTGATGGAATTGATTAGCGCTGGGTCGTCCTTGAACTCCTCGTAAGCTTGCATGATTAACTCAGCATACTTAGGGTTCTTCGAATCTTGAAGCATGAATTGAACTCGAGACGCTTTCATCTGCTTCTTCAAAGCGGGATTCTTTTCCGCGGCGATCAGTTCGTCCATCGCCTTCATCGCTTCTTCGGTCTTGCCGCTTTGCATCAGCAACTGGACGCGCATCCGCGGAAGCATCTGCTTGATCTGCTCCGAATCAGTCGATGCCAACGTTTCTTCGATCAGCGCGAGCGCCTCGTCAATCTTGCCACCACGAGCTGTGCGACTGAGCTTCGCCATCAGCAAATTGACTTTTTGCTCTTCGGCATATTTTTCTGCAAATGCCGCGCGATCCCAGGTGTCATTAACGACGGCTTCCAGCGCAGCGTCCATCGACATCGGATGGCCGATCCACTCGATCTTCTGGTCTTTACCAACAATAAAGGCGCAGGGAATTCCATTGCGTCCAGCCGATTCCATGTAGTCTTTGTCGGATGAACGATCCGGATCGGTGGTCAAGCAGTAAGCGCTGGTGAGTTCACGATATGTCTTTGGTTGATCGCCGCTGCCGGCCTTCTCGTCTTCACCGTCCTTGGCCTTCGCAGGTGCTTTGATCTCACGCTCGAGAAACTTCTCGACTGTCGCTAAATCTTCATTGCTGATGCTAACGATCTGCACTTGGTCCGCATACTTTTTCTGCGTCTCAACCAAGTGAGGCATGCTAGCGATACAAGGTCCGCACCACGTCGCCCAGAACTCGACAACATAAACTTTGCCTTTTGCAAAGTCGGTCACTGGTTTGAATTTTCCGTTTCCGTTTTGCACCCAATGCTCAACGTCTAGCGCTGGTGCACTCGAACCGATGCCGAGACCATCCTCTGCCTGAGCATTTGCAGCAAAGTTCGCTGCAGCAACGCAGCCCATCAAGCTCGCAACGAGAGCATGACGCAGATTCTTCTTCCAATTAAACATGACGAGATTTCTCCCACAAGGACTCGAATAACTGTTAAGGCCGCGCAGCCTTTGGTGCTTATAGTTTACGGACTGCCAGCCTAGAAGAAACGCGCCGTCGAACGAATTCTGGCGGTAAATGAGCGGTTTTCCAAGTTTTCCGTCAGGGCAATTTGGGCAACGCCACAAACAACACTCTGAGCCACTAACGAATCTTGAATCGCGGCAATTGAGTCTCACGAAGCCGTTGTAATTCCAACTGCAATTCAAACTCGAGCTCCGCCTCAACGGTCGGAAACTCAAGTGGTGGATCAAACGCTTCGACAGCACCAATATCGATCGCAGTACCCTGTATCCGCGGCGAACTTCTGAAATCACACACCATCGAAGAAACGACCGGCGCGCCGCGGTCCCGGAGCTGGTCAGCTAAATGTAAGTTGATTGCGCCGGTAATCGGATTGACTGCCATCACGACTGGAGCGTCCAACGCGAGGGAGTTCGCGTCGTGCATGTCACTCAACCCAAACTCGATCGTTTCAGAGTCATAAAGTGCATTCGAGATCCACTGAATCGTCTCAGGGTCGTTGACCATGACATTGTCAGACAATTTTGCCGCTTGCCGAAGATCAGGCGCCAACGCCACAGCGTTATTGGCATCATTAGTTTGACGTAGAGGTGAGATCATTACGTTGTTTTGAATCAAAGCGTTACTGGTACCGCCTAGATTCACTTCAGCGACATCGAACAAGTTGCGTTGATTCAATAAACAAGTGTTGTTGCAAACAGTCACGTTCTCGCAAATGAACAGCGAGATACCTGATCCCCCGTTCGAATGACAGACGTTACTGTCAATTAAAATCGTCCGTGTATAAGGCGATTCCCAATCGATCGGCATCGAAGCCGCATTGGGCGCGACGGACCAGAAATACTCTAGATTGGAGACGAAGGCTTCACGCTGTGTTGCCATCGTGTCATCGACGATGATGCCGTGACCATCGGTCATCTCTTTTGGGTTTCCGTCTTCATCGTAGTATTGCGTATTGCTGTTGTTAAAACAGAGATTGCGACAAATGATCGTGCCTGGACCGTCACCATGCTCGCCCATGAAATTCAAAGGTTGATAAACTGAAATGCCACTGTGCGAGCCATCGAAACCAGCCGCATTGCTTTGCACAATGTTGTCGCGAACTAGAACTTCATCTGTGTTCACCAAACCAATCCCGCCACCGCGACAATCGTGCACGATGTTAGTGCTGATTTCGATGTGGTGAGCGTAGTAGAAATAGATTCCTTTGGGATCGAACAGAGTCGGCGGATGGTCTGGATCCAAGATGCGATTCGTGACGTCGAATCCTGAGACGCGAATGTGCGCGACCCCAATTCCGCTGATCGAACCCTGCACCCTCGCGCGACCATAAATTCTGCTGACGAGTGAAATTGGGCGATCGGCGGTACCCGAAGATTTGACTTGTGCGTGTTCGTTATAAACACCTGGCAGCACAATGATTGTGTCACCCGCTCGCACGTAATCGAGTGCTCGCTGAATCGTTCGCCACGGAGTGTCGGGTCGGCGCGCCCGAGTCGGCGGATAAGCGTCTTTGCCGATCGAACTCGAAACGTAGTACTGCGCTGCTTGCGCAGCCATTTCCTGCATAGCACCGAACAGCACAGAAGCGATAATCACGGTCAGCCGGACAATTTTCGAGCCGCGAAGCGACATTTTCTCTCCCAGATTTCGCTTAGCCAGATTCAGTTTCGGGTCGTGAACAGTATAGTCGAAAGTTTGCCAATTTGAGGCATTGCCCCTGTTTTTGCACACGAAACGCGGTTGCTCACGATCGCTCCTAACAGCCGCGCCGTTTTCAATCGCATTCGATCGCGTAGAATCACAAAGTGAGCAGCTCCCCCGCATTCCTAGCTTCAAAACTCCCACTATGACCATTAATTTGAATCCAATCGACAACTATCTCCACGGCAGTTGGGAAGCGCTCGGCAACGGTGCGCCGATGTTAGTCGCGCTGGCTCAGCTTTGCAGCGAACGTTGGGTTCGCGGCAACGCTTCGCCGGTCGAACTCGATTCGCTCAGCGGCCAGGCGCAAGCGATCCTTTTCTCAGCTCGAGAACGAGGAATCGTCGAAATCAAAGCGGTCAACTCCGCGTTTGACGCCGCAGCGCGCTTACTGGCTGTGTACGTAGAATTGGACGATGAGCACACGATCGCTTTCCGCGACTCAAAGAACCCAGAAGTCACCGTTCGCTTTCTCGATGGCTTTCGCGAATTGTGCGACAAGGGGCTGATGCTACACCACATCTTCCGCGATTTTTCGCTCGCCCCAGCCGCCATCGAACTCGCACGCACCATTCAGCGTGAACAAGTTCAGTCGCTGCTCGACAAAGCCACCGAATTCGGACTGCATGATTAATGACTGCTCCATCGGATCCCCTGCGGAAGAATACACCGCGAATCAATCGCTTGCTTGTCGTGAGCTTAGGCTTGTTAGCCATCGCAGTTGCCACTTTCATGGTGCGCTACTGGCAAGCCGACGAACTGACGAATAGCGCCGCGGAAGAACTCTCCACATCGCGCCCGATCGACCGCAACCCGACAGAACAAACAGTTGCATCGAACAACCATCATCCGCTCGATCCCGTCCTCGAACTCGCTCGTGATGCACTCGCAAAACTCCGCGACGAAGTTGAAGATTACACGGGGCGACTGATCAAGCGTGAACGCATTCGCGGGACACTTGGCAATGAAGTGCAGTTAGAACTCAAGATTCGCACGCGTCGCGAAGCAGAGGGCGAAGTCACGCGACCACTTGCGGCATATCTCAAGTTTCTCGAACCCAAGTCGGCGCGCGGTCGCGAAGTGATTTGGATCGAAGGCGCGAACGACAATAAACTAACCGGGCACGAAGGCGGCTTGCTGAACGTCATGCGCGTTCAATTGGAACCGACTGGTATGTTGGCAATGATTGATAACAAGTATCCGATCACCGAAATCGGACTGACGCGACTCGTCGAAAAACTGATCGAAAAAGGCGAGCGTGATCGCGCGGTCGGCCCCTGCGAAGTCCAGATTGTCGAAAATCAGCGTGTCGGCGATCGAACTTGTCGACTGATCCAAGTGACGCATCCCGAGCCCGACCCGCGTTTCGATTTTCACATCGCTCAGATTTTTATCGATGTCGAACGTATGGTTCCGCTGCGTTACGCCGCATTCATGTGGCCCGAGAATCCGGGTGGTGAGCCGCTGCTCGAGGAAGAGTACACTTATCTGGACGTCAAACTGAACGTCGGACTCAGCGACGACGACTTCGACCCAGAAAATTCCGCCTACAACTTTCCATAACCACCGCTCGAACTCCCACCTACGAAGGAATCCCGCCCATGAAGGCAACTGTTAAACGCCTGCTTTGTGTCTGCCTGCTTAGTTTGCTGAATCCACAATTCGCGCACAGCCAATACGCCAAGATCGAAACCATCGCCGGCTCCGGCAAAACCGGCGCAGTCCAAAAACAAGGCGACGCAACCTCCATTCCGCTCAGCAATCCGTTCGGTATCGAACCGGACAGCCAAGGTAGATTGATCATCGCTTCGTTCGATCAGCATGTGATCTATCGATTGAGCGCGGATCGCAAGCAGATTGAATGGATCGGCGGAGCTGTATCAGAAGGCATGTCCGGCAAAACGGGCGATGCAGCCTTGGCGGTCGCGATGAACCAGCCGCACGAAGTGCGCGTCGATCCTCAAGACAACATTTATATCGCTGACACTCGCAACAATCGCGTCGGACTGATCGACACGAACGGCAAGTGGAAGTCAGTGGCCGGAACCGGAGCTACGGGGTACTCGGGCGACGGCGGACCCGCTGCCGATGCAACTATGAATCAAGCGTACAGCATTGCAGTCGATGGTCCTGAGCTGTTTATCGCCGACCTCATGAATCATTGCATTCGCAAAGTTGACTTGAACTCGGGTTCAATTGAAACGATTTGTGGAACCGGCAAGAAAGGACGCCCCGCGGATGGCGGAGTCGCGAAAGAGCAAGCACTCGAAGGTCCGCGCTCATTGGCTATCGACAAGCAGAATTTGTGGATCGTGCTTCGCGAAGGAAACAGCGTGTGGCGCATCGATCGTGCGACTTCGAAAATTCATCACGTTGCCGGTTCAGGCCAAAAAGGATTCGCTGGCGATGACGCAGAAGCCAAACTCTGCAAGCTGAACGGTCCCAAAGGCGCCGCGGTGCAGCCCGGTATCGCGCTCTTCATCGCTGACACAGAGAATCACGCTATCCGCATGGTCGACTTGAAAACCAACATCATTACAACCATCGCCGGCTCACCCACTGGGAAACCGGGATTCAATGGCGATGGCGACCAACCTACAACGCGTCTATTGAAACGTCCGCACGGCGTCTGCTGGCTGCCCAGCGGCGAACTGATTATCGGCGACTCAGAAAATCACCGCGTCCGCGTGCTCACCAAATAATCAGCTAGACATCGCGCGTCCGCGATCAGTCGCGTGCGCTAAGCTCAGGCTTGTCCATTCACCAATCACCAAACAACTGCTTCGCATTGGCAGTTGTTTGCTCGGCCAATTGTTCAAACCGCTCTCCGCGAGCTTCAGCTAAACATCGCAGTGTATGCGCTGCATTGGCCGGATGGTTCGGCTTTTTGCCGCGAAAAGGATGCGGCGTCAAATAAGGGCAATCTGTTTCAACCAGAATACGATTTGCCGGAATGGTCTTCGCGATCTGTCGCAAGTCCTCGGCGTTCTTGTAAGTCACCATGCCTGCGAAGCTGATGTACAAGCCAAGTCGCAAACATTCTTCAGCCACAGCCTGCGGTCCGGTGAACGAGTGCATTACCGCGCGCAGTTGACCGTGCTGAGCTTCATCGCGCAGGACTTCGACCGTTTCCTCCGCGCACTCGCGAGTGTGAATGACGACCGGCAACTCGGTTTCGCGACTCAGTTTCAAGTGACGACGAAAGTACTCGACCTGCACGTCCCACGGGCAATCGTCCCAGTAGCGATCCAGCCCCGTTTCACCTAAGGCTGCAACTCGCGGATGTTTTGCCAACTGGACAATCGATTCCCAATCATCCGCAGTCGCTTGGCAACAATAGTTCGGATGAATTCCCACCGCAGCTCGAACGTTGCCGAAACGCTCTGCCAGCTCGATGCACGCGCGTGAACTACTGACCGTCGTACCCACTGACAAAACAGCCGTCACGTCCGCGGCCGCCGCTTCCGCTAACCAGTGCTCAACTCGATCCGCCAACTGTTCGTCAGCCAAATGCGCATGCGTATCAACGATCAATGTAGGTTCCAAACAAGGTTTCAGTTCGACCGCTTCTAAGTGGTGGCGACTTTCAGTCGCCAAAAAAAGCAACGTCAACGCCACGCAAACAAAGATGACACTACCAATCGTACCGTACGATCGTTCGCTTAGCCGTTCAGCAAAGCTTCCGAAGGCGAGACTTCCTCGGGTGCCTTCTTTTGACGTCGAGCTCTGCGTTCGATCGCCGCTTTCACAAACGCAGCAAACAAGGGATGCGCTTTCGTCGGCTTCGATTTAAACTCCGGATGAAACTGAACCGCTAAGAACCACGGATGATCTGCTACTTCGACAATTTCAACTAATCCGCCATCGGGACTTGTACCGGTGAACTTCATTCCGTTCGCACGATATTGATCGCGATAAACGTTGTTGAACTCATACCGATGTCGATGCCGTTCAGCGATTTCCGTCTGACCGTAAGCCGCAAGCGCCTGCGAACCTTCCTCCAGCACTGCCGGTTGACTGCCCAGTCGCATTGTGCCGCCCATCTGTGTGATCTCGCGCTGTTCGTCGAGCAACCCGATTACCGGATGCAACGTATCCTTGTCGAACTCAGTCGAATGAGCGCGCTCGAGACCGATAACATTGCGACCGTATTCGATCACCGCGCACTGCATGCCAAGACAAATCCCAAAAAATGGAATCCCTTTTTCGCGAGCGTACCGGATCGCTTGTACTTTGCCTTCCACGCCGCGCTCTCCAAAACCGCCCGGCACTAGAATCCCGTCGTAGCCCGATAGCAAACGTTCTGGACCTTCGTTCTCAATGTCCGCACTTTGAATGCGACCGATGCGAATCTGAGCGTAGTGATGAATGCCCGCATGATCGAGTGACTCGTAAATCGACTTGTAAGCGTCTTTGTGTTCGGCATACTTGCCGACAACAGCGATACTAATTTCATGCTTCGGATTGCGCAGTCGATGCAGGACTTCGTTCAGCGGCTCGAGGTCAGGCGCGCGGTGCGAAGAAAACCCGAACCGCTTAATAATCAGATCGTCCAAACCGTTCGAAACCAAACTTAGCGGCACTTCGTAGATTGAAAAATCCTTGTCGCGTTCTTCAATCACCGCTTCCGGCGCGAGGTTACAGAACAAAGCGATCTTGTCGCGCTCGTCGCGTGAGATCGGTTGCTCGCAGCGGCAGATCAGAATGTCCGGCTGAATACCGATCTGACGCAGTTGGCCGACTGAGTGTTGAGTCGGCTTCGTCTTCAACTCGCCAGCCGCCTTCAAGTAGGGCACCAAAGTCAAGTGAATGAATAGACAGTTCTCTTTGCCAGCAACAAGCGGGTATTGACGAATCGCTTCTAAGAACGGCAGACTCTCGATGTCACCGACCGTTCCGCCTATCTCTGTTATGACAACGTCGACGTCATTCTCGGCAACTTTGCGAATGACACTCTTGATTTCATCTGTAATGTGCGGGATGACCTGCACCGTCTTGCCCAGAAACTGGCCTTTGCGTTCCTTTTCAATCACCGACAGATAGATCTGACCGGTCGTGTAATTAGAACTGCGAGTCAGCGGTCCGCTCGTGAAACGCTCATAGTGACCCAAGTCGAGATCGGTCTCGCTGCCATCGTCCAGCACGTAGACTTCGCCGTGCTGGTAAGGGCTCATCGTTCCCGGATCGACGTTGATGTAAGGGTCAAGCTTCTGCATGCGAACGCGCAATCCACGCGCTTCGAGCAGCATCCCGATCGAGGCACTCGTTAGGCCTTTTCCGATCGAACTAACAACGCCGCCGGTAACGAAAATGTGCTTTGTCATGTGCCAAACTGGTTGTAAAAGACGCGGTCGGGACCGTATTGCCCGATTTTACTCCTCTCCGCGAATCCCGAAAACCCACGGGACGAAGCGTTATGCGATTTCTCGAAGAAACGGCTCCGCGCAACCGCTCTATCGATGCCGTTTAAGACGATAGTGCCTACTTATTCTCAGTTCTCGCACCATTAGAAAGATGAAAAGCGACCAAGTTCATCAGTTTCAGCCCGTCGATTGGTTTGGGGAAATAGTCATCGCAGCCCATCGAAATGCAGGACTCACGCTCGCCTTCCATCGCATCAGCCGTGAGCGCAAAGATTGGCGCTTCAACTCCCAAACCACGGATCTCCTGCACCGCTTCGCGACCCGTCATAACCGGCATCTGCATGTCCATCAAAATCAGATCGAACGGCGCACCTGACTTGAGTGCTCGCTGCGTCTCCTCAACCGCCTGCAATCCATCTTCTACTACAGTGACTTTCGCGCCGCATTTCTCTAAGTAGTACTTACCAATTCGCCAAATGTCGCGCCGATCATCTGCTAACAAGATCCTCGCTTCGAACTTTGGCAGCGGCGTGCGCACCTGCTCGCGGTTCGTTGCCAGCAGTGAGCTCGGCGTGATGTTCGCGCGATTCTCAACTTGTTCAGGCGTCAACGGCAACGACAATTGAAAACAACTGCCCTCCCCCAACTTGCTCTTCACCGAGATTGAGCCGCCCATGCCCTCCGCCAAGCGCTTGCTAATGCTCAAACCCAATCCGGTGCCGCCGTAACGACGTCGTCGCCCCACACCGCTCTGACTGAACGGAGTAAACAACTCCGGCAGGTGGCTATCGTGAATTCCAATTCCAGTATCACGCACAGCAATCTTCAGCATCGGCGGCGTGGACGTTTTATCCATACCGATCTCCACTCGAACTTGACCATCGTCAGTGAACTTCAGCGCGTTACCGATCAGATTCACCAGCACTTGACGCACGCGAACTTCATCCGCAGTGAATTGTCCAGGCACTTCGGGCTGCCATTCAAACGACAACGGTACACCCTCCTCCGCCGCGCGCAGTTGCATCAACGTTTGGATCTCATCGAGCAGCTTCTTCGTGTCCAGCGTCTGCTTGCGGATCTCAATCTTTCCAGCCTCAATCTTGGAAAGATCGAGAATGTCGTTCAGCAAAGCTAACAAGTATTCGCCATTGCGACGGATCGTTGCAACCTTGTCGCGATGCGATTCCTCCGTCAGCTCTTCAGAAAGTATGTCCGCAAATCCGAGCACCGCAGTCATCGGAGTTCGCAACTCGTGACTCATATTAGCCATGAAAGCACTCTTCGCTTCACTCGCCGCTTGCGCCTCTAAGTTGGCTAACTCAAGCGCTTCCTGAACACGGACGCGATCCGAAATATCGTTCTGCACGCCGACAAAGTTGACGAGCTGCCGGCGTTCGTCAAACACCGGAGTGATCTGCAAGTCGTTCCAAAAGGAAGTACCATCTTTGCGATAATTCAATAGCGCACCTCGAAACGGCTTGCCGGTCGCCATCGCCGTCCGCAACTCTTCCAACGTATTCGGATCGCTCAGATCGCCCTGAAGAAAACGGCAGTTTCGTCCCAGCACATCTTTTTTCTCGTATCCCGTTAAGTTGAGAAAACCAGAGTTCGCGTACGTAATCGGGTTGTCTTCCAAGCAAGGATTTGTAATGACGATACCGTTTTGCGTCGCTTCGATAGCCATCTGCTGCACGCGCGTTTCCAGCTCTGCCGCGCGTCGCTGAGTCACATCGCGGACGCTGGCGCACAGAAAGCGTTCTTCATCGATTTGAACACTGGACAGACTCAGTTCGACCGGCAGCACTTCGCCGTTCTTGCGTCTCCATTCCGACTCCAGACTCTTCACTTCGCCCGTCGCAGCCCTATCGAACATCGACTGGAAATCGGACAAATCGCTTCCGTCGATTTCCGTCACGCGCATCTCCCGCAACTCATCGCACTCAAGCCCCAGCGCTTGGCACATCGCCGGATTACAGTAAAGCAGCTGTGCGTCGCGATTCGCGAGCAACACGAAATCACTCGCACTTTCGGTCATGAACTTGAAGCGTTCCAATTGCGACTCCGCCGCGGCAAGCGTCGCGATGTCGATCAACGTCAGAACAACTCCCTGCACCAAGTTGCCGGTTCGATAAGGGACCATTCGCATCAGGAATGGCTGGCCAGCTTGATCGAAAACTCGCCGCTCCAACTCCTCTTCTTTGCCCAGCACATGGCGAAGATCTTCGTACAAGTGGTCGTATCGAAGCCGCCGCGCGAAATCGACGATGGGTCGTCCGAGGCTGTGCGAGTCGATCTGCAGCAGCGTTTCCACCTGCGGTGTATAGCGCCGAATGCGCAGTTCCTTGTCCAGAAAAGCAACACCCACACGTGTTGTCGCTAACAAGTTGTCCATGTCAGCGTTCGCTTCCGCCAACTCCGCCAACCGTCGCTGATGCTCAGCGTTAACCGTGTACAGTTCTTCGTTAACGGAATGCAGTTCTTCGTTCGTACTCTGTAGCTCTTCGTTCGATGCTACCAATTCTTCGTTCGCCGCTTGCAATTCCTCATTCGAAGTTTCCATTTCTTCAATCGTGGCTTGCAGGTTCTCCTGTGCATGCACAAGTTCCGATTCGAGGTAGTCGACGCGTTCGGTTCGGATATCTGTGTCGTTCGATTCGTTCGTTCGCAGAGGCTGCAGTTTGCTCTGGTCCTCAGCTTGCTCTACCGCGGCTTCGCGACTGATGCCGATCAGCACATTTCCGTTGCCACTGACGGGATCGCCAATCGGTTCTACCGCGACACGCAGTTCCACGGTGTCCCCGTTACTATCCGGGAAGTTTGGGTATCGGTAGACAACAGCTTCGTTCTTGCGCGCCGCGTGATTCATCGCTGCGGACAACGAAGCTCGCAATTTGTCATGAATAACATCCAGCACGTGTCCGCTCGGCCGCCCGCTTCCATAGTGCAGATACTTTTCCGCGGCGCCAAAAACATGCAGAATGTGTCCGCTTCGATCTACGAACAGACTGCTACCGATCTTCTTGTCAAGTAATTCGTCGTAGGCATGCATCAACCCATGATCAATGCGACTAGCCCGCGTGGGCGGTGACGGTGCATAAGGAATCTCGCGTAGTCTTTCGCGCCTGGGCATCCGCGGCATCGGCGTACCCAATGGAATGCGCACATCGCGACGCTTTAAGTAAATGCGCCAATGGGCGTTCACTACCTGAAACTCGTCGTTCAACTCTCCGGGCGATTCGCTCGGACCGAGAAACAACGCGCCACCGCATTTCAATCCGAAATGGAACAGCGACAGCGCTCGCAACTGCGCACTTTGCTGCAGGTAGATCAAGAGATTTCGACAAGTCACCAAGTCCAACTGAGTGAACGGCGCGTCGTTGATGACGTTGTGCGCTGAGAAAACAATCATCTGTCGCAACTCAGTCGTTACTTGAAATCCCGCAGGATCATACCGAAAGTAGTTGCGTCGTCGCTCCTCCGATAGCTCCAATAGCGCTTCGGCTGAGTAAATACCGCGGGCAGCCGTGTAGATCGAAGATGCATGTGCGTCAGTTGCGAAGACCTTGATCTCGACATTCATTTGTCGCCGTCGACGTTCTTCGTCCAGCAGTATTGCGATCGAGTAAGCCTCTTCGCCAGTCGCGCATCCAGCCACCCAAGCCCGAACCGCGTGGCCCTCCGAAACGCGGTCGAAGATCCTCGGTATGACCTCAGTTGCCAAGGTGCTGTAAGCATCTTGATCGCGGAAGAACTTCGTTACACAAATCAGCAAGTCTCGGTAAAGGTCGTTCAGCTCCGTTGGGTGTTCATCGATGTACGCGATGTACTGATCCAGCGATTCCAAGTGCAGCAGACTCATTCTTCGTTGCAGCCGACGTCCCACTGTCGTCGATTTATACTGCGAGAAATCGACGCCGAATTGGTGATTCAATAGTTGAAACACGCGTTCAATACCAACGAGTACCAACTCATCAGCAGCCAACTTTTCCCTCGAGATCCCATCCTTTGTGTAACGCACTAACGCCGACGCCATCGCTTCTGGTGGCAGTACGAGATCGACAATGCCCGTCGCCTGCGCGCTCATCGGCATTCCATCAAACTTCGCCGATGCTTCGTCCTGGCTGATCACCAATCCGCCGGCTCCGTGAATCTCACGAACGCCTCGCGAACCATCACTGCCGGTACCAGACAAGACAACTCCAACTGCATAACGACCGCGATCATGCGCCAGCGATCGAAAGAACTGATCGATAGGATGCGAGAAACTGCGATCGGAATTTCGCTCAGTCAGAAACAGACGCCCGCCCGAGATGACCATCTCCATCTTGGCTGGTAACAGATAGATCTCGTTCGGCTTGACTTCAATGCCATCGACGACTTGATGAACAGGTATCTGCGTCTTGCGAGCGATCAGATGATCCATCTGACTTTTGAAGTCGGGTGAGAGATGTTGGATCACAACAAATGCCATCCCGCTATCCTCGGGCATGTGTTGGAAGAACGTCTCCAGCGCCTCGAGGCCACCCGCAGAAGCACCAATTGCAACTACATGCAGATCGCTGCAATTGACTGGCCCATCACCAACTGGCCCAACTTCAGAAGGATCGTCAGCCGTTGCGTCTGTCATACGATAATGCCCGTACTCATCAATGCCTGTACTCATCATCTAGTGAGGATCGTAGCTTCGGCTTTCAGCGACGTTTCGTCGATTGGCGACTGAGTCGCCACCGCTTATTCTTCGTCTGATCCGTAGCGTCGCTCGAATCTAGTGCATCCATCACAGCACTGCCGCCATTCGAGAACATGCCCACTGGACGCACGTCGCGTGCCACACGAGTACAGCGCACCGCTCAAGAATTGTCAGTGGCGTTAAACAGATTGCGAACCCAGACCATCCCCATCACCGCTCCCTACACCGACACCACTTTTAACGGTGCCGCGGCCAGCGTAAGCAGTGCATTGCGATCGCTGGCAATCGGGAGCTGACTAGATCGCCACCACGCCGCGCGATTTTCAACCAGCAGAAAGAGTCAGCGATCATTCAGTTCGTTGAGCCATCGATTCCAGAATGCGCGTCAGTTCGTCGTGCTCAATTGGTTTCACGAGATGCCGATCGAAGCCAGCCTCCCGCGACTTGCGTCGATCCTCAGCTTGGCCCCATCCGGTCAGCGCGACCATAACAATTTTCTGTCCCCATGAACGCGTGCGCACTTCGCGACAAACGTCGTAGCCATTCATCTTGGGTAACCCGATATCCAATAAAATCAACTCGGGTTGGACCTCCTCAGCTTTCTCGATCGCTTCTAAGCCATCGAACGCAAAATGAACCTCATGTCCAGAAATCTTCAGCAACAAACCGAGCGACCTACCAGCGTCTTTGTTATCGTCCACAACCAATATCCGCCGCGCTGAAACCGGCAAGCGCTTCGTATCGTGAATCGATCGTTCACCAGCGGCTGAGTCCGAAGCGATCGGCAACTGAACCGTCACTTCGCAACCGCGACCATGCCCCTCGCTATGTGCACTTACTGAACCCTCATGCATCTCAACCAGACGTTTAACCAATGACAAACCAATTCCCAACCCGCCTACCGTTCGCTCCAACGAATGATCCACTTGAGTGAACAGATCGAAGATTTTCGGTAACATCTCGGGAGGGATTCCCAGACCAGCATCCTTCACCTTCACTACCACATGATCGTCGTGCCTTTCAGCGCTGAACCAGATCTTGCCGTGGTCCGCCATGTACTTGCAGGAGTTGGTTATCAAGTTCACAAAGACTTGCGTTAGACGGACTGGATCCGCGTTTAGATAAATCGGCTCGGACGGCTTCGCCACGTGTAACTCGTGTTCAGCCCGTTCGCAATTCGGACGACACGCCTCAATCGCATGCTGCATAATCGTCCCAAGTTCGACTCGCTCGCGTTTCAGTTCGAGTTTGTTGCTCGTGATGCGACTCACGTCGAGCAGATCGTCGATCAGCCGGACCATGTGCCCAACTTGTCGATCCATCGTAACCTGCGCTTGCGTGAGCAGCTCCGGATTACCAGCCGCACGCTTCAGTAGCTCAAGCGAATTGCGAATCGGCGCTAATGGATTGCGCAGCTCATGCGCCAACGTGGCCAAGAACTCATCTTTCTTCCGATCCGCATCACGCAACTCCTCCAGCAGCGCGTGGATGCGCTGCTCAGCTTTCTTCATCGCAGTGATTTCCATCGCCGCTGCGGTCACACCCACAACATGACCGCGTGCATCCCGCAGCGGCTCTAACGCCACATTGTAAATGTGCTCTTCGCCATTCACCTCGATTGTCGAGATTCCCTTTTCGCCCATCCTCGATTCAATAACACGCCGTTTCATCGCCAACAGCGGCTCGGCCTGTTCCTGCGGCAAGATTTCGTCGTCGCGCATTCCGATGACCTTGTCGGCAGGAAAAGTCGCGTGTTGATTGTGCACCCAAGTGTAGCGCAAGTCCGCATCTGTGGTGTAAACAAGTATGCCCGAATCTTGAAGCGCAATTCGAAACCGCGATTCGCTCTCCATCAAAGCTTGCTCAGCGCACTTGCGCGCAGAAATGTCTTGTGACAATCCAGTCAATCGTAGCGGTCGTCGATCGACATCAAACTCAACTCTTCCTCTTTCGAAGAACCACTTTGTATTGCCGCTCGAGTCCACCAACCGGTACTCCGAAGTGTACTCGCCCGTTTCGCTCTTGATCGCTTTATCAACATTCGCGCGAAAAGCGTCTTGATCCTCTGGATGGATCGCTGCTGCAACTTGTTCGAACGTCCACGGCCGCTCGGAACTCGTCGCAGGCAATACGGAGTCGTTGCTAAAGCTCCTGCGAACTTCATCCTTGGTAATATCCCACTCAAAGCAGATCATGTAAGCCGCGTCGAGCGCTTGATAAAGTCGATCTTGGCTTTCGCGCAGTTGCCTCTCGGCAAGCACACGATCCGTGATTTCAATATGACTGAGGATTACTCCAACCGGACCGTACTGCGTCCGCGAAGCGTGCATTAAGAACCAAAGTTCGCGATTCTCATTTCCACAAGGATACTCGAGCATGAAGGACTGACGTCGATTCTCAATGACCGCTTGCAAGCCTTCGAGCGCAGCGCTTGCATACTGGTCGCCTTGATTCGCAGCCACGCGGCAAACTTGCAAGTAGTCCGCGCCTTCACACACAGCTTGACGCAAACCACCATTGCGCTCTGAAAAGTGCACCCAAGGCTCGTTGAAAGCGATCACTACGCCGGCTTCATCCAGCACGACGACATGTTCGGGCAACGAGTTCAACACGCCTCTCACAAACTGTTCGCTCGCACTCACCGCTTCGACTGCGTTTCGCTCCGCAGTAACATCCAAGGCCGCCACCGTTGCGCGAACCGGGCGACGTTCGCTGCCTTCGCCCTTAAAGATCACTTGTTTGCGAACGCGCACCCAACGCACCGCACCCGACGGCCAGACAATCCGATGCACAACGGAAAACCAACCAGGGCCATCGGAACTTAACGTCTCGGCAATTCGCTTCTCGATCGACTCCCGGTCCTCAGGATGGAAGGTTGCCACCAATTGACCACGAGTGACCACCGTGGCCGTTTGCCCCAAGCCGAACATCTGCGCCGCTTCCGAAGACAAATGCGCCAACCCGGTCGTGTAGTCGATCTCCGCCAACGCTAATCCGGCAACTTGTACTCCAAGTGCCAATCTGGAGCGCTCAGCCTGAATCGCTTCCTCGGCACGCTTGCGCTCAGTCACATCTTCGGAGATATAAGTGAACCGAACGCGACCCGGTTCATGCCTACCTAAGCAAGTCACCACACATGAAAGCCACATTGAACCTGACGGAGTTGAGTGTTCGTATTCAAATCGCACAGGTCGCATCGTGCGTTGACTCTGCCGGTAGTTTTGGATCCAGATCGCTCGCGCGCTCGATGGCACTCCGTTTTCGCTCGACGTTCTGCCCGCGGTGCTGCCGATCGGATTTCCCATGAACCGATCGACTGCGGGACTATCGTAGATATGCAAGATGTCAGTATCGTCCTCAGCCAATTCAACGACACCCATCATCAAAGGCGAACTCTCATAGATAGTCCGCAGGATTGATTCGCTCTCGCGCAGCGCCCGCTCCGCGCGCTTGCGCTCGCTGATGTTCACTGTGCAACCGACCATCTTCAGGGGCTGACCGGACACATCTCGCACGACGACGGCACGATCCTCAACGTCCAACCAACGTCCATCTTTGTGCTTGACGCGATACTCGTTCACCAAGCTCGCACCCTGAAACGTCGCATCCTGAATCTTACTCCCGAACTTCACGCGATCTTCCGGATGCATCTGCTCAACCCACCAGTCCGCCGTAGGCGGCACTTCTTCGGGATGATAGCCCAGAATCTCAAACAAGCCTCGCGTCCGCTCGACAGACTTCGACTTCAAATCAAATTCATAAATGATCCCGCTCACCGCTTCGGCCGCCATGCGCAACCGCATTGCACTGGCTTCCTGGATCGCTTCCGCCCTTTGTCGTGCGAGCACCTCTTGCTTCAACCGCTCGCTTTCTTGACGAGTCTTACGTTCCGCGCGCGCCAAAACACTCATGACAGCGATCAAGAATGCCCCCGCTATAAAGTAGATAGCGAAGCCGACCAGACGATCTGCTCGTTCGAGAAAGAACACTAGCGGAGGATCGACGATCATCGCCGTTCCAATCGCACCGACCAGCATGCCAACAATGGCTGGTCCGACACCAAACCGGTAAGCGATGAAGGCGATCGCGATCAGCACACCGAGAAAGGGCAACTGATTGACTAACAGCGGACTAAGTAGCATCCGTAGCGCGACGGCTGCTAATACGCAGACTAAGGATGTACCATAATCGCGAATTGTGCTTCGCATACGGTTTTCCTACGCGTGCTACAGAGTTAATTCAGTTCAAGATGACCTACACCTGACAGAGTGCAAGCTGCATTCGCGCCTGCATGACCCAGAAAGCGGTTACACTTTTTGGCCGCGCCATTCTACAACCAATTCCGACCCTACAGAAGCACTATCTCCCGTCCGATCCAAAACCCTATTGATTTTGGAACTGCATCGCCGTCACCGCATCGATGTGCCACTGAGTCAGTTCGAACAACGCGTCAACATCAAGCAGTGGATCATTCGTTTCCACTCGCCACTCTTCCAACTCTGCCAACAACTCCTCAATCAGCTCAAAATACGCAGGGTCTGCAGCCAGCGAAGCTTGCTCGAAGGGGTCATTCGCCAAGTTGTAAAGTTGAATGTAAGGACCAGACAATCCAGGGAAGTAGTTGGCCAGAGATTGCTCACCTAAACGTCCATCAGGGAAAAGAATTGGATCCATCAGCAAACTCACCATAAGCTTAAAATCTCCACGGCGGATGGTTCGCTGCGGAGCAAAGTTCTCGATTCCGTGTGATGTAAACTCGGCGAACAAACGATCTCGCCACTCGGGGTCACCTGCGGGAGAAAGCAGCCTGCGCAGCGACCGACCCGGAAGCCCCTCAGGAACCGGAACGCGAGCGACACTCAAGAGCGTCGGCATCAGATCGATCGATGAGACAAACTGATCGACTACTTGATTGGGGCGAGTCACACCCGGCCAACGAATCATAAAGGGCAGATTAATTCCAGCCTCATACGGTGTAACTTTCGCTCGATCAAAAGCTGGCCCGTTATCGCTCAAGAAGACGAACAATGTGTTGTCGATCAGATTCTCATTGACGAAAAAGTTGTGGACATCGCCAACTAATTCATCAAGCCGATTGACACAGGTAAAGTAGTCGGCAATGTTTGCGCGGTTCTCAGGTGTTCTGTCCGTATTGAAAGGGAAGCCCTCGAATACATCTTCAGAAGTCGGCTTAATCAGCGGACTACCATTAATATCGCGAAGCATCGGACGATGGGGATCGAAAATATTGATCATCAAGAAGAACGGCTTCTCGCCTCGCTTGCGCTCAAAATCATTCATGTGAGCTGCGAGAAGTTGAGCATTCCGCGACCGCTCAATTCCTAACGCTTTGTAGTTGAACTCGAATTCGTTGCTGGGCTCGATATGAAGCTTTCCGATGATTCCTGTGTAATATCCTCGCTGTCGAAGAAGTGTAGGCAAATTGGGCAGACCCGAATTCATGCGATACGGAATATCTCCCGTCAACGGAGTTGGCGGTAGAACGTTACCAATCAGCCCATGTTGATGCGGGTAAAGTCCCGTTAGCATCGACGCCCGCGATGGACTGCAGCTTCCCTGACAAACGTAACCATTCGTGAATCTGCACCCGCTGGCAGCAAACGCATCCAAATTAGGCGTGCTCGCAATCGTGTCACCATAACATCCGAGATGCATCCCTAAATCATCTGCGGTTATGAGTACAATGTTGAGTCGGTCTTGCGTCCGCGGCACCGCAATGGACTTCGAATCTACACTCGGGCTGAAGTTTAGTGCTACGTCGCCGGTCTCCGTTGAATCAAAATCGCCGAGAAATACGTCAAGATTTTGGTCCACGCCGCCGTCAATCGTGTCGCTACTAAAGTCCTCAATCGGCGTCACTGTCGCTGCGCGAATATTACCCAAGCGCACGCCAATGCTGACTGGGGAAAACCAATTCGCCACCACAACTTCTCGGTCGGCAACACTCAAGCTGCCTCCCACCAAGAAGTCCTCGCCAACCCAGCCAGCGATCGAATCGCTACCGGTCCCGCCGATCACTACATCATTGCCATTGCCGCCATTAAGCACATCGCCAAGTCGACCGCCAACAATGACATCGTTGCCATTTTGACCATTCACCACGCAGCGGGCTTGAAGATTCGCAGCGACGAACATGTCATCGCCAGCCCCCAAATTCGCAAGTACACTTTTTACGCTTGCTCGTGGAAAGCGGCCGACTAACTGGTTCGATACAAGTGCTTTTACCTCAGTCGCCGATTGAATCACCGCAACCGAATCAGAATTGACAGTGCCGACAATCACCAGCCGCGTGCCGGAGTGGCTCACGTAAACTGAACTTTCAACTTGCGCGTCGGAGCGCGAACACAAACCAATCAGACCTATCAACAGCCACAGCGTCTGGCGACTTAATCCCGAAGTCATAAACGATTCCTAACCGCACTCAACGAATTCGAAACTGCCCCAAGTTCTTGACCGCACAATGCCGCAATTGGCAAGTGACCATGTTAGGATCGACGAATATCGCGTTCAAGGGGCGACAAATAACGTCTTATCAATCTAGTCGATCGTATGTGCAAATGACAGCACGACTCACGGATACAACCGCGCAATCCTAAGGCAGCAACTTCGCATTAAACTCCGTTTGAATTAACTGGCATGTTCACAATTGCCAGCCATCGAGATCGCTAGCGCACTGGTTTGGCAATCGCCAGCAGCTGTCTCTTCCTGAGCAGCCTTGAAGAAACTGCAGCGGCGGCGTGGTACAGACCCGCGCTGGTCTTTGCAAGAAAGTTACCAATCTTTGGCGGGTGAAAATGATGAATGGTCCTAATCGACAGCGGTTGAAATCCACTGACCGACAACAAGTTCCCAATCAATAACGGAGTCCAGGTATACAAGTGCATGTTCGGGTCGGCTGGCTTCCACTTTCGCTCAATCGAGTTCACCCACTCATTGAGCGGCAACAGCAAAATGAGCCGACCGTCATCGGTTAACAAATTGCTCATCTGCATCAGCTTGGCCGACGGATCCAGCACATGCTCGAGCGCATGCGATGAAATGATCTTATCCAGTTTCTCGCCTTCGAACTCCTTCAAATCGGCCGCGACCTTGATTCCTTTGCTCGCAGCTATCTGCCGAGACGTGTCGGATATTTCCACTCCAAACTTCTCTTTGCCGGGCAGCGTTTCCAACAAGTCGCCAGGACCACATCCGAAATCTAACACTCGATCAGCGTCTGTTAAGTGAGGCTCAAAAAGAAAAGTGCGTCGCAGTCGAATGGTCGACTTCATGCGATTAAGTCGTTCGGTGTACTTGCTGTCGTAGAACGCTTCTGCCTCAACAGCAACGCTCGCGTTTTTCGTTTCGTTCATGAATTTGGATTTCAAAGTTGCAAAGTTTCCTGCGCATGGCGCGCAGGATGACGACCTGTATAGTTTTCAGCGAACCCGAGTCAGTTTAGTTTACTCATCCGGTATCATTCAAGTCTGGCCAAGCAGCCCTTTTGCGGCCTGTTCGGGCAAGCACTTATGGTAGTCGCCCGTTGGTCCTGCTAGTTGCAGCAACCATCGAAATACAGACGAAATTGTTCGACCATTTACGATTGCAGCGAATTGTACGAATCTTATGGAAAGAGCCGTCAGGACTTGCCGCAAAATCGTTTTTTACAGCACAACTAACCTTCTCAACGATTCCAATGTAAAGTAGCACCTGGGCTGCAACCATCGCAAAACGCACTTGCTTGCCCAGCGAACCCAAGCGAACTCAACTGACAACCCTTTCAATCCCACCTAGCGAGACTAACGATGCGAGCTTTACTTTACGTTTGCCTTTCCATTTTTTTGCTGCCAACAGCACCGCGTTTCTTGCTGGCCGATGAAAGCGTTATCAAAGTTTTGCTAGTTGACGGCCAAAACAACCACGCTTGGCAAAAGACGACGCCGCTAATCAAAGCGACACTCGAAAAGACCGGTCGTTTCACCGTCGACGTTGCAACGACTCCCAACAAAGGCGGTGATATGTCCGCTTTCAATCCAAAGTTCGCGGACTATCAAGTTGTCGTCTCGAACTACAACGGCGAACCTTGGTCGAAGGATACTTCAGCAGCGTTCACCGAGTACGTCAAGAACGGCGGCGGGTTTGTCAGCGTTCACGCAGCCGACAATTCGTTCCCTGAATGGCGCGAGTATAACGAGATGATCGGTGTCGGCGGCTGGGGCGGACGCAATGAAAAAAGCGGTCCTTATGTAAGGTGGCGTGAAGGCAAATTTGATCGCGATACTCAAGCCGGTCGTGGCGGCAGCCACGGAAAACGCCACCCCTTTGAAGTGATCGTCCGCGATACTTCGCATCCAATCACACGCGGAATTCCAACCAGTTGGATGCAAGCTGAAGATGAACTGTATGCAGAACTGCGCGGCCCCGCTTCGAACATGCAAGTACTGGCGACCGCCTTCAGCGACAAAGCGACTGGAGGAACCGGCGAACATGAACCGATGCTGATGGTCGTCGAATTCGGCAGCGGACGCGTTTTCCATACGACGCTCGGTCACGACCCAGTCGCTATGAGCGGCACTGGTTTCCAAGTTACTCTACAGCGCGGCACTGAGTGGTGCGCGACTGGCAAAGTAACTCAACCCGCCGTGACCGCCGCCTACATGACTTCGAAACAACCCGCCACAAAAGACCCGCTGGAACTTGAACTGCCCGTCGGCATCAACAAAGCTGACTTCAGCTCGAAACCCAAGATCGACAGCCAAGGTTGGGTGTCACTCTTCAACGCTAAAGATCTAAGCGGTTGGTCGCAAAAGAATGGTACCGCAAAGTACACCGTGGAAGACGGCGCCGTCGTCGGTCGAACCGAAGAAGGCAGCCCCAATTCGTTCATGTGCTCAGAAAAAGAGTACAGTGATTTTGAGTTGACGTTCGAAGTCAAAGTCGACGACGCACTGAATTCCGGCGTGCAAATTCGTTCAAAGAGCATCGCTGATAAAGACAATGGACGCGTGCACGGACCCCAAGTGGAAATCGAAGCATCGCCTGGTGAAGCCGGCTACGTATACGGCGAAGCCACCGGTCGCGGCTGGTTAAGTCACAACCAACCGCAGACCAACGCAATGAAAAATGGCCAGTGGAATCGTTTCGTAATCCGAGCCGTCGGACCTCGTATACAAACTTGGATCAACGACCAAATGATCGAAGATATCTACGACCCCGAAAGCTACCTCAGCGGCTTCATCGGTTTGCAAGTTCACGGTATCGCCAAAGGAACCGGACCCTTCGAAGTCCGTTGGCGAGACATCCGAATCCACGAAGTAAAATAATCCCAAGCGAAATAAGCGAGGTGACGGGGCTGGTATAATGCATCTCGGGACTAACCCCCGCCCACACAAGTAGTGCCCGTCACCCTTAACTCCGCTCATACTCGTACTCGTGCTCGATTCAACTGCACTCTAACTAAATCCCAACTGCTAAATCCTAACTGCTGAATCCTAAACATAGAGTAGCGAGTACGAGTACGAGAACCGGCTTTGCCTGAGTACGAGTACAAGTACAAGTACAAGTACGAGAGTCACCGAAATGCTGAAGCTTCACTCACACTTAAACCGCTAGGCGATTGCAATGGCGAATGATCTGGAAAAGTTCCTGCAACAAGCTGCAGAGCGACTCAAAGACAAAATCCAACAGCAGCAAGCCGCTCAGCGTCCGCCGCAAACGCCACCACCGCGCCAACGGCAACCGGTAGCTCAGCGTGAAGACGAAGTCATCCAAGCCACAGTGCTGAACCTGCGCGAACTCGGCGATAATCCGCTGAGTTCGATCGATACGCGGCCGAGCATCAGCTCTGAACGTCGGCCTCATCTGGCGCAGGACATTTCGAATCGCGACGAACTGATGTCGGGTCATCTTCACCAAGTGTTCGATCACACCGTCAGCCGCTTGCAGGGCGCATCGACCGCTTTAACTCCCAAAGCTGGAACTTCTCCCGATCAGACAGACCAAGCGATCGAAGTCAATCGACGCGATCGCATGTCTAGTCCCTTCCTCCGCATGCTCCGCAAACCCGCCACCCTCCGCGCCGCTTTCATCGCCAGCGAGATTTTTCGCCGCAAATTCTAAACCTGCAAAAAAGTGGTGGCGACTTTCAGTCGCCAATCAACAAAACATCAACAAAAAGTCGACGCCACTAATCGATCACACGAACCTAAGCCATATTTCTAAGAGAATGAGTCGCACTGAAAACTTGTCCGCAATTTCGCGCCGAACTCTGGCAACGCAGTCGTCACTGCTTCGCGCTCGCAACTCTAACGAACTTGCGTGGTTTTAGGATCTCCGCCAACCGATCCGGCGAACTTGGATCTCGGACTAAATTCCATGATCGCAAGCCGTCGTGATACGGTATCGAAATAGTTCGAAACTGCTCATCTTCAACGATTTTCAACTCGATCATCGATCCGCTTTTCGCTTCCCGAATCGCTTGGTACAGACGCGCGGGACTCCATACAAAGCTACCGATGCCGACGATCTTCATGCCTTGCGCCAAACGCGCCTTATCCGCTGGGCTGTCGAGCAGGATGTTGCGCACGACACCGTCCGACGAAAAGGTTACGCCCAACGAATCGTAAGCGTCGATGGCTCCGGACAGCCGAAATGTGTCGCCAGGAATCGCTGGCGACTGTTCTTGAATCTGAAATCGGTAGCCGAGCGACTCAGCCACACTGGGATCAAACTCGCTTTGAAACGACTCCACGCGTCGGCGAATCAATCCGTCCCAATCGTAACTTACCAACGAATCGAGAATACGAATCAAATCATCGCGGGTGTAAGGGTTCGGCAACGTAGTATCGCGAGTCGCGCTGAAGAACTCATGGCAGAAATCATCCAACGACTTCTTTCCGTTCGAGTTCGTACGCAGGATCGCGTCCGCTTCTAACCAAAACAACATGCCTTCCATATAGAAATCTTGGCTGCGTCGCAGCCCCGGCCACGAATTGCTGCCATCGCGGAGAATGTGAGCTGCGGCGCCAGTGTCCGCTAATGTTCGCCATTGGCGTCCCTGCTGATGCACCGCATTCTGCAGTTCCACTAACAAGCGATGCTTGAATTGGTCGGCTGTCATCAATCCACAACGCGCTTCAACCAGTTCACCAAGATACTGTGTCAAGCCTTCGTAGACCCAAAGCAATTCTGTGTTCAGTGGCGTATGAAAATTCGACGTCACCATGCCCGCTGGGCGGCGGTACTTGCCACACCAAGCATGCAAATATTCATGCGGGACCAGCAGACGGTTCCAACCTCGCAGTTGAGCGAAAGAGCCTAAGGCCGAAGGGGGCAAGACGTTGAACGTCGAGCGCGAGTGTTCAAGTCCGTTAGGCGGCAAATTGTTTGTCACGGCCAACAAGATATCGAACTGATCGAACGGATGGGAACCGCACAACAAGGCTGTTTGCGTGACCATCGCTTGCAAGCGTGCAAGAATCACCGCGTCGATGTCGCACTGCTGCGGCGTGTCCGCAAACAAACACAGTCGATGTGGCGGAATCGTCTCTTTATGCTTCGGTTCGACCAAGTTTAAGACTCGGCGGTACTGCCCACACATAATCGGACTGTCCACAAATTGGCTGAGCGATACTTCCTTAAAGCTGACTGTCTCGGCGCCGTCATTGGCTTTCGATTCCTCAGTTGGAAGCGCACTGGATAGCTTCCAATCCACTGGCAACTTAACAGTCGACGCGATCAATTGTGCATCGATGTCAGCGTCCTCGGGATAAAGCAACACCGTGCTCGGCGTCACGACTCCAATGCGAGGACTGCCCCACGAATCATGGCCCGTCGATCCAGTCGTGGGTTGATTGGTGATGTAACGAATCCACACTCGCAGCCGGTCGGTGTCAGCAGGCACCGTGACTTCGATGCGATAGACTTCGCCCGGCGAACGCTGCCACGCGAGCGTGTTACCTTTACTGTCTTCGATACGCAGGCCAGCCACATTAGAGATCGGGCCGCCTGGACCGTGCGAACCTGGAACCCATTTTGGATACCACAGCGCGACGTTGCGCTGAGTCGCTTGGCTTGCAATCGGAATTTCCAACTCAGCCTGCAGGAGTTTGCGAGTAATATCGCTGGCGTCAATGGCGATACGCATCGTTTCGTTGGCATCAGCATCAGTGAGCGAAACGAACGCGCAGGCGAGAAGGAACACGAACGCAACCCAGCAACGCTTCATAGGTGAATTCCTGTGCGAAAGGACTTGAGAAGCCAGCTATCGTAATCGCAAACCCTCGCGCTGGCGACTTCTAGTTGATTATCCCGTGCGTACTAATTCTCGTACTCAGACTAATTCCCGTTCTCGTCGTTCTCGTACTCGTACTCAATGAAATGGTACTCGTACTCGTACTCGAATCGGATTTCGGAAAGAGCCCGAGTACGAGCCCGAGTACGAGCCCGAGTACGAGTACGAGTACGAGTACGAGTGCGAGTGCGAGTACGAGTACCGTGTTACTGAGTACGACTACGTTCAAACGACAAAGCAGCAACAATACGTGATTCCGGTGTTTTTTTCTCTACCGTTCGCCTAAGATCAGGAGTTCGCGGATTAAGACTTCAAGGTCGCATTAAATTACTCCCATCATCCGGTTGATTGCCCATGTGCTATGCAGCCCGGTCCCGTTCTCGCAGCTCGCTCTCCACGATAGTATGTCTGCCGCTCCTGGCTCTCATCGGCCTCTCGCCATTCGCTGTCAGCGAGGCCGCGCCGCAGTCAGCGACGACGCTGGAGCAGCAACTGCGGGCCATCGATGCGGCTCGATTGGCAATCGACACGCGACGACGAGGCGATCCTAAGCGCGGTGCCATGATCTTCTACACATCGGCTGCCGGTTGCGCGAAATGCCACCAAGGCGCTGAACAAAGTAGTGCGCTGGCACCCAACTTAGCCACGCTGGTTAGCCGATTTGGCAAGCCGGTTACTGATGAGCATTTGATCGAGTCATTGCTCTACCCGTCACGGTCGATTCGCCATGGCTATGAGACGATACAGTTGATGACGGACTCAGGCCAATCCGTCAACGGAATCTTGGTTCGCGAGACCGCTGATGAAATGATTCTGCGAGACGCCGCGAATCTTGAACAAGAGATCTCGGTTGCCAAAGATGAAATTGAAGCGAAGAAAGTCTCAACCCAATCGATGATGCCCGACGGTCTGATCGCCACGTTGCCGACCCAACGGGACTTTTTTGATTTGGCAAGTTATCTGTTTGCAGTCGTGCAAGGTGGACCTGACCGCGCCGCCGAGCTAATGCCGACGCCTGAGCAAATGATCCCCAAGGACGACACGCAGAGTCTTGATCACGCCGGGATCTGGCGACAGATAACTCGAGGCAAGAAGACTTTCTCGTCGGGACAAGACACGTTCAAGAGCTTATGCGCCAGTTGTCATGGCTTGGACGGCAACACACCTTCGCTTGCCACAGCACGCGCGTTCGGTAAGCAGCCGCTAAAATTCGGTTCCGATCCCTATCGAATGTTCATGACGCTCTCGCGTGGCAACGGCTTAATGGCGGCAACCACTTACTTGTCACCTCGAGAACGCTATGAGGTCGTATATTTTATTCGTGAACAGTTCATGAAAGGAAACAACCCTGGATACGAAGCCGTCACTGACGAATATCTCGCTGGCCTACCCGTGGGGACAGGGCAGGGTGAACTCGAACTGGATGGACCGCGTGATTATGGCCCTGCCTTGGCGTCGCAACTGGGGCGAGATGTCAGTTCAGCGCTGACGGTCAAACTTGGCTCGCTCACGATCGCTTACAACTTGCATACCCTTGAACCCGCAGCGGTGTGGCAGGGCGGCTTCTTGGACCTCGATCAAACCCAGCACCAGCGCGGTCGCGGTGAAGGTTACCCACAGCCCGATGGTAAGCTGATCGATGCCTTGGCCGGTTGGCAATGGGCACATGACGATTCGTTCGACTATGACCGCGTGCCGCTGTTGCCGCGAGGTCCGCTGCCGAAGCAGTGGTTGGACTATCACGGTCACTACCTCCACGGTGAACAGCTTGTGTTGAGCTATCGCCTCAATGGTCGCGAAGTGCTCGAACTACCCAGCCAATTTGAGAATGTACGTGGCATCCATCGCTATTTTAAGATCGCAGCTGGGCCGGAACTGATGTTATCGACAGGCAGTAACCGCAACATCGTCTCTCGTGTCTTGGGTGACATCGACGGGATCGAGTCAAAACCGGACAACAAAAACCGCCGGGTCGTGCGCATTCCGGCAGGCGACAAGCCACGGGTGATTGAAATTGTCACCGTCTTAACAGGCGACGATGCGGCGATTAAGAAACTGAATGATTTAAAACCGAGTGGCATTGACCCCGCCAGTTTGACAATGGGTGGGCCTGCTCATTGGTCTCAGACGATCGATACAGTCGGCTACCCAGGGTTAGAATCGTCTGCTTATGTGCTTGATACAGTATCAGTTCCAGAAGAAACACCTTGGAATAGCTGGCTACGAACCACGGCGCTCGATTTTTTTCCTGATGGTCGTATGGTCGTGACGACGCATGGCGGCGATGTGTGGATCGTATCTGGTGTCGACGAAGAATTGTTAAACGTCAAGTGGAAGCGATTTGCCGGTGGCCTATATGAGCCGTTTGGGGTGAAAGTCGTCGATGACAAGATTTACGTGATTTGCAAAGACCGGCTCACCCGATTGCATGATCTCAACCAAGATGGCGAAGCTGACTTTTACGAGTCGTTCTTCGCGGACCCGGATGTGTCCACGTTCTTTCATGCCTTCAATTTCGATCTTCACACCGATCGCGCGGGTAATTTCTATTATGCTAAGGCCGGCCAGTACACCAGCTATGCGCTGCCTGGATCGGTGATGAAAATCTCGCCCGATGGCAAGGAAGAATCCGTATTTTGTACTGGCTTTCGTACCCCCAACGGCATGGGGATGATGCCCGACGATCGAATGACGGTCAGCGACAACCAGGGCAACTGGATGCCGGCGTCCAAGATCAGTTTGGTCAAACCCGGTGGCTTCTATGGATATGTGCAAAACAAATCCGGTGGCAAAGGCTGGTCACCGGACGGCGGTCGCATCGATCATACGAAAGTCGTTCCACCCAGAACGTTTGACCAGCCGATCATTTGGATGCCTCAAGACCTCGATAATTCTTCAGGCGGTCAAATCTGGGTCGATGACCCCCGCTTTGGACCGCTGGCCGGCCATCTGCTGCACACCAGCTTTGGCAAGGGCTGGCTGTATTATTTGATGATGCAAGAGGTCGGCGATGTTTCTCAAGCGGCGATCGTGAAACTGCCTTATGACTTCAACACTGGGATCATGCGAGGCAGAGTCAATCCCATTGACGGCCAAGTATACGTCACTGGGCTGAATGGTTGGAATGAGAACGGACGCCAAGGGTTGCGAGAGAACGGCGTACAGCGACTGCGTTACACCGGTAAACCGAGTCGCCTGATTAGCGATTGCCAAGTCGCTACCGACGGTTTGGTCATCTCATTCAACTTCCAGATTGACAAGGAGTCGGTGACCACTGCGTCGTTCGAAGCGACCCAGTGGAACTACTTATGGAGTGGCAACTATGGCTCGGAGCAATATAAACCTCACTCGAATGAAGTCGGCACAGAGCGTATCAAGATTACAGCGGTTGAAGTATCGCAGGATGGAAAGTCCCTCAAGCTTCTGGTTCCAGGTTTGCAGCCGGTCAATCAAATGCATCTACGGATCGCGATTGCAGACCAGGCCGGCGAACCTTTTGCGGAAGAAGTTTACTGGACGATCAATCGCGTTCCTTGAATATCGAACCAGGAGTTTTCCATCAGGAACGGGAAACGTACAGAGCGACCGCGATTTCAGAACATCTGCGACTGCCAGCAAACTCGACTAGCAACTGCCGCTTCGCAGCTACGTTGAACGCCGCTTGCAAGTGCGTTTTTCCTATCTACCAAAGTTTAACTGTAGCAGGCTCTCGGTTGCTGGCCCGGTCTCTCGCCTTGGACGCAATTCCGAACTAAAGGGTGTAACAGATGACTCGATCATTTCTTGGCCGGTGGCAGGCGGTAGTCCGCCAGACGTATGCAACGCTTTGTATTCTTGCAATGTGATTTTACGTTTTCCTTTGATTGTTCTCTTCGCTTGGCCATCGCCGGCTTCCAAGCTCTCCTCGCTCAGGTGAGTTCTTTTTGACAATCGAAAGTGTCAACGCCCAATCGTTTAAACTGCTACGATCGGGGCTATCTCATCGATCATTCCCACCGCTGACGAAGCTCGCGACCAGGCTTCAGTTCCGATGGCCATTTTTGGTCAAACTCACAGTGAATGGAATCGAGCCACGGATTTGATCCCAAAGTTTCGACGCGAAGGGACCATATCAACTAAACGAAGCAACGGAGGATTACTTCCGATCGCCTACATAGCCAAGCTGCTCCAAGAACGAATCTAGCTTGGCGATTGTCTCTTTATAGCCCTTGCCGTCGCCACGACCAAAGTTGAAAAAACCGTGGCTTTGCCCTTCGTATCCGACCAACTCGCACTCATTGCCCTCGGCCTGCATGGCTGCTGCGAATTTTTCTGCTGTTACATAAGGCACAGTGGTATCTGCTTTGCCATGAAAAATGATCGTCGGCGGCTCGTTTGCACCGACGTGATGAATCGGCGAAAGTCGCTGGGGTTCAATACCCATCCTGGCCGCTAAATCGGCCAACCGCTTTGCGTCCGACTCTGTCTCGCCTTCAATTTCCGCTAACACCAGCGCCGGATTGAACAGCGCCATCGCATTGGGCTTGGAACTGATTGTGGCATCCTCGCCCGGCTCGTCAAAGCCATCGATCACGCCAGTGCAGGCCGCAATATGCCCACCGGCAGATCCACCGCCAGCAACGATGCGATTGGGATCGATACCGAGCTTCGCTGCGTTCTGACGAGTCCATCGGATCGCTGACTTGGCATCGGTAACGCACGACACCGCCTTGACTCCTTGACGCGAGGCCACGCGATAGTCGGCCGTGATGGCAACCATGCCGCGAGAAGCCAGATGTTTGCAATGCTCAACAAATTGCCCCGGTGATCCGTTGGTCCAGCCACCGCCGAAGAAAAACACGGTCGCAGCGCGGTGGTCGGTCGCTTGATGATCCTCGGGCAAGAAAATGAACGCCTTCAATTCCGCGCCGTCAATCGTCTTGTAGACTTCGATCTGGTCGGCCTCCAGTTCCCTGCCCGTCGTGCTTATCGCTTGTTTTGGCTTTGTCGCCCGTGGTTTGCCGGCGGTGTCTTGGCTTTGCGCAGTGGCACTGAGCGCCAACAACAGTAATGGGAATACGAATCGAATCAGTGACGATTTCATGGCAACCTCAACGAAAAGGGGTCTGAAATAAGGATACGTGCAGGTGTGTTGCTTCGTCTGCCTTGCTGGGTGACAATGCAGGCTTCGCCAGCCGCTCATTAGAAACACCTCCCTGCGACTCGAAGCCCCACGACAAGCAACATTATGCTACCAACACCGCCAGAATACACGCCCCAATCCGCGCGGGCCGATCGCCGCACCGCCATCGCCGGTGCGTTGGTCGGTACCGCCGCCGCCGTGGCTGCCGTCTCACAACCCATTTTCGCTGCTGAGGAAAACGCTCCCGTGACTGCTAACCATTCCACCGTCGACGCCAAATCAGGTCGTCTCAAACAGTCCGTCTGCAAATGGTGTTATCCGAAAATCACTTTGCCGGATATGGCCAAACAAGTCGCTGCCTTGGGCATGGTTGGTATCGATCTGCTGGACCCTCCCGATTTTGCCACGCTGAAGGAACATGGCTTGATTTGCACGATGGTCCAGTCGCATCCGCTTAGCGATGGTTTGTGCGATCCGCAGTATCACAACATGTGTTTGGAAAAAATGAATGCCGCCATCGAAGCGACGGCCGCCGAGGGTTGGCGCAACGTGATCTGTTTCTCCGGCAATGGACGGGGCATTGATCGCGAAACCGGGATGAAGAATTGCGTCGAGGCCCTGCAGAAAATCGTCCCCGTCGCAGAGAAGCACAAGGTCATCTTGAACATGGAATTGCTCAATAGTAAAGTCAATCATCCCGACTACATGTGCGACAACTCAAAATGGGGCGTGGAATTGGTCAAGCGCGTCGGCAGCGACCATTTCAAATTGCTCTACGACATCTATCACATGCAGATCATGGAAGGTGACGTGATCCGCACGATCAACGACAATCACCAGTATTTCGGTCACTATCACACCGCCGGCAATCCAGGTCGGCACGAGCTGGATGATACGCAAGAACTGTTTTATCCGGCGATCGCCAAAGCAATTGCCGCATCCGGCTTCGATGGGTACTTCGCGCACGAGTTCATGCCGACCCGCGACCCGATCGCTGGCCTGACCGACGCCGTGCGGCAATGTATTGTTTAACGACTCGTTCCCAGGCTCCGGCGTGGGAACGCACTGCCACGCAGGCTCTGCCTGCCGCATCCACTGCGCGGGAGTCGCCAAGGCAGAGTGTTCCCGAGTTGCAAAAAACGGCAGGCTAATTCGCAATTTTCACACTTCGATGACATCGTCCCCTTACACGCCGCCAGTTACTGAAACCTTATCGGCCGCAGAGTTAATATGGCTGCGCGCCGTGCTGAGAAACAGGAGCCAACCATCGTTGCTGAGATTTATGTTTTGGCAATGGCGTACGTTCATTGGACAACTATTGATTTCAGGTTTTGTGCTGACACCGTTGTTGTTCGTAACGATGCCTATGTGGATGGCGCATAGTTTGATGGGTTTTTCCGCCGGCCTGCTACTGGCCTCCTGTTCAATCCTGTTTGGACTATGTGTAAGACAAAAGAAACTAGAAAATGTGATCGAGAAGGCGATCGATTGGGAGTCCGTAGATCGCCTTATTGCAGTTAACCCACCACCAAACTCTTAGGACAACCAATATGGACCGACGCCATTTCATTCGCTCCTCCGTCGCCACAGCCTCCGTGGCCGCCATCTCCGCCCGCGCCTATGCCGCTGCCGATCATCGCCCCCGACGTGTGGGTCTCATCGGTGCTGGCTGGTATGGCAAGTGCGATTTGATGCAGTTGATGAACGTCGAACCGATCGAAGTCGTTTCGATCTGTGACGTCGATTCCAAGATGCTCGAAGAAGCGGCGTCGATGGTCCAGTCGCGACAAGTCTCCAAGCAAAAGCCGCGTACCTACTCCGACTACAACAAGCTGCTAGCCGAAAAGGACGTCGACATCGTGTTGGTCGCGACTCCCGATCATTGGCACGCGTTGACCATGATCGCTGCCGTCGAATCAGGTGCGGATGTCTATGTCCAAAAGCCAACCGGCGTCGATGTGTTGGAAAGCAAAGCGATGCTGGACGCAGCACGGCGGACGAATCGTGTCGTCCAAGTCGGTACCCAGCGCCGCAGCTCTCCGCATTTGATCGAGGCCAAACAGCGAGTCGTCGATGCGGGACTGCTGGGCGATATCGCACACGCCGAAGTTTGCTGCTATTACCACATGCGCGCCCAGGCCAACCCGCCCGATTCTACGCCACCGGCTCATTTCGATTACGAGACTTGGACCGGTCCGGCACCGATGCGGCCTTACAATGAATTGGTTCATCCCCGTTCTTGGCGCGCGTTTATGGAGTACGGAAACGGCATCGTCGGTGACATGTGCGTTCACATGCTTGATATGGTGCGCTGGCAATTAGGACTCGGTTGGCCGAAGCGTATCAGCAGCAGCGGCGGCATCCTGGTGCAAACCAAGTCCAAAGCCAACATTACCGACACTCAAACCGCAACCTTTGAGTTTGATGATTTGAATGTCGTCTGGACACATCGATCTTGGGGCGATGCACCTGACCCAAAATTCCCTTGGGCTGGGATCCTATATGGCGATAAAGGCACGTTGAAATTGAGTGTCAACGATTATGAATTCACGCCCCGCGGCAAAGGTGAAAAGCTGACCGGCACGGCGTTGATCGAAACCGACAAGTACCCTCATGATCTCGGTGATCAAAAGGATTGGAAGTTGGAACTGCACGTGGCATCAGCGATTCGCGGTCACCTGCGCGATTTTCTTGACGCGATCGACAATCGATCGCTTCCCGTCGCCGACATTGAACAAGGACACATCAGCAGTGCATCGTGTATCTTGGCGAACAATTCGTTGACGCTTGATCGGTCATTGCATTTCGATCCCGCGACGCATACGGTAGTTGGCGACGACGAAGCGACCCAATTACTGGCCCGCCCCTACCGCGCCCCCTATATACATCCAAGCAAAAAACCGGCCTCAGGCGGCTGATTAAGTGAGCCAACGGCGCTAGCTGCGAGTCTCCCAGGCGATGTCACGCCCGCCGGAACCCGAGGCTAGCGACATCGGCTCAATGAACCAGCAAATCCGCAATGGCAATCATACGAGCGAGAAAAAAACATGCGGATCGCCATCATCGTCGCCAGTTTTTTGCCGTTCCTGTATTACGCTGCCAAAGATAATCACTTTCATTTTCACGGACGCAAGGTCAGCTTCGCGGAGCACGTGTTGCATCTGGCCATCGGCATCGCCTTGCTGATTGTATTCTCTCATGCCTTGTACGATCGCCCTTCGATCATGCTCGCTGGACTGCTGCTGTTACTGACTGCCGGTGCACTGGATGAGTACGTCTGGCATCGCAACATTCCAGGCGCTGAGTCCGACTTGCACGCCAAAGAACACTTGGCGTTAATGACCTTCGTAGTCATGACTTTGGTGGTCAATTGGCTAGATCGCCACCATTGGACTTTGCCGCCGGAGTTGCAAGTCTTGTTTTCATCGTAGCTGAGCCTCAATGCACGTTGCCTTGCCGGACATCTATCCGTTTTACGCCTTGCCGGTGTTGTTGGCATTGCTTTTAGGACTACTGTTTCCCGTCGCGCGGAAGGTCACCGATCCACGATTGCGACGACAGTATTTTGTTTTGCAACTAATCACGTTCATCAGTGCCGTTGTCGGCGCGAAGTTGGCGTTTTTGTTCGGTGAATTCCAATGGCCGTTCAAGCCGCTCGACAATTGGCAATCAGCGCTCTACTCCGGGCGATCCATCATCGGTGCGCTGCTGTTTGGATTGATCGGAGCGGAAATCGCTAAACCGCTGCTGCGATATCCGCTACCGCCAAACGACCGATTTGCTGCAAAGCTGCCGTTTGTGTTTGCCATCGGGCGTATCGGTTGTTTGATGACCGGTTGCTGCCGAGGGGTTCCGTATGATGGTTTTTGTGCGATCACGTACAGCGATTCGATTCCGCGTCACCCGGCTGCGGCTTATGAAATTATTTTCCTACTGCTGGTTGGGTTTGTCGCAGTTTGGTTGGTGAAAACAAAACGCATGGTGGGACATGTTTTTTCACTGTACCTAGTCGCCTATGGACTCTATCGGTTTGGATCGGAATTTATCCGCGAGACTCCCAA
>JBGSOM010000017.1:0-11448 GCA_041739135.1 Pirellulaceae bacterium
CTATTCGCGAGCAAACGAAGGCTTGGGAGAATGCAACCAATTCACGGCAACGAGGTGTCGACTGGCAATTCAAAGTCGACGATGCCAGGACAAAACTGCGATCCCTTTATCCCAAAATTAAACTTGGATGAAGCACTAGTATCGACTGCTCGAGCCTTTAGCAGCCGCCGCGGCCACAGCACGTGGTTGGCTCGCGGGCTCCTCGCGGCCTATTTTACGTGCCTCGTGAGTGCCGCGGCGAAACTTGTTTGCGAATTCGCAAGCGTATGGCTTTCAAATCGATTGACTTCCTTCGCCAAGTCATAAAGATGGTAATGGTGGCGTTACACCCGGATTGGTCATTCGTGTTCGGTAAGCAAAAATGTACGTGATTCGACAAATAGCGGTTTTACTTGCACTGGCAATCGCCAGTAGCGGGTCATTACCGTTAGTCGTTCACAATCTTCAGTGTCACCACAGTCTTGTCGCAAGTTCTAGCTCTGCTGGCCAGTCGGGCAACACGGCAGTCGCGTCATGCAGATGTGCACACAGTTGTTCTTCGCTGAAGTCTGCGGATGTCGAAAGCAGCGAGCTCGCCCTGCAAGATCCTGCTTTTTCTGACGGACATGAAGATTGCTCGATCTGTTTTCAGTTATCGCAGGCTACCTTCGCAACTGTCACAACTTCTTTAGTCTCTGCTTTACCGCTCTGCTTCGAAGCGGAATGCACTTATCAAAATCTTGACCTGCCGACGGTGGAGTCTTCTTATCCGCCGCGTGGACCACCTGCTGTTTAGCAAAAGTGTGTCTTTCTAGCTGCATTGCTGTCGAGCGTAGAAATCGGATTTAAGGATCCGTCGCTGAAGCAGTTCTGACGCAGTGCTTGTTCTTCGGTTGGTGTTATTCAAGGTCTTATGATGGTTACGAGATTTCGTCGTCAAGCTTTCACGTTGGTCGAGCTGTTAGTTGTAATCGCTATTATCGGAATTCTGGTTGCGTTACTGTTACCAGCGGTGCAGGCGGCGCGCGAAGCAGCTCGCCGCATGCAGTGCAGCAACAACATTCGTCAGCTTGGCTTGGCAACGCACAATTACGAATCGGCTTACAACCGACTGCCATCGGGCTGGGTGTCGCTGGGACTGAGCGGAGAACCGGGCTGGGGTTGGTCTGCAGCTCTTCTGCCTTTCATGGAAGGCGGCAACGTTACCAATCAGATCGATTGGAGAATACCGATCGAGGATTCCATACACGATGCGATCCGTGTCACGGTCATTCCAAGTTTCATTTGTCCTTCGGACCCGTTTGGGAACGTGTTTGAAATTGGTGAGGATCACGGGGGTCATACCCACATTACAACTGCGTTCAGCAACGAATCGGTCGATGAAGGCGACAAACTCTTTTCGATTTCCAAGAGCAACTACATCGCGATGTTTGGGACTTTTGAATTGGAAGATGCACCTTATGCGGGTGATGGAATGTACTTTGGAAACAGCAAGATTAAGTTTCGCGATGTGACTGACGGCTTGAGCAACACGATCATGGTGGGTGAACGCAGTAGCCAGTTGGGAGGCAGCATCTGGCACGGCAACATTCCCGAAGCCGCAGAATCCCAAGCGAGAATTGTGGGTGTCGCTGATCACCCACCGAACAGTCCTTTAGGGCACTTCGAAGATTTTCGCAGCTACCACACCGGCGGCGCGAACTTTATGCGGGCTGATGGTTCCGTGCAATGGGTGCCTGACACGCTCGACGAAAATGTTTATCGCGCCTTGGCGACTCGCAGCGGCGGTGAAGTCGTCAGTCAGCTTGATTGAAAAATCAGCAGCACAAGTGGTGGCGACTTTTAGTCGCCAATCCACGTCGCCAAACTACTTGCGGAAAACTACTTGCGGAGCAGTTCGTGGCACTGCACGCAACGAATGGTCATCTGGACATAGGCGAGCGTAGCGCGATCGACGTTCTTGTCTTTTGCGGCAAGTTGCAGTTGCTCGACAATTGAGCGGAACTCATTGCTCTGTCGACGGTATTCGTCCGACTGGACAACCATCCAGCTTTCGTCGAGCAGCAAATTGCGAATCGCGTTCGCATGTTTGTTGATCATGTCGAAGTCGGCCAGTGCGATTCCTTCGAGCGCCCCTTTTACCGGTTCTAACTTGAGCCGCATGAAGGTCGACGCTTTCGCCGCTCCGGGTTGCTGGGCACTGATCGATGGGTTACTCAATTGGCTGTGAATCGCAAACGCAGATGCGGATAGGATTGCGATGACCATAATCGCTTTGGCGATGCGCATGAGAACCAACCTTTGCAAAGAGAATTTGAGTTTGAGGACGGGCTGTTACTTTGCAGTTGCGGATGCTGCGGCGTTATGCGAATCCGCGGCTGGTTGTCGCAAACGTTTGTGACAGATAACGCAACTGGTCGTAAGTTGGTTGAACGCTAGCGTGGCGCCTTCGACATTGTGATTGCGAGCTTGGTTGGCGACGTCCAGGAGAGCTGAATCGAATTGCTGCTGGTAGCGGCTGTAAGTCGTGTCCTGGCGACGCACAAAGCCTTCGATCTTGCCAAGTGTTCTTAGCTGTTTCGCATCTGCTTCGAGTGCGCTGAAGTCTTCTTTGGTGAGCGACTCGAGGATCTTTTTTGAAAGATCAATTTTCTGAGCCATCCAGAAGCTCATCGGTCTTTCGCTGGTAACTTGAGGTACAGGTTCCTGAGGTACCGGTTTCTGAGCATCCTGGGCGTGTAAACCATTCGCCAGCAGCGACGAAGCTATGCTAAGAATCAAAACAGGCGCGATCCATCTCATCGTTTTGCCCTTTCGCCACTTCAGGCTGAAAGTTTCCACTGTGCTGACAATTCCTGGACGAATGCAAAAGCAATCATTGTGCCACGCACTATTTCTAGCGATAAAGCGAACCGTATTGTCGCTGCAAACCCTCTTCTTCCGTTACTGGAATCGGCGCGACGGGCGATTGAGGAAGAACGGAAGCAACACGCAGAACGTTGCGGCAATACTCGTGGCAACTGATGCATGTCGTCATGGAGTGCATGTAAGTGTAAGCGGCACCATCTAGACTTTTCTCGTCCGCTTGTTTGATCAATTTGATCGCGCTGCGGCGCAGTTCACCGCGGTAGTGCGCGTAGACTTGATCCTCGCGAGTTCGCCACTCGGTAGCGTCGCAGATCTTCATCATGTCTTCGCCACCTTTGCGAATAAGCCCGAAATCGCCAGCCATTAGGCCTTCAACAACGCGCTGCGAACTAGACAGTTTCGCGCGCATCAGCCCACTCAACTGATCGCGTCCCGGTTCAGGCATTTGGAGCGTTTGCTGCCCCCAAGCCAACACGGCAAAGCCGCAACATGCGAAGCCGAAAGACACAGTCAACAGTGCACGTATCCGATTCCAATTACGCATGGTCAGCGCTCACTAAGCAAGAGTATTGAGAATGACTCTTACGTGGTTTCGGCCACTTGAGCGCAGCTCTTTCACGCTAATTGCGTTGAAAAACTGAGATACTAAAAAGTAAATTGAAGATTGCGTTGACGGTGTGCTATCGCGACACATTGCACACTCAGTTGTGCGTTGGAGCACTTCGCGATGCACTCTACGGCAATGCTTACATCACCGCGCACTTTGAAACCAAAAGCAACTTGAGAGGTGCAACTTCAATGCTTGCCAGGCAGTTTAAGGCCAAGCTCTTGCATCAGCATTTGCATGTCTTGCCAAACGAGCTTCTTCGCACTCTCGTTTCGCAACAAGTAAGAAGGGTGGTAAGTAACGATCACTCGAGCTTGGCGGTATTGATGGAAGCGACCTCGCAGGCTCCCGACCGACAGCGTCAGTCCGAGTAGGGATCGCACGGCGACCGCGCCCAAGCAGACGATGAACTTGGGTTGGAGAATCTCAAGTTGTGCTTCGACGAACGGGTGACACTGTTCAATCTCTTCCGGCACCGGAGTTCGGTTTTGCGGAGGTCGACACTTGAGGGCGTTGAGAATGTAAACCTCGTCGCGTTTCAACTGCATCGCTTCGATGATCTTAGTCAGTAATTGACCAGCACGACCTACGAAGGGTTGCCCGCTCTTGTCTTCGTCCGCTCCTGGCGCCTCGCCCAGAAAACAGACAGTCGGTTGTAACGGACCAGCACCAAACACCGTTTGCTGGCGGAAGCAAACGATGTCGGAACACTTGCGGCAGTTTGCAACTTCAGCGCTCAGCACATCGAAATGCGCACGTCGCTCTTCCACGCTTAACGTCGGTAGACTCCAAGTTCGTTCCGCCGTGACTTCACTTTCTGCAACAGGGCTGGTCGAAGCCGGGCTGGTCGCAACTGGGATGGTCGCAACCGAATTGGTCGAAACTGGTGAAGCGATGGGTGCGGGGACTGGCGAGTTAACGATGGGTGTCGTGGCTGAGTTATGGACTGGTGCGGCTGACGACGCACTTGAAGATAGCGCATCCTGCCGCGGTTGCATGTTGACCGAGCGCAATTCAGCGATCTTAGCCAGAACTTCTGGGGGCAACGAATCCGCTGTCGCTCGAGGGAGACGCGTCACGCCACAGCGTTGAAAGTTCTCCAACGTTTGCAGCAGGCTTTGACGCAGTTGAGCGAGTTCGAGCATGGTCTACGCTAGCGATGAAGATGCGGCGTGCAAACTTTCAATTTACCGCAAATGACTTGCACAGCAATCGCACTCGCCGGCGAAGACAAAGTGGTGGCGACTTTTAGTCGCCAATGCATAGAACGTCGACTGAAAGTCGACGCCACGCTAAGTCTTCGGTTGTTCACCGATTACTAACATGTCGCCGACTTTTAGATCGCCGCTTTTCAGTTCGGTGTAGCGGCTGTCAGAGATTCCGACAATGATCGCTTTCGCCCGCAGCCATTCTCCCGACTGGATCCATACGTGGCGGCGCATGCGGTTGCGATTCAATTCGGCTCGTTCGCTGGCGGATTGATTTACCTGGGTTTGCTGTGAAAGTTGGGCTGTGTCCTGTTCGACACCGTCCAGTACGGCGCGATCTTCTGGATGGACGCGTTGACGATCTGGCGGATAAAAACGCAGCGCTGAATTTGGGACTTTGAGAATGTTCGAGCGGTGTTCGATTTGGAACGACAGGTTTGCGGTCATCCCCGGCAGCAGTTTCAGCTCGGTGTTCGGTGTGCTAACGATGACTGGATACGTCACTACGTTTTGCTCTTCAGTGCTACTCAAACGCACTTCGTGAATAATACCACTGGAGAAAACTTCGTCAGGGTATGCGTCAACGGTGAAGTGAACCGGATTTTTCGACTTCTGCGACTCGCGGATCAAGCCGATGTCTGCTTCATCAACGGAAGCGTAGATATGCATCTCGTCTTCCATGTTGGGAGCCACCACGAACAACTCTGGCGTTTGAAACTGTGCGGCCAGCGTTTGACCTACGTCGACTTTGCGATCGATAACCGTTCCGTCGACGGGCGAACGGATTTCAGTGAAGTCCAGATTGCCCTTCGAGTTTTCGAGGTTCGCTTCCGCTTGTTCGACGGAAGTTTCAGCCACTCGCAAATCCGCTTGCGCCGCCAGTCGCGCGTACTTCAGTTGATCGACTTCGGTCTCGGAGATGAAATTCGAATTGATTTTCAGCAGCTTTTCAGCTCGTTTCTCATCGTTCTCAGCTTGTTGCAAGCGCGCTTGGGCTCGAGCTACGTCAGCGATTCGCGAATCCAATAAGGCTTGGTCGCGGAGAACGATGGAGTCGTAAATTCGTGGATCGATCCGCGCCAGCAACTGGCCCTTCGAAATTTTGTCATTGAAGTCGACCAACAGCTCCGAAACGGGACCGCTAGCGAAGGCTCCGATGCGGACGCGCTGCGTTGGTTCCAAAGTCCCGGTTGCGTTCACATTCAAAGTTAAATCGCCGCTTACAACCTCTTCAAAGCGATAGTTGGGTCGATTTCGTTCTTTGATGTACGCCGCTGCTGGAAAGTATGCGGCCGTTCCGAGACCACCAAGGATGAGCACGACGATGAGGGTTCGAAACAGAAATCGCATGAGTTTCCGCTAGTTTTCCAGATTCCGCGAGCAGCTTAAGTGAGGGCAACGCCCAGACGTTCAGTCAACCAGCATAGTTCATGGCGCATCAATGCCTACACCTTCGAGGCATCCGCACATCTCAGTTCGCCCCGGATTGAAGCTATTTGATGAAGTTGATAACCAGTGGATATTGCCAGAGTTCGCCCGCATTGGCTTTGATTCCGCCGATAATCGGCAAGATGATGCAGGCGATCGACAGTAAAAATAGCAGGGGAATTCCGACTAAAACGAAAGTCAGTGCAAAGCAGATGAGGCCGTATAGCAGTGCTGAACAAATGAAATTCACCACCATCTTTCCGTGCGCGTCCACGGCGGGGATCTCATTTTTCTTGATTTGCCACAAAACGATGGGAACGATCAATCCCGCCACAGGTGCTAGGTAGCCCGCGAAAACTGAGAAGTGGATCAGCATGCACCAGGTGCGTTCGTTCATTTCAAAATCCTCTCACAAATCAGATTCGCCAAGTGTCTACGGTCAGGTGTTCGTTGCATGCGGCTCCATCTTGGCATACTTCTTGGCACACTTCGTTCCATTTCGCCTATCGAGCCAGAATTCCATCCGGCAAATTTTTTTCGGCTCTGGTGGAAGCAGGACCAAACGTGTCACACCGTCCGCGATGATTAAAAGTACCGCAGCCAACTGACTGCAATTGGTTTGTGACTGGTTCCAAGCATCTCGAGGATAAACCATGTATCAACAAATGCTATCACGTGCAATGCAAAGCCCGGACGATCTGGTATTGAGCATGGAGTATGTTGACGCCAAAGGTGTGAAGACGCGACGAATCGTCAGCCCCATTCGCTTTTTACCAAGCGGGCGGTTTCTGGGTTTGTGCTTGTGCCGCTGCGAGCCGCGGCAGTTTAACTTGGATCGCTGCTCGAATCTGAAACTGTGTTTGGCTGCAGATTTCGTGATGCCAGTTCCCATGGCGGTCGCTAGCTAAGTGCTGAAGCTTGCAGCGATGATCGCGCAGCGATGAACTTGCGGATGATCGCGAGTTTTCCAATTTCTGCACCGGCAAAAGGCAACTGCTACAATAGTTCGACGGAACTACCTGTGGCGGTTTTGTGTCAAAGGGTGTGCCGATCGAAATCTTGCCTGCAAATTGAAGCGAATCCAACATGCACTTCAGGTTCAGTATTGCTGCCACAGTTTGTATAGTCGTTCTAGCGTTCGCTGCTTCAGCGAATTCGCAAGTGGTTCAGTTGCCGAGCTACCGCACGTTCAGTTACAGCGGCGGCGCGCTCGTTCCCGATCAAGGTTCCGCGTCGCTCGCTGGTAACGTCTATGCCAGGTCGGGTACAACTTCCCGCGGTTGGGGACCGTTTAGCACGCGAGCCAGCGGTAACACCTTCGGAACTTCGCAGTCAAGTGTTTCCGTGCAAATCATCGACTTACGAGCTCTCGATGATGCAATTCTCAGTGCTAACATCAGCCCAACCAATCCGGCCGGAATTGCGTCGCCCCCTCGCGTTGCTCGCGGTACTAGCGTCACAGCCACGGGTCGCAGCACGGTCAGCGGAAGCAGCCCGACACAGATTACGCCGATGACAGACCCGGGTAAGTGGCAGCGAGTTTTAGGTGGCGGCCAGCCGACGGTGCCCGTTCATACTTCGCTTGCCGAAGCCGACATTCGTTTCTATCTGAAAATGGGGCAGGAAGCCGAAGCTGCCAATCGCCTATCGGCGGCTCGCGTCTACTATCGAATGGCGGTCGAAGCGATGACACCTGAAATGGTGGCTCGCTACGAAAAGATCCAAGCGGATCGACAAGCTGCGGCCGAAGCTGAGGCTGCTGCGGCATCGAGCAAAGCCAACGGTCGCAAGCAGTTTTGATATTTGGTGGGCGTCATGCTCCACAAACGAAGCGTGGGTTATCGCCTTCGATGCTGGAGAGTATCGCATCGATTGGGGAGCAATCGGCGACTGTCTGCGTTCTTGAGAGCAATGGTAAGCTGACTCGCAAGCTAATTGGCGGTCAAACCAAGGCTTATGGTAGGGTTGCTTTCACGCTATTATGTAGTGCTTCAAGAACACCCAACGACAGGTTGGAAGACCGGGGGCGCATAGTGAAGAAAAAAGGGACGGAGCAGCCTGACTCGGTCGATTTCGAAAGTTCGCTGGCAGAACTGGAAGTCATCGTGCGGCGGCTGGAGCAGGGTGGCGGTGCTTTGGACCAGGCTTTGGCTGACTATGCACAGGCGATCGTGCTGCTTCGAGCTTGTCACGGGCGTTTGGAGCATGCGGAGCGAAAAATCGAGATACTGAGCGGTGTAGACGCCGATGGAAATCCGGTTACACGTGAAGTGGACGACGAAGAGCTCAGCTTGGAAGACAAACAAGAGAATCGCGGTCAACGACGAGCAGTCCCCCGCGGTTCGCGTGAAACCAAAAAGAGCCACATCGACGACGAGGGATCCTTGTTTTGAGAATTCAATGTCACTAGCCTCCTCTGCCCCCAGCCTCAGCGATCGATTAGTGCCCCTGCGTGAATTGGTGGACAGAGCGCTTGAAAACTACTTGCGCCTGACCGATGGGTGTCCCGAACGGCTTGCGGACGCGATGCGTTACAGCGTGTTGGCGCCGGGCAAACGCTTGCGACCGTTGCTGACGCTGCTCGCTGCCGAGGCGGTTGGTGGCCATGCGCGTTCGGCTCTGCCCGCAGCCTGTGCGATCGAGCTGATTCATGCTTATTCGCTGATCCATGACGATTTGCCAGCGATGGACAATGACGACTTGAGACGCGGTTTGCCGACTTGCCATCGCCAGTTCGACGAAGCGACCGCCATTTTAGCTGGCGATGCGCTGCAAACATTAGCGTTCGAAATTCTCAGCCACGAGTTGCCGACCGATCGGGCGCTGCGTTGCTGCCAGATATTGTCGCGAGCGGCGGGTCGTTGCCAGTTGGTGGGTGGCCAAGCGGACGATTTGGCGGCGGAGGGGCGTTTTGGGGAACGAACGACGGAAACCGACTCGGTCGAACACCTGCAAAGCATACACTTGCGGAAGACGGGTGCGATAATTCAAGCCAGTTTGTGCCTTGGCGCTGTAGCGGCCGGTGCGTCGGCGAATCATCTTGAGATGTTGGAGCGTTACGGTCGATCGATCGGTTTGGCGTTCCAAGTCGTCGATGATTGCTTGGACGTCGAAAGCACGAGCGAACAGATGGGCAAGAATACACGCAAAGACAGTGTGCTCGGCAAGCTGACTTATCCATCCTTGATGGGTTTGGAAGAGTCGAAGCGCTGGGCCGTCCAGTTGGTCGACGAAGCATGCACGGCCATCGCACCACTGGGTGTTGCTGCCAACAACTTGATCGACGTCGCGAAGTTTGTCGTTGAGAGGAGCCATTAGTCGCTATGACGAAACTGCTTGAGAAAATCGAATCGGCTTATGAACTGCACAGCATGAGCCTCAGCGACTTGAAGCAAGTTGGCGATGAGATTCGCGAAGTGCTCTGCGGGCTGCTGAGCATTCGCACTGCGCATTTCGCTTCGAACCTCGGCGTCGTCGAACTCTGCTTGGCCATGCACAGCGTCTTCGATTTTCGCCACGACCGATTGATTTGGGACACAGGTCACCAAATCTACCCACACAAACTGATCACAGGTCGCTACAAAGAATTTGCAAACATCCGCACGCGCGGCGGAATGATGGGTTACCCAAATCCGGAAGAGAGCGAATACGATTTGTTCATGACTGGTCACGCGGGCTGCAGCGTGTCGACCGCGCTGGGACTCAAGAGCGGCGATGATCTGATGGGCCAGTCGGGTCGCAAAAGCGTTGCTGTTATCGGTGACGGTGCCTTTCCGTCAGGCATCGTTTTCGAAGCGATGAACAATGCGGGCGAGTTGGCGAAGGATCTGATTATCGTCTTGAACGACAACAAGATGAGTATCTGTCCGCGCGTCGGCTCGGTTGCCCGCTACCTCGATCGACTGCGCACCAATCCGTTTTACAGCGGACTGAAGAGCGAAGTGACACGCATGCTCAACTGCTTGCCCGTCTTCGGCGATCCAGCCGAACGCATGTTGGCTCAGATCAAGGAAGGCGTCAAAGCCGGTTTGCACGGTGGCATGCTCTTCGAGGAACTGGGCATTCGCTACATCGGGCCGATCGATGGCCACGATCTCGGGCTGCTGCGCAAGTACTTTCAAATGATCAAAGACCAGCAGGGGCCAATCCTGTTGCATGTGGTGACCGAGAAAGGCCACGGTTATCAACCGGCTGCCAAGGACCCGGTTTTCTTCCACACACCGCCCGCTTTCCAAGATGAAGACGGCCAGCCCAAGATGCTCGGCGGCAGCGGCTCGCCGGCCTACACCAATTTCGCACGGGATGCGATCGGCAATGTGATGCGGCGCGATAACCGAGTCACGGTGATGACCGCAGCCATGTGCCAAGGCAACAAACTTGAACCGGTCCGCGACGAATTTCCGGATCGCTTCTTCGATGTGGGCATTTGCGAATCCCATGCGGTTGCCTTCGCCGCTGGGCATGCCAAAGTCGGATTGCGTCCGATTGTGTGTATTTACAGCACGTTCATGCAACGCAGTTACGATCAGATTTTCCAAGAGGTTGCGCTGCAGAACTTGCCAGTCGTTTTGATGATGGATCGTGGCGGTTTAGCTGGTCCTGATGGCCCAACGCATCACGGTGTGTTCGATATCGGTTACATGCGAGTCTTTCCAAACATTAATTTCATGGCGCCGGCTGACGGACCTGAACTGCAAGCCATGCTCGACTTTGCGATCGCACATAACGGCCCGACCGCGATTCGCTATCCCAAGACCTCGGCGCCGAACCTTGGTTTGTCGGAACAACCGATTGAATACGGCAAAGGCCAAATCGTTCGCTGGGGAGCTGACGGCGCGATTCTGGCGCTCGGCCCAATGCTCGAGACCGCGCTCAAAGCCGCTGAACAGTTATCGCAAGAGGGCCTCGAAGTTGCTGTCGTTAATCCACGCTTCATCAAGCCGCTTGATGAAGAGTTGCTTGCCAAAGTCTTCACTGAGTGCCGCTTCGTGATCACGGCAGAAGAAGCTGCGCTGATGGGCGGCTTCGGTAGCGCGGTAGCTGAGTTGGCCGTGGATCGCGGATGGGACACCCGCAACCTCCGTCGACTTGGCATCCCCGATCGCTTCATCGAACACGGCGAGCGCGACGAACTGCTAGCTGATCTTGGTATGAGTGTCAGCGGCATGGTTCGGACCTGCCACGAATTGGCTGCAAGAACTGCAGCGCCCATCAGTGGCTAGTGCTTCATCCAAGTTTAATTTTGGGATTCACTTGAAGTCGTGTTTTATGCATACTCATCGCAACCATGGAGGGTGCGATGAAAAAAGAATACGTTGTCGGTCTCACCGATGAACAGAGAGAGATTCTAACAGAGGT
>JBGSOM010000057.1:0-12039 GCA_041739135.1 Pirellulaceae bacterium
GCTTGATGATGCGTCGATGACGGCGAGCGGTCTGGTGGCTGGTACGCCAAACTACATGAGCCCCGAACAGGCTCGCGGCGAGTCGGTTGACGCGCGTTCGGATTTGTATTCGTTGGGGGCGGTGCTGTACACGATGGCGACGGGACATCCGCCGGTTCGCGGTGATTCACCGCTGGCTGTGCTGCGTCGCGTAACGGATGAACAGCCTCGTACGGTGCATGATTTGAATGAATCCATGCCAGCGTGGCTTGATCGTTTGATTGGCAGATTCTTAGCCAAGTCAGCGGATCGACGAGTCGCATCGGCAGAAGAAGCGACTGAGTTGCTGCGCAGTTGCCTGGCGCATGTTCGAGCTCCTTCGCGTGCAAGATTGCCCAGCGAGATAGTGGGGCGCACCAAGTGGCGTCGAACTGCTTTAGCATTCGTGCTGCCCATCGCGCTGATGATTGTTAGCTATGCGACTATGTCGTATTTCACTAGCGGCTCGAACCAAACTGCAAAAAGTTCGATCGCTGCGTATCCGGTCACGCAACCTGACTTACCACCGCCACTGCAACTAATCGATTTCGACGATGGAGCTTGGCGAACAAGAATGCAGGAATTGTCGCATGAGGTGCGGAAACTCAAGGAGGAACTGAGTGGAGAATAGACCGAGTGTGTTGGATGCCGAGGTTGAAGCGCTCATTCGTATTTGAAAAAATTAAAGACTTATTACCTTACGTGAAGGGATAGCCCATGACATCTTCTTTCGCTGAACTCGAACCGGCCAAACCCATTACTAAACGTCGATCGCGTCGCATGCGTTACGTTGCGGTCATCGGGTTGTGCTTGGTTTTAGTTTCTATCACCATGTTCGTGCTTAACAATCGCACGCTAGCTCAAGCTCAGCGGCGAGCGTTGGCGTATGCGAACCAAGGGGGCGCACAGCGTTACGTTGTTCAAGCCGGTCCGGCACTCACCTACGCGCAAAATTCTTATCCGCAGAACACTTATCCGCAGAACACTTATCCCCAGAACGCTTACTCGCAGGCTTTGCCTTCGCAGAACGCTTATCCGCAGAACACTTACTCGCAGGCTTTGCCTTCGCAGAACGCAACAACGGGATGGATGAATAGCGGAACTGGCGTGTTGTCTCCTCAAAGTCAGCCCTTGGATCCTGCTGAAGCAACGATGACCGCAGAAATCACCCGGCTTAGAGATCAAATTCGATCTTGGAGTGGCGACCAGAAAGAGAGCTTGCAAACACCGCTCAAGAAAGCAGCGCTTAGCGAAACTGTAAGTAAGCTATTCGATCTTCGTCATGCGGCTCAAGCCAAGCAGGTTGAGAAGCTGGAAGCTGAGTTGGCCTCAGCCAAAGAGTTGCATAGGAAACGGGGTGAGCGGAAGAACGAGATCGTTGAGCGTCGCATCGCAGAGTTGCTCGAAGCGGCTGATGATCTGGCTTGGAATCGAGACTTGAGAAGTGGCGCGCCGATTTCGTCAGCCCCTGCGCAATCGTTTCAACTGAATTCCGTCCCGTCTAACTATGTTCCAAATTTGAATGGGCCGTTGTCGACTCACAGCAGTTCACTGCCAAGCCAACCAGTTGCGCCTGGTCAGTCGCCTTCCTTTACGCCGCCTTCCTACGATTCGACAGCTTTTCCCGGACAAAACGCACAGCTTTCGCCAATTCCTTTGAGGAAAAACAATTCATCCGCCGTTGCACAAGCGGGAGATCCAATTCTGGCTACAGCTACGAATTCACTCGATGGAAATCAAGCTCAGCCTTCGCTGCCGTCATTGGCTACTACGCCCACGAACAAACTCGGCGGCGACGTGAGCAGCGTTGCCGATAAGCCGAGTATTGCTGAGGTGGTTTTCGGTGGTGCTCGGTCCGTGATTGAAGCCGGTTATGAATTGGAAGCGGCATTGGAGCGTGCGATTCGCACAGACACACTTACTCGCCGCGGAATTATTGGCTCTGATCAAGCGTTCGAAGCGGATCGCGCCGCCGCTAAGGGGCAAGCGATTTGGACCAATCTCAAGTCGCAGTTGCAGAGCGCTGAGCAACTCGCACAGAAGCAACTTGTTCTTCTGAATCAAACACTGGGTGCAGTTAATGTTAGTGACCAAGTTCGAAAAGAGACGCTGATGCAAATTTCTCGACTCGAATCGGAAGTCGAATCCTTGCGGAATTCAAGTACTTGGGCGGAGAACTTTGAAAGCGAGTCGCTTGCGCCGCTTCAAGCGGAGTTTAGCAAACTCAAGCAGAAGGATGGTCAACCTGCGAAGAATGCAAATGAGATGAACAAAGACGCGAAAACCGACGAAGCTGCTGATGCTAAAGAAACTGCCGAAGCGGAAGCAGTACTCCAGGATAATGCTGCTGAAGCAAAACCGACTGCTGAAGTTGATGAGGTGAAGTACTAGCGATGCAGACTTAGTCGATCGTTATCCACTTCGACCAACTTTCGCGTGAGCAGCGGTGATCGCGGAGCTTGCTGGTGGCAAGTTCCGCGTCGCCATAATCTTTGGGAAACAAGAACACAGCGCCCAGAAGAATTTGCTCGCGTGGGATGCCAAGCAATTCAAATACTTGCGCGCCGCGAAGCACTCCGCCGCTGGACCAGTAGTTTGAAATACCGCGCGCGGTGGCGGCGAGCAATAGATTCTGAATTGCGGCGGAAGCGGCGGCGATGTGTTCCATGTTGTTGATCGTGGCTGCGAATCCCGGTTCATCTCCATTTGCTGGAACATCGGCGGCGTTCGGGAGCCAAGTTGCTATGATGAGTGCGTCGGCGGCGGCTAGCATGGCGGGGATTTTGCCTGCGTTTTCGAGTGGAATCTGCGTGCGCAGTTTTCGGCAACTGGCTGCATCGATCGCATAGAATCGCCACGGCTCGATGCCGGTCTGCGACGTGTTCTGGCGATGATGTTCTTCGCAGGCGCGATGGAATGGAGCTTGGCCAGCGAGCGACAGCATTTCATCGATCACCGCGCGACAATCCTTGGTCGGAAGATCCCGGTTGGAGAGAATTTTTTCAGTCTTGCGAGTTTGGATCGCTTGGTCGGTGTGCATTGTCGGATGTGATTTCGAGTTGGATCAAGTGCGTTTGAACATTTTGTCGAGTTGCTCGCGGCTGAAGTAGAGCGCCGTTGGTCGACCGTGTGGACAGTGGTGCGTGTCTTGATAGTCGTAGCGTTGCTCTAGCAACGATGTGATCTCTTCAGGGGAGAGTTTGTCACCGGCTTTGATGGCAGCCTTGCAAGCGATCATGTTGAGCAGTTCGTCGAGCAGATCGCGAGCGCTCGGTTCTTTGCCTCCAGACATCAGCGGTTCAAGAACTTGACGCAGCAACTCCGCAGGTCGGATATTGGCCAGCATCGCTGGGTAGCTGGTCATCAAGATCGTGTCGCCGCCAAATGGTTCTATTGCGATTCCGATCTTCGCAAGAAGTTCGCGCGAATCGAGCGCTGCGGCTGCTTCGGCTGGTGTGAGGTCGAGCGGTTCGGGGACCAATAACTGTTGGCTTTCCAGCGTTCGCGATTCTGTCTTCTTGCGAAGTTGCTCGTAAAGAATCCGTTCGTGCAATGCATGTTGGTCGACTAGCACCATGCCGTGTTCGTCTTGGGTGACCAAGTAGCGGTTGTGAATTTGAAAGCCGAGATGACTGGAACTTGGTAGCAGATGTTGAGGGTGCGTATGCTCAATTGCGGCAGTTGAGTCACCGGAACTTAGCAGATTCGAATCGTCCGAGGTCGCTTCGTTCGGTGCAGCGGTTTGTAAGGGTGTGTCAGGCATGCTCCAAGGTTCGGCGCCTGGCGGCAATTCACTTGGCAAGCCGGCAAGTCCATCGGCCGAGCGGTTGGCTGCAGTGAAGTTGCTCACGGCGACTCCAAGCGGTGAGCGCGTCTCGGGGAATGGACGAAATTCGGGGGCCGCTGCGCCGGAAAGGTTTAGACGTGGTGGTCCGCTCGGGTCGAGCGGTGTCGTCGAAGGGCCGATGCTAGTGACGCGCGATGCATAATCGTTCCAGCGATCATCGCTGCGCGGGCCGGTCGAAGGCAGTGCTGGTGGCGACGTAGTGTTAGCTCCACCTCCGTAAGTCGGTGTTCGCACGCGCGCGGTCAAGTCCGTGGTCAAAAATTGGTGACGTAGCGTTTGCAGCAACTGACTATAAACTTTGCCGCCTTCTTGAAAACGCACTTCTAACTTCGTTGGATGCACGTTGACATCCACCAACTGCGCGGGCATTTCGAGATGCAGAAAGCAAACTGGAAAGCGACCGACCATCATCAAACCGCGGTAGGCTTCGCCGAGAGCGTGTTGTAGAGATCGGTCGCGAATGTGGCGGCCGTTGAGAAACAGATATTGCATCCGCACGTTCGCTCGACTGACCGACGGATCGGTCACGAAGCCGGTGAGTCGTGTTTGTTCGTGATGACTGTCGACTGGGATCAATGCATCGGCAACTTCGTCACCAAAGAATGCGCGAATGCGATCGGACCAAGCGTCGGTGGCGGGCAGATCGAATGTTGTTCGCGAACCGCTAACCAACCGCATCGCGACTTTCGGGAAGGCGAGTGCGATGCGAGTGAAAGCTTCGGTCACATGACCAGCTTCTGTTTGCGGCGTGCGCAGAAACTTGCGGCGGACGGGCGTGTTGAAAAACAGATGTCGCACTTCGATAGTCGTGCCGACTGGACAGCCGACCGGTTGCAGCGGTTCGGCCTCGCCGCCCTTCACCGTCAATTCAACTCCGGATTCGCTTTCGGCGGTGCGTGTTCGTAACGTAAGGTGGCTGATCTCAGCGATCGATGCGAGTGCTTCGCCGCGAAAGCCGAGTGTATGGACGTCAAATAGATCGTCGGCAGTAGTCAGTTTGCTGGTCGCGTGACTGGCAACGGCAAGAGAAACTTGATCGGCTTCGATACCGCAGCCGTTGTCAGAAATACGAATCAGATCCAGCCCGCCGCTTTCGATCGAGATTTCGATATCAGTCGCGCCCGCATCGACGCTGTTCTCGAGCAGTTCCTTCACAACGCTCGCCGGACGTTCGATCACTTCACCAGCGGCGATCTTATTGACTAGGCTCGGCGGTAGTTGCCTGATAGTTGGCATGTTAAAACGCATTCCATGATTGCCGTCGGACCGCGAAGCCTCCCCTACTCACGCTTCGCAATCCAGCAGCCTACCGCAGGCGGATAAAACTGTCACCCCTAGACTCATCGCGTCGGTTGCATCGCACAAAAAATAGGCAACGCGATTGCTAACAGGGCGACGCTAAACCGGCTTTCCCGTACATTGGTGCACTAGACGCACCAAGCTGGCTTGTGGCATGCAACTTGCCTCGCCACAGCATCGCGGTTGCCTGCGTTTGCCGAACGCGATGAGAACTGACTGGAATGCACTGAATTGTCCCGAATGGAGTGAAAGTGACACATACCTACCGCCATACCAAGATCATCGTAACGCTGGGACCGACGACGCAAGCCGAAACGACCTTGAGATCGCTAATCGAAAGCGGTGTCGACGTCATGCGACTCAACATGGCTCATGCGTCCCACGACTGGGTAGAAGAAGTCATAACAACGGTCCGTGAACTTTCGAATGAAGTCGGTCGTGATGTAGCGATCATGATGGATGTGAAGGGCCCGGAGATTCGTACAGGGAAACTGGATCAGCCCTTCACGCTGCAGGTTGGCGATCAAATCGAGTTTCACACTGCGGCAGCAACATCGACTCACGCTACGATTCCGAGCGTATCGGTGAATTACCTGGGATTGCCAGATGATGTCGAAGTGGGCAGCGTCATGCTGGTCGACAGTGGTCTGATTCGGTTGAAGATTATCGATAAAGATGCCACGCATATTCGCGCGGAAGTTTTGACGGCAGGAGTGCTCGGTTCACGTCGCCATATTAATTTGCCCGGTGTGCATGTGAAGCTGCCTGCGCTGACTGAGAAAGACGAGGACGATCTGCGAGCTGGTGTGGCTGCTGGGATCGACTTTGTGGCGTTCTCGTTTGTGCGCGAAGCGGAAGATGTATTGACGCTGCGCCGTTTCCTGGATGGGTTGGGATCAACAGCGAAAATCATTGCTAAGATCGAAGACCAAGCGGGAGTGCGAAACAGCAAAGCGATCATCGCCGTCGCAGATGCGATCATGGTTGCCCGCGGCGATTTGGGGATTGAGATTGAGTACTTCAAGTTACCGCTAGTGCAGCGCGATCTGGTAAAGCAGTGTCAGGCGCAGGGCAAGCCGGTAATCATTGCGACTCAGTTGCTTGAGTCGATGATCACGTCGCCGATGCCAACTCGAGCGGAGATTTCGGACGTTTCAAACGCAGTGCGCGAACAGGCGGATGCGGTGATGCTGTCGGGCGAGACCGCCACCGGAGCGTATCCGCTGGAAGCGGTGCAAGTGCTGAAGAACATTATCGAGAGTATCGAACCGACCATTGAAGCTGGATTGAATGCCGAACTCGAACTGCTTGAACCGAAATCAAAGATGCTTCGATCCGCTGCCACGCTTTCTCAATCGCTTGGGAATTCTGGCATCATCGTTTTCACTCGCAGCGGCTTTTTAGCTTACTCGCTCGGTGCGCTGCGAGCCCGTGGCGTTCCCATCTATGCTTTTACCGACATCGAATCGATATTTCGGCAACTTGTGTTGCCTTGGGGTGTCGAACCCTTCAAGTTGCCGTTCTCGGATGATCCGGAAACGACGATCGTCAATGCGCTGGCAACATTAAAAGAAAAGCAGTGGTGCACGCCCGGAACTTGGTTGGTCGTCATCACCAACGCACTGGCGAGCAGCAAAGTGATCGATACATTGCAACTCCGCCAGATCGAGTAAGGTTTCAATGGCGTTAACGCAACTGCTAGTTTTTCCGACGCATGTCTAACGTTAACGGGAAAGTTGGATTGAACTCGTTGACCGGTAGTTTCATCTGGCCTGGCGTGTGTCCCATTCGGAAGAAACGCGCTGCGCGGCGGGCTTCGGCTTCGTAGGGATTAACGGGAAATGATTCGTAGTTGCGGCCTGCGGGGTGAGCAACATGAACGACACAGCCACCGATCGAACGACTGGCCCAGGTGTCTAGGATGTCGAAGGTCAGCGGACTGTGAACGGGAATCGTTGGATGCAAGCAGCTAGCTGGTTGCCACGCGCGATAGCGAACCGCGGCTACCAATTCGCCGGGAACGCCGGTCGGCACTAGTGGTACTTTACGTTGATTGCAAGTGACGATGTATCGACCTGAGGTGACTCCGGAAAGCTTCAGTTGCAATCGCTCTACGGACGAGTCGACGAAGCGGACGGTGCCGCCGCCAGCCGGCTCTTCACCCAGCACATACCAGGGTTCGATCGCTGTGCGCAATTCCATCTGCATTTCATCGCGAACAAGATCACCGATCTTCGGAAAGCGGAATTCGAAGTGCGTTGCGAACCAGTCGGTCTCAAATTCGAAACCGCAATGACGCAGGTCGGAGATCACCTGCTTAAAATCTTCCCACACAAAATGGGGTAACAAAAAGCGATCGTGCAGCGATGTGCCCCATTCGACCACCGCTTGTTCGTACGGTTGTTCCCAGAACTTGGCAACCAACGCGCGAATCAAAAGCTGCTGCGTAAGACTCATCTCTGCATGTGGTGGCATTTCGAAACCGCGGAGTTCAACTAAGCCCAATCGGCCAGTGGAACTGTCCGGCGAATAGAGTTTGTCGATACAGAATTCGGCGCGGTGGGTGTTGCCTGTTAAATCGGTTAGCAGGTTTCTAAAAATCCTGTCGACCAGCCACGGAGGGCACGATTCTCCGCGCGGTGGAACCAACGAAAATGCCAACTCCAACTCGTACATCGAATCGCGGCGACCTTCGTCGACGCGCGGTGCTTGACTGGTGGGTCCGATAAACCTGCCGCTGAACAGATACGAAAGTGACGGATGATTAATCCAGTAGGCAAGCATGCTCTTCAGCAGATCGGGGCGTCGCAAGAATGGACTGTCGGCTGGCGTTCGCCCGCCGAGAACAACGTGGTTGCCGCCTCCGGTACCCCAGTGTTTGCCATCGAGATCGAATTTTTCAGTTCCCAGCCGCGCTAGTCGTGCTTCCTCATAAAGCGCTTTCGTTGACGTAACCAATTCATCCCAGCTATCGACCGGATGCGTGTTGACTTCAATCACACCTGGATCTGGCGTAACCTTCAGAACATTGACGCGCGCGTCGTACGGTGGCAGGTAACCTTCGATAACCACCGGCATCTTCAGTTCGGCTGCGGTGACTTCGATGGCGTGCGCCAAATCAAGGTAGTCCTCAAGTCGTTCCATCGGCGGCATGAAGACATGGATCGTTCCGCCACGCGGTTCAATGCAAAGTGCGGTTCGGACAATTGCAGAAGGTTTGGTTTCATCGTCTTCGAACGCGAGATCATCGACCTCTTCGTCGCGACCTTGCAGGTACTGTTCTGACACTGGAGGACGACCGGTTGGTATCGCTGGCTTGCGGACCGCTTGCTGTCGATAATCGGGGCGCGGCAGCGGACCGGTTGGCGCGAGCGGGTCGATCTCATAGCGCGGTTGCAGGTCAGCGGGCAACGCCCAAGGCAGCGAATCGATTGGCAATCGCAAACCGATGGGTGAATCGCCAGGCAGCAAGAACAGCTTCTCTGAACGAACTGGCCACGGTCCGCTGGTCCAGCGCGGTTGAGCTTGCCACCATTGTCGACGCAGCGGCACGACGAAGCCGACTGGAGCTCCGACACCCCGCCGGAAAACGCGCGCCATCCGCGCTCGCTCTTCAGGGTCCGCTAGCTTGGGATCGCGTGGATCGACATTCACCGGCAACTGCTGTTCTTTGATCAAGAACTGCGCGACATCTTCGTAAGCCGGCACGATCCACTTCTTGCGAATATCGAGCAGGTCTGCCAGGCGGTTGGCAAAGCGATGTGCATCGCGAACGGTATGTCCGAGATTCGCATTCACGTCGGCGATCAGGTCGGGATTTTCCCAAGCTGGCACGCCATCTTTGCGCCAGTAGCAGGCCAGGGCCCAACGCGGTAGCGATTCGCCGGGGTACCACTTGCCTTGACCGTAGTGAAGCAACGCGCCGGGGCAGAAGCGCTCTCGCAAACGCTTGATGAGGACTTCGGACAGTCGACGTTTGTCGGGCCCAACCGCGGCGGTGTTCCACTCTGCGCCATCCATATCATCAATTGAAACAAACGTCGGCTCCCCGCCGATCGTCAGTCGCACGTCCTGAGCGCGCAAGCGTTCATCGACGCGATGGCCGAGTTGTTCGATGTCGGTCCACTGAGTCGCGGTGTAAGGCTTCGTAACTCGCGGGTCTTCATGGATGCGCGTAACGCTCATCGCAAAATCGAATTCGACTTCGCACGCTTCGTGGCTGCCCGTGATCGGCGCCGCGGAGCTTGGGTCGGGCGTGGATGCGAGCGGTATGTGCCCTTCCCCAGCTAACAAACCGGATGTTGGATCGAGCCCAATCCAACCCGCGCCCGGGATGTACACTTCGGTCCAGGCATGCAGGTCCGTGAAGTCGACTTCTGTGCCCGATGGTCCATCGAGCGACTTTTGGTCGGGAGCCAATTGAATCAAATAACCCGAAACGAAGCGCGAAGCCAAGCCGAGTTGTCGTAGCAGTTGCACCATCAGCCAAGCGGAATCGCGACACGAACCGCTACACTTTGTCAGAGTTTCCTCAGGTGTTTGCACGCCGGGTTCGAGTCGGATGAGATACTTGATCTTCTCCTGAACGATGCGATTCAATTCGACGAGAAAGTTGACGATGTGCTTCTTGTCGCGATTCAGTTCAGCAGCGAACTTGGTAAAAGCGGGACCATAGTTCTCGGTCTCCAAATAGGGACGCAATTCGCGTTCAAGTCCGCTGTCGTACTTGAATGGAAAATTCTCTGCTGCCTCTTCGATAAAGAAATCGAACGGATTGATGATCGTCATGTCGGCGACTAAGTCGACCGTGACTGACAACCGCCGAGTCTTTTTGGGGAACACGAATCGGCCGATAAAATTGCCGTGAGGATCTTGTTGCCAATTGCAAAAATGCTCAGCGGGTTCAACCTTTAACGAATAACTGAGAATCGGCGTGCGGCAGTGCGGAGCTGGCCGCAGACGAACCATTTGCGGATTGACCGAGATCAGTTTGTCGTAGTCGTAGGAAGTGCGATGGTTTAGAGCAACTCGAATCGTCATTTCACCACCTTAGTTAGACTGGAATTGGCTTTGACTTGCCCCCACACTACGAACTGCGAAAAACGTGTCATGGATCGCTCCACCGACGCCGTTGATATTGCACTGCAATCCATCAATAAACTCATGGAAACCCTGATTGATAATAGTGTTCACGTCAGCGAACGCTAAGTCGGCTTTCAATCGACCAAGCTTTTGCTCAGCCGGATTGCAATACGACCCAAGTTGACTGCCGCTGATCTGATGCAACGAATGGTCGGCCCAATCGACGCAGAACAGAACCGAACGCGGAAAGCTGCGATCGAGCATCAAGAAGTCAATTACACGATGAATGGTGATGCCGTGGAAGCGTTTGCGATACATTTCAAACGCTGAAACCGAACGCAGTACGCTCGACCACTGCAAGTCGTCCAGTGTCGTGCCAACGTCTTGCAGCGATGGCAACAGAGTGAAGTACTTTACATCCAGAATACGACTGGTTTTGTCAGCGCGTTCAAGTAATCGCCCGAGGTTCGCGAAATGCCAACCGGCGGCATGCGACAGGGTTGCGTCAAGAATCCCGTTGAACAGTTGACTGTGTTGCTTCACTGCGTTGAAAAAATCGGGCGGCGTCGCCATCCGGCCGTCTGTGCGAGCTGCGTGCCGAACGAAGTGATAGAACTCGTTGATCTGCTCCCACGCCTCCGACGAGATCGCTTCGCGGACCGTGCGAGCATTCTCCCGTGCCATACTTAGCGACGAGAGAATCGAATTTGGATACTCGCGGTCGAACGTCAAAAAACGCAGCACGTTGGCTTCGGTGGGTTGATGATACTTTTTGTTAAAGTACTCGTGATCGCCGGTCGTCGAGACCAGCGGAACCCATTGCAGATGTGCCGTTTGTGGTTGATCGAGAATGAGATTTAAAGTCACGTCGATGAAACGCGCGATATTCTCGGCTCGCTCGATATAACGCGCCATCCAATAAATCGATTCAGCAACACGACTTAGCATGACAGAAGCTTAACTCTCAAATAGAACTCGCTCATTCAAATCGCCAACCACCACTACTTGAACTCAATCCACTACAAAGCAGTCTCTGGAGTTGCAGTTTCTTCGCCAGCCGCAGCGACGACCCACGTGTCTTTGCTTCCACCGCCTTGCGATGAATTGACCACTAATGATCCTTTGCGAAGTGCGACGCGCGTCAGACCGCCGGGAAGGACCCAGATATCTTTGCCGCACAAAATATAAGGTCGCAGATCCACATGCCTGCCTTCGAATCCTCCGTCGCACAATGTCGGCACGCGCGAGAGAGACAGCGTGGGCTGAGCGATGTAGTTTCGAGGATTTTCCTTGATCTTGACCGCAAATTCTTCTTGCTGCTCTTTCGTGGAATGCGGACCGACCAGCATTCCGTATCCGCCCGCTTCGTTCGCCGCTTTCACAACCAGCTTTTCCAAATTGGCTAGCACATACTTGCGATCTTCTTCGCGTTCGCAAATGTAAGTTGGAACGTTCGGCAGTATCGGTTCTTCGTTCAAGAAATAACGAATCAAGTCCGGAACGAAAGCATAGATCACTTTGTCATCTGCGACGCCCGTACCCGGCGCGTTCGCCAACGCGACTCGACCTTGTCGATAAACTTCCATCAAACCGGGCACGCCCAGCATCGAATCGGAGCGGTATGTTTCGGGGTCAATGAAGTCGTCATCGATGCGGCGATAGATCACATCTACGCGCTGGAAACCGTCGGTCATGCGCATGAACACAAAGCCATCTTTGACCACAAGGTCACGGCCCTCGACCAGTTCGACGCCCATCTGCTGAGCTAAGAAGGAATGTTCGTAATAGGCTGA
>JBGSOM010000102.1:0-20768 GCA_041739135.1 Pirellulaceae bacterium
CTAAAAAAGCTCCCCGCTGGCTTGAGAAGTAGCTTTGCCAATAAGCGACTGATCGAGCGAGAAACAAACAATTGGCTACGCACGTAGAGGCTTTCATGGAAGCATCGCGGGACGCGGGTTCGATCCCCGCCGCCTCCACTATTTAAAAAGGCCGTCAGCTTAATCGCTGACGGCCTTCTTTGTTGGGTTGAGTCGTTGCCGCTGAGCAGTGGTGGTTGGACTCTACGGGTTTTGAATACAACCCAAATCATTCCGGGCATTCGATAGGACCTTGGTCCCGAGAATATCTGTGTACACGTGTCCTCTCCAACGGATTCCTCGGCCTCGACCGGCAATCGAGCGATAGTCATATGCCGCTTCGTCGGCAAATCGAGGCGATGCAAGAATGGCATTGTTTAAGGCGACCGGGTTGTCCGTGAGGTCGGAACCGCCAACTTTGGAATGCAGCAGATTCGCTTCCCACAGGTTGTCGCCTCCATCGTGGTCAGACGCTGCGTAGGGAGCTCCGCCGTACTCGAAAGCGTGTACGACGGCATCCGAAACCAAGACGTTGTTAAGCACATGATTATCAGCGGAGTGAGTCAACGCAACTTGACCCTGATTCAAGTACTGCCAGGTACTGAGGAAAGCAAAAGTGCGATTGCCTACGCATGTGTTATTCTTGACGACAGCACCGGCGGAGTAGTGAATCTGAATACCGCTGCCACCGTTGTAGTTGCACATGTTGCCTTCAATTAAGGTTCGTCCCGGATATCGCAGCGCGTTTCCAATTCGAGCTTTGTGTGCGGGACTCAGCGAGCCAACTTGTGTGTACATACTGTCATCCAAGATAATGCCGTTGCCATCGGTGATCCCAATGGGTCCCGCCACGCCGTTGTAATTGCCGTAACTGTAGTTGCGAGCCACGAAGATACTCCACTTCCGCTGCTCTGCATCAGGCCAGCGAATTGGCTGGTAGATCGAGATTCCACTGTGCTGCGCGGGATTCGCGAAAGCGTTGTCATGCGTCGAGTTGCCAATAATTCGTAACGAATCGGAGTGCGCAAAGTTGATGCCGCCACCGCGGCAGTTTTGCACCTCACAGTTATAAACATCGACATGGTGAGCATCAAAACCCAGGATCCCAGGTTCGTTGCTTTGGCCATCGCCTGTGACTTTCAGGTTCGTCAATCGAATGTACGAACCTTGAAAGACGATGTGTCCGGTTATGTTCACTGTCCCCGGCACTTGAGCTCGAATGACGGTCCAAGCATTGTTGTTGCCCTGAATTGTAATGCCACCAAATCGATGGATAACAGCGCGCCCATCGATATTGTTCGGTTCGTTTCTGATGACATAATTGCCGGGCAGGATACGCAGTACATCACCCGGCTCCAGCCTACCAAAGGCGTACGACAAAGTCTTCCAAGGCCTCCCTTGGGTTAAGCCCGACCACCGGTCCGAACCGTTGGGACCGACAAAGCGATCAACGGCGATGGCGCTCGGGCAAACCACCAAGAAACAAATGACAAAGCCAAACGTTGCCAAAATTCTGCAAGATTGAGTGAAGTGTTTGTTTCGCATCAGTCGCGGCCTGTGAAAGTATAAGAAGATTATGTTGGCAGAAATCTACCAATAACGTTAACTTCAGATCATAAGAATCGCAATTGGTACATAACCGGATTCGCTCAGCGTGCGTACCAGACGACCAAACGCTCGAGTTCGTGGTTCGCGCTCAAGGTCGAAAGTCGCCAGCGATGTTGCGGACCGATGAGCGCTGCGTAGCCTTGGCTGCGATCCAAAGCGACGACGACATGCAACATATCCTCGACACTGGGCTCTTTGCCGCTTGATAACCAATGATGTAACCACAAGCCTACGGGAAACAAAATCGCCAAGCCACGAACACTTTCGACGATCGACCAACTGGAACGGTCCGCGATCGCATAAAGAAGCGATGCCGCATTGGATTCAATGTAGCGGTTCAGAGGCAAGTAGATTTCAGGAGACATCGCGCCGAAGGGCTTTTCGAGATCTTCCAATTGAGCCGTCGGGAAGTAGTCAATCGTTGGCGATGCCCCTTTTCCTCGCACAGCTTTCCAAGCGGAACTCGCAAGTTGTAGACGCGTCGCCCAAGTGGCTCGATGTCGGCATTTAGGATGTAGCCGCGCGCACGTGATTGCCACCAACCGAAAAAGGATCTTCGAATAGGCTTTGGGTTCTTGGCGGTCCGTGAAGAATGGTTTGGATTCCTCAGGTGCAAGCTCGGCGAGCGTTTGCGCGAGTTCAACAATCTGAGCGTCGCTCAGCTTTCGCGTTTTGGCGGATTCCAGAAGGCTCGCGAATTGCAACGCATGAACAAGTCGACGCACCGGAGGATAGCGTGCGTCTTGCAGCAAGCTGCCCACTGACTCGAGCACGGCGCGCATCGTCTTCCAATCACGACGCTCGCCCGTTTTTAGAATCGGTGGCGCGATTGTCTCGGCGCTCAAACGATTGTCGCGGACCATCTGCTTTACAAACGGCAGGTGCTTGGTCGTCTCGCTTCCCAAGTCTGCTGCAGCCGAAGGGCACGCACGTCGCACAGTCAAAACCGCTTGATGCTCATGCGCGACTAACTGCAACGGAAAAGTGCGGCAGACGGTTGGCTTCGCATCCAAACCAAACTTGGAATGGATGCGACACAATCCTTCCTCGCTTAGAAAAATGCAACTGCCATCGTCGCGATGCGCCAAACGATAGGAACTCTCGGCTGCGTGAAATCCGGTAACCAAACGCTGATTGCGGAACTCAGGCTGTTGTTGCCATTGCTGCGACTGAAGACGCTCAAAATCCTCATTGCTCAGTGGAATCAAACTACCGCGGCAACAGAATCCACATTGATGACAGTCCCAGCGCTCTTCGTTTTTCAGTAGGACGATCGGTAGCGACATGGGCTTGGCTCAAAGTGCTCGCGAGCGGGGCGTCACGCTTGGCGACTCAGAATTGGAACTCGGTTCCTCAGGTGAATCATCGACCGGCGCAATCGACAATCCGCCGGAGGCACGCAATGAAATATTGTAAACCTTACCTTCGCGAACTTTGATCGAAACCGCTTCGCCGTTTGCAGCTCGAATGCCCATCTCAGCAGCCTTCTTCGGGTCGTTCGCGAACTCCCAAAAATCCGTCCACAATTTCTTTTCAAAGTCGCTCATCGTGCCGCCACGCGCGTAGGCTTGCGGTCGCATACCGACTTCATCCAGCGTTATGCCTTCCGATGGTAAAGTGTCTTCGCTGAACACGCGACGAAACAGGCACAGCGACGTGCCGCGTTCGATGTCACCCTTTTCGATGTAACGATCATCGAACTTAATCACCCAGTTGTCGATATAGATCAGATCGCCGAGCAACTCCATCGGCTTGGGCTTTGACATCGGGTCTCCCTGGGGCGACAGCTCGATGAATTCCAATTTCGACTTAATCGCTTTGCCTTTGTCATCGCGTTCGATACCGATCACTCGCAACTGCGCCAAACGCTGATCTGTCTTCAGCAAGTGCATCGCGGTTTCGAGTTTTTCGATCATCGCAACCTTAGCGACCACTTCGCGACCCAAGCGTTCAACTTCTTCATTGGCTAGGCGGATCTTATCAGCCTGCTCCTTGAGAGTGCGTTCATTCTTCGTGTATTCGTTGTATCCGTAGTAACCGCCGTATCCGAAGATCCCCACAGCGGCAGTCAGCAGCAGAGTGCGAACCGCAGAGTTGACTGTCTTTACATTCTCCATCATCGAACCCATTGGGGCTCTCCTTGGCTGATGCTCAGCCGAATATATGCACAGTTATCGAAATGCGTTTGTGAGACGAACTCCCAGTCTACACCACCTGCGAAAAATCGTAACTCGAGCGCACCGTAGTTACGCCAAGTGATACAGAAGTGTCACGGCAAACGAATCAAATGCACGGCGCGAACATCCATGAGTGCTGCCCGCTTGAGGTTCTTGGGGCTGATCCGCAGCACGTGTTCGCCCGCATCATTTAAGTTGACTTCACCCAAGTGCCGCCAAATAAAATTCTGAAAGTGACCCGTCTCTTGCACTTCGAATTCGATGGATGCAACTGGATCATTGGACGAACCAGCGCGGCTTAAGGTCACCTCAGCCGTACTGCCACCGTTACCCGAGCCGCATCCCTGAAGGATCGCCACATTGAATTTGCCCGGTTTTGTAATGTTCAAATTCCAAGTCGCCGTGTTCTGAAGGCCCGCCCAGTAACCTACCGTGTTCTTGAATGGTTGCGGTTCGTAACGAATCTTGTCGCCCGCGGTTGTTGCAAAATGAGCTGGGAGGAATAGCGAGCCATCGCCGCTCGCTTCAATCGGTTTGCATTCCTCGATCAATAGCGGCGGCGCATCCAACTGAATTTCTATCGTGGCGTTGCTGGTCGGCGCAGCGTCCCAAGCCAGCTTCCAGGATGTTAATTCCGGCTGCAATTTAATGTTCGATGGACCTGCCTGTCCGCGCCACTGAATCGAACGCACGGGCGCAGCCAAACGCGGCAACTCGACTGACTTCCCAATAAAGCCGGGTTGCAAATGAATCAGTACGGTCTGCCCTTCGACCTCCAACTTTGCATCAGCGATCTGAACTTCGGCCAGTTTTGATTGTGCGATGACATATGTTGGAGCTGAGCAGGCGATGGCGATTGCGAGCGTTAGTAGCGAACTGGAGGAGCGAAGGTGGAACATGCTGGGAGCTTTCGGAGGGAATTGATGTTGCTGTAACTTGCGATGACACGGCATACTGCGAAGAGTGCGGAAGCGCAATTAGCGAGGTTGAGGTACAAGCTAGCAAAACTGATGAAAATTCTAACAAAAACCTATCGACGTTTCGGCTACATCAGCCAGTATCGTTCGTTCGCGCGGCAGAACCAAGCGGAACGTCCGGAGTTTTCAGCCACGTGGTCGGATCGCTGGGCGCGGTTGGATGATAAGACTGGGCATCTTCCCTTCGATGCGCACTACGTTTATCACACCGCCTGGGCCGCGCGTGTGCTTGCCGAGTTGCGGCCGACAAAGCATATCGACATCAGCTCTTACACTTACTTTGCAACCATCGCGTCGGCATTTGTGCCCGTCGAGTTCTACGACTATCGGCCTGCGAATATCACACTTTCGAATCTCAAGTGTGGCTCAGCCGACTTATGTCAGCTAGCGTTCGCGGATCGAAGTGTTGAGAGTTTATCGTGCATGCATACGATCGAGCACATTGGACTGGGGCGATACGGTGACCCTTTGGATGTGAATGGCGATCGCCGCGCGTTGGCTGAGTTGCAGCGCGTTGTTGCGCCAAGTGGATCCTTGATTGTTGTGGTCCCAGTTGGTGAACCACGAATTCAATTCAACGCGCATCGGATTTACGACCCAGCGATGATCGAAGCGGGTTTGCCGGAGTTGAAACTGCACCGCTGGTCACTGCTGCCGGACGATTCGCAGAACGGTCTCGTTGAAAATCCATCGCGCGAGTTCGCGCTCCAGCAACGTTATGGTTGCGGATGTTTTTGGTTCAAGCGACCCGGCTAAGTTTGGCGAGCTGTTACACGCCGTGCGGTGCAAGCATCTCGCGTAGCAGATCGAGCGGCAGACCGACAACGTTGCTGGCAGTGCCCGAGACCAATTTCAGCCACGGGTGTCCATCTTGGTAGCCGAACGCGCCTGATTTGCCGATCCAATCGTCGCTATCGAGGTAAGTCTGAATCTGTGCGTCGCTGAGCGTGTCCATCAGCAGTTCGCTCTTCGCAACTCGCACATCCGGTTCGCCGTCGGGCAGACGCCAGACGCATAGACCGCTGTAGACGCTGTGCTTTCGGCCACTCAATGTACGCAGCATGCGCTCAGCGTGGTCGCGATCCTCAGGCTTGCCGAGCATCTGACCTTGAATGTCAGCCACGGTATCGCAAGCGATGATAATCGCTTCGCCAGCGATGCGCGGCCGAATGTCGACGGCTTTCTGATAAGCGTATCGCGCGACCATCTCGGGTGTGGATTCACCCGAACATAATCCGCACTCCGCGGACTCGCTCGGTACAACTATTTCAAACTGATAGCCGACTTGGCTCAGCAGCTCGCGTCGGCGCGGCGATTGACTTGCGAGAATTAGCTGCATGATTGTCTAGCCGTTGACGTCTGTCGGACCTGGAAAATCATCGGGTGGCGGTTGCATGCGAGCTCGCATCTGATCCCACGTTCCTTTGAGGCTGTCGTAGAATCGCGGAACTTGTCCCGATGACAAGAATACTCGCGCGCTCACGGCCGAGTTCGGAAAGAAATTGGTGATGAAATCAAAACTGAACTCGTGAGGACCATGGCCGATCATAACTGCGTTCGCGTAAGCACCGGAAAGCAGTTCGTCTTTAATCTTGAGGTCATCATAGATCTCTTGCGCGGAAGGTCGCCGAGCTCCCGTATCTTGAAATCCCGACGAGGGTTTGTTGGATTGGCTGCCGCCGGCCTGTGAGCTACCGGCCTGTGAACTACCGGCCTGTGCTCCTCCGGCCTGTGATGGATTGTTACCGCTGTTGGAAGACTCTGCAGAGCCGCCTGAGGTCGCGTCCGGATTGAACTGGCCGCTGGCAATCGAGCTGCTTTGGCCGAGTTGCGGAGTGGCTGGAGAGGCGTTGCCGTGCTGGGCAACAGTTGTTTGCACGGGAGGCAAAGTTGGAATGTGCGGGAGTTCGCCCCAGCGATTTCGAAACAGCTCCATGTTGCGCTGCAGGGCATCGACCAACTGCGGTAAGACACTGTGCGGCATGACCACCCGTGCGACAATTTGATGTGGACGCCCTAAATTCTGAATGAAGTCGAGAATGACTTCGGTTTGCGCAGTCATTACGATCACGCCCGTACTGAACGCACCGCGCGCAACGTGCTCTGGAACCCTGGCTCGGATGGGTTGTTCGGATGGATCCAAGCGATCGTCGTTGGGTGCTGGAAAAGTCATAACAGGCTAAATCTCGAGTGCAGTAAGTGCGATGATTGTGTGGTAAACGTCGAGTGACTGGAGGAAAGCGGTTAATCAGTAAATGAGTTACTCAGCAAAAGGATCGGGCATCCGAATTTCGACTGCCACTTTCTTTTCGGCTTGCACGCGCGGTGGCTCTGCGATTCGAACGAGCATGACGTCGCGCGTACTTAGTACTAGATTCAAACCGAAAATAGCGATTGATGCTAGGGTGAGAATGCCTATGCTGACTTCGACCGGCAGCGCCAGTCCATTCGAAGCTTCATCGCACGTCCAAACAATATTGAACGCTTGGTGCCAATCGTAAGCAAATTCGCGGTAGTCGTTGAAGTAGTAGACAATCACCAGCGGAATCATGTGCATCGCGAGAAGGGTCACTGCCATCAAAGCCACGGACCCCAACATGCGTGCGGGCATATGCTTGGAAAGTCCCATGATAAGGATCCGGTTCAAGCCTGCATAAATCGTCAGATAGCACAGCAGCAGGTAACCAACATACTGAATGCTAGACCGCCCCATCGTCATCTGCATGCTGTAGGAGTAATAGACTTCGGTGGCGTACATCGTGGCGACCAGCGCCGCAAACAGGCACACGATAAAGATGTAACCCATGCCCGCGCCGGGATAAAACCAAGTTAGGAACACGCGGCCGAAAAATGTACTGGGAAGTGATCGGCGAGCGCGTGGCGAAATGATCCCAAGTTCGCCCGTCATCAAGGCTGCGATAAACATGCAAACCAAAAACGCTCCGATCAAGAATACATAAGCGATCTCTTCTTCTCGCGCTGCAACGACAGCAAACGTTGACCAGAAAAGAATGACACCGACCAAGATCACAATACGCCCCCGCAGCGGCGTCGAGTGATTTTCGCTGGGGAAGTCGATGGCTGCTGCGGCAGATCGCAAAACAAGATTGAGCGCGACGGCAATAACCGTGGCAATGCCAAACAGAACCAGGTAAATCTCTTTGGGCGGATTGCTAAGTTCTTCGAGGATTCCGCTGACGACTAAGGATGTCCAGCCGAAGTAGCCCATCACCAGCCCGATCAGTAGCAGAACGGTTGCACCAGCTTGCAGCATTCGCGCACGCGAAACCGCTGCCAACAACAATGCGATACCAGTTTCACAGACGGAAAAAGCGACCGTCAATCCCAGTAGAAACAGAATCGAAAACAGGCTCACCCCGCGCAAAAGATACGTCAGCACGATACAGGGCGCGAGTGCCGAAAGGTAAAGCAGGATCTGTAGCATCGCTGAGGTCATCTTGCCTAACACGATTTGCCAAGCCGAAAGCGCCGAGATGCTCAGCAATTCAAATGTGCTGTCCTCAGTTTCCGTCGTCAGCGATCGAAAGGCGCTGAACGGAATAATGATCATCAACGGGAACTGAAGAATGCAGAAGAAACCGGTCAATAACTGCACGCCCGCTGGGACGAAGTAGATCCTAGGCACCATGAGCGAAATGGCGATCAACGTCCAACTGATCGCGGCGATCAATGTCAGACCGAACGAGATCGTAAACTGCTTGCTCTTCAGTGACTGGCGAACCTCTTTCACAACGATCGGATTGATGCGCTCGGTCGCCCACTGCCACAGTCGTTCCCAACCTTTTTCGGGAATTTGACAGATACGATGCACGCTGCTGTCGTTCGGTGCGTTGGCAATCAAAGACGAATCGCCGGATAAAGAAACACGACTCATTGCACCGCTCCGGTTGTGATTTGTAGAAACACGTCTTCCAACGAGCGGCTTTCTGTTCCGTACTCCAGCACTGGAAAACCTGCCGTAACAATTGCGTGCACCAAGTTCGCTTGCTCGGGTTCGTCGGTTGCAGCGAACTGGAAGCGCACCGTTCGATCCGCTGCTTGAATCTGCGAAACGTTCGGCTTGCCGGTCAGCCACTCGCCGAGCGCTTCGCCGCGTTCGATTAACTGAATCACTACATCAATGTGGGGTCGCAAGCGCGCCTTGATTTCGGCGACGCTGCCCGTAACGAGCAATTGCCCGCGCTCGATGATTCCGATCGAATCACACATCTCGCCCAGTTCGGTCAAAATATGGGACGAAACGAGCAAGCTCTTTCCCTCCGCAGCCAGGCCACGAATCATATGTCGCAGTTCGATGCGAGCCCGCGGATCGAGCCCGTTCGCAGGTTCGTCCAGAATCAGCACGGCGGGGTCGTGAATCATCGCGCGCCCCAAGCACAATCGCTGACGCATGCCTTTCGACAATCCGCGAATCGATTTTTCAGCGATCTTGTCCAAACCCGTGTAAGCCAACGTATGACGCAGCGCTTTGGTTCGCTCACGTCCGACCAAGCCGTATGATCTTGCGAAAAAGTCGAGATACTCAACGCAGTTCATGTTCGGATAGGTGCCGAAGTTATCAGGCATAAAACCCAATCGCTTGCGGACGCGATCTGGATCATTGACCACTGAAAAGCCATCGACCAAGGCATCGCCAAAATCGGGCAGATCGAGTGTTGCTAGGATCCGCATGCTGGTCGTCTTGCCAGCTCCGTTGGGACCGATGTAGCCGAACACCTGCCCCGCTTCGACTTCGAAGGAAACATCGTTGACAGCTCGCGTGTTGCCGAAGAAGCGAAACAGTCGCCGCATTTGGATCATCGGATGTCCAGCCGCTACCATGGTTTGACTCCGATTACGAGATTGACGTTGTCAGCTTGTACGCCTTTGATGGGAATCGCAATCGCTGCGAGCTCTGGTACCAGAACTGCGAATTCGAACGGCTCCAATTCGATCGCATCCGTTAGGTACCTTCTGTAAGTTTCGCTAATGATGTCGGTTTGCGCAGCGTAGGTGCGCGTGTACCGCCTAGAATTTCCGAAGTTCATTAGACTGTCGCCGCCGCTCGCCAACTCGGGAGGCATCGTAGGTTTAAAGTCAGCGCCTACGCGGCCGACGATAACAGCGACGGAATCGTGATCTTGCGGATGCAATTCAACTGTCTTTTTAGGCGCCACGTCCGTTGCAATAAAGTAGTCATCGTCTTCGCCACGCAAAACGACAAATGGCAAGACCGAGTCCGTCAAGTTTGAAACTTGTACCGCGCCGGCTGCAGCCCTCGTCATCGACAGCGGGAGCGAAGCTGGGTCGACTTGATGTCCTACGAACAACTGTTGATGCTGTCGCGGTTTTAGCCAGTTGCTCCAAACCTGTTGTTCCGCATAGGTGACGGTTCCATTGATTCCAGTGCGTGGATTGGGCGTACCCGAATAACGCTGGTAATCGTCCGGCGCAACACTCCTTACGAAAGCGTCTGGAGGAAATTGCAATCCTTCGCGCGGTGGCAGTCCACTGAAGTAATTTTGTCGCGACCAGCCAAACGCGATTTGCGAGGAAGCGTCATAAGCGGTAACACTGTGTACACGAACGTGCGTAGCAAATCCCTCGTGCAGCACGCCGTATACAACGATCGCTAACGTCGCCAACAGGGACACGGCAGGCACAAGAAAAATCATCAGGCTGCGGCGCTGCATACGTCCCGTAAAATACAGCAGACCCGGGCCGAGCACGCCGCCGAACACAGCCACCATGACACAGAATGCCAGTACCGGCGGCTTGCCAACTTCGAGAATCAAATTCTGCCAGAACCAACTACCGTCGTAAGCGACCGACGTAAGAGTGATACGCGACCTTCCGGAGTTAATGAACATGTCGGCGAACCCATCTAACTTAAGCAGTTCCGGCAGCGACTGCTGCGCAACCATGATTCGGCCAAGCCCCACTCCGCGTGAGAGATGGCGTTTGCCTTCGAGCAATTTATTGACCAGATCTGGCGTCCTATTGGCCTGAGTCTCAGCACTGATCTTGGACGCGGAAATTGAAGTTAACGAGTTCGGCCCAACAACGGATGACTCCTGCCAGGTGTCTACCTTCAGCGCATCAGTTCCGCCCAAGAACTGCTCGACTTTCGAGATCGCTTCTTGCGACTTGACATCGTGCACAAACACGACGCCACCTGCGGCCAAGTATGTCCGCAGCGCGTCGGCTGCGTCGGGTCGCGTGCGTTGCAATTCTGCGAGCGCATCGACCGATGCGACCCATCCGGGATAAGGAAAGTAGTGCCGCCAATCGTCGCTAGCTTTATCGACTGAGGCTAATCCTGACGCATTAACCAAAACCGCTGGTGTTGGCGCTGCGATGCCAGCAGCCTTGTTTGTTTCCGCCAGCTTCGCCGTTGTGAACTCGCTGATAGCGGTAACCTCTTCCGCTAAGATACTTGGATCCGTGGTAGTGGCTTGTAGTCCGGCGATTTGATAGACGTTGCCGGGTTGGTTGCCCAAGTAAGACCAATGGTAATCCTGCTGATTCGGGTTGCTCTTTTTGTTGCGATTATCTTCGATGTCGCGACCATCTTCATAGATCGCAACGTCCCAAGATATCTGTGCCTGCAAAGCCGGGAAGGGAATTTCAACTTGCGCTGTCGTCGCGCCTTCGGGAAGTTTTAACGACTTGCGATAAGCGATCGATTGAGAGTTGCTGCCCCACAGTTTGACATAAATCACTGCGACTAAATTACGATCGTTCTTGCTGGGCCCTGAAGGGTCAGTCACCGACACATTCACAAATCCCATCTGCATCCCTGCGGTCACATCCAAATCGTATTTGACACTCAGAGGTGTCCTGCCGCGCGAGCCACGCGTCGCAAAAGCTCCAACGTTTTGATACTGAGCGAAAAGTTCGCCAGCAAGGCTGACCAGCACGAGCATGCTGAACAGCAGCGTCCAAGTCACATGAACAAGCGAACCGGATTTTGAAGCAGTTGGCGATATGCTGAACTCGTGGTCACATAAAAGTAGCAGGAAACGGAACGCAGTTGTTTATAAGCCGCTACACATTTTCGCTGGGGCTAGGCGGCAATATCTGCTCGGGCAACCGTCCGTCCACAAAGGGACTCGACGTTAACGTCTCTTCACCGAAATTCTTCTCGACAAACCCAAACAGATAGGAAACGAGAAAACTGAGTCCCGAAAAGGTGGCGAAGAAAAAAAGAAAAACGCAAGTGAAGACGAGCGCAGCAGCCAGCGACTGACCTTGATCAGCAGCTTGAACGATCCCAAGGGCGATCGCGACCACTGTAATTGCGACGAACAGCCAAATCATCCGCACTCGCGGCAAGAACGGCTGCGATTCATTCTCATCTTCGTATTTCATGCACCACTCACTTCGTTGCGGATCGAAAAACTACAAGCGAACTTCGAGTAATATGATTCGAACAAGTCTTGCGATCGAGTCTTACGATCGTAGTTGATTGCGATTTTAAAGCTGGCCACTATAGGAGTTGATTGTATGCCATCCATTCGTTGCCGATGTGTGAAATATTGCTCGCCCCAAAAATCTCCGAATCGGCGATGGCAATATTGGATTGTAAGTTGCTTGGTTTGTGTGGCACAAACTTGGATTTTAGAAACAAGCCACGCGCAGGACGGCAAACCGGCCGCTGCCCCCGCAGAACGACCAAAGGTAACCGTTTCCGCCGAAGCCTTAGCGATTCATCAGCGAAGTTTTGTATTCGACGGGCATAACGACTTGCCGTGGGTCGTCCGTACCGATGCCTCGCGCTCATTCGATGCGCTCGATATCTCGCAACCACAACCGAAAATTCACACCGATATTCCACGTTTGAAAAGCGGTGGTGTCGGTGCTCAGTTTTGGTCCGTCTACGTGCCTGCCGACACAGCCAAAACAGGTGCAGCTCATCAGACGACGATCGAACAGATCGAAATTGTTAAAGCCATGATGGCTCGCTATCCGGAAACATTCGAGTTGGCTTTGACCAGCGATGATGTCTACCGGATTCGCAAGACCGGCAAAATTGCGTCGCTGATCGGCATGGAAGGCGGCCACGCTATCGAAAACTCAATCGCCAAACTCCGACGATTGCACGAGATGGGCGCGCGCTACATGACTTTGACTCACAGCGAGACGCTCGACTGGGCAGACTCTTGCAGCGACACGCCCAAGTCGAATGGCTTGAGCGAGTTCGGTCGCGAAGTCGTCCGCGAAATGAATCGACTTGGAATGCTGGTCGATATCTCGCACGTTTCGCCCGAAACCATGCAAGCAACGCTCGACACCAGCACTGCGCCGGTGATCTTCTCGCACTCTTCAGCCCGGGGTGTGGCGGAGCATGTTCGCAATGTGCCGGATGAAATCTTGAAGCAGTTGCCAAAAGACGGTGGCGTGGTAATGGTCAATTTCTATTCGGGTTTCATCGTTCCCGAGTCGACTGTGAACACACGCAACATGTTCGAACGCAATCGTGAACTCAAAGCCAAATACGGCGACGATAAGAGTACGATTCGCAAAGAGATGGACGCTTACGAGCTGCAAAATCCTGTCTATGCCGGTTCAGTGCATCACGTTGCTGATCACATTGACCATATCGTCAAGATCGCAGGCATCGACCATGTCGGCATCGGCAGCGACTTCGATGGCATCGGCACGGTACCCAAGCAGTTGGAAGATGTTTCCATGTATCCCGTGCTAACCCAGGTGTTACTTGATCGCGGCTACAAAGAAACGGATATTCACAAGATCATGAACGGCAACATTTTGCGAGTCATGAAGCAAGCCGAAGACGAAGCCAAGCGCTTAAAGTGATCCGCACTGAATCGCCCGGCTCGGAAGCAAATTAGACGCGCAGATAATCAGGCAGCCGGCGAACTTTGCCTTCGCGATCGACGCAAGCGATAACACTGGTTGCCTCAACAATCTCGGTCGGCAGAGAGTCTTCGCGGTCGGGCTGGCGCACGATTCGATAGCTGTGATGAATGCGCACGCCTTTGGTTTGCACGACGCGCGTCTCCAGGAGAAGCACGTCGTCGAACAAGGCGGCGCCGAGATAGCGAACGTTCATTTCAGTGACGACCAGCATCAGTCCGGTCGCTTCGAGATCTTTGTAACTGTGTCCGAGTGCTCGCAGCAGTTCCACCCGGCCGCGTTCGAAAAAGTTCAGATATTGCGCGTGGTGAACTCGGCCTTGTCCGTCTGTTTCGTTGTAGCGGACGCGAATTTCGATTTGGTGCGAAAATGTCATCGTTGATGAGATCTCTTTCAGCCGAGAATACCAAATGGGTTCGTAGGGTAGGTCATAGTGGCACGTGAGGGTAGAGCGAGTTCCCGTATTGGGTATTTGCTTTGTAGATCGAAACTGTCACAATCTGCGGGGCGCAGACCGTTTGTAGACAACGGCTTGAGTCGAATCAGTAAGTCAATTTAAGCGAATCGAATATGAGTTCAGGCGAAGGCTCGGCAACCGATTTTAAAACCGCTCGTGGCCGGGACTACCCAACCATTCGGCAATTTACGGTGTTTTTGGAAAACCGCGTCGGGCAATTGCTCGATGTTGTCCGCCGATTTGAGGGCACTGGAATTCGTATCGTCGCCCTGTCGATCAACGACTCCGCAGAATGCGCCTTCGTGCGTTTCCTGGTCAGCCATCCGGAACGCGGACGCGAGATTCTCGAGCGAGCCGGATTGGCGATTATTGAAAGCGATTTGATCGGTTTGGAGCTGCCCGAAGGCGGCCAGCCGCTGTTGCAGATCTGCGCCGCACTTCTTCAGGCGGAAATCAACATCATTCAGGCTTATCCGCTAATTTTGGCACCGCGTGGCGTCCCAGCGGTGGCAATCATGGTCGACAACACGGAAATCGCACTTGAGATGCTCGCCAAGAACGGCTTTACGATGATCAATGAAGACGATTTGCTGGACACCGCGGGCTAGCCGCGAGGCCAACTGCGGAACTTACGGCAATTTCTTGCGTCTTAAAAGAGTTGGACGAAACGGTCTTCCCAACTCTCCCAAACTGCTGCCCAGCTTATCGGTCTTTACCATTCGAGGTAGTCGAGTTCCAATTAAGCGGTTTAGGTTGAAATTCCGGTACTCATTGTGCCGACCAACCGAAAACGCGGCCTAATTGGGCTGAGAGACTGGGTTGCCCCAAGTAGCCTAGAGTGACAAGTGATGCGCGAAATACGCCTTAGTGTATTGTGCGCACCAGCGCCTCGGTGAAATCCCCTTCTTTGCTGCATGATGAGAAGAATATGACTCGGCGAGAAAAACGCAATCGGTTCTCAAGTTGGCTGTCGGAATTGCTGAATTTTGGAAAGGCTAACTTCCAGCCTCGTCGAATTTTGGTGGAACCGCTCGAGAGACGAGAGGTGTTTGCGGCCGATCCATTTCTAGCAATGCTGGGCTCGGCGGGCAGCTATTCCATTGCCAGCGATACCGCTCAAAATAGCGCAATGCTGGTCGGAGAAGGTGAATCCGATTTGGTTGGCGAAGGCGAGCCAGCGAACGATCTTGTCGCGTTTGCGAAAGCGCTGGCGGATGCGGGCGTTCGATTCTTCGGAGCGGCGTGGTGCCCGTTTTGCAATGATCAAAAAGCGCTTTTCCAAGACGGCTACAAACATCTGCCGTTCATCGAAGTTACCAATCCCGACCGAACTTCGAATCAAATTGGCATCGACGAAAATATCACTCAGTACCCAACTTGGGAGTTTGGCGATGGCAGCCGCTTGCTGGGCGTTCAAACGCTAGCCACGTTGGCGGAGCGCGCCGGAATTTCGATTCCTCAGTCGTCGACACCTTTCGTTGAAGAGTTGCCAAACGTTTCGGTCGGAATCGGTTCGCCGCTGATGGTGCCGATCGACGGTTACGATCCCAACGGCAACCCGCTGACGATCACCGTCACTTCCAGCAATCCGTCGTTGATCAACGCGACGGTTCTCAGTGGTCAACAAAGTTGGAAGCTCAGCACCAACTTTGGCGACATGACGTTCCAGTTGTTCGAGGATCAAGTTCCTCGCGTCACTGAACGCATCATCGAACTGACGCAAAGCAACTTTTATAACGGTCTTACTTTCCATCGAGTGATCAACAACTTCGTCATCCAAGGTGGCGATCCACTTGGCAACGGAACCGGCGGATCGACACTCGGCGACTTCGATGATCAATTTCACGTCGATCTTCAGCATAATCGCACCGGAGTTTTGTCTTATGCAAAGTCGACTGACGATACCAATGATTCGCAGTTTTTCGTAACCGAAGGTCCGCAGCGCGGCTTGGACTTTAATCACTCGATCTTCGGCCAGTTGACTGAAGGTGAATTGATTCGCGAAGCGATAAGCAATACCGCTACGAACGCATCGAATCTGCCAACCAACGCGGTCACGATCAGCTCGGCTTCGATTTTTACCGACACCGAGAATGGTTTGATCCAGTTGAAGCCGACCGGTTCTGGTACAGGTTCAGCGACCATTACGGTGACAGTGACGGACAGTGAAGGCTCAAGCACTTCGCGCACTTTCACTGCCACCGTCGTTCAAGATACAGCCAACGGCGCTCCGTTCCTGAACGACATTCCCGTTGTCAACACGACTGTCGGAACGCCCGTTAACGTGACGCTGACCAGCCAAGATGTCGAAGGTGACACTCGCGTTTACTCGGTCACGAAGTTGGGCTCGGAGAACTTCACAGTAACGGTGAACAGTTCAACCGGAGTCGCAACGGTTACGCCGCCAGCCGGATTCATCGGGCAGTTGCAGTTCCGCGCATCGGTCAGCCAAACGACGACTCCTACCACAACCAGCACGACGGACGAACAGATCGTGACGGTGCTGGTGGGCATCACTGCGCCCACTGGACTTTCGCTCGCCTCTTCCAGTGATTCTGGAACGAGCAATTCCGATCGAATTACGAACGCTTCGACGCTCACATTCACAGTTACAGATACTGTGGCTGGCGCGATTGTCAAATTGAAGGCGGGCGGGAACGTCGTGGGTCAAGCGACTGCGACCGGCACGACAACGACTGTGAACGTCACTGATCCTGCCAGCCTTGGGCAAGGCGCGATTCTGTTTACCGCGACGCAGACTGTCGATGGCCAGGAGAGTACCGATTCGCCGAGTCTTTCGGTTACCTATGATACGACTGGCCCAACGGCACTGGCGGCTAGTGTCTTTCCGAGCACTGTTGAAGTTGGGCAAGCGCTCAGCCTTAATCTGGCTCACTCTGAAGAAGGCAATGGACTGAGCTACTCCGTTTCTAGTGCGCCCGCAGGTTTGACGATCGATGCGAGCACCGGCGTTATCAGTTGGACACCCACAACTGCGCAAATTGGCGCTCAGACCTTTACGCTCGGACTGACGGATGCCGCTGGTAACTTAACTACGCAACAAGTCTCGCTCGCTGTTTCGCAAGAAGCTCGCGTTCGCATGACCCTTCAAGTTGTCGATCTAAATGGCAACCCCATCACGACTGTGGCAGCGGGGCAGCAGTTTAAAGTTCAAGTGCTTGTTCAAGACTTGCGCTCCGGCGCCGATGCGAAAGGTGTGTTCTCAGCCTTCGCAGATTTGATGTTCGACTCCAATGTCATTGAACCGATCGCGAACAGTCCGATCTCGCACGGGACGAATTACACTACAGCGACAACCGGTGATACGGTCACAGCCGGCGTGATCAACGAACTGGGCGGTATCTACAAAGATGTGTTCGGCAGCCTCAATGGAGATCCACTGCTGCTGGCTGAAGTCACCTTCACCGCTAAGATTGCCGGAAATCCAAATTTACAATTGGATGCACCGGATAGCAGTGTAAGCGACATTCTTTTGTTCGAAGATTCGTCGAACGCAGAAGTGCCTGTCTCTGAAGTGAGTTTTGGAAGCAGCAATTTTGCAGTTGGCGTCAACTTTACATTGGTGAATGATCTCTTCAATTTCGACGAAGACAGCGGAACTCAAATTATCAATCCGCTGACCAATGACACCGTAACCAACGGAGCTGTACTAACGATCGTTTCCGTTGGCGCTACGACTACCGGCAGTATCGTGACGGTTGGCGCGGGCGGAAACTCACTCAATTACACCCCGGCTTCGAACTTCAACGGAACGGAGACGTTCACCTACACCGCTCGTAATCAACAAGGTGTTGAGCAGACCGCGACGATCACCGTTCAAGTTACCGATGTGAACGATCCGCCTCTCGCAGTCAATGATACGTTTAACGTGTTCTCGAACAGCACCCAAAACGTGTTCGAAGTCCTGGCGAATGATACAAAGGGCAATGACGCCAACGCCACTGAAACGCTTACCGTAACGGCGGTCAGCGCGGGTTCGCAGGGCGGCACGATCACGATCGGCGCCAGCGGATTGAATATTCGCTACACACCCAGAACCGGCTTCACTGGACCGACTGAGACGTTTACTTATACGCTCAGCGATGGCCGTGGTGGTACCGCCACGGGCACCGTCTCAGTCAATGTAACTCAAGAAAACCCACCACCAACCGCAGTCAATGACAACTTCGCAGTGGTCGAAGACGCAGCCCAGGCGAGCTTCAATCCGCTGGCCAACGACTCGACGAGCGATCAAGGCGAAACGCTGTCGATCGCCAGTGTGGGTGCGTCAACGCGCGAGTCGCAGATTAGCGTTGCCAGCGACGGGCTTTCGGTGCTGTACACACCCGCTCCGAACTTCGCTGGTACTGAGGTGATTACCTATGTGCTTCGCGACAGCCGCGGCGCGACGACCACGGGGCAGATGACCTTCACGGTTTCAGCCGTCAATGATCCGCCGGTTGCAGTCGATGATTCGTTCACCGTGTTTACATCTTCGGCGACAACCACGCTCAACGTGTTAACCAACGACACGAATCCAGATACTGGCGAAACGCTCACTATTACCGCGGTAACGCAACCGCCAACCGGTCAGGGCACGATCGCCATTAGCAGCGACAGCAAGTCACTGGTCTACACCAGTCCAAGTGCAGCTTTCGAAGGCACATTCACGTTCACGTACACACTCAGTGACGGCAACACGTTGACTGATACTGCCACTGTGACCATCACCGCGGAGTCGTTTGTGCCACGTACAATCGGCGGCGAAGTCATGGTTGGAAATGGCAGTGCCCAAGGTGGTATCGGTGGCTTGACGCTACAGCTTTCCGGCACCACTTATACCAATGGTTCTGTTAACGTTAGCACTGTTGTTGCTCCTGATGGTACTTATGCCTATTCGAATCTCGCTCCTGGAAATTACACGATCCAGCGCGAGGCGCTTCCGTTCTTGCATGACACCGGCGCAGCGATTCAAGTGAATTCGGCGATCACAAGTGGCGACCAGCTTTCGAATGTTTTGCAAGTTGGAAGCTTGATGCCAGCTTACTTTGATATTCGCGACTTCCTTGGCTCAACATCGCCGAACAGCCTCACCGTCGCACTTAACGCAAACGGTTCGCAAAGTTGGTATGCGACTCAAGGCGCATGGGCAAGCTTGAATAACGTCAGCGTGCAAACCAACGCGGCGGGCGATTCGTTAGTCGTGAACATCGCTAACGGAACTCAAAACTTGACCGGCACCGTACCGCTCTCGAACTCGACTCGCGTCATGCAACTGGGGCAGCAGTCTTCAATGCGTCTGCTGCGCATCGTCGGTTCGCCTACCGAAGCGGGCATCACCTCGACAGTTTCTTCAACTGCGATTCCAACGGAACCGCCGAATGCGTCTGCAACTGACCGGACCGTTGGAGCCAATGGAGCTAACGCACCGACGACTTTGACGACAACCGCATCTGGTCTGCAATACGCAGTACTGCGAACAGGCAGCGGCGTCGTAGCGAACTCGAACTCCAGCTCTGTAACGGTTGATTACAAAGGTTGGTTAGACAACGGCACGATCTTCGACAGCTCCTACGCTCGCGCGACAAACTCGACGTTTGCGTTGAATCAAGTCATCGCGGGTTGGACCGAAGGTTTGAAGCTGGTCGGTGCTGGTGGCAAGATTCAGTTGCGAATTCCTTCGAACCTGGGCTACGGCGCGACCGCCACAAACGGCATTCCAGCCAACTCGACTTTGAACTTTATCGTGGAAGTTATCTCAGTTACAAATCCCGCTAGCGGTGAAGGTGAGATGACTGCCGAAGGTGAAGGATCAGGCGTAATGAGTCCGCTGGTCGCTACGTCAGTTAAGTCGAATGCATCGCCGACTGTGTCCTCAGCCGTGACGCAGCAGGTTCTGATTCCAAGCCGAGCGATTCAGCAACTGCTTGGATCCGCTTCAACTAATGCGAGCGCCGGAGTGCTGTCAGCGGCTGCCGTTGACAATGCGATGGACCAAGTGCGATCGAAATTGGAGCTGCAATTGGCATCGGATTTAGAGGATGTTTTAGCCAATTCTGTGGCTGAAAACCTAGCTTCTCTGATCGCTGTAAACGACCAGGTCTAAACGGCCTGGGTGGCAATTTTGCGGTGTTTTCCGTTCGAAATCGACTTCCAAGCGGCAAAAAACCTGAAAATCCAGTGTTTTTTGCCGTTTTTCGTTCGTCGACCGGTTGAAATTTGTGCCTATGGCTCTTTAATCGTGGACAACGTGAATTGCTCCCACTGGCAGATACTATTTTTAGGAAAGGGATTGAAAGTATGGCGAAAGCCGCAGCAGCCAAACCAAAGGCAGCCTCGAAGACTGAGATCTTCAACGCCTTGGCCGAACGCACTGGCCTGACGAAAAAGCAAGTCGCTGAATTCTTCGATGCGTTGAGCGCAGAAATTGAAAAGAACATCGGCAAGAAGGGACCTGGCGTTTTCCAGCTCCCTAACCTTTGCAAGATCGTTGCTGTCAACAAGCCAGCTCTTCCAAAGCGTCAAGTTCGCAATCCAGCCAATGGCGAAATGATTTGGGTTGAAGCGAAGAAGGCTTCAGTCGCAGTCAAAGTCCGACCCCTGAAGAAGCTCAAAGAAATGGTCTAGTACCAAACCACGCTTCCGAATCGA
>JBGSOM010000173.1:0-41122 GCA_041739135.1 Pirellulaceae bacterium
CGAACGTTATCGCAAACTGATCGAAATCGGCTTAGCCCGCGATGTAACTCCGCAGATTGAACTGTGGGGATTTTCGAAGAACTTAGCAACGCTCGCCGAAGTGCTCTACATCGCCGCCGCAGCGAACCATCCGAACGCTTGCGTGCTGCTTGACGTCTATCACATGTACAAAGGCGGTAGCGACTTCAGCAACATTGGAGTTGTACCCGGCGCGAAAATGCACTGCTTGCACATGAACGACTACCCGGCTGATCCCAAGCGTCCGGAAATCGGCGACAAGGACCGCGTCTATCCCGGCGATGGCGTTGCACCGATTCAGTTGATTATCCAGTCGCTAGTCAACAGCGGTTTCAACGGCACGCTCAGCCTAGAACTCTTCAACCGCACCTACTGGGCGCAGCCGCCCCGCGAAGTCGCCAAACGCGGCCTCGAAAAGATGAAGGCCTCCGTCGCGATGTAAAACGCAAAATAGTCGCGCACCGCAACGCAATCACAAGACGCAATCACAACCTTCGATCCGTCAGCTTCAAACAGCGCTGCGCCTGCGCAGCCAACCATTCGCTGTGCGTGACCACGATCAATATCGCGCCTTCGCGCTTCGGCAACTCGAACAACAACTTCGCGATCCGCTCCGTATTATCGACATCCAAATTGCCAGTCGGTTCATCCGCCAACAACAACGTGGGGCGATTCAACAACGCGCGCGCCACCGCCACGCGTTGACGCTCACCACCGCTCAACGCACCCGGCAAATGATCGATGCGTTCACTTAGACCTACATCAGCAATCAACTGCTTCGCACGCGCGACCGCTTCCGCACTCGGTTTGCCATTCGCCATCGCGGGAATCAAAACATTCTCGATCACACTCAACTGCGGCAACAGATGATGATCCTGAAACACGAACACGATCGAACGATAGCGAAACATCGCAAGCGCAAGCGCGTACAGCTTGAACGGATCGACTCCATCGAGTTTGACTTCGCCCGAGGTCGGTGTGTCGAGCGTCCCGAGGATGTACAACAAAGTCGACTTGCCACAGCCGCTCGGACCGACGATCGCTAGGTTCTCACTTTTATCCAGCTGCAGACTTAAACCGTCGAGCACGCGAAGTGTCTCAGCCGAAGTCTGAAACTCTTTGCTCAATTCGTTCACGATCAACATTGACTTATCCCATTCGCGAGTATCGGTGTAGTCGATAGGCAACAGCGCGGTTCATTCCGATACCTCGCATCATACCGCAACGTCGCAAACGCAGCAGCCATCGAAGCTCAAGGCCTGGGTTTAGTTCGCGCGGAGGAACGCGAGGACCAAAGGTCCGGCCCACTCGCAGTCAACAAACTTCCGGGCCGTTGGCCGTAACAGATTTGACTTGACTCGTTATTCAGGCCTGCAGCCTGGGCTAGGCAAACGACCCGGCCGTTGGGCCTACACAATTGCCTCACCGTGCACCTTCATCCAGCCCACAAGACTTGCGTCCACCACTCACGCACTTACTGAAACTCTCGCTTCGCTTCGCTGCTAAACGTCAGAACGCATCCCCAGATTCCGAACGGAACGTTCAGCACCAGGCAGACGCAAGGCAATGGCAAGCAGCAGATTACGGCCGCAGTTCGAGCTAGTCCCAGTCCTCTGCGTCTTGCGAGTGCGATGCCTCCAATCAGTTGGAACAGCGACGGGAGAAACATAAGCGACGAGATGAGCACTTGCCAAAACACAGTCGAGAATTGGACCTTGTCGACAAATTTCCCAGCGTAGAATCCCATCGCGCCGAGGAGGATTTCGAACGTCTCTAAACCCAAACTGCACAGTGCGCTGAGCGAAATGAAAACCCCAGCGACAACGTACATCCAACTGTTATCATTGCTGCTGGACCGTCGCGATCCCGGCATCGGCATCATCGGCATTGGCGGCGGATAAAGCGTGTCGCCAAACGGATTCGATTGCGGCGCGGCAGCGGGCGCACCTCCGAAAGTGCCAAGATCATTCCATGGATCAGCCGCCGCTAACTCCTCGATCGTCGGTTCGCTCTCCGTTGGAATCGATTGCTGACGCTTGCAGTGCGGACAATGGGTCAACTGACTAGCCGCGATGCCAGGAACCTCCATCCGCCCTTTGCAATTTTTACAGTTGAATTGAATCGGCCGTTTTTCGTGCGGCGCAGCTTTCGTGACTACAGTTCCAGAAGAAGTCGCACCGCGCACTGGTTTCGACGCACTCACGTCCTCAAGCGGCGCATCCAACGTCAACTCACCTTCGAAACTGTCGAACGAGTTGCTCGGCGCTTGCTTCTGCCCAGTTGTCCTGGATGTCAGCGAGCTCGGTGTCAGTGAGCTCGGTGTAGCAGGGTGTGAAGGTTGTTGCGGCTCGTCAGCCACGCGCAAGTCGATCGTAAATACTTCGCCGCAAGCGTGGCACTTCCCGCGCTTACCGCGCATCGCTTCGTTGCCTTCAAACAACTGCGCACACTTCGGACAACTGAACACCCAATTGATCGCCGCCGCTTCCGCCTGCGAATCCTCAGCCGGTAAGTCGGTGATGACAAAGATGTGTTTGCAACTGCGACACTGCCCCTTCGTCCCCACCAAACTCGGATCACAAATCAATTCATGTTTGCACTTCGGACAAGGAATGCACAGCGCAATGTCTGAACCGCCTGCCCCAGCTGGAGAGTGCGCGACAGGAGATTGCGGAACGATCGTTTTCGCTTCCGACCGTGGGCTTGGAATGTCCAGCAACTCGCCACAGCCCGGACACTGACACTGCTTGCCGCCACTGCCGTCTGGAACACGAAGGAGTTTAGAGCATGATTCGCAGTTAAACTCGATCGGCATGTGAAGTTAAAAATGGAAAATGGCCTGCGGCAGTTGTCCCAAAGTTGGTGGTTGCTCCAAGCTACCTGGAGCGCTCGTTTTTTGCAACAAATCGCCTCTGAATATTGGCTGTGAAACACTACCGGCTGAATTGCGCGGGCTGAATATGTCGCCTCGCCCGCTTGCCACGAAACGGCTGATCGAGAACACTACACCGTCGCCCAACCCGTCGACCAGTTATTGCGGCGACAAAAAATTACGACGATACAATCCGATAAGCAACGCAAACCTTTAATCGCTCTACCCTACTGAACGCGAAATTGAATTGAACCCGAATAGGAACCGCGAGCATGTCCGCTGAAGAACAACTGATGAAACTTGGCATCGAACTTCCGCCCGCCCCCAAGCCGATCGGACTTTACAAACCGATCGTCGTTGTAGGAAACGTTGCCTACCTGTCTGGACACGGTCCGCTGAAAAGCGACGGCACACTGATTATCGGTCGTGTTGGAGCTGACATGAGTTTGGAACAAGGGCAAGCCGCCGCGCGACAAACAGGACTCGCGATGCTCGCCACCCTTCGCTTCGCGCTCGGTACACTCGACCGCGTCACCCGCGTCGTAAAGCTGCTCGGACTCGTGCGCTGCACCGAAGCCTTCGATCAACAACCGCAAGTCATTAACGGGTGCAGCCAGTTGTTCGCGGACGTCTTCGGTCCCGACCTCGGCATCGGAGCTCGTAGCGCCCTTGGAACCAACGCACTCCCCGGCGGCATCGCCACTGAAATCGAAGGTATCTTTGAAATTCAGTAACCCGTTTCGCCGTCCTCAATCTTCATTAGCCAAAGTCGCAATATGTCTGACGAACTGCCCATCGACATCTATCCAACCGAAGTCAAACAGTTGCTCGGCGAAGGCAGCATCATCTTAATCGATTGTCGCGAGCAATCGGAATGGGATGTTGCTAACATCGCCGGCGCCATTCTGATGCCCATGAGCAACTGGGCCAATGAAATCGAACGACTAAAGGAGATGGAAGGCGAACGCATCGTCGTTCACTGCCATCACGGCGGACGAAGCCTCAGAGTCGTCAACTGGTTGCGCGAAAACGGCTATCCCAAAGCTCAAAACATGGTCGGCGGCATCGACGCCTGGTCCGAAGAAATCGACCCGAGCGTGGCGAAATATTAAGCCAACTTTAAGAGCATCTCGCTCAGCGCACTACCAACTTCACCCTCCCAAAACGAAGTTTAGGGAGGGTCAGCCCGCGCCAGCGTGGCTGGGGAGGGTCGTCCGCGAAAATTAGGTTGGTCGTATTTAGGTTGGAACGGCTTGATCGACCGCGAGTAACCCTCCCCGGCAATCTCGCTGCAAGCTCGATTGCCGACCCTCCCGGTCGCTTCGCTGGGCGGGTAAATTCAGAATGCAATCGCGATCAGCCTGCAGCATCAGGCGAGCAGACCGTGAATGATCTTGCCGCCGCCTATACGATGCGGGCGATTTTCGCGGTCGAGCAGCACTTCATCCGTTGGAATACCCATCGCGTGCAAAATCGTCGTAGCGAAATCTTGCGGCGACACAGGATCGGTAGCCGGATAAGCCCCATGGCGATCGCTGCTGCCGTACACATGGCCGCGACGAATCGGACCGCCCGCCATAATGCCGCTGTAACAGAACGGCCAGTGCTCACGACCAGCATTCGCCTTCGTGATCTGTGGCCGCCGACCAAACTCGCCGACCCATACCACGATGGTCTCGTCCAGCATTCCGCGCTGTTCAAGGTCTTCCAGCAAAGCCGAGAGCGCTAGATCAGCCGGTGGTATCAAGTCATTCTTCAAGCGATTGAAGTTGTCGCCGTGTGTGTCCCAAAAGTTGCGGCCATCGTTATGCCAATTCACGGACACCAGCGGCACACCATGTTCAACCAACCGCCGCGCCATCAACACACACTGGCCGTGAATATTGCGACCGTAACGATCGCGCATCGCATCGCTTTCTTTTGTCAAATCGAACGCTTCGCGCACTGTCGCGGAAGCCAACATCTGCTGAGCTCGCGATTGATGATGGTGGAACGAACCTGTTGCTGCTGCGGCACCCAGCGCAGCTTGCTGAGCGTCCAACGACCGGAGCAAAGCGGCGCGCGACTGCAACCGATCGAGCCCAATGTCGGCTGGCAAGGACAAACCTTGCGGATGCCAATCAGGATGATTCAAATCGCCAGTCAACGTCATGCCATCGTAAGCGGAACCCAACCAGCCACCGTGCTGCCCAGGCGCTTCGCCACCAGGAGCCGCTGGATGCAACGCTTTCCATGGCATCGCAACAAACGAAGGAATGCCCGACGAACTCGGACGCAGCTTCGATAGCAGCGATCCTAAATGCGGCGAGTCCTTCGCGCTCGGCGGATCCGCATCGCTCTTCAGGACCGGAGCCAATTGGCCAGTCAACGTTGCGTGACCGCTGGAAAGATGCGCTGGGTCGTCGTGACAAAGCGAACGGATGATCGAGACTTTGTCAGTCAACTGAGCCAAGCGAGTAAAGTGCTCGCAGATCTGAATGCCAGGCACTTTCGTTGCAATCGGTTTGAAGTCGCCGCGAATCTCGTCCGGCGCGTTCGGTTTCAGATCGAAAGTCTCCAGTTGGCTGGGACCGCCCCACATGAACAGGAAGATGCACGCCTTGGCACGCGGTCGAGCTTTCTCGCCCGACACAGCATCAGCAATCGCCGCGCGAGCTAACCCGGCTTGCAACTGTGCCATCGTCAACCCAAGCGCAGAAAGCGAACCGGCTTGCAAGACTTGACGACGTGAGAATCGACCAGCGCGTTGGAAGTCAGCACAGCCACGTGCAGCTTGGCTACGATCGCTCATGATTCCCTCGATTCATTTTGCGGCGCAGTTGTCACGAGCTGGGGCAATCAATGCTCAAGCAACTGTCGGAGGTGGGACGCAACGGAGGCGTGTTAGGTAGGAGCCTAAATTATACTCGATCTTTGGCCGCGTGGCGAAGACCATTTACTTTGCTAGCGGATCGCCCGCGAGAATCTCAGCAATATGCATCGTTCGCAGCGGTAATTTCCGGCGGCGAATAATTCCTTCCATATGCATCAGACAACTCGCATCGGTCGCTGTCATCACTTCCGCACCCGCATTCACGTGATCCGCCACGCGATCCGCTCCCATTAGCACCGACACGGCTTCTTCAGCCACCGCAAACGTTCCGCCAAAACCACAGCACTCATCACCGCGCTGCAGTTCGACCAATTCCAGCGCATCGACCGATTGCAACAATTTGCGCACCTTGCTCGGTTGGCCACGCATCAATTCCGAACACGCATCCAACCGCAGCTCACGCAATCCATGGCAACTGCTGTGCAATCCCACGCGATGCGGAAAGCGAACCGGCACCTGCTCCACTTTCAACACGTCGACCAAAAATTCGCAAAGCTCCCACGTGTGCGTCTTCAGCCGCTCGTAACGCTCGTCAGACTGAAAATAGCCTTTGTAATGATTGCGAACCATCGAAACACAACTGCCCGACGGACACACAACGTGCTCGTAATCGCAGAAGATCTCCAGAAAACGTTCCGCCAGTGGTCGCGTATCGTCGAGGCAACCCGTGTTCGCCATCGGCTGACCACAGCACGTTTGCGCCTCCGGAAAATCAACTTCAACACCCAACCGCTCGAGCACCTTCACAGTCGCCATTCCGATCTGTGGATAAAACTGATCGACGTAACAGGGAATGAACAGGCCAACGCGCATAGTCGATTTCGCTGAGTGGTAAGAGGCGGAACGTTGTGTCGGAATCGTAAAGCTGCCGATGATCAGCAGCTGTGATTTTAGAAGCGGATTTAAGTTGCGGATAGTCGCGTCAGCGTTTCGTGGCGTTATCCTCTCCACAGCACGTGCACAGCATTTTCTCAGCTACGGAATTTGTGGCGTCAGCTCCATCCCGCTCGCATCCGTTGGATAGACCGCATGATGTCGCTCAAGCTGACTCGTCAGCAGCATCATCATCCGTCGCAACTCCTGCGGTTCCGACTCGGATAACTCCATTTGCTCGAAGGGATCATTCACCAAGTTGAACAACTGATAATGCGAATTGTTCGAGACCGACGTCGGAATGTAGTGGTAAATAATTTTCCAAGGGCCTTCACGGTACACCGTAAAGTAATCGCTGCGGTGCGGCGCGTGCGGATAGTGCATCAAGAACGACTCGGCCCGCTGCGGATCGGATTTGCCAGTCAACAAACTGTGCAGCCGCGAACCGTCGACTGGATGATCGCCCGGCGCAGCCACCTGAGCCACATCCAACAAAGTTGGAAACAGGTCGCAGATGGAAGCCACCTGCGGTTGCAGCGCACCGGCGGCGATCGGCAATCTCTGTTGCATCGAGTTGTTCTCGACGGGTTTGGCCCAAGACGCGATAAACGGAACTCGCATACCGCCTTCATAGTGTGCGCCTTTCTTGCCACGCAGCGGTGCCGCGCAAGCGACCGCATGCTGATCGCCCAGCGGTGCGTCGCTGCCGTTGTCGCCCAAGAAAATCACCAGCGTGTTATCCGCCACGCCCAACCGCTCGAGGTTATCCAGCACATCCCCCAGCGATTTGTCCATGCCTTCGATCAACGTTGCGAACGCTTGAGCTTGCGGTGATTTACCAGAGTTCGCATAGTTCGCAGCAAACCGCGCGTCCGCTTGAAACGGTGCGTGCACAGCATACTGCGCAAAGTACAAAAAGAACGGCTGCTCAGCCTTCACAGCGGCTTCCACGTGCGCGTTCGCTTCCAACGTTAACGCTTCAGTGAGAAACAACTCCGTTCCATGATACTTGTCCAATCCCGGAACCGCCGAATTTACATTCTTACCATTGCGAGTGAAGTTGTCACTCGCGTAGTAGCTTCCAGGTTGCCCGATCGAACAACCACCAACATTAATGTCAAAGCCGAGATTCAGCGGTTCGGATCCTTCACTGTCGCGCGGACCAAAGTGACCTTTGCCGACGTGGATCGTACGATAGCCGCTCGTTTGCAGTTGCCGCGCTAGCGTCACGGAGTTCTTCTTCAGACCTTGCCAATTCCAATCTTTGGGACCACGTGGCCCAGCGTTGTCCTTGTCCGGATTGATCCAATTCGTCGTGCGATGGCGAGCTGCGTTCTGGCCAGTCATGATCGTGCACCGTGTCGGCGAACAAACGCTCATCGCATAAAAGTTGCTGAAGCGAATACCAGTCTTCGACAGCCGCTCCATGTTCGGCGTACGATAGTAATCATTCAGCGGATAACGTTTCGCGCCGCCCGTTTCATCAGTCAAGAACGGCAGCGACGTGTCCATCACACCCATGTCGTCAACCAACATGACCACAATATTCGGCGCCCGCTCCGCCGCTTGAATAAAGCATCCTTGGCAAACGGCGACCGCGAAAACAAACATTTGCCAACTCAGGTGCACGCATTTGTATAGTTGTTGAAACATCGTCATGAGTAAGTACTCTCAGGGATATTAAGTGCTATCAGGGATATTAATTGCTATCAGGGACATTGAGAGGAAGTAAAACCTGCGTTACCAAAACCTGCGCACCATCTTAACCCTCCCAAAACGCAGGTTGGGGAGGGTCGGCGCGGCTGGGGAGGGGCGCCCGCACTGTTTCCGCTTCGATCGACTTCAAGGCCCAACTTCAGGAGCCAACTTCAAGGCTCAGTCGCAAGCATCCATTCCCATTGGGTGGGTGCTGTAAGTGCTATTGACTAAGTTCTTTGGGCGAGAGATATCTTAACCCTCCCAAAACGCAGTTTGGGGAGGGTCAGCCCGCGTCAGCGTGGCTGGGGAGGGGCGTCCGCACTGTTTCAGCTCCGATCGACTTCAGAGCCCAACTTCAGGAGCCCTGTCGCAAGCATCCCTCCCCGGCAATCTCGCTGAAAGCTCGCTTGCCGACCCTCCCGGTCGCTGCGCTGGGAGGGTGAAGGCAAAATTCAGTGAACTTAAATTCAGTGAACTTAAAATTCAGTGGCGATCACCAAGACGCGTTCTACTTTGGGGGTGATTTCCATTGCGGTTTCCAGTCCGCGGAATCGCTGCGCGCTGTCGACAGATAGTCACTCAACTTCTTCGCGATTTCCGGATGACTCGATGCGACATTCGTCTTTTCAGCCACATCCTGCTGCTGATCGAACACCGCGACCGGCGCATCAGGTGCCCCGCTTCGTATGCCTTTCCAACGCCCTTCGTAAAGCGCCGCTTGCTTGAAGCCGCCTTCGTGAAATTCCCAGTACAGAAACTCGTGCCGCTGCTGCTTGCGCGAATCACCAAGCAACGTCGGAAGAAAACTAATCGAATCGCAATTCGCTGGCGTCTGCGTTCCAGCGACTTCGGCGGCAGTCGCCATCCAGTCACCAAAATAGGCGACGTGTTCCGACGTCGATTGCGATTTAATCTTGCTCGGCCACCAAGCGATCATTGGCACTCGAATGCCACCGTCAGTCAAACTCCGCTTGATCCCGCTGTACGGCCCCGACGGATTAAATCGCGCCAAGTTGTGGTTGCTTTCGTTATGCGGCCCGTTGTCGCTTGTAAAAATCACCAGCGTATTGTCGGCAATCCCTTCGTCGCGCAGCGTCTTCAGCATACGGCCCACGTAGCTGTCCAAACGCGAGATCATCGCCGCTTGCCCGCGATCCGGTTCCGGCCAATCCAAGTCGGCGTAAGGTCCAAAGTCAGGCACTTCGGCTCCATTCTTCAACTCGCGACTGCGCTCGTTGTTCGCGTGCGGCACAACCATACTCCAGTAAAGAAAGAATGGCTGCGACTTGTTAGCTTGCACGAATTTGATCGCTTCGTCAGCAAACAGATCGTCCGCATAAACTTTCGCTTCCGTTGCAAATCCGCCACCGTTGTCACCGATTGGCGTAACAACATTCGGCAAGTTCTCGCGCGATTCGTTGCGCCACAAGTAATCGGGATAATGGTTGTGCGCGTGCGTCTGATTTAAGAACCCGTAGAACTCATCGAAACCATGTTTGCGAGGCAAACCAGACTCCGCATCACCGACGTCCCCCAAGCCCCACTTGCCGACCAGCGCCGTTCGATAACCCGACCGCTGCAGAACTTTGGCAACGGTCACATCTTCGGTTCGTAAAGCTTGCGCGATCGGATTCTTCTTGCCTGCGTTACCGCGAACTCGCGTGTGGCCATGATGCTGACCAGTCATTAGCACACTTCGCGAAGGTGCACAAACGGTTGCACCGGAGTAGAACTGAGTGAACCGCATCCCCTCAGCCGCCATTTGGTCCAAGTTCGGAGTCGTAATGACTTTCTGACCATAACAACCCAAGTCACCATACCCCAGATCGTCCGCCATAATCCAAATCAAATTCGGCTTGGCGGTCGAAGTCGGTGATTGCGCAGCGAGCGGCGCGAGCAATGAACTAAAACAGATCAGCAATCCAAAGATCACAAGCAAGATCGCACGGAAGTTCGAACAGGAGGCAAGTCGGTTCATCTTGAGTTCCAGTTACTAAGGGTAGGCTACTGGGAGAGGGAGCATGATTATACATCAACTCCGACAAACTTTTCGTCGCCTATCGCTCCTGCGAAATTGCGTCACAGTCGCGCACTCGCGCAGGAGCGAAAGGGGCCCACCGCTACAATTTCCAAGGCCAACTGCTTGGCAGCGCGCAAAGCACAATCAGGCTGAGCGCGCCAATCCAAGCTGCTAGACTCAGCGATACCCAAGCCGTCGCTTTGCCAGCACGTTTGAAAGCGGCGACGCGCTGGGGAATCATCCATACCACGAAATCGATCACCAGCACTGAGAGCGCGAACAAACGCGTTAGCGCAGCGGTTGGCAATTCAACTTGGTCGCCAACGGGAGACATCACAATCGAACCGGCAACGAAAATCTCAGCGATCCACGCAACAATCGCCACCATAGCAACCACTGACCAAGCGACTGCGGCAAGCGAAGCTGGTGCGCTGTCAAACGTCAGTTCAATAGCACAGAAGATAGCGACGCCCAGCAACATGCAGATCGCCACCGCGTGAACCGCAGCGATCCATGCGACTTGCGGGATCGCAACAAAAATCGCATTGCCAAGTGCAACTGTCGCAGCGATTGCACCGGCTATCGCAAGCACCATCGCAGGCGACAACACAACTGCTGGCGATTGCGACTTGGGAATCGGTTTGAATGATTTCGATGCGGACTTCTTTTTCTTCGGCAGTGGATCGATCTGCGAAACTTCCGAGAAAATCTCCGATGGACTCACACGACTCCATGTTCGCATGTGGAAAATCGTTGCCACACAAGCGCACGCGACACTAACGATCCAAGCCCACTTTGATGTCGCTGAGCTCGCGTACATTCCAGCCGAGATGCTCAGCAACATAGAACCCGCGGACAGCAGTACTTGCCATCCGCTGCTGATTCGTCTTCGATCGCAAAACAGAAACAACAAAGAAGCCACCCAGTGCGCAACTGCAACTTTACCTGTCAAAGCAGTTGAGCTGGCCCAGAGCGCTGCATTCAATGTCATTTACGATTGCCTACGATTAAGCCGAGAATTTCGGCGCGTGAAGCGGGATCGTTGCGAAACACACCCCGCATCGCTGATGTCATACATAAACTGCCAGGACGACGAATACCTCGAATTGTCATGCACGAATGCGACGCTTCAAGCACCACTGCCACGCCGCGCGCAGACAATTCCGACTCGATCAAGTCAGCGATCACTTCCGTCATTCGCTCTTGAACTTGCGGACGACGAGCGACCTCTTCGACCACACGCGCCAACTTGCTCAAGCCGACAACTTTCCCATCAGGCAGATAGCCAACATGAGCTTTACCAGTGAACGGCAGTAGATGGTGTTCGCACATGCTACAAAAATCGATGTCGCGCACTAGCACCACTTCATCGTACTTCTCAGTGAACACTTTTTTAAGATGGATGCTCGGATCAGTTTTCAATCCGGAGAACATTTCAGCATACATTCGCGCCACGCGCGCCGGCGTTTCCAACAGCCCCTCGCGGTCAGGGTCTTCGCCTACAGCCGCTAAGATTTCACGCACCGCTTTTTCAATTCGAGCTAGATCGACATTCAGCAATTCAGCTCCGCCAGACTTCGTTGATTTGGTCACATGTGCCTCTAGAAGCAACGAGCAATTCTGCTCAGTAAAAACAATCATCAGCGACTCACCAATTGTCGTCCGCAAGCGGCAATACTGCCAGCTCAAATTGACCAACAACGGGAGCGATTCGGCACCAGCCGACCTTTAACTGACAGATTCTAGAGAGCCTTCAAGCCGCAGCCATTTTGCAGCTCAAAGACTCCGCAACTTGAACCAACTGACGAATCGTTACATATCGACTGCTACTCAAGAATCATATCGTCAACGGTCTTGCCAGTTGGAATCATAGGCAACACGTGTTCTTGATAAGGAACCGAAACATCCAACACGAATGGACCTGGATAGTCGATCATCTCCTGCAACGCAGCTCGCAAATCGCATTTTTTGCTGACCGTCGCCGCGCCGCAACCATACCCCTTCGCGATCTGAACAAAGTCCGGATAGCGATCCGTTACAATCGCATGCTTCTCAGTCACACCAATACCGCTGGCCTCTTCGTGATCGATCGGTCCGAGATAAGTGTGAGCTCGGTTGCTGCCCATGAAACGATCTTCCCACTGCACAACCATACCCAAGTGTTGATTGTTCAGCAGCAGCACTTTCACGGGCAATTTTTCGCAATGCAAAGTTGCAAGTTCCTGAATGTTCATCTGGAAACTGCCGTCGCCGTCGATATCGATCACCAACGAATTCGGGTTCGCGGCTTGAACACCCATCGCGGAAGGCAAACCGAAACCCATCGTTCCCAATCCCGATGAACTCAACCAGTGACGCGGTTGGCGGAAGTTGAAGAACTGCGCCGCCCACATCTGATGCTGACCAACGCCGACTGTTACAAACGTATCGCGATCTTGCGTCAAGTTCGACAGCTCGCGAATCGCATGCTGCTGAAGAATACCATCGAATTTTTCATCGTAATGGAACGGATACTTCTGCTTCAGTTCCTTGCAGTGCTTGACCCAGCCGGAAATATCATCCGGAGCTTCAACGATCTTGTTGAGTTCTTCGAGCGCGTAACGCACGTCGCTGCAAACAGGAATGTGAGCTACTTTGTTCTTGTTCAGCTCCGAGGCATCGATGTCGACGTGAATGATCTTGGCGTTCTGAGCAAAAACTTCCTTCTTGCCGGTAACGCGATCGTCGAATCGAACGCCGAGCGCCAACAACAGATCACAATCGCGGACCGCGTAGTTCGCGTACGCTGAGCCGTGCATGCCCAGCATGTCGAGCGACAGTGGGCCATCGTTCGGATACAAACCTAATCCCATAACCGTCATCGTAACTGGGATGCCGGTCAGTTCGATCAGCTTGCGAAGCGCCGCTGCGCCCTCAGCTCCAATCACTCCGCCGCCAACGTACAGCAGCGGTCGTTTCGAATGCTTGATCGCAGCCGCAATTTGTCGAATCTGCTCCGGCTGAGCCATCGGAGTTTTGACGCGATAGCCCGGCAGATTCATCGGCACGTCCCAATCGACGTGACACTGATCCATCTGCACATCTTTTGGCATGTCGATGAGAACTGGACCAGGTCGACCGGTAGTAGCGATATGAAACGCTTCTTTCATAACGCGAGCGACATCGTCAACTTTGGTCACCAAGTAATGATGCTTGGTGATGCCGCGACAAACTTCAACGATCGGTGTCTCTTGAAATGCATCGGTGCCGATCACACCTGTTGGAACTTGGCCAGTGATGGCGATCAACGGAATGGAATCGAGTTTCGCGTCGGCAATCGCGGTGACCAAGTTCGTCGCGCCCGGACCGCTAGTCGCCATGACCACGCCCGGCTTGCCGGTCGAACGCGCGATCCCCTGAGCTGCGAAGCCGCCGCCTTGCTCGTGGCGAGGTAGAATAGTGCGAATCTTCGTGCCGTACTTCGTCAGCGACTGGTGCATCGGCATGCTACAGCCACCGGGGTACGCGAAGATGACTTCTACGTTGTGGTCCACCAAGGATTTAACCAGAATATCTGCACCGGTCATCACTTGTGTACCACGTTTTGTTTCAGCCGAAGCCATCTGCGTATCTCCAAAGTCGTTACGTAAAATCTGACAGAACCTACCGGACTCAATTCGTCCTGCTCAGGTTCCGATCCACCCGTCCATTTGTCGGACAATTGTCGCAAATTTGTCCGTCGCAAAGTTATCGCGGTTCACGCCAGTGAGCGATTACGCTCGGTCGCGGTGACCACCTGCTTGCGAATGCACCTGTTAGAATAAGGGAGGAACGGGATTTCTTCAACGACATTATACCCCACCAACCGCGGAGTGCGGAACAAATGATTCGAGAGTGGTTTGCGGTGGCCTTGGGCGGGTTAGTGGGAACTGTTTTGCGGCATGGTACGGTCAGTTTATTCACCCTAGCTGGTTCCGCGTGGCTGCCGCTCGCAACGCTGGCCGTCAACATCGTCGGCTGTTTCGCAATCGGCTGCGTCGCCCAGTGGTCGGTGGCTCAGCAGATGGAAAATCACTGGTGGACAGTCGCAATTCGAGCCGGTTTGCTGGGCGGTTTGACCACTTTCAGCTCCTTTGGGCTCGACATCGTCCGCTTATGGCAAGCCGAACGACCGGAAGCTGCCGTTGGTCTCGCCGCGGCGCATGTGTTGCTCGGAGTCGTCGCAATCGTACTTGGAATGCAGTTGTTCAAAACTTAGCGCTTGCTCAACTTTAGTGCTTGCTGACGGACTTGGAAGTCCGTCGTACACATGCTGACGGACTTGGAAGTCCGTCCTACAAAAGTGCTTTCGTTCAAAATACATTTTCAATTTCTCAGTCAAAACTTCCAAATAAAGCCGGAAATGCACAGCCCCATGCCACTCGAACCCACGCAGCTCGAAGCGATCCTTGCGAAATACAACCAAACGCACCTGATTCAGCACCTCACCAAAATCGCCCCGGACGAGCGAACCGAGTTGGAAGCGCAGCTCTCCCAAATCGACTTCGAGCAACTGCAACGGTTGGTTCGGGGAGCCGAGGAGGGTCCGAATTGGAAAGACCTTGCGGCCCGAGCCGAAGCGCCGCCAGCGATTCGGCTGGACGACCCGAACCCCAAAATCGATCGCGCTGCGGCTCGTGCTGCCGGAGAAGCCGCGCTGCGCGCCGGCAAACTGGCGACGATCATCGTGGCCGGCGGCCAAGGCACGCGGCTCGGGTTCGAGCATCCGAAGGGGATGTTTCCGATCGGGCCGCTCAGCGGTCGGACGCTGTTTCAAATGTTGGTCGACCGATTACTGGCCGTGATGCAGCGATACAACGTCTCCATTCCGATGTTCGTGATGACCAGCCCTGCGACCGACGCAGAGACGCGCGCCTTTTTCACCGCACACGATCGATTCGGTCTAGCGGGCGACCAACTGGTGATTTTTCAGCAAGGAACGATGCCCGCCGTCGAAGCGAACTCAGGAAAAGTGCTGCTCGAGACGCGCAGTCGGCTCGCCCTCAGCCCCGATGGCCACGGCGGATTGGTCTCAGCACTGTACAAAAACGGTTGCCTCGCAGAAGCGGAACGCCGCGAGATCGATCACTTTTTTTACGCTCAAGTCGACAATCCGCTCGTCCAACTGTGCGATCCGGAGCTGATCGGCTACCACATATTGTCGAACAGCCAAGTGACGACACAGGTGGTTCGCAAACGGTTTGCCAAGGAGAAAGTCGGCAATGTTGTCGGCATCGACGGCAAAGTCCAAATTATCGAGTACAGCGATCTGCCCGACGAAGCCGCTGAGCAGGTGCTGCCGGACGGCTCCTTAAAATTGTGGGCTGGCAACATTGCGGTCCACCTGTTCAAACGCGATTTCCTTCAATCGGTCGTGGAAAACTCCGACGCGTTGGTCTTTCACCGCGCGAACAAAGCCGTTCCGCACCTGAACGAATCGCTCGAGTTGGTGAAACCGGACAAGCCGAATGCCGTTAAGTTCGAACGTTTTGTGTTCGATCTGCTGCCGCTGGCCGAGCGTTCAATTGTGGTAGAAGGTGATGCTGCGAAAGTCTTCGCGCCGGTGAAGAACGCGGACGGTGCGCCGGTCGACACGCCCGCGCAATCGAAAGCGGCTCTCGTCTCGCTTCACCGCGAGTGGCTGGAAACGGCCGGCGTGGAAGTCGCGGCGGATGTCCAAGTCGAAATTCATCCGGCTTGGGCGTTAGACGCGGTAGAGACGGCAAAAAAAGTCGGAATTGATCGCAAAATATCTGCCGACACTTTTTTCCGCTAGCCGCTTTGGCTAAGTGCATTGCGGCGCCTTAGTTTTGAACCTAAGGCCGACTTTACGCCTGAGATGGATCGCGAAGCGCTGCGCAGCTCGATTTTGCGGCTGCAGCACGTGCGCGAGTTACTGTGGCTTGCTTCGGTTGCGGAATCTACAATGCCATCGGATGTTAGAGAACAGTTAAATTTGGCTGCGTCGAAGCAATCCTGCTCCAGGCAAGCACTTGCATCGACAAGCAGAGTCCCAACTCAACCAAACCTTCGCGAACTTTCAGTCTCAATTTGAATTCGCTAATGTAACTCCAGCGGAGAATTTACGTGTTGCATGCAGTGATTATGGCGGGCGGTTCTGGTACGCGTTTTTGGCCCGCAAGTCGAAATAGCTTTCCAAAACAGTTACTGCATCTGGTCGGAAACAACACGATGTTGCAAGCGACGTTTGAACGCTTGCAAGGGCTCGTTTCGCCCGAACACACGCTTGTTATGACTAACCAGCATCTGGTCGATTCCGTACGAACTCAGATGCCGCTGGTACCGCCCGAACAAATTGTCGGCGAACCGATGAAGCGCGACACAGCAGCTTGTATCGCCCTCGCAGCCTCGTTGATCGTCCACGCCGACCCCGACGCTGTCATGCTGGTCCTGCCCGCTGACCACGTCATCAGCAGCGATCAACAATTTCAAGATTGCATGTCGGCTGGCGTGCGCTTGATTGAGCAATCGCCTGACCGCATCGTCACTTTTGGAATTCGCCCTAACTATCCCGCAGAATCATTCGGCTACGTGCAACGCGGCGAAGCACTAACCAGCTCAAAAGTTGCCGGTGCGTATCGCGTCGAATCGTTCCGCGAGAAACCGAACCGTCAGATCGCTGAGCAATACTTGCAAGCGGGCACGTACTATTGGAACAGCGGCATTTTCATGTGGCGCGCATCGACGATTCTCAACGCATTGAGAACGTACGAACCAGAAATGATGAAGCACATCGATGCGATTTCCAAGTCGATGGGCTCGCCAAGTTTCCCAGCAACCCTGCAGCGCGAGTTCGCTGCGATCGATGGCCGCAGTATCGATTACGCAGTCATGGAGCGGTACAGCGACGTCGCAGTGATCGAAGCAACCTTCCGTTGGGATGACGTCGGAAGCTGGCAATCGATCGGCCGGCTCACTGAACCTGACGAACAAGGCAACTGCGTTCGCGGCAAGTACCTACCGATTCAATCGCAGCGCATGATCGTCTACGGAAATCCAGACCACTTGCTCGTCACGATCGGTGTGCAAGACATGATTGTCGTTCACACCGACAACGCAACTTTGGTCGCGCCAAAGCATGAAGAAGAGCGCGTGCGCGAAGTCGTCAAACAACTGCAGACCCGCGGCTGGGAAGATTTTCTCTAAATCGGTTCGAAGTGGCGCGTTCTATTTGTGCCTGTTTTCAGTCGCAACGCGATGACATGCCGTCGCGTTGCGACTAAAGCGAAACAACAGTCGAACCAATGTCTTTATGCCAAACTGCTATTCGTCGCACAGCCCAGGGCATGCCTAGGGTGGCACGCTCTGAGGCTCTGAGGCTTTGCGGCTTTGCGAAGGGCGTGGGGGGAAGCAAGCAAACACTTCCAGCCGTTACCGAGCTTAAAGCATATCAGCACCGCGTTATTGCGTTGGTCGGATCAGTTCTCTCGACGCCAAGTCATCTCGCACTTCCCACGCCCTTCGAAACTTAGGGCGTGCCACCCCATAAATGATTGCCTTGAGAAACCAATTCGAACAAAGCACTAGCTCGGCATTGCATGCATAATTTTACGTCGCCAACGCTAGCACTAAAAACATTTTGGCAAATTGTAACGATCAGTCAAAGTTTACCACCTGGGTCGTCGATAGACGTTATGTCCGACATTATCGTTACCTCCATGACGATGATTTTGGACAGGGGGGTTCTAAAAGCCGTGTTTTGCTATCAGCTTAGGTGCGAAGAAATTTGCATCGCAGTTCGTAGCTGGGCACGGACAAACTAGGTTTGGTCGCAACTCGGTGCAGAAACCGTCGGTGCCTCGTAGGTGCTTGGCGGATTGCGTCAGAGATGTGGCAGGCTGGTAGGAACCTCGCTCTCATGAGCCGACCAATCGTTCGCTGGGCTGCATACATTCAACTTGTCTTGGTGCTCGCCACTGGATGCGCGCCAACACAGCCCTTCTTCATCGCAAAAAATCATGGACTCGGCGAGTACCTCGATCAAGCTATGGCGATCGAGTACGCGGACGTCCAAGTCGAGAGTTTGCCGGAAGCGACGCAGGTTCAGATACCTCTCGGCCCGTCGCACCTACCCGACAACTTTGCCGACATGACGCTCGAAGACTGCATTTCGATCGCTCTGCAAAACTCAAAAATCCTACGCGTCGTCAACGGATCGAACCAACAATCCGGTAGCGTCGCTGGACCGCTGCTCAGCGCAGGCCCGGGGCAGATCCCAAGCGTTTATGACGCAGCCATCGCCGCCGCGACCGCTAGCACACAACCGCTCGCCATCGACGGCAACGGTAATCGCATTCCGATCCGCGGCGCCGTTCGTTCCAATCAAGTCGGTGGTGTCGAGGACGCACTCAGCGAGTTCGATGCACAGTTCTCCGCACTTGCCGGTTACAACACAACCGATCGTCCACGTAACGTGGGTGCTGGCAACATTTTCAATCCGCAGTTCTTCCAAGGTGTTGACGCTAACGCACAAGCCGCTTTGTCGAAGCGAACGGCAACCGGCGGTGTTGCAACCCTGCGTACCACCACGGTCTACTCCAGCAACAACATTCCAGCGTCCGGTAACGTCCTGGGCTCAACCAACTTTGGTCGCGCCGTGCCAAGCGATTACACCGTCGCCGCTGAATTGCAAGTGACTCATCCTTTGATGCGTGGTCGCGGAACACTAGTCAATCGAATTCCAATTGTGCTCGCTCGCATCAACGAAGACCTTGCACTGCACGAGTTTGAAGGAAACATCACCAACTTGGTCAAAGCGGTCGAAGACGCGTACTGGGATTTGTACGCTGGTTACCGAGTTTTTGATTCCAATAAGAAAGCACACGAAGCTTCCGTCAATCTATGGCGTGTGGCTAAGGACCGCCTCGAGGCTGGAGCCGAAGGCGCGTCAGCCGAAGCAGAAGCTCAAGCGCGTGCCTTGCTCTATCAGTTCGAAAGCCAACTGCACACAGCGCTCAACGGTTCCACCGTACCAGGCAACGATCCTCGCGGTCTTCGCGGTCGCGAACAAGTACTTCGCGAAAAGATGGGTTGGAGTCCAACCGATGGTCAATTCGTCCGCCCAGTCGACAGTCCAACGCTAGCTCGCATCGAATTCAATTGGTGCGATGTAACCGCCGAAGGACTGACTCGAAACGTCTACCTGCGTCGACAAAAATGGGGCATCAAACAACGCGAACTGGAATTGATTTCAGCTAAGAACCAAATCCTTCCACAAGTTGACATCACCGGTTTTGCTCGCTGGGTTGGCGTCGGCGATGAATTCGCAAGTGCAGATCGAACAGGCATCGAATTCCCAAGTCCCGGCTCAACAGCACTCGAAACACTCACCGGCGGCGACTACCAAGAATTCGGAGCTCGCCTCGAAGTCACTCCGCCAGCCTTCGGTGCTCGCCGACAACTGGCCAACATCCAAAGCGGTCGTCTGCAGATCAGCAAGAGCGTCGAAGAGCTCAAGGAAAAGGAGTTGTTCCTAGTTCACGAACTCTCCTACGCTTGGCGCAATATGGAATCCACTTTCATCTCGATGAAACAGTACTTCGATTGGTGGCAAGCGAACGAAGACGAAATTCGTATCTACAACCTTCGCATCGGCCAAGGTGGTAACGTACGCGACTTGGCACAAGTGCTCGATGCGTTGCTCCGCGCTGAACAACGTCGTACGCAAGCTGAAACGCAATATCATCAAGCCGTCACCGAGTACAACAAGTCGATCGTTAACGTGCACTACCTCAAAGGTTCCCTGCTCGATCTGAACAGCGTTTCGTTGCAAGAAGGACAGTGGGTCGACAAGGCTTACTGGGACGCTCAAGAACGAGCTCGTGAACGTGAAGCCGGAATCTACATGGACTACGGTTACACGCGTCCATCCGTCGTCAGCAACGGACCAGTTGAAGCGGGCACACTTACCGAAGGCAACTTGGCTCGACCCGGCATGCAACAAGCAACTGCACCAGAGTCCGCCGAAGAAGAATCCAGCGAAGAAGAGAACAAAGACGACGAGAAGAAATCAGGCGACAAAGCACCGCTGGCAAATTACGACTGGAGCGGCTTTGGAAGCGGCGATGCAACCGGACGTCCAAGTGTCGTCACGAGCAGCGGTCAATCCTCTCGCAAAGTCAGTGACACTTCGGTGCAATCCGCTTCGATCGGCAACCAGCCAGCCGGAGCACAGCCCACCGCATCGATCTCGTTGCGATCTGGTTCAGTGCGAGCTAGTTCTACTCAACCCAGCTCCGTGCAATCCAATGCATCGCGATCGATCAGCGATGCTTCACCGAGTGCCAACTCTGCTTCGAATGCTAGCTCAAACGCACAGTGGCGTCCAAAGACTCGATAGCTAACACGCAAGTGCGTACAGCGTTGATCGAGCGTCTAACGAATTAAATGCGAACAGCGAAAGCTGTGAACGAGGGCAGGGGGAAAGTCTGAAAGCGGGTCCGGTGATTTCGATCGCCGCGGCCCGCTTCGGCGTTTTGTTTTACCAGTTGTGCTTGCTCATTCGCTGGTAACTTGCATGTGAACCGTCACCTTCTTCGGTTCCGATGTATCGCACAAATAATTAACCGAGTCCGCAAAAATATCTTTGGGCTTGTCGGCTTCGTGCTTCATCCGCATTCCATCGAAACCAACGTAAAGCGATTCGTTCTGATTCATTGGAATATCTCGAAGCGTGACCTTGCCGTGCTCGTCTGTCTTGCCCTCGTAGCGAGACTGTTTCTGAGCGCCAAACGCAGGTTCGCGAACATCTCCGGTTATTTGAGCATCGATTCGTTCCATAGTTCGATAGCAAGCTCCAACCAAAGTCGTTCCGCCAAGGTGCAGTTTTTGATTCGGCCAAGTGGATACAGTGGCACCAGCCAGCGGTTTGCCGTCCGGTCCCAATACTTCGACTTCAACTGAGCCCGTCGCCGTCATCTCCAAAACGATATCGCTGACCAAGTTATCGCTTAGTTCCTGTTCGCTGACGTCGATGTTGGCATCAACCGTGAAATTGCCTTCCTTGCCTGCGGTCAGCCACCCGTTGCTGATCGCGATCAATTGAACAGTGCCACCGCGCGGAAGCGAAGGAAACTCAAACGAACCGTCCTCAGCAACTGTTGTCTCTTCCCACCATGAAATCGAAGGAGCTTGATTTCCAAACGTTCTTTCAGTCGGTTTCGGCACGCACCAAGCGATCACTTTGCCATCGATGACTGGTCGCGGAACGTTCTCAGAAAGCGCACCGCTCAGCCGCATTCCGGGACGCAGTTTTGCGTTGCGAATGATCACATCTTTGCCCTTCGCATAGCGCGCTGGCAACACGCCACTGAACAAAGTGACTCCATCGGCCCCAGGAGCAACGAACATTGTTTGCCAACTTCCATCCGGCAGGCCGCTCGAACGCAACTCACCTTCGTCCAGCTTCCAAACGGCCTGGGAACCCGCTCCAGCAACGATTGCACCGAACTTCTGGATCGCATTCCCGTTATCGTCCACGCAACTGAACACGGTCCTGCAACCTTTGATCAACGTATGCTCAGCCTTGCCCAACTCCGGATCGAACTCCACGCGACCAGTCACAAAATCTGGATGCTTCACATTGAAGTCGATCTTATTGACCGTCATCCACAATCCCGGCAACCCGAGCTTCACCGGATACTTCATCTCGACAGTGCCCGTTGCGTCGCTAGTGAATTTGTTGTTGCCAGCGTTGCTTTCCGGCCACCCGATCCAACTGCCCGGCGACTCCTCGCAGCGAACGCCGTACGCGATGACCGACGCGTCAGCGACCGGTTGCCCCATTTCGTCGACAAGCTTCAACGAAAAGGGCTTCATTTCCACGGGATATTTGATCGCCTTCTCCGAGTTCTCTTGCGCTGCAAGAAAACTCAGCGGACCAAGCATGCAGACCACCATCATCAACCCAAGGCATCGAGATTTCATAACAGCCTCGCAAGAACCGCGTTCATTTTATTTCACGTCAGTACCTTCTTCCGCCATTCAGTGTAGATGATTTTACTGCGCAGTTTTATTTGGCTCTCTGATTTGAGATTGTGAAGTTCTGAGGTCTCCTGTCGTTCGCCAAAAGAAAAACGGACGCTCAGATGGCGTCCGTTTCGTGTTTGAAGTGCTGCTTTCGCGCGCGTTCAATCGGCACTAGTTGCCGTCGACCAGTTTGACTTCGGGTTGGAAGTACGGGTTTTCGATTACCAGTGGCTTTACGACGACGGGCGACTGCGGCAACGTGTTCACTGGAGCTGGCGTTGGCGTCGGGATATGATGCGGCTCGACCATTGGAGCCATCGGCAGAACGTAAGGGTTGGTAACGGTCAATGAACGTTCCACATGCCGCGCAGGTGCATAGCTCGGGTTCGGTTGCAGTTGCGAAGGGGCTGCGAACGGACTGTCGCCGTACGGTCGCGTATAACGTTGACCGTAGTAAACCGGTGGATGCAAAGCGAAATAGGGCGGGGCGGGGACGTACGGCTGGATACCGTAGTTGTAGTAGCCGCCGAAACCGCCGTAGCCAGGGCCGAGTATACCGCACTGAGCGGACGCTTGGTCGGCAGTGAGTGCCATCGCCACCGCGCAGATGAGGGCTGTTAAGTAGGATTTCATGTTGAGCCTTGTTTTGAGAGTACGAACAGAAAGCATCCATTCTCGAAACTTGGCCTCACTCCTTTCCTTTCACGCTAATTGGAGTCGGTTAAACTGCAAGGTAGCCGGATTGCGAAGGTTCTCAACAACGGTGAATTTGTCCAAAGAAATCGGTTGTAACGATTAATCAGCTTACTCAAGACCTAAAAAACGAAGCCGAGCGGCTGGGGTTCGTCATCACCGGAGTCGCGGCCGCGGCTGAACCCGGCAGGCTGAACGCGTTTCAACGCTGGCTAGAGCAAGGTTTTGCCGGCCAGATGCACTACTTGGAAAAACGCGCGGACGCGTACACCCACCCTAAATTTGTGCTCGATGGTTGCCGCACGTTGCTGATGTTGGCTCTGCCCTATCGCACGGAAGAATCGCAAAGTGCCGGAAGCAGCAACGAAGATCGCGCGGAAATCGCTCGCTACGCACTTGGCGAAGCTGACTATCACGATGTCATTCACGAACGACTCAAGCAATTGAAATCATGGTTGGAACTGGCTGCGCCCGGAGCACTCGTCCGTGGCGTCGTCGACTCCGCTCCACTGCTCGAACGCGAATTCGCGGAAGCTGCGGGATTGGGTTGGGTCGGCAAGAACACGCTGCTACTTAATCGAACTTGGGGCAGCTACTTCTTTCTTGCCGCGATGCTAACCGACCAGCCGCTGACGATCGACGCGCCGCAAGAGAAAGGTTACTGCGGAACTTGCACGGCATGCTTGGACGCTTGTCCAACCCAGGCGTTCACCGAACCGTATGTGCTCGATGCACGGCGCTGCTTAAGTTATCTTACGATCGAACATCGCGACTCCGTGAACGAGGAACTGGCCGAGCATTTCGATCAATGGATCTTCGGTTGCGATATCTGCCAAGAAGTTTGCCCATGGAATCGCAAAGCAGCGTTTAGCAGCGAAGAAGTCTTCCGTCCAACAACGCACCTCAGCCAGTTGAGCCTCGAGGGTTTGTTGCAGTTAACTGAAACGCAGTTTCGCGAACAGTTTCGTCACACTCCGATGTGGCGGTCGAAACGCCGTGGCATGCTCCGCAACGCACTTCTAATGGTCGGGGCGCGCAAGCAAACGCAACTTCGCACGCAAGTTCAAAACCTGCTGAACGACGAAGAGCCCCTGGTGAGCGACGCAGCCGCATGGGCGCTGCATCGACTGAACGACTAATTACCGCGCTGCTTGCAGCTCAGCAGCCATATCCTGGGTGCTCTTAGCAACCGCTTCTTGCCACGCGAGTGTTGCGTAGCGCGGTGATTGATAAGCGAAAATGATTCCGCGCGAACTGTTTACGATCGCTCCCAAACCATTCGAGTCGAAACCGTGCGCAACATCCGCTGCCGTTCCACCCTGCGCTCCGTAGCCAGGTATTAAAATCCACGTCGACGGCATTTTCATGCGCAGACTTGCCAACTGTTCCGGATAAGTTGCACCGACCACTGCGCCGACAGAACCATAACCGGAATCGCCCTTTGATTGCTTCGCAAGCCCTTCGACCAACTCAGCCATCGTTTCATAGACAGTGCGACCATCGATCACTTTGTCTTGCAAGTAACCGCTGCCCGGGTTCGAAGTCTTAACGAGTACAAAGATGCCGGCCTCGCGCGCATGACAAATGTCGACAAACGGTTTCAACGTGTCGTCGCCGAGATACGGATTGACGGTCAGCGCGTCGCATTGCCAAGCGCTTTCGGTTCCGAGGTAGGCGTCTGCGTATGCTTCAGCCGTCGTTCCAATGTCGCCTCGCTTGCCGTCGAGTAACACCAGCAAGCCGACTTTCCGCGCGTACTGAATCACAGAACCTAGCGCCAACATGCCGTGCGGACCAAGTTGCTCGAAGAAAGCCGCTTGAGGTTTAACAATCGGTGCAAAAGCCGCGACAGCATCGATGACTTCGCGGCAGTAACATTCGGTTGCACCCGCAACCGCCTTTCGATCGTTCGCATCGACGCCAGCTCGAATCGATTCTGGCAAGCTGCTCCAACGCGGATCGAGTCCCACGCAAACCGCCGAGCGTTTCGATTGAACGGCTTGGCAAAGTCGGTCACCAAAAGTCATTGAACGAATCTTATTCTTGAGTTGTCATTGCCAATGCAAGCGACCTTGAGCACAACTACGCAATCAAATTTGCATCGAAGTGAGCGCGCAAACAGGTTAGCGCTTCTTGCCCGCCCGCGCTATCGATCACTACGTTCACTCGCAATTCGCTGGTGTTGATCATCTCGACATTAATGCCCGCCTTCGCCAGCACTTCGAACATACCGATCGCAACACTCGTGTGACTGCGCAGTCCGATGCCGCTGACCGACAGCTTCGCAATCTCCTTGCTGCTTTGAATGCGACGAACTTTAAAACGCGTCTTCAGTTCTTCACCGACCTTCAAGCACGCGTCGTACTGCGCGCGAGGAATCGTCAAACTAATGCTCGTATCACCTTGATAACCATCGTAGCTTTGCACAATCATGTCGACGAAAATTCCGGCTGCGGCGATCGCATCAAACACGTGCGCGGCCAATCCAGGTGAATCAGGTACGCCGACCAGCGTCATGCGAGCTTGATCGTCCGTTAACGCGATCTCGCTCAGCGACAGTTGCTCCATGTCCGCCATTCGCAGGTCGGCAACCAGTTTGTTGACATCAGTCTGAGTGCTTTTTCGCTCCGGCAACGCTTGCCAATCCGCAGCATCAGCCGGGCGTCGAAACAGTTGAAACGCTTGATGCACGGCTCGCAGCGCCGCCAACGATTCAGCTCGAGAGACCAGCACTGAGATCTTAATTTCGCTGGTCGTGATCATTTGAATGTTAATACCAGCGTCGGCGATCGCGCGGAACATTTGCTGCGCGACACCGGTCTGCTTTGCCATCCCAAGTCCGACCGCAGAGATTTTCGAAACTTGATCATCGTGCGTGAACCCGGTCGCACCCACAATCTCCGCCGCTTGCTTGACCGCCTTGAGCGCCGCAGCCAGTTCCTCTTTAGGCACAGTGAAGGAGATGTCAGCGCGATTCTCTTGACCGACGTTCTGCACAATCATATCGACCGTGATCTTGCGATCAGCCAGCCGCTTGAAAATCTCATAACTGGTGCCAGGTGTATCGGGCACACCTTGAATGGTGATGCGAGCTTCGTCGCGGGTCATCGCTGCACCACAAACCGCTGCACTCGGCGACTCGCTTTCACTGACGATCAGCGTTCCGCGCGTGTCGCTGAAACTGCTGCGAACGTGGATTGGAACATCGTATTTCTTCGCGAACTCAATCGAGCGATTGTGCATCACGCCAGCACCCAGGCTAGCCAGTTCGAGCATCTCGTCGTAACCGATGCGCGACATCTGGCGAGCTTCGGGAAGTTGTCGTGGGTCAGTCGTGTAGACTCCGTCGACGTCGGTGTGAATTTCACACGCGTCCGCATCCAGCACTGCAGCCAGCGCGACCGCCGTGGTATCACTGCCGCCGCGACCGAGCGTTGTAATATTGAAGTCTTCATCGATGCCCTGAAATCCAGCGGCAATCACAATGTTGTTCTCAGCCAGCAACTTGCGAATGCGATCAGCAGATATCTTGCGAATCCGAGCTTTGGTAAACGAGCTATCGGTTTGGATGCCGATCTGTGCTCCGGTAAGACTGACCGCTTTGTAGCCGAGCGCATGCACAGCCATAGCCATCAGCGCGACGCTCACCTGCTCACCCGTCGAAAGCAGCATGTCCATTTCGCGAGCCGGAGGAGTGTCGTTGACTTGATGCGCCAAGTCGATGAGCAAGTCGGTGTTGTGGCCCATCGCACTGACGACTACGACAACTTGGTTACCCTCTTGCTGAGCGCGAATCGCTTTACGCGCCGCAGCTAGGATCTTCTCGGGGTCCGCAACGCTCGTGCCGCCGAACTTTTGAACAACTAAAGGCATTTGTGCTTTTGACCTTAACTAAATTCACGCGTCGGATCGAACGCCGACCTATTTTTGCGAATACTGACAGAGTTGACGGAAAGTGGGCCGCGTACGGGTTACTTCTTCCAGTTCCCACGGATGAAGGCTTCCATCATTTCCCATCCGTTAGAAAACGCAAGCGGAGATGCAGCCGCTTGGACTTCGTCATAACCGGCACCGGAGCTTGCGATACCGGTTCCACAAATTGCTAACGGAACCATTCCGTGACTATGTTTCTTGGTCGAACATGGCGTCGGATGGTCGGGCAAGACGATCAAACGATACTCGTCGAACGTCTGCAGCTTTTCTAAAACCGGACCGACCACATGAGTATCGATCGCTTCGAGCGCTTTCACTTTCTCGTCGTGGCGACCTTCGTGCGACGCTTCATCCGTCGCCTCGACGTGCACACAGACCACGTCGTATTTGTCGAGCGCCTCCACGCCAGCCTGTCCCTTGCCCGCGTAATTCGTATCCAAGTATCCGGTCGCGCCGTCAACTTCGATCCTGTCCCAACCGATTAACGCCGCCAAACCGCGCAGCAAATCCACCGCTGTAATCATCGCTCCGCTCAATCCAAAACGCTCGGCGAAAGAAGGCAACACCGGACTGCGACCTTGTCCCCACAGCCACACGTTGGTTGCAGGCTTCTTACCATTCGCAACTCGCTTCGCATTCGCGGCATGTTCCGCGAACAGCGGTACGCTGCGATGCATCAACTCCGTCAACAAATCGCTTCCCGGTCCGCGCGGGAAATCATCGCACACCGACAGATCCGTCAAATCATGCGGAGCACGAGTGCGAGTGTCGGTGGTGAATGGAGCTGGATCGTCTTTGCTGCCGCGATAGATCAGCAAGTTGCGATAGCTCACGCCGGGAACGAATTGCAGTCGTGGATCAGCGATCGCATCGCCCAGCGAACGCAGCAATTGCTTGGCCTCATCAGTCGATATATGGTCAGCAGTAAAGTCGACCATGATTTGGTCGATCACCGTTACCAAGTTGCAGCGTACCGCCCAGTCGTTCGCACCCAGTTCAATGCCTTGCGCAGCCGCTTCGATCGGCGCGCGGCCGGTAAAGTACTTGTTGGGATCGTAACCAAATAAAGTCATGTTCGCGACGTCGCTCCCGGCTGGCAGATGCGCGGGCACGTTGTCGGTTTGAGCTACCATGCCTAAGCTGGCGACGCGATCCATGTTCGGAATCTTCGCAGTTTGCAGTGGTGTCTTACCACCGAGCGCTTCAAGCGGCTGATCGGCGCAGCCGTCAGGTATGATGATCGCGTATTTCATATTTCGTCGAACTTTCTCGCGGGCATTTCTCCGAATCACTTTGCAGACATTCTTAATCTGTTCGTTGATCGGAATTCAGTGTGTTTCTAGCTACCAAGTCATATCATCAAAACAGTCATATCATCAGAACAATTGCGTGCATCAGACTTTAACGTCCTTCATCACTCGCATCCGAACACTTGGCCCGGTTACCACAGGCAACTGAGTGATCATTTCCACAGCGCGTCGCGCGGCACCTTCCGGAGCCTCGTGAGTCATGATGACTAACTGAACCTGAGGCGATTTAGCTAACGGATCCGGTTCGTGTTGAATCACCGACGAAATGGAAATGCAGTTTTCGCCAAGCACCGAAGTTATCTTTGCCAGGCTGCCCGGTTCGTCGGCCACAGTCAGTCGCATGTAATAGCGGCTGGGCATATCATCGTCTGGACGGATCGATACGTGCGATTCGCGGTTGCTCCACAATTCCAGCGTTCGAAACGTAATCGGCGTGCGACCAACTGCGGTGTCGATCATGTCAGCCACAACGGCCGACGCAGTTGGCATCTGCCCCGCGCCTTGTCCGTGAAAGAAAATATCGCCCACTGCGTCACCCACGACATTGATCGCGTTGTAATTGCGACGCACTTCGGCAAGCGTTCGACCAGAGCGAATGAGGGTCGGCGAAACACTCAACTCCAGTCCGTGCGAACCAAGTCGAGCTTGCGCGATCAACTTGATGCGATAACCGAGTTCCGCCGCAAAGTGTATGTCTTGAATGTCAAGTTGGTCGATCCCCTGCCGCGGAATGTCTTGCCAACGAATTCGAGCTCCGAAGGCCAAGTGCGCGAGGATCGCGAGTTTCTGCGCAGCATCGGTGCCATCGACATCCATCGTCGGATCTTCTTCAGCGTAACCAAGCCGCTGAGCCTCTTTCAAAGCCCGCGCGTAATCCCAACCTTGATCGTCCATCTGCGAAACAATGAAATTGCTTGTTCCGTTCAAAATGCCTTGCAGCGACGTGATTTGGTTCGCTGAAAAGCATTGACTGATGTTGCTGATAATGGGAATACCGCCCGCAACCGCCGCTTCGAACGCAATGCAGCGACCAAGCAACCGAGCGCGATCGAACAACTCCGCGCCATGTTCAGCCAGCAGCGCTTTGTTCGCCGTCACAACATCTTTGCCGGCATCGAGCAGCTTCAACATCACCGTTCGCGCCGGTTCCAAGCCACCCATCAACAGCGCGACGACTTCGATATCGTCATCTTCGAGAACGTCTTCCAAACGGTCCGTCAAAATGCCCGGTGGCAGTTCGCATTGACGGGGCTTACGGAGATCTCGAACCACCGCTTTCTGCAACCACAGCGTTCGTCCAGCGTGGCGGGCGGTGCGGTCGCCATGGTCCAGCAGCAATCGAGCGACTCCGCTTCCGACCGTTCCCATGCCGACAATGGCGACTTTAGTTTTATGCATCGATCCGTCCGAATCTTTCCTGAACGATCACTTGCTGCTCAGCAACCTGTGCGTTTCTCGCGGATTTTCACACGAAAACGCCACTTCCGCAGCGAAGCTAGCGTAACAGTTTGGTCAAAGTTTGGCACATTCTAGGCGTTTGCCTGCATCCTTCAAAGGTAGCCTGCAACTTGGCTATCCAGGTAGTTCAGCTTCTAGTTCAACTTCAGTTCGCCTGCCGTGCGCCGCAAAATTCTCGACCGGCAAATGCAATGCACAAACCCGATCGCTCGCTAGCAAATTGCAAAATCTCCCTTTCGGCTGCCGGACAAAAATACTACTGTCCAAATCGGAAAATTTCCGACATTTTTTCTTCACGGAGAACAACCATGTTTAGCGCACTGGATGTGAGTACAAGCGCCCTGGTCGCCCAGCGCATTCGACTCAACACAATCTCGGGAAACATCGCCAACATGTCTTCGCTGCAAAACGAGCAGGGGGAAGCCGAACCCTACCAACCTCGTCACGTTATCTTTCAAACCGATGAGTACCAAGCATCCGGTGGTGCGCCAGGCGTGAAGGTGTCATCTGTCGAGACTTCCGATAAAGAACCGCTTTACCGCTACCAACCGGATCATCCACTCGCTGCCAAAGAAGGCAAGTGGAAAGGCTACGTCGCTTATCCGAACGTCAACCTCAACGAACAATTCGTCGACGCACTCGAAGCAACTCGATCGTATGAAGCCAACATTGGTGCGATGGAGATCAGTAAGAACCTATCACGTCAGTCTCTTTCGATTTTGGCTTAGCGACCGCTTAGTGGGCCGCCAATAAGTGGGCCGCTTGGCAGAAGCGTGTCCGCAGTTTGGTCTGCTCAGCGTCTCGTGATAAGAAACAGAAAAGGTATGCGACATGGAAATGATTGGTCGAGTTGGCCCGCAGCGGCTGTATATGCCGTTGACTCAGCGGCTCACACACGCCAACCAATCGCATGCCAACACTGGACCAACGAATTTCATTGAACTGATTCAGTCGGGTGTAACGAACGTCAACGCAGCTCAGAGCGATGCAGCCTCGCAAGTGAATGAACTGATGACCGGCGGAGATGTTTCTGAAGTCGAGGTGTTCACCTCAGTTCAGAAGGCCGACATGGCGTTCCGCATGCTAGTGCAGGTTCGAAACAAGCTGATGCAAGCGTACGAAGAGATCAACGCCATTCGCATTTAAGAGGTGAACATTGAATCCACTCAACCAATTCACGAAACAAATCTCGGAACTGATCGCTTCCATGACACCCGCGTCGCGGATCATGGCCGGATTAATGTTTGCGACAATCGTAATTAGTTTGGGTTGGATCGTAACTGTTCAGCAATCCACGACGTACGAATATTTGCTCGGCGGCCAAGTCTTCACAGCCGACGAACTGAATCGAATCGAGGAAGCGTTCGGCGATGCCTCGTTAGCGGACTTTACGCGCGATGGTCTGCGAATGAAAGTTCCTCGCGACAAGAAGAGTCTCTATTTAAAGGCGATGTCCGACAATGACGCGTTGCCCAACGAATGGGGAAACGACATCCAACGTTCACTCAGTTCCACAAATCCGTTCGAGTCCGCTGAATTGATCAAAATGCGTTTCGAGGTCGCTCGCGAACGGGAACTAGCTGGAATTCTCAAACGCATGCCTTCGATCGACTATGCATCCGTCGAGTTCGATGAGACACGGCACGGGTTCGCTCGCAACTCCGAAAAGACGGCCAGCGTGCAAGTTCAATCACGCGGCCGCAAGATCGATAGCGCTCTGCTGAAACAGATCGCGCTCACCACCCAAGGCTACTTCTCAGGATTGAAACTTGAGAACGTCACAGTGCTGGACCTTAGCGGATCGAATCTCTATCGAGGCAGCAGCGACCCCAACGCGGCTGACCAACATCCGCTGCTGCAAGCTCAAACGGAATGGGAAGCGAAGTACGAGCGTCAAATCAGCCCGCTGCTCGATAGCTACGGTGACGTGAAGCTGGCCGTTGGGGTCGAGATCGATCCAACGTTGCAAAAAGAGTTGGAGCAGTTGAAGTACGACCAACAAGTGACACCGCTGCAGTCGCAGACCAGCAAGAAAGACACCGAGAACAACAAGATGAACCCGGGCGGTCGGCCCGGCGCGGATCCGAATGCGATCTCGAACCAACCGCAATCGATCGCCAGTCAAACTCCGCAACAACAGTCGAAAGCAAAAGAGCTCGACGAAAACGTCAGAGGCGTAGCAGGCCACGAAGCCACTGCAACTCGCCAAGCCGGTTTGGTGCCTTTGAAAGTTTCAGTCACCGTAGGCTTGCCACAGTCTTACTACCGCAAAGTTTGGATCGCGCGAGCTATGGCGAAAGATCCGAAGCTCAGCAAGGAAGCCGACGTTCCTGCAGCAACGGATGAAGAACTGAAAAAGCTGAAAGAGGAAGCTGAAGCGTCCGTGAAGAGTGCCATCAGCGGCGTTCTAAAACAGGTGCGCGAGGGTGACGATCGTTTTCCACTCGTGACCGTTTACGATTACGCGGATCTGCCAATGCCTGAGTTGCCGCAACCAGCGATGTCTGCGATGGCTATGGGTTGGTTAGCTGAATCGTGGCAGACGCTGGCACTGATCGGTATCGTCTTCGTCGCACTCTTCATGATGATGGGCTGGGTGCGCAGTCAAGCCACTTCGCCGCGCGATCGCGAGTTCGCTCAAGGCTTTGGCATCGAAGTCCCAGCAGCCGCAAGCGACGAACTCGACCTCGGCGACACGGAACAAAAAGAAGAGGAAGAAGAAACCGGGCCGAAGTTCCAAGTCACTGGCGGCGAAATGAAGGACGACCTTTCAACGCTGATCAAACAGAATCCAGAAATCGCCGTCAATCTTCTCAAGTCATGGATCGGCGAAGCTGCGTAACCGGCGAAGCTACGTAGCAGCCAGCAATCCCCTCGTAGCTGGACTCGCCAGAGTTCAGGCGTCTGCAGCCTAGCCCCCGAAGTCTGGCGACTCCGGCTACGGAAGTAGTCCCCTCGTAGCTGGACTCGCCAGAGTTCAGGCGTCTGCAGCCTAGCCCCGAAGTCTGGCGACTCCGGCTACGGAGGTGTCTGCGACCGAAGTCTGGCGACTCCGGCTACAGTTCGCGAAGAACGAGATTTCTAAGAATTCGTCGTTGCAGGGACCAAAGTTGTCCGCGAAGTCGCGATAACTTGTTCTGTAAGGCTGACACGCCTCAGACAGAGCTCCCACGCCACACGATTCAAGGAAGTCAACAACATGGCCAAGTACTACGTTCAAAGCGGCACTGTGCGAACCGTCATCTCGGCTGACGATTGCGAAAAAGCGGCTCTGTGGATCGTTCACCGAGCTATGCAACAAGTTGTACCGGTTTACGACGACGCAGAACTCAGCCCCGAAGAAAAAGGCGATGTTGCCGTCGTGCAAGGCATCATGGTGCTCGGCAACTCCGTCAAACTCAGCGAAGTGGGTTTCGATCGCGAAGACGCTACCGCACTCGACACCTTCGACTTAGTCGTCCAGTGGCATCAGCTCATGGTCGCCCTGTCGCGCCTCGAACAGTTGCTCGACTAACAGTCGTCGATTGCTCCGCAATCGAAACGCGGAACACCGCTGCGTTCAGAACGCAGGATTACAGTACGCAGCGTTAAGAACACTGCGTATGCTCAGCAAACGGCAACTACCCCACAGTCGCGATGCGTCCTAATCCCACCACCATCGCGAATGAGCCGTATTCACAACCGCCGCTTTATCGGGAACCGCGGAGCTGGCGAGGAACTTTGCGTCCTGCCAGTTTTCGCGACCAGACGCCGCTTGCAGATCCAGTTTCACGCCACCGCTGACAACGGCCACCGTCGTACCCGACCGCAGCCGATGCCACGTCGTTAAGCCTTCAACCGATTTCGGCGAAGGTTGCGCACGACTTTCACACAGCTCTTTTCCCAAGCCACAAAGGTTTGGGAACCAGCCGCGAAGGTTCGCTTCACCGTTGACTTCAAGAGCCAACTGCAACGCAAGTCCAGCTTCAAACACTCCGCACAGTCGCGCATACGAGGGCAAAGTCTTTCGCAACTCGGGCATCTTCTTGCTAATCTCCTTCGCAAACTGATCCGCACATCGATCGCGCTGACCAGTCGGCGCGCGCTGGGCAGTTTGCGAAACCCACTGCTGTTCACTCAAAACGCAAACGGCACTTTCAGGCAACTGAAACATGTGATCAGCGCCATTAGCCCGAATCGGTTCATCTGAGAAAGCGAACCACCAACGCACGATACTTTGACTGGGCACTGTGGATTGATCGTCCAAGAAATCAAAGTACGTTTTCACTCGTGGAATGGTCTTCGCCGTACCAAACGCAACTCGTTTCATGTGCTCATCAGCATCGATCAACGCAACCGCCGTGCTGCAATGCGCGGGTAACCCGAAAACGCTGACGCTGTGATCGCCAATCTTCTCCTGCATCTGCTGCACAAGCAATTTCGGGTTGCGAGCCAAGCGATCTATCGCATCCGATTGCTGCAACATCTCTTGAGCGGCCAGGATGCCAGCGTTACTCGGTTCGATCGAACATCCCATGGGCACAGTTTGTTGATTGATCAAAGCGGCTACAGTTGCCAAATCGTGCAGCAGGAATCCGTGTTCATTTTCACCAGATGGTCCAGCCAACAACACATCTTCCTGATCGGGCAGCACTTTGACGTAAGTGATCCGCGACAATCCGGCGAGTTTCAAGAGGTCTACGGTCGGCTGCAACCCGGCGGCGCGCGACGCAGCTAGACTTGCATCCAATTGCTTCAATGAAATCGTTCGCAACTTGCTCTGCTTCCGCCATGGATGCTTCGCAGGCTCAGCGACAGCCAATCGCAAGTCGACTGGCAACTGCCCCGATTCCTTCAACCGCTTCATGTAACCTTTAGGATCGACATACACACCCGCGGGGTACGGTGAAATCGTATTCGTACCGCCAGCTTGCAACCACGAATCGGGATCGATCGTCTGCTGAATGAGATTCATCAGCGTATCGAAATCTGCAATCACTGCACCGCCTGGCATCGCTGTCGGACTGGATTCATTCCCACCAGCACCTGACGATAATCCTGCATTCGAACTTGAACTGTCCGAAGCCGACGACTGAGCCCATGCGTTTGTCGCAGTCACCGAAAGCAACACGCCCAGTCCTAAAAGGCAATCGCGCAAAACAAAAACGCCCCGAGCGCAAACATTTTGTGAACGTGAGGCAAGCCAACTTTTCGCTCTCATAAGAGCCTCCAAAATGGTCCCAAAGTTGTTTCAATCGATCCATCGATATCAGAATGCAGGCGAATTTAAGTCTAGCGTCCACGCGTTGCACACGCAAACAGGCGATCAATCCGTCGAAATCCCCCGCTTTTCTGAACTTAAGTAGCGTGCGAGCGAAATTCTGTCGCTGCTGACGAACCGATTGGAAGCTTCCGTTTCCAGGTCAAGGTACTTTAAATACGCTTCGATCAACTGATTCGAACGCGATCGATAACCGGTCTGAAGCACGTCCAACATCAACTGCCGGAAGTCCAACGACAATTGGAAATTCATCTCCGTCGAAACCGCTCCGTTCGCCATCGGCTCATTTCCAGCCTCAATCGGCAAGGCTCGTCGATCAAAACGGATGACCGGCACCAGTTCATTGCACAGGCACTGTACGAAGCTGACCACAGCTAAGTAGTCCGCCGATTGAAACACGCTGTCCGTGAGTTCGCAAACTTCGTGCACAATCGCTTCAGCGTAATCGAGATGAAGTTGCGATTGCGAGTTTGGATCGGAAGCTTCGCGGGCTGAGTCCTCCGCAATCGTGACTCCGTCCGCTTTCGCTTCTTGGCAATACATTTCACTGACAAGATCCTGGACCAGATGACTGATCACTGAACATAGCTTCTCGCGTCCGCCCACTTGGAAGATCGAATGCGGCGTTCCACGATGCAGTTGCTGCGCGGCTGCAGCGACGGCGACCAAGTGCGCGGCCCATATCTCCTTCGACGACTTCAAACGCTCGGCGAAAACATGTGGATTCAATGTGGCGTCTGGCGGACCGTCAGCATCGCTCAGCAATTGCTCCAAGATCGCTAAAGTGCTGGACTTTTTATTGCGTTCGTTGCCCAACCGTCGCGTGCGCATGCCGTTGACATCGTAATTTACCGCTTCAAGATAGCGGCTACTGACATCCGCATTCATCATGAATTGATCCAGCCACAGGAAGGCGAGCTTCGAACGCTCCTTTGGCGGTTTGGATTGCTTCTTGAAAGTCATCTGGCAATTCGACCAAGCTTCTACGAAAGTCGGGTAGTTGCCCGCGTCTGGCCGAACATGACCGCGCCAAATCGATTCGCCGTACACATCATCAGCTCGATAATAAAACTCTTCGTAGCAAGCTTGTAAGTAACCGCGCACTAATCGCCGCTTGACCTCAGCAAACATTGGCTGTCCACCGTTCGAGCAAATTTTGAGCGCCACATCCTTGTGAGCTATTTCCTGCTTGCTCCATCGTTTCAGTTGACTGCACAAGCGATTGCCGATGTGGTAACCCAGATCGCGGTAAGCGGCAACTTGTTCAAGCGTATAGAACTGGTTCGTTGTTGGTTCATCAGGGAATGACGGAAATCGATGGCGAATCTGCTGGATCTCGATCGGATCGCGTTCCGAAATCGCCATCTGCGCATAAAACAGAATTCCTTCGCGAGGCAGTGTCGAGTCCTCGCTGGGCGGATACTTCACGCGCATCGCGAGGTATGGTTGCGGCGCATGTTGATCGACGTTGCGTTGAAGTCGCGCGAACTCGATCGGCGCATCGTGATCCAAATCGATGAAGCGCACGCCCAGTTGCGAACTTGCTCGCTCGCACATGATCGCAAGCGACTCCAAAGTCGTTGAACCCGTGTTCACGCCCGCGTCGCTGACGATGATCAACTCACACCTGCGCCGCAGCAACTCTGTAACTCCGAGGAAATCGACAAAACCGCCGTCGGAAACAAAAATGTTGGGCCAACACTTCGTCACTTCCGCATTCCGCTCTTCCCCTTCCGCTTTGAAATTCAACGGCGGCGCAACGGACGAACTGCAAAGACTGGATCGAATAAGCGAAACGAGCAGCGCTGGGTAACCGCGACCCGCGACCACACAAGCCACAAACCACCAAGCGATCAGCGGCACCAGAAGTAATCCCAAATTCGCAAAAGTTGGATACAAAGACCACAGCACGGCGACGACGATTACCATCGCAACGCCAACTATTTCAATCAGTGCTCGATACTCTGAAACCAGCGGCGAAGGTTGGCTGGTCGGTCTTCGAAACCATAAACCAAGCCGTGCACCGAAGAAATCCATCAGGATCACCAGCGCTGGGTTATTGGTCATATTCGGTGTCACCGCAGCGCCGGATATCGCAACCGCTTCGGTGAGTTTCACGTGTTGGCCAGCTTCGTATTGATAATCCGCGGTCGGTTCCGAGTAGTTGATATCGCGTCCGTTCGCATCAATTCCATCGCGCAATGTGATTTGCAGGGGAGTAATCGAAACGGCTCGCGCCACGCGTCCGCTACTCGGATGCGCGCTCGGCTTTAACCAAGCCGCCAAGTAAATAGGGAACGGCAAGCCTGACTCCCAAGGCTGCAGATCGGCAACTCGCGTGCGACCTTGTACATAACCTTTGCGTCCGCGCAGAAAGTAATTGTCGATTGCTGTGTGATAAAAACGAAACAGATGGCTGAGCCGATTCAACTTGCTAGTCAACACAAGAGCGACGCCGAATAGAATTGTCCAACAAGTGAACCATCGCCAACGCGCAGCTTGATCGTGCGGTTGAACCACTGGCGTACTCGCAACCTCCATGGGTTTCAAAACCGCTTCGTGCTCACCGCACAACTCCAGCAATTCGCGGTTCAAATAGACACGTTCGATCAATCCCGGACTGGGGGCGGCGGCTTCGGACGCGCTCGCAACATTTTCTGCTTGCGAACCAACGACTTCGAAAGCGGAGTGCCAAGTGGGCCAAACCTCTACGCTCGAGGACGACTGCGTTGGCTTGAAACTTGGAAGTGTTCCCAGATCGTGATTGTTCAACCGACGCTCTAAATTCGCTCGACGACTTGTGGATAGCGACTCGATGCGCGATTCGACATGTTTCTGAGCAAAGATGCGACTAAACGAACTCTTGGGCAACTCCGATTCGAAGACGAATGGGACTGTAAGGGGAATTCGTGGTGTCACTTCGGCTGCGTTCCACGCCAACTTATTCGATTTCCCTTTCTGCTCGTTCGGTGCAAGCCGCGTCAGCAGCAGTACCGTCAACTCAGCACTTTCAAGCAGCGCGTTGTGGCCGATCAAGTAACGCCGCTGACGTTCTTGAAAGTACTTTGCAGCAGCCAACGTTCGTTGCACGCTGGGAAAATTGCGAGCGTCGATATCCGAGTCGTCAAACGACGCATTCGCTGCATACAGTGATTTCGGCAACAGGCACAACCAAGCAAGTTGCGTTGTGCGGTTTACGACACCGATCGGAAGGTCCCGCGCGCTATCGTCCAGTTCTGCGGGCGTCGGCGGTCGCGAGAATTCATTACCGGCAAGCGAATGCACCGCTTTCTTATGCGCTGTGCTCAAGCCGGTAAGGTTGCGAGCGGCCCAGGCGTCGAAGTCGAGTTGCTTCAAAACGGTGTCGAGCCATGCGGGCGTTTCGACACGTGAATCATGTTCAAGCTGTGCGAACACACCGACTAAGAATTTCCAGTCAATCACTTCACCACGTGCTAGATAGGCATCGCGAGTGTAGGTGTAGCGACTGATGTTCTCGGACGCCATCACATGCACCATGGCGAATATCAAAAATGCCACAACGCCATTTGCGATAACTGACTGCGCGATCTTTTGCCAGCGCGACGATTCGGATTTCTCAGATCGAAAAAGTCGATCGCGGCCAAGGAAGACGAGTATTTGAACTAGCGCGGCGATGATCGATATCTGAACCGCAAAGCCGTTGAGTCTTGTCCAGTTGGCTACGTCGCGATCACCCGTGGCTCGCGTTAAGTCATTGCCCATAAACACTGCCACGCTGACCATCGCGCTCAACAGCGTTGCCCAGCAAAGCAGCCGCGAAACCGCGCTCAACCAAGGGAAGCGGTTGACGTCGACGAACAGATCCGCGATCCAAACCGCGACCGCCAACGTCACATAAATGGTGGCGACAATCACCGTCGGCAAGAATGCAATAAACAGCTCGTTGCCAAACTTGACGCCGTAGCCTTGTGTGAATGCGGAGCGAAACAGCGGATCATCAAAGCTGCGAAAGTAGATGGCCAGCAAAGTGCCGAACATGCCAACGAAGGAAAGATAAAGCACAAAGGCCGGAAGCTGACGCAGTAAGTAACCTGCGAAAAATTCGAACGTCCTGCTCAGGTATTGGCCGACACCGGTCAGTCGGCTTGCGTCCTCAATACCATTGTTCGGGTCGCGACCAAACGGCCACTCCGCCGCGTTCTCGTGAAAATTCAATTCCGGTACTGTCGAAGACTTGGCAGCAGTTGCAGAAGCGTTCGACTCGAGATCGTTTGCTCCGGTGGAATCGTTTGCGTCAGCGGGCTTCGGTCGCGAGTAAGTCATCAAGTGACCAGCGATGTAGCCGCCACCCGAAACGCTGCACAGATAATCAACGTACCGCAGCAACCCGCGATGCGAGAGAGCTTGCAGAAATCCATCGCTAAAAATCGCTGAACGCAACCCGCCACCGCTGAGCGCTAATCCGACGAGGTCCTTCGGTCGCGAGGGCGCATTTCCAGTAACGTCACCATTGCTTTGGCCATTGCTTTGACCATTGCTACTGCCAGTCGAGTCGCCTTTTTCGGAACGTTCTTGCCCCACAAAAGCAACCAGACGACGTTTCGAAATCAGACCCCATTCGTCTCGAAATTCAACGGATTCGCGATCTTCCGCATGCTTCTTATCCATAGCGATAGCCCCTCGGTCGATCGACGAATTGGACCGACGAATTGATCTGTGCCCGCGTTCGACAAACGAAATGCGATTACAGCACTTCAGGCGAAAATCTGCCAAACTGCGAACAAGGAGCTAGTTTGCCACGAGCGCGATAGGAAATCAAGTAATTTCCACAAGCGAATCATCGCCATCGCAACTACTCAGCGACCGAAAGTAACGACTCTAGCGGCTGGGCGATTAACAATGATGGGGCAGATTATGCTAAACGGCCGACCCAATCAGCGGCAGCGCGTTTGAGAAAGAATGGGTAAAGGCACGCTATCAAAGCAACTTCATCGCCAGCAACTTACTCTTCGATAAATCCGCCAGCATCGATCAGCTTCTGCATATCCGCTTGGAGCGCTTGCCACTGATTGGCATCCGTCCAAGTGTAGTAGCCGAAGAGATTGCCTTTTGCATCCATCAGTGCGAACTTCTCAGGATGGGCATAACGCTCAATTCCCAATCCAAAATACTCCGCACCGACTCGCCTGATGTAAGGCAAATCGCCAGTGAAAAATAACCACTGATCTTTGTCCGCGTTGTACTTCTCCGCATAAGCAGCCAACACCGCAGGTCGATCCACTTCGGGGTCGCACGAAATACTCACCAAGCGAATCGGTTGGCCTTTGAATTTTTCTTGCAGTTGCTCGACTTTTCTATTCTGCGTCGGACAGACCGATGGACAGTTCGTGAAGAAGAAGCCCGCCACGTACGGCTGTCCTTTCAGTTCTTCACTGCCCATCCGTTTGCCTGAGCGTTCGGTCAAAGTGAACTTGGTCAGCCATTCTTCATCCGTTCCGTCCGCCACACTGGGTTCGGAAGGCTTTTCGGATTTCGGTGGCAGCGTTCGTTCAGGCGGTCGCAGATCACTGAGTTCAACTTTCTTGCCATCTTCGCCTTCGATATAAACCACTCCCGCTCGACCTTCGGAGGACTGCTTCATTCGATTTGCTGCGGCAAAGAAAAGGATTCCGCACATCAATAACATTGCGGCTAAGACGCTGAAAATTTTGATCATATTTTGAACTTCAACAAACGTTACGAGCACACTTACGATTATTTACGAACACCTTCATCAAACGAGATCGCTCTTCGCAGGCCGCAGCACAATCCACCACGCGAAAGAAAACGTCACTGCGAGAAACACGAGCGACACGATCCAACTTTCCATCAGCCCCGGAATCCAAATCGCTTCCGAGACCCGTGTGGTATCTCCCAACATTCTACGCATTCCGGCAATCGTGTAACTAAGTGGGTTGCAGCGCATGATCCAGTGCATGATCGTCTGACCGATAGGGCTGGTCGCGGTGAGCTGCGGAATTGGAAAGAATGCGCCGCTCAATAGCCAAAGCGGCATGAGCACGAGATTCATAATCGCGTGAAAGCCCTGCGTCGATTCCATCGGCCATGCAAAGCAGACACCTAGTGC
>JBGSOM010000179.1:0-15966 GCA_041739135.1 Pirellulaceae bacterium
AATGGCAATTGCTCTTGCCAAAGTAGGGGGGGTCGGGGTGGTCCACAAAAACATGGATGTGGAAGCTCAGGCCGAAGAGGTAACGAAGGTTAAACGTTCGGCCAACGGGATTATTGTCGACCCAGTCACGCTCAATCCCGACCAGAGTGTGGCGATGGCTAAGGAGTTGATGGACCAGCAGAACGTTTCCGGGGTCCCGATCATCGATGCTTCCGGTCGTCTGGCTGGCATTATCACTCGCCGCGACCTGCGATTTCTGGAGAGTGGCGAAACTCCATTCACAAATGTGATGACCCGTGAAAAGCTAGTCACCGCGACGGGGCCTGTAACGCTTGAGGACGCTGTGAAGATTTTAACGGATAAAAAGGTGGAGAAGCTTGTGCTGGTTGACGATGAATATAACCTAACGGGACTCATCACCATCAAAGACATTGACATGATGAACCGCTATCCCAATGCCTGCAAAGATCATGGGGGACGGTTACGAGTCGGTGCGGCGGTGGGAGTGTTCGATTACGATCGAGCCGAGCAGTTGATTGGTCATGGCGTTGACCTCCTGGTGGTCGACAGCGCTCATGGTCATTCGCTGAACGTGATTGAGACTGTCAAGCAGATTAAGAAGCGTTGGACGATCGATGTGGTGGCCGGTAACGTGGCGACCTTCGAAGGCTGCCGCGACTTGATCGAAGCCGGTGCGGATGCAGTGAAAGTGGGAATCGGGCCTGGCTCGATTTGTACGACACGCGTCATCTCCGGAGTTGGTGTGCCACAGATCACGGCGATTTACAACGCGAGTAAGGCGGCTGAAGCAGCAGGAGTTCCAATCATCGCTGATGGCGGTATTCGCTACAGCGGCGACGTCACCAAAGCCATTGCGGCGGGTGCCAGCGCGGTGATGATCGGTGGCTTGTTTGCTGGTTTAGCGGAGAGTCCGGGACGAACGATTCTGTACCAAGGTCGAACTTTTAAAGTTTACCGAGGCATGGGATCCCTGGGCGCGATGATTAAAGGTTCGAGTGAAAGATATCGCCAGTCCGGCAACGAAAACTTGTTAAAGCTCGTTCCGGAAGGCGTTGAAGGTCGCGTCCCATTTAAAGGGGCTTTAGCGGATTTTGCTTACCAGTTGGTCGGCGGTCTGCGAGCTGGAATGGGATATTGCGGCACGAAGAATATAGATGAACTTCGTAAGGAAGCGAGGTTCATAAAGATCTCGCCTGCGAGTGTCAGAGAGAACCATCCCCATGACATTGCCATTACGCAAGAAGCACCTAACTACAGCCAAGAGTATTCGTCGCAAGTTGACGGCAACTGAAACGCGCGGCCGCTCGTGGCTCAGCGGTGCGGTCAAGTCAGCGCTGCTTGGCGGTGCGTTCTGTGCCACTGCTTCTTTAGACTTAGCTATGCTGAGTTCATTTGCATCCGCCCAGCAACCCGCTTGGCAACCGACTCGGGTTCCCAGTCAATCGGATGCGCGGCCACTAGGCGGTCCTTCGCGGATTCAAGCGAACACACCGCAAGTCAACACACCGCAAGCGAGCCACACTCAGGCAAGTCCAACTGCGGGTCAGCAGCAACCAGCCGGCGTGACACTGCGTTGGAAGTCGGTATCGAGCAGTCCCGCGCCCGTATCATCGAGCACTGCAAACTCCAACTCGATCAATTCGCAGTCAATCAATTCACAGGCGGCGTTCAGTTCAGCGACTAGCAATGGAATGCGGGCGGTGCATCTGACTTCGGCGCAAGGCAACGTGACTGGCAACGCAACAGCACACAGCGCAGCGAACCATTCGGTCGTTCCAACGGCGGACTGGGCGGCGAATCCACTGCGACGTGAGCAAGCGGTTCGCGTCGCGAATTATCAGCAGCAATCGGGTGAGGTGAATCCGCTGAACGATCCGTTTGGTGATAGCGCGCCACGCTTGCCTGGAAATGACCTTCCGGCGCTGCCTTCGAACGGGGCGCAGAGTAATTTACCGAGCGATCTTCCAGCTTTCCCACCAGCGCAAGGATCATTGCAAGATCCAGCGGCGAACGTCGAACCCGCGCCGGTACCGAGAGAGCTTGTCGAGCCGGAGGCGGTTCCGCCTAACAATTTCCGCAACGAGGCTCAGCAAGATCCGAGTCCGTTTGATCGCACGCCTTCAAAAACGGATCCGTTCGGCGACCGCGATAACGCGCCGAGTGCAGGCGAAGCTAATGATCGCGACGACGCGCAGGCTGAAGATGCTCAGGAAGACCTGAAGATGCCTAAACGCAACAGGGATGCGAATACGACATCATGCAATGACTTGCGAGATCGCGTGCGTGAATTGCGAGTGACGGACATTAGCCTGGATGTGTCACCACAATTCGGAGGATTGCGATCGCGTGAAGAAGGCAATCAGCAACGCTTAGACTTCGCAGCTTCGGCACCCGTGCGTGAGTGGACGGACTATACCGGCACGATTGTGGCTTCGGGGCGGTTGATTGATTTGCGAGACGATCGCGTGGTGCTCGATGTGAATGGTCGCGAGCAAACGATTCCTCTGCGTGATCTGAGTGACATTGATGTCGCTTACGTGGCTGAAGCGTGGAATCTGCCGTTGCGATGCGGCATCGGTTACGAGTCTTACGCTGGTCGTCAGTTCATTCCGAGTGCGGTTGAATGGAAAGCTTCGGGGCTGTGTCACAAGCCGCTGTATTTCGAAGATGTGCAATTGGAACGCTATGGTCATGAAGTCGGACCAGTGTTGCAGCCGCTGTTGAGTTCCGCTCACTTCTTTGGCAATGCGTTGATCCTGCCTTACAAGATGGGAATTCATCCGCCGGGTGAATGCCAATATGCACTCGGTTATTATCGTCCTGGCAATTGTGCTCCGTATATGATTCAACCGTTCCCGTTCAGTCTGCGAGGGGCTGCGGCTCAAGCGGGCTTTGTAACAGGTGCAGCGGCTTTGATTCCTTAGTGCCTGTTCCAATTGGGTTTATGTGTGGCACGCTCTGAGGCTTTGCGAAGGGCGTGGATTAAGCATCGTTCGCCACGCCCTTCGCAAAGCCTCAGGGCGTGCCACCCGTGCCACGCCAAAATTCAATCTGGACAAAATATTGTTACTGTGACGTTTTTCTGCGGAGTTAGACGTGGCGTTATCTTTTGAGATTCGCAAACCACTTCGCAGCGAGATTCCACAGTTGGCTGATTTAGGCAGCCGCCTTTTTCAACAGACCTTCGACGGCTTGTACAGTGCTGAAGACTTGCAAGCCTTTCTGACGCAAGTTCACTCGCCAGCCGGTGTGGCTTATGACTGGGACGCTGGTTGCGAATTTTGGATCGCGGAAGCAGCAGGGCAGGGGAGTGCGGTCGGAGGCGACGAGCTTCGGTTTGTCGGCTACTGCAAAGCGGGGCCAGTAACGGTTCCGATTGAAGTTGGTGAACGCCGCGCGCTGGAGCTGCGGCAACTTTACGTCGATCGCAATCTTCATCGCTGTGGTATCGGTTCAAAGTTCATGCACGTATTCTTCGAGCTGTGTGGCCAGCGAAAGGTGCAGGACGCTTACGTCAGTTGTTGGTCGGAGAATCCGAAAGCGTTGGCGTTTTATGCGAGCTTTGATTTCAAAGTCATCGGCGAATACGAGTTCTTAGTCGGCGACCACCGCGACCGCGAGCTGATACTGCGTAAGCAGTTCTAAACAGTCAGCGCGGCATTCTCTCGGGTTTAGTATTGCTGGCATAACGAGCGATCTTGGCTGGGTGGCGGTATTTTGCTATCGGTTCGATCAAGGACCAGCGAAGTATGCGACGCGACTTGCCAAATTTCCGACAACTGCAAATTTTCATTGCCCTCACAGGTTTGGTGTGGGTAGTTGGCTGCAATGTGTTTTCGCGACGAAGCGATCCGATGGAAGAAGATCGCCCGAGCGGTAAGTGGCAAGCCAAGTTTGCAGCGGTTCGAAAGCGAACGATCGATTTTTCGTTCCCAGAGAAAGCGCAGGCCTCGCATCAACGCGATTGGCGAACGGATCTAACGGTCTTACCCTACGCCGAAATTCGAAGCGATCGCGTGCGACTGTATAACATTCGTGATTGCGAGTATCGCACAGAGGACGATTATGATGTGCGGCACTTTGATCGTGAAATCCTATTGTCCGATGTGCGGTCGATCGATTTCATTGTTGTGCCGTTCACTGAAACTCCGTTGCTAGCGCACACCATGCTGAGCTTTGGGATGGCGAGTGGCGAGCATCTGGTGTTTTCAGTTGAGGCGCGTTTGCAAAAGGGGCAGAGCTACGCAGCGATCGGTGGCGCGATGAATGCGTTTGAACTGATTTACGTGGTTGGGACTGAGGAAGATTTGATTCGGTTGCGAACGGAAGTGCGTAAAGTTGACGTCTATTTGTATCCGATTCTGGCGACGCCAGCGCAAGTGCAGAAGGTGTTCGTGGCTGCGGTCGCGCGAGTCAATGAGATTGCGCGGCAACCGGAATTTTATGACACCCTTACAAATAACTGCACCACGAACATCGTTGACTTGATCAATGAGCTTCGACCGGGAGCGATTCCGCAGGACATCCGAGTGTTATTGCCCGGACATTCCGATCGCTTAGCTTACGATCTCGGGTTGTTGGCCGTGCAAGGTCCGTTCGAGCAGATTAAAGCCGCAGCGAGGATCAACCTTGCAGCTTCCTTGAACTATGACGCTCATGATTTCTCTCAGCGGATTCGAATGCGGTAGCTATCTCGCTGAAATGGTCGGCGATAAAATCGGGTGTGCGACCTGATTACCGAACACACCAGCAAAGGGCGAGAGCAGTGAAAGCGGCATACATTGAGCGAACTGGCCCAGCAGACACTATCCAGTACGGCGAAGTGCCCGATCCAACGCTTGAAGTGAATCAAGTGCTGGTCAAAGTAGGCGCGGTGTCCGTTAATCCGATTGACACTTATATACGTAACGGCGCGAACTATTGGGAGTTGCCGAAACCGTACGTAATCGGTTGCGATTTCGCGGGAACTGTAGTTGAAGTTGGGCCGAACGTATCCAGTTTCAAAGTTGGTCAACGCGTGTGGGGCAGCAATCAAGGTTTAATGGGACGGCAAGGTTGTTTTTCAGAGTTGGCGGCGGTGGATAAGGATTGGTTGTATCCGACTCCAGAAGGTGTTCGCGATGAAGATGCAGCAGCTTCTGCGCTGGTAGCCATCACGGCTCATCTGGGACTGTTGCGCGAAGCGAAGCTGCGGCCGGGTGAGACACTATTGGTACGCGGCGGTTCGGGCGGCGTGGGTTCGATGGTGTTGCAGATGGCCAAAGCGATTGGTGCGACGGTGATTGCAACAGCGGGTGGCGAAAAGAAGGCGCAACTGTGCAAGCAACTTGGTGCTGACCATACGATCGATTATCAGCGCAGCGACATCAAGGAACAATTACTGAAGCTGTGTCCAAGCGGTGTGAACGTGTTTTGGGAGACGCTTCGCGAGCCGGATTTCGATTTGGCGGTGGCTGTTTTGGCGGAGCGGGGACGCATGGTCTTGATGGCTGGGCGTGACGCGCGACCCGCTTTTCCGGTCGGCCCGTTTTACGTGAAAGGTTGTTCGTTGCACGGCTTTGCAATGTTCAAAGCGACGCCGGACGAGCAGCGAGCGTGCGCGTCGGATATTAACCATTGGTTAGTGACTGGCAAATTGCGGCCGTTGATCGACCGCGTGCTACCGCTCAGTGAAGCCGCCGAAGCGCATCGCTTGCAGGAAAATCATACTGTTCACAAGCAGAGCAGTTTGGCCGGAAAATTGGTGCTGAGACCGTAGTTATTTCGGGCTCTTCCGTCGTGAATCGCATTAGCATTGCGAGGCAAAACCTGATTATAATCTCGCGATTCACTCACCCCTCAGCAGACAGTGTTCCATGCAGTTCCCGCCGCCAATCGAACCCAATCATCCAGCGCTTCATTTCCGTCGCATGATGTTTCTGCGTGGCCCGAATCTATGGTCGCGCAATCCGGTCGTCGAAGTGTGGGTCGACTTGGCGAATTTGAAAGATTGGTCGAGTGAACTGATTCCTGGGTTCAATGAGCGTTACAAAGCGTGGTTGCCGACGGTGATCGAGCATCGCTGCAGTGTTGGTGAACGCGGCGGATTTTTTCAGCGGCTGGATCGAGGCACTTACTTGGCGCACATTCTTGAGCACACGGCGCTTGAGTTGCAGACGCTGGCTGGTTGCAACGTGGGCTTTGGTCGAGCTCGGGAGATGAGCGAGGAAGGTGTTTACAAAGTTGCGGTTCGCTATGAGGAAGAGACCGTAGCCGAACAAAGCTTGCTGGCCGCGCGCGAGTTGCTGTTGGCTTGTGTGTACGATCAGCCGTTCGACGTTTCGGGCACGGTCAAGCGGCTGCACGAGTTGGCGGATCGCAAGTGTTTAGGGCCGAGCAGCAAAGCGATACTGAACGCGGCGATAGCGAGAAACATTCCGTATCGAAGACTTAGCCAAGGCAGCTTGGTGCAGTTGGGGCAGGGTTGCAAGCAGCGGCGCATTTGGACTGCGGTAACGGATCGAACTGGATCGATTGCGGAAGCGCTCGCTAGCGACAAACAGATGACGCGGCAGATGTTGGCGGCTGTGCATGTGCCGGTTCCCGAGGGACGATTGGTCGAAGATGAAAACGACGCGTGGGTTGCGGCTCAAGAGATTCCGGGGCCAGTTGTGGTGAAGCCGCGCGATGCGAACCACGGTCGTGGCGTCTTCGCGAACTTGACCGAACACAGCGAAGTTATCGAAGCGTATCGCGAAGCGAAAGAGGAAGGCAGCGGCGTTATCGTCGAACGCTTTATTCCCGGTATCGAGCATCGAGTGTTGGTGGTCGGCGGCAAGATGGTCGCGGCGACTTGCGGTCGCCCAGTTGTGGTGATCGGCGACGGCCAGCACACTGTCATGGAACTGATTGACATTCAAGTGAACAGCGATCCGCGGCGCGGCGATACCGAAACTCAGCCGCTTTCACCGATCACCGTCAGTTCCGGATTGATGCTCTTGTTGCGCCAGCAGAAGTTGGACTTGGAATCGGTACCGGCTGCAGGCCGCGAAGTGATTATTAAGCGGCACGACAACTTGTCAGAAGATGTGACCGATCGAGTTCATCCCGAGGTCGCACATCGAGTCATTCTAGCGGCACGCACGATTGGTTTGGATATCGCTGGGATCGACTTGGTGATTGAAGATATCTCGCGGCCTATCGAAGAACAACGCGGTGCAGTGGTTGAAGTGAACGCAGGGCCCGGGTTGCTGATGCATTTGATGCCGAGCGCCGGCCAACCGCGGCCAGTTGGTGAGCACATCATAAACCATATTTTTGGTTCCACCGATGACGCTCGCATTCCGATTGTTTGCGTCGCTGGTTCGCATGGCAAAACGGCTGTGACGCGCGCGTTGCATCGGATGCTCAAGTTGCAATTTCCCGCCGCGGGGCTGGCTGATAGCTTAGGTATCAAACTGGGCGATTGGGACGTTTCGTCGTCGCCGAGCGATGATGCGGCGAGTGCTCGCGATTTACTCGCGAACCCGGATGTCACCGCCGCAGTGTTTGAAGCGAGTATCGAAAGTTTGCTTCGCGAAGGCTTGGGTTTCGATAAGTGTGATGTGGCTATTGTTACGAACTTGACCGACGTCGATCGTGGCGGCGAGTTTGATATGTGGAGCGAGGAGAAGATCTTCGCTGTAGAACGCACGCCAGTTGACGTCGTGCTCGAGCGCGGCGCCGCGATTCTTAACGCTGCTGATTCTCAAGTGATGCAGATGAAGCCGCTGTGCAAGGGTGATGTGATCCTGTTTGCTACCGACGGAACGCTGGAAAGTGTCTCGCAGCACTTGGCCGAAGGCCGACGCGCGGTAGTCGCCTCTGAGAATTCGATTTGGCTGTGTACAGGCGATCAACGTGAGTGCTTTTTGGATCTTGGAGCTCTCGGGCACTTAACAGAGTTTCAGATAGAAAACACGCTTCCTGCCATCGCCGCCGCTTGGCATCTGAAGATCGACTTTGAACACATTCGTTCAGCGATTTGTTAGATGCGTCTTCGCTGGCGAAGGCGAATTGGTGGCGATTCAGTCGCCAATCCATCTCGCCGACTTACGGGCCTTCAATACGCTGTGGGGGAGGTTCCGAAGTTTAGGTGCAGCAGGTAACTTAAATACCCGCGATAATGCCTGCGAATGATTGTCCGCATATATTTCTCAGCCATAGAATTCACTTCACAAAGCCAGCACCATGCAGTATGAAATCGATTTGCGCAGCGACACTGTTACCAAGCCATGTCAGGCGATGCGAGCCGCGATGGCTGGTGCGGAGGTTGGCGACGATGTGATTGGGTCGGATCCAACCGTCGAGGCGCTGCAAGACTATGTAGCTGAATTGCTTGGCAAGGAAGCGGCGTTGTTTATGCCGAGCGGCTCGATGACGAATCAGATAGCGATTCGGTTGCATTGTCAGCCGGGTGACGAATTCTTGTGTGAAGCCGATTGTCATGTTTATAACTACGAACAAGCCGCATATGCGCAGTTGAGCGGTGTTGTGGCTCGAACGATTCAGGGCCAGCACGGCGTTCTTGAGCCGGATCAATTGCTGGGCAAGGTGCGGCCGGCGGGCGATCACATGGTTCGAACGAAACTGGTTTGCCTTGAGAACACTCACAATCGAGGCGGCGGCACAATCCAGCCGCTTGAGAATGTTGACGCGATTTGCGAGTGGGCGCATGGAAATGATTTGGCGACGCATCTCGATGGGGCTCGGTTGTTCAACGCAGTAGCAGCGACGGGTATTGACGCCAAGCGTTGGTCGCGAGGCTTTGACTCAGTGAGTGTTTGTTTTTCGAAGGGGCTTGGTGCGCCGGTCGGTTCTGCTTTGGCTGGAACGCGGGAGTTTATTCAAAAAGCGCGGCGAGCTCGCAAGCTGTTTGGAGGTGGAATGCGTCAGGTCGGCATCCTAGCTGCGGGTGCTTTGTACGCAGTGCAGCACAATCGCGAGCGGCTGGTAGAAGATCATGCGAACGCGAGTCTGCTAGCTGACTATGTCGAGCGTTCACCGGGGCTGAGTTTGGAGCCGAAGCCCGAAACGAACATTCTAGTCGTTCGAATCGATCGTTCGTTGGGCACTTCAATTGAGTTCAGCCGCGCGCTGTCCGGTAGAGGAATCGGCGTCTTGCCGTTCGGGCCTGAGCACATTCGTTTCGTGACCCATCTTGATGTCACTCGGTCGCAATCTGACCAAGCTGGTCAAATTCTCGTCGAGCTTTCTAGTTCGGTAGTCACCAGCGGCGCACATGAAGATTAAGTAACTAGTGCGCGCAAAGTTGCCATTATTAACGGTCGGTAACGTTAAGTAGATGTAATCTGAATGGCGTGTTTTCTTCCGCCAACACGCCAAAACAACTATTGAAGTAATTCATCCCGCTCTTACGATGATTCGCATTGACAAGCGCCCGCTTGTTGGGGTTCGCGAGGCCCCGTTCTTGAAAACGTATCTTTTGTGCGGCGGCGGAGGGGCGGAAATAGCTGGCACTAATCTGATTTGTTAGCGGTAGGGGTGTTTTAATTTTCATTCGCAAGTCCTCTGCTTAAAGGTGTGCTCCATGAGATTTGATTCTATTGGTCGCCGCTCGCGTAAAGCGGCGTTTACGCTTGTTGAGTTGTTAGTTGTTATTGCCATTATCGGCATTCTGGTTGGTCTCCTTCTTCCTGCAGTTCAAGCGGCTCGCGAAGCGGCACGTCGAACACAGTGCGTCAATAATCTCAAGCAGCAAGCGCTTGCGATGCACAATCACCACGACACTTTCCGTCGGTTTCCATCCGCGCATCAGTTAGGAAACACTTGGTACACGACGTACAAGCGTCAGCAGGCGCCGGGCGGCATTGCGGCAAATGGTTATCCGAATGAAGGTCCTTTCTGGAGTTGGATGACTCGTATTTCGCCTTTCATCGAAATGACGAATTTGTACAACGGCTTTGACAAACGAGCTGATCCTGCGGCTTGGCCTTGGTTCCAAAAGCCGAATGGTGTGGACCTGCATGCGACGCTGTGTCCAACTTTTGTTTGCCCTTCCGACTTCCGCGGTGGCTCGAAGTGGACCGACGGAGTTGATTCGTCGGCGTTAACTTCGTACCTGGGTGTTACTGGGCGTAATCAGTTCCAGGAAGCGAGTGGTCAAGATGGAATTCTGTTCGTGAACTCTGGCGTGAAGATGGGCCACATCACGGACGGCACCAGCAATACGTTGATGGTCGGAGAGCGTCCGCCATCCAGTCGTCTTGAATACGGCTGGCAGTGGGCTGGTTCGGGTGATTCGCCTTACTTTGGCGCTTGCGACGTAGTGCTCGGCGTTCTTGAGCGTCCCGAGTTACCAACTGCGACTCCGGACTTCTATCGTCCGGGTGCAGTTCAAGATCCTGCCGATGCTCATCGCTATCACTTCTGGAGCTTGCATCCAGGTGGTTCGAACTGGGCGATTGCCGACGGTAGCGTGCGATTCCTCTCGTATTCGTCGGGCGGGCCACAAGCGGTCGGCACCACGACAACACCTGCGGTTCCGACCGTCGTTGAAGCGATGGCGACGCGTGCAAGTGGCGAGATCTTTGAATTGCCTGATTAGTTTTGGATTAACTTACTTCGCGCAACGACCTGCTTCCGCATTGGAAGCAGGTTTTTCTATTTCACATTCATCGCACCATAATTATTGAGTCACCATGCAACGTAGTCTTTTAGGATCTGCGGTCCTGATCGCTGGTTTTTTTGTTGTGTTCGTGGGTTGCGGGCCAGCTGAAGTGCAGCCCGCTCCCGAGTCGATTCCAAACATTCCGCCGCCTCGCGGTGCTGAAGCGTCGCCGGCCGCAGGCGGTAGCGCCGCAGCCGCACCTACTGGCCGTACGCCCGCAAAGCCCTAGCTAAAATCGAGCTGGATCGAGCGCTGGATCCAAAATTCAGCGAGTTCAAACGAATTAGACGCGTTCACTTCTCATGAGTGGACGCGTTTTCTTTTGGTGTTGATTCTTGCGTTTGGACGGCGTGTGAAGCTGAAAACGGAAAATATTGGCTGCCGCGGCGCCCATGCGACCATTTGCCTCACGGGTCATCGAGCAAGAAAATCAGGGAGTTTACAACGGTTTCGACAAGCGTGGTGTACCAGCCGCTTGGCCATGGTGGCAAAAGCCGAACGGCGTAAATCTGCACGGCACGCTATGCCCAACTTTCGTTTGTCCATCTGACTTCCGTGGCGGTTCGAAATGGACTGACGGCATCGATGAGTCGGCTCTGACGTCATACCTCGGTGTCTCCGGTCGTAACCAGTTCCAAGAAGCGAGCGGTCAAGACGGTATTCTTTATGTGAACTCAGGCGTGAAGATGGGCCATATCACTGACGGTACCAGCAATACGTTTATGGTCGGTGAGCGTCCACCATCCAGCCGACTTGAGTACGGTTGGCAATGGGCTGGGTCGGGCGATTCGCCTTACTTCGGCGCATCCGACGTGGTTCTTGGCGTGCATGAGCGACCAGGTCTTCCGACTGCGGACCCTGACTTCTTCCGTCCTGGGGCTGTTCAAGATCCTACCGATGCTCACCGCTATCACTTCTGGAGCTTGCATCCAGGTGGTTCGAACTGGGCGATCGCCGACGGCAGCGTTCGATTCATTTCTTACTCATCCGGCGGTCCACAAGCGGTTGGTACTACAACCACCCCAGCTAAACCAACGGTTGTGGAAGCGATGTCGACTCGCAGCGGTGGCGAAATTTTCGAACTGCCTGATTAGTCGTTTGTCCTGATTGGTCGCTTCTCTTGAAGCGATTTTGGTTTTGCCTGCTATCAACCTGCTCCCCCGGGAGCAGGTTCTTTCATATTCCCACCTTGTTCCTTGGACAGAAGAAAATGCATCGATACATTCTCAGTTTCGCTCTTTCATGCGCATTTGTCGCTGTGGTTGGTTGCAGCCCGGCGGAAGTTCAACCGCCACCGGAATCAATTCCAAACATTCCACCACCTCGCGGTGCTGATGCGGGGCCCGCTGCCGGCGGTGAAGGCGGCGCCGCAGTTCCAGCTGGACGTACCCCAGCGATGCCGAAGTAGAATCGTTGGTAGACAGCCTGTGGTCCAACCTCACTGCTTAGTTGAGGTTGGACACAGCGAATCACTCAGACAATTCAGCCGCAAGTGACGCTTTCATCGCAATTTCGAGGCAGTCTATCGCGTCGCGTTCTTGCGCAATGAAGCCCTTGCCGCCGCAGTCGACTGCTTCTTCAGGCTTGCGGTAACTTTGCCAACTTTCGTCGATGTCGCTGGTGTTGCGGTCGCAATAACTGGGGCGATCGAAAAGTGCACAATCTTGATATCGCCTTCACCGCCAGCTCGCCAGATATAAGCTGAGGCGTACTTAACGTTCGTGGGAGTCGTGAACGCACCGCTGACATAACTGTATTCGATCCCGGAATTTATCTCGATCGATTTCGCAGCGCCATCCAAAGTTAACGACTCGGTGCCAATCCGATTCCAGTTAGCATCGTAGAGATCGACGCCTACCGCACCAAACGTACCGATGATTCCGTACGCCGCATTGATCAGGTAAGTTTGCTGGGGGACGACAGTAATTTCCTGCCAGTAAGAGGATGTGGCACCTCTCAGAAATCCGTTGCGAGGAGAAGTGAGCGTTCCTACATCAAACAACGAGGCTCTCTTCCAGTAAAAATCGCGGTTGGAAAGCACGAATCGGCCAGTATCATCTTGGTCGACTGGATTGGTTAAGTCGAACGGTAGAATTCCACTAAAACTCGAGTTCGCGACCAAGTTCGTTTTCGCGGAGTCCTGCGAAAGTTGATTGCGAGCCGGAGCGCTCGGGTTGTATATCGGGACGCCGTCAAACAGATTCAAGAGGATAAGGTCGTCGGCGTATGTTTCAGTATTGGCTCCATCATTCGCGATCCAGATGATCGCGTGCTTGGCGCTTGCTGGTACGCGGCATCCGAGTGTGGACTGCGAATAAAAATTCAATCCGTCGAAGTAGCCAACTTCACTCTTCTCTTCGAGAATCTCATCCTCGAAAAAACCAACTTCGTTCCAGCCAGCGTCGTAGTAGAACACTCCAAAGCTCGCCCACCCTGTGGCCCCGGAACGACCTGGAATGAGCCTCTTGCGCGCGTTGCAATGGAGAGCTTGTCGCGCGGACTTGCCGTTGACGGGCACATACTGCCACAACCCGGTCGCACCGCTCATCTTTATAGCTTTACCAAGATTGTTCGCGGAGCTGTCATCGGCCTGCGAAAGGAAACGGGAATTGGAAGCGGGTTGAGTCGAATCGCTTGGGAGGCTCGTCCAATCGATCACCGACACCGACCCCGTACGTCCATTTACGTTCCATAAAGTTAGGCCTGAATCGAAAGCTTCATTCTGAGATTGGCGTTCGAAAAAGGAGCGTTCTAAACTGAATGTTGATGGCACCGTCTGACTGAAAGCGGGTGCCAGCAGAGTCAAGCTGATGAACAGCGCAAATGCCCAACGAATCTGGATTTTCACGATCGGATACCTAAAAAGATGTGTACTTTGTCGATGCCGGCAAAACAAAGATGTTAATCCAAACGAGGCGCCAACACTCGCATCCGTGTTGAATTTTCGAGTAAGCTGTAGGTTCCCGCCTGAGTGCGATCCACGCACAAACCATCCCTCCCTCCCAGGTACAGAACAATGTCGACGATCCGTCTACTTCGTTCGCTGTCTCGCTTTTTGATCGCTTGTTTTGTTGTTGCCAGCACTGTGGACTACGCCTTTGCTGAAGCGACGCTCACTACCGCGACGCCGCTGGCGATTGAACCGGCTAAAACGATACGCGTGGTTTTAAGCGGAGCTGGGTTTGCGGCGCCGTTGCGAGTTTGGACGAGTTGCGAAGCGCAAGTGGCGGTCGTCAGCGTCGAACCAACTCAAGCGACACTCGATATCACAACTGCGGCAACGGTTGGGCTCGGCTCAGTTGGGCTGTGGGTCGCGACAGCCGAAGGCCCGTCCGACTCGATCCACTTGCTCGTCGATGATTTGCCGAGCGTAGCGGACAACGGCGCGAATCACCAACGCGAACAAGCTCAGGAAATCGCTGCGTTAACGGGTGTGGATGGAACGAGCGACGGACCGTTGAGCGATTTTTATCGATTTCGTGCGACAGCCGGTCAACGCATCGCTTTCGAAATTCAGGCGCAGCGAATCGGTTCTACGATGGACCCCGTAATGCGTTTGCTCGATTCGACTGGAAAGCAATTGGTGTTGGCTGACGATGAGGAGGTTGGTGCCGACGGACGATTCGCATTCCAGTTCGAGCAGGAAGGCGACTATGTTCTCGAGGTTTTCGACAGCCGGTTCGCTACGGGCGGACGTTATCGTTTGCGAGTTGGCGATTTTCCGATTGTAGGTGCTTCGATGCCTATGGCGGCTCAAGCAGGCACGCGCGTTCAATGTTCGTTCGTCGGTCCCGATGCAGCTTTGCTGACCGCCCGCGAAGTGGAGATTCCAGCCAATTATCCGTACGAATCGTGGAACGTCGCCGCGAGATTGCCTGAAGGGAAGTCGTCGGCCTGGGTTCCAATGGTGTTACGACCGACTCCGCCAACGCTTGAAAGTCAAATCGCAGTGTCCAGTGAGCCGATCGCGGTTCCAGTTATCATCAGTGGTCAGTTGTCGGCGGTGAACGAAGTCGACAACTTTGTGTTGCGAGGAACGAAAGGGCAGGGGGTGCGCGTCGCAGCTCGGACCCGCAGTCTCGGTTTGCCCACGATGTTGCAGATGCAGCTCTTCAATCCGGCTGGTGCCAAAGTTGCGGAGACAGCGGTGAGCGAATCTGACGAATGGAGTTTCAACTTCACGTTTCCAGACGATGGATCGTACCGATTGGCGGTAAACGACTTGCTGCATCGCGGTGGAACGAACTTCGGTTACTTAGTCGAAGTTGGCTCTGTTCCGACTTTTTCGGTAGCGCTGAAACCAGATGCGACGATCAAAGAGCGTTTCGCAGTTGAAGTTGACCAAGGCGCAGCGGCCATCGACTTGCTGGTGGAACGAACGGGTTACGAAGGTGCGATTGAAATCGGTTTCGCAAAACCAACGCGCGGCCTGGAGATATTGAACCCGCGCATTGATGCAAAGGCGAAAGAGGGGCGAGTTTATCTTGTTGCTGATAAAGTCGCGGGCCAAGAATGGACGGCGGAGAATTTTGGTGGGCTGCGATTCGTGGCGACTGCGGTTGATACTCCCGATGTGAAAGTTGCTGTGAACAGCACTGGGTTGCGTCGCGCGAAACGACCGACGATGCCCTACCCGGCTGCGTGGTCAGATGGCGCGTTGAGCGTGGCAGGTGTTGCGGCATCGCCAGCATATTTCAGTTTCGAACCAGCGGCGCCGATCGTGTTCGCACGCAGCCAAGCGGTTCATTCCGCTTCACTTAATCTGAAGCGATCGCACGCTGAGTTCAAAGACGCGGTAACTGTCTTGCCGTTTCGCCAAGCCCAACATTGGTCGGTCGCCGCGAAGCCTGAGAAAGATGTTTACGCGATGACATGGACGCGCGGAGCTGAAGCTGTACAAGCTGTACAAGCTGAGCAAGTTCAGTTCGCGACCTATTCGGAGTTCAAAGGTGTTGGTCGTATTCAATCGCATTCGCTGCCGGTCGCTTGGATCGATCCGTTGAAAGTTTCCATCAAGCCGGTTAATGCGTTGGTGGTTGGCAAGCCGCAGCGCGTGCAGGTTGAACTGCAATGGGACGAACGCGCGCCGGCTCAACCGCTGAAGTTGGCTTGGCAGAATTTGCCCGCAGGTTGGAGTGGAGCAGCGATCGATGTTCCCGCCGACCAGAAGACCGCGACGCTTGAGTTGATACCGAGTTTGGACTTCACTGGGGCGAGTGCTTCGATCCAACTGGTTGCAACGACGACTTTCGCGGGGCAACCGCTGACAGCGATGAGTGACGCGGTGAGTGTCAATG
>JBGSOM010000185.1:0-8736 GCA_041739135.1 Pirellulaceae bacterium
CTACAATAACGACCAGTAGCTTGTCCACAGAAAGCTTGCCAGCCGCAACATCCGTTTTGAGTTGTTCAATGTCCATGCCCCATTATTGACCCAACCCACCAATCCCTCCAAGATCAGTTTTCACAGTTTGGACAGCTACGCCGCCACCCGACTATGCCAAGTTTTTGAAGAAGACGAATGGCGGTAAGTTCGAAGGTTTTCAGTACGTGGCTGTGCCAGGTGGAGATACCGTGGCGGTGGATGCGCTGGCTGGTTTGGGCAAAGGCACGCTTCACGATACACTCACTTGGTTTCAAGACATGAATATGGGCGAAGAAGACGTTCCGCCCGGTTATTTTCCGGTCGCATTCACACCGGGGGGCGATCCTTTCGTGATCAGCATGGTCGATGAAGTTCAAGGAGTCTATTTTTGGGATGAACCACAGTTCTTCAAAAAATCGCGAAAGAAGGCACATGCCTACTTCGTCGCATCTACCTTCATCCAGTTTTTGAAACTACTCAGACCAACACTGGAAGAGGCCGAAGCAGACCTGGCGGCTTGTGACTCTTCGGTCAAGCCAGTTGGGCTAGTCAAACCGCCAAAAGTTAAGGTGATCCGGCCAAAGTTCAAGGGTAAATTGGATGCAAAGCTGGACCAAGCGAGCCTGCACTTTCCTGAACTGTTCCACAGCGGCAAGTGCAGTGATCCTCTTTCTGCTGGCAAAGCAGGATTTGAACTTGCAGCTTCAGTGAAAGAGCATTGGGGCCAAACTACGACAGATCTCATTGAGTCGCGAGTGACTCGAATAGACGGTCATCCTAACGTTGTGCAGTGTGTTGAGGCGAATCGCAATGCGCTACTGCTGCATACCTTTCTATTTGGTTTCGTGACTGGCCAATTTTGCATAGGTAGAGTGAAAGACGACGAATTTATGTATTCAGAGCGAAGTGTCAACGACGCACTCGTGCGCAATCAAGGTCTAGTGCCCTCGTAGTTTTAGGAAGTTGCGATAGCTTTGCTCAGGCAATTTCGCCGCGACGTTGAATGGAAAAGGAAACAGTTTTTGTGATGAATTTACGCATGATCGGACCGGCAGTTGAGTCGGTATTGCTTGAAAAACTTGAACGGATTTGCGGGCACAAACTTCCGGCCGACTATGTCGAGTTCCTGATGAAGACGAACTAAAAGTTAGCAGTACGTGGCTGCGCCAGGTGGAGATGCCGTATACGCTCCGGTGTTCTCATCGCCTTCACGGCAAGCCAGCATAGAAGGCTTGTCGGCTACTGCTTCGGAAACACAAAAACTGCATTAGAGTTAGAATAGTGGCGAATCTGAAATTTAGATTGGGTTTATTTCGTTACTCGAGCGGTATTGACCCGGTGACATTCCGAAGTACTTTCTGAACGAGAAGATAAATGCGCTGATCGATTCAAAACCTAGTTCGAGTGAGATCTGGGTGATGGTTCTGTCGCTGGCAAGCAATTGAATAGCATGTACCATGATTACCTGATTCCGCCACCGCGATAATGGCATGCCAATTTCTTGAGAAAAGACTCGCTGCATTGTGCGCAGGCTGGTATCGCATTCTTCACAAAGATTGGCAAGCGATTGATCAGTGCCAGGGTTATCGATCAGTCGCGAAGCAAGTCGCTTAGCACGCTGGTCATTTGGCATCGGAACCATCAACGGAAACGGCCTGAGCTTTCGGACTTGAAATGTCAAAAAAGCAATCAGATTGCGATGCTCATCAGTGTCAGAATTGATGATCCCTTTACTGCAAACGAATACAATCAGCTCACGCAACAACGACGTGATCTCGTAAGCTGCGCATTGGAGATCGATTTTCGTTTCTGGCCGTGACTCAAAGTATACGGTCTGCATAAACACTCTCCCGTACATCTTGATCGAGTGCGACAGCCCTTCGGGGACCCAAATCGCTCGGCTCGTTGGCACAATCCAACATGAGCCGCCGGACTCCACCGCAATCACGCCCTCCCTGGCAAAGACCAACTGCGACCAGGGATGCGAGTGCATTTCGATCGAATGACCGGGAGAAAAGCGGGCCGAAAATGATCGTACCTTAGACTGGCGTGCATTCAACATAATTTGTCATTGTATCGCAAGTGCGTCGCTCTTGATACGACTACAATTGCTTTTCAAGTCATTCCCAACCTAGTGTCTTCGGAGCTCATAGTGCACTCAAACAACGTATGCCATTTCGCGATTCATGCTGACGATGTTGCTCGCGCCAAGTTTTTTTATCAGCAAGTGTTCGGTTGGCAGTTTGAGGAATGGGGGCCGCCAGACTTTTATCTGATTAGAACGGTCCAAGCGAATGACCCAGGAATCCTTGGAGCATTACAGAAGAGAACGCAACCACTGGGAACTGGGTTCAATGGTTACGAGTGCTCGATATCAGTTGACGATGTCAAAAAGATGGAAACAGAGATCGTCAAGTATGGAGGGAATGTTGTCATGAAATCTATGGAGATCCCAACAGTTGGAGTACTCATCAAGTTTGTCGACACTGAGGGGAACCTTGCGTGTGCAATTCAGTATTTCAAAAAGGGCTAGCATGACTGTATCCAAGACGCAAACGGAACTGATTCTTCGCGATCTTATGCGAGATCGAAAAGAAGAAGTGGTTAAAATAGCCCTAGCTGCCAGGAAAGCCGTGCTAAAATCTGCAGGCAGGTGCAGCGAGCTAATCTATGAAACTTACTGTGTTTCCAACGCGTTCACGTTTACCGGTAAGCAAGGGCAGGGCTTTATTCATATTGCGACCTATGCGGGGCATGTGAACTTGGGCTTCGACCGTGGAACGGAACTCGACGACCCTGACGATAAATTGAAAGGAACGGGAAAGCTCATTCGACATATTCGGCTCCATCGCATCGCGGATGTACGGGACGCTGCAGTGATTCAATTAATCGCACAAGCCGTATCGCAAGGGCGAACAATGGCAGTGGAGAAGGGCGAATTAGACGAGGCCATCGTCGTGGTTAAACGCAGCAAAAAAACTTAGGCGATTGTACGGCTAGAGGTGCGGCGGCACGGACTACAGCAATTTTTCACAAACTTGATCACGCACCTCATCTAGACAAGACTCGCCAATCCGGGACAATTGTGTCCATTATGGTGGATGTCACAGGCGATGTAAATCAGCGAATTGCGGGTAACGTCCGGCGGTTGCGGGCCGCGGCGGGATTGTCTCTGGATGCTTTGGCAACCAAAACCGGGGTCAGTCGTTCGATGCTGTCGCTCATAGAGCGTGCAGAGTGCAGTCCCACAGCGGTAATTCTTGAAAGACTGGCTGTCGGCCTGAATGTGACTCTTGCGACGTTGTTCGAAGCGGGCGCTGAGAGCGAGGCGCCGAGCGAACCCATACAGCGGCGTGCTTGTCAATCGGAATGGCGTGATCCGGAGACGGGGTATGTTCGGAGAAATTTGTCGCCACCGCATGTTCCTCAGCCGCTGCAACTCGTGGAGATTGAGTTCCCGGCGAAAGCCCGTGTAGTCTTCGAGAGCCAAGGACGCGACGTGGCGATCTATCATCAGTTCTTTATGCTCGAGGGCACCATCGAAATCACTTACGAAAACCGGTGCCATCGCCTTAAAGCGGGAGACTGTCTGGCAGTGAAAGTCGAGGGGACCAATGTCTTCGAGAATCCGACACGCAAGCCTGCTCGTTATCTGGTGGCTTCAGTAACTGAAGTCAATTCCCGGAGAAAAACGTGATGAATCGTCAAGTCATCGAGCGACTGAACGAACTGACTGACGAGCACATTCGAGGTCTGTGCGACGTGCTGGTGGATTGCGTCGAGGGCGGAGCTTCTGTTGGCTTCATGATTCCCTTCACTCGCGACCGAGCCGTCGAATTCTGGAGTCGTGTTGCACAAGCTGTGGAAGCTGGCAAGCGAGCTTTGCTGATCGCCACGGACGAATTCGGAATCTGCGGCACAGTCCAACTGATACTCGATCTTCCGGAGAATCAACCACATCGAGCCGACTTGGCGAAGATGTTAGTCCATCGCCGCGCTCGACGACAAGGGCTGGGAGCCGAACTCATGCGGGCCGCAGAATCGTTGGCTCGCGATTGTGGCAAAACACTGCTCGTATTGGATGCTGTCACTGACGGAGATGCCGCTCGGCTCTATGAACGTCTCGATTGGGTCCGCGTAGGTGACATTCCTAACTACGCGCTCATGCCCGACGGCGCACTGTGCAGTACGACCTATTACTACCGAAATTTGAATGAATCGAACACGGACTCGCAACCGGATGTAAGAGCATGTTGAAACCTCCGATCAACTTCTTGGAAAAACTGAGCCAATTCCAGGATCAATGGTCACCGAAAGTGATCGCCGAACTCAATGACTATCAGTTTAAATTGGTCAAAGTCCAAGGGGAGTTCGTCTGGCATGAACATGCGGAAACAGACGAAGCGTTTATCGTGTTGGCGGGCCGATTGAAAATAGAAATGCCGGAAGCGACTGTGGAATTGACTGCGGGCGAATTGTTCGTGGTGCCGCGCGGAATCCAGCACAAACCATCGGCGGACCAAGAGTGCCATGTGCTGGTGATCGAACCACGTGGCGTCGTTAACACTGGCGACGTCGGTGGCGACATGACCGCACCGAACGATGTGTGGCTCTGACATGACCAAAGCCAAAAAGACATCCTATGAAGAACCGAACGGAACGCCGTCCCGCGAGTGCCAAAACGTGCGGACTAAGATGTGAAAACGGTGCACCGCCTCAACAGTTTGCTCATTAACGAAGGGCTTTCATGATTGCCGAAACACCCAGTCCACCTTACTACGCCGTGATCTTTACCAGTGCACGTACGGCTGGCGATAACGGCTATCAGGAAATGGCGGAGCTGATGGTCAAGCTGGCGAGCGAACAGGATGGATTTCTAGGGATCGAAAGCGCGCGAGAGGAAATCGGAATTACGGTTTCTTACTGGCGAGACCTTTCGTCGATTCAGAAATGGCGTGAGCACGTTCAACATACGGTCGCGCGCAACAAAGGGCGAAGCGATTGGTACAGCGCCTTTAAAACCCGAATAGCCATCGTAGAACGCGACTATGGATTCGCAAGAGATCGTGCTGCCGACAGCCACGACGAATCCGAACTTGATCTGCGTTAGATGCATAAACTTCCGAATCGACATCGACCCGCTGAACATGTCCGACTCGGAGATTGCTTTGCGGTGCAGTATGTGGTATCCGATCAGTGCCAAATTGCCCAGCTCAGTTAAGCAATAAACTATGCTGAGTCGTTCATTCGCAAACGAACTAGCAGGTCATTAAGAGCTGCTCGAGCGGTTGGCATCTCTGGCAATTTCGACTCTTCGTGAGATCCTTCCAACTCCCGCGTCAATCGATTGTACTCGTTTTGATAAAACTCAAAGTCAACTGCGTCCATGACACCCTTCTCTGCACCTGTTCGCTTCCGAACGATCAGTTCATCCAAGTAGTTCAACTTTGCAGACTCATTCAGAATGCACAGGTTAGCCTGAACTTCGCCGGTCTTCATCAAATGGATGCCGGTCAACAGAACGCGAAACGTGTACAGCAATGGCTTAACTCGTCGTGGCGATTCCTTCTCAAAGAGCTTCCACTGCGTCGCTGCGAAGCCTAAATAATGATGCGCGTGGTGGCGAGTGATGCAATGTGGCGCAGTGGCTTTCAGCTCTTGGTGCTCTGGAGTCGAATAAACAACGAGTGGCGATAGGAGTTGTTCGAGCACATAGCCGTTCCGCTTGAGCATCAGCCCGAAGAACTTTGCAGCATCATGTGTGACGAGATCGATCTCCAGTCCATCGTAGATTCCCTCTTTTTCAACCGTCTGTTCGCCTTCTTCCAAACTGACGACAGTCCTTAGTGGTAATAAGTGAACACCTCGGAGATCGAAGTCGGAATCTGGGGATGGAAATCCGTACAGATGCGCGCCACTGATCGTGGCAAACACGAGTGGAAAGGGGTGCGACTTGACATGCGTCATCATCTTTTCTTGAGGGATCATCATCATAGCGGATCGTGTTATTGACCCGTCAATCCTTTGGCTGATTTTTTGGCGCAGAAACGTAGAGCCTCAATAGCAATCTCCGCTACGGTAATTCGCGCTGCAGTGCACACTTTCTAGCATGGATCAAAAAAGCGTTGGCTTGCTCATAGTCAGGGCGATCTCGTAATGCGGTTTGTTGAAACGCCCGTTCGAATTCGATTTGCAGGCTTTTGCGCCAAGCGTCGGCTTCTGCAAAGGGAACCTCTCCTCGTTTGATCGAAAGCAATTGTTCGCGAGCTTCGGCGACTTCCACAATCACCTTGCCTTCACGCAGTACATCGATTCCTGAAATCAGTAGACGAATAAGATGCATTACATGCTTCCACTTAACTCGCCCCTGATTTCGAATGTCAGTCTGCATCTTCTTGAATTGCGAAGCGACGTATCCGGAGTAGGTCTGAAACACTAACTTCGACAAGAACGCTTCACGCATGGCGAGAAGTTCTTCAGCCAAGGGCGTCGCAAACTCGACGATCGGAGAATAGAGGCACTCCAACACGTTCGGGTTCGCCTTGAGAGCCAGAACGATGAATTTCTGTAGTTCCCAGTAAGCTTCTTGCGTTTCCTCATTCTCCAACTGCTCGGGAACTCCGTAAAGCGACCAGTGCAGCTCAGCAGGCGGCAAGTAGATGCCACGACGGTCTGTGTCGGACTTGTCATCTTCCAGACCGTAGGCACGTGAGCCAATCACACATCGGTAAATGATCCGCTGATTGAGATCGATCACCGTTTCATCCGCACTGCGAATTTGATCGCGTTTGAAATCTGATAAACGAACTAACTGATCGTGGTGCACCGCGGCTTCAAAGCCATCGTTGAATTTCACACGATAGGAATGCGATCTATCGATGGGCGAGCGGACGATGACGCCGACGGACCCGCCCGGGTGCGCGATCCTACTATTCGTGTTGTAGGTGTCCTTCTGGACCACGACTTGGGTACCTACCGAGAAGATCAAGGGTTCTGCCACGACTCTGTTTACTCCAGCCCGTTGTTTGTATGCGTGACTTTGGTTTTTAGCGTTAGCAGTAATTGGTCAACATGCAGAAGATGATTGCTCGTAGCCCGCAAGGCTAAACTGCGTGGAACGGTTTTGCAGGTCGTGGCGTCGCACCGTAGACGAGAACATTTGCATGCGTCCGTTCAAAGGCGTGTGAGCCTTGCATTCCCAAGAAGATGACGAAGGCAACAAGGTGGATGCTGCGCCGAGCGTAATTCGTTGTTGCGGCACGCATAAATGATTTATTCTATGATAGAAGCGAGTTTAGCGAGTTCATCTGCATTAAGTGCGCGATCAAATACCGCTACGCCGCCGATCCAGCCGGTGAATCCAACACTGCGCGAGCTGTGGATGACGCGACCGATAGTAAAGGGTCCGCCGCTTTTCGCATCCTTCGGCGAATAGAGATCGTGTGGATACCACCAAGGATTTAGACGCAACGCGACGAGTTCGCGGGCGACTTCTTTGTCGTCTTGCATGGTGACATCAATCTTGGTGAATCGATACTCTCTGTGTTCAACCCGCCGCCCAGCGGACTCGCGAATGACTTTGACGCTCAGAGGTTCTTCTTCGGGTGGGTTATAGTATTGGTCCTTCGGGAACGTCTCGTCTTCACCGTTTTGTTTACCCGGAAGTTTCGCATAATGGCCCTGCATATATGCGTTGTAGGCGGACGAGATGAGTTTGTCGTTCTTCGGACTGTCGAGCCAGCGATCTCCCGAGACACCATTCAGCCAACCGGTGAGTTCGTTTTTCGCGTGGTCAAAAGTCATTGCGAAGCATTGCCAGGATCGATCGAGCTCTTCAGTGGGTGAATCTCCGGATACTTCGGGGGATTGAGCAAGTGAGTTGCACTTGTGCAAAGCGTATCTGTTGAGGAACGAACTTGCGCCGTTTTCCGAAACATGACCGCAGGCGCTGCCTTGTTTGTTCAGTCCAGCAAACAGTGCGTACTGCCGCTGGCCACGTTCGATCTTCGCGATCCCGGCTGTTTCAGTTTGCTTCAAGTCAGTTCCTTCATGCCAGATACCAGCCAGCGCATGGTTCCCGCTTTCGCGAATTGCCCAAACGACGACTGACACCGACTTGCCCGCACCCTTTATATCGAGCGGAGTATCATGCAATCGCCGGCGCGGCACAAACAGAAAGGGTCGGAAGTCGCGATCTGTTTCTTTGATGATGCGGATGGCATTTCCGAATGGCCCGCGACCAAGTTGCGGAAAATCAGCATAAGTCGCTTCACGCCCCGTCCCCCAATAGTCTTTGACATAGTTGCCAGCATCCAGCGCATATTCGTTTGTCGCTCCAGCGGGTACGTGGGCGATGAAGCGACGCTGGCCATCCGGCTCGCGTCTCAGGAAATCCCAGAAAGCGACGAGACCCGGAGTACTGGTTACCGTATCGGCATTTGTGGATGGCTTATCTGCATTGGCATAGTTTGCACCATTCACGATGAAGGTCAAAACGACAAGAAGAGTCTTCATAACATTTCCAACTGCTGAGACTGATTCGCCTATATAGTTTGATTACGAAGCGTCGATAGCCTACTTAGGAACGGCCAATAAATTAGTAGCGCGTTGTATCGACGGAACTGCTATGCTACTTTTTTGATGATCGATACACGCAAATAATCAGGAGGTGCCAAGGATGGCAACCAACAGCAGTTTAACTGAGTCTTTCAGCGA
>JBGSOM010000187.1:0-32646 GCA_041739135.1 Pirellulaceae bacterium
AATGAAAAGGCCTTTTGTGCTCCAAACTACGGCCACAGTAACAAGGCAAAGTACGGCAAGAAGAAATCCAAAGGTCTACGACGCAAACGAAACGCGGCTCACAAAACAGAACCACAAGAACCGCAGGTGTGGATCACCATGATGTGGCATATGGGATTGCGACTGCCTTGGACGTGGCGATTGGGGCCGACAAGTTCGAGTGAACGCGGACATGTCCAAGAAATGTTGGAACAGGAAGAATTTCCAGAAAAGACGCTGTTCTGTGGCGACGCGGGCTTTACCGGCTACCCGCTATGGAGTTCGATTTTAGAAACGGGAAGCGACTTTCTCGTACGAGTTGGCGCGAACGTAAACCTGCTGAGTGAACACGCAGACATCAAAGAAGTCGGCGGAGGAATTGTCTTGTGCTGGCCGAAGGATCGAATGAGCTCAGGTGATCCTCCACTTCAGTTGCGACTTGTTCAAGTACAAGTAGGCAAGACTAAGATGTGGATGCTGACTAGCGTGCTCGACGAAACCAAATTGACGCTCGAACAAATCGTTGCTTACTACAAAATGCGATGGTTAATCGAAGTCGAATTCCGAGGGCTAAAGCAAACAATCGACAAGCATAAACTACGTTGCCGAAATAACGAGCGTCTTCTGGCTGAACTTGATTGGTCGCTTCAAGGAATGGCATTCGCCGAGTTACTTGCATTGCGTGCGCAGATACCCAAGGCTCCATCGACAAATCGACAGTACCGCACAAAAGATCGAAGCCTCGCAAACACTCTTCGCGTGCTGCGCAGATATATGCGCAACTTGGAGCAAGTGACTCCATCAGACTCGATGAATGATGAACTGTCGAAAGCAATTGTACCGAAGTACAACAATCGAACCGACAAACGAGCCCGCTATCGGAAAAAGAACCCTGACGTCAAGCCGCTCGGAGATCCGGTCATTCGCAAACCAACTCCTGCAGAACAGAAAAAAATCAAAGCCCACGAGCTCAAAAATGCCGCATAAAAATGCTTCACAGCGTTGCCCGAAGGGGTTTAACAACACAGCCCGGGGTCGCGCAGCGCACCCCGGGTCAACACGTAACACCACCAAACCAACCCCGAAGGGGTTGAACATGTCGCCGTGTTGAACCCCGTTGGGGTTCGCGCGTGATGGGTGCACGTTTTCCCAGGGTGCGCTGCGCGACCCTGGGCTTTGATGTCAAACCCCGTTGGGGTTGGGTGGCAATCGGGACTTCCACGAAATCTTCGGATAATGCGTCCAATCGTGGGCTTGTTGTAAGATGAGTTATGAAGAGGCGCGACGGGCCTGGAGCTCCGTCCTACGCCCACAACCAATTAACTGGAACGCCCACGGTTGACTAACCAAAACGTTCAACGTGATGCTGACGACGACACAGCCGCCTTCATGGCGTTGCTGATGGAGCATCGTCATCGCTTGTACGCTTTTATCGCTAAGCAATTGGTCAATCCGGCGGATGTCGAGGATGTGTTTCAAAAGACGAGTATTGTGCTGTGGAAGAAGATGCAGGATTTCGATGCCCAGGGGAGCTTCTTTCACTGGGCGTGTGGCATCGCCTTCAATGAAGTCCGCAACTTCCTCACCGTACAGCGGCGGAGTCGTCTGCATTTTGATGTCGAGCTGGTTGAGCTGATGGCGCGCGAAGCGGCTGAAGAAGAATCGCTCTCCGTATCGCGACTGGATGCTTTACGGCTTTGCCTGAGGGAGCTCTCTGAACGACAACAGTTGATCCTTCAGCAGTGTTATGCCGGTTCGGAATCGATTACCGAAGTCGCACAACAACTGGGCCGCGAGCGTACGGCGCTCTACAAGCAGCTCGCGCGCCTGCGAGAAAAACTTCTCGCTTGCATTCGTCTGCGGATCGCCCAAGAGGGATCAGCATCATGAGTGATGAGACCCTCCAGCAATCCATCAACGCTCTGATAACTGGCACCATCACGGAGGCCGAGCATCGGTCGTTGCAGAATCGTTTGTCGGAAGACGCCACTGCTCGCGCGACGTTCCGCGAGCGGATGGATATCGAAGCGGGCTTGCGAACTTGGGCCGCTGACAGTGGCGCGTATCGGCAAGTGTTGGCCAGCGATTCGGCGAGTAAAAAGAGTTTGCGAACCGATTGGGGTTGGCGCATCACGTTGATGGCCACGGCCGCATCGATCCTAGCAACGGCCCTCTGGTGGACGCAGCGACCAGATCGAGACCAACTCAGTTTGGTCGATCAGCCGAACAAAACATCACCGCAACAGACACCTCCGGCTGCACCGTCACTAGGACAATGGATCGCACAAGCGGATTGTGTGTGGCAGCAACCACCATCGCTTCCCAATGGAACGTTCAACGCTGGCATGATCAAGCTGACATCCGGGGCTGCCGAACTTCGATTCGATTCGGGAACGAACGTCGTCCTTGAAGGTCCTTGTGAACTGCTCGTCGACACAGCCGACTCAGCGCGACTCCTTGCCGGCAAAGTCTATGTCCATGTTACGGAAGTGTCGAATGGCTTTTTACTCGAAACACCCGAAGCCCAGATCATCGACGAAGGGACGCAGTATGCGGTCGCTTTGGATTCGCTGGCGACCGAGGTCCATGTCTTTGATGGCAGCGTGATCTGGACGCCAAACACTGCCGATGCGAACTTCGAGGACAGGATTGCTACCGGTGAAGCCCGGCGTTACCTTCGAAGCCAACCCAGCCGAGCGAATCACATTCCTTTTGGGCAACGTCAATTCGTGCGACGCATCGACGAACAAGTCCGTGAGGCGGCCAGTGGCGCGTTGCTGGCCTACGACGGATTCGAGAATCTCGCTGGCCAGCTTCGGCGAGACCGAAGCGGATTCGGTTGGTCCGGCGGCTGGGAATCCGCTGGCTTTGGTCGCGGACCGCTCGCCGAAGTCATTGATGCTCCGCATGGAACTGTTTTCGGCAAAGACCGTTCAGGCCGCCGGTTACTGTCGCTGCAAGGCGGAGAAAGTCTTCGAAGGCAATTTGAAAAACCGATTGAGCTAAGCCCAGGCGAGACGATCTTTGTCAGTCTGTTGATCAGTCGCCAAGTTCCCGAAGTACAGTCCTCGGGCGAACAATCAACTGGCGATAGCGACGATGACGAACAATCCGCCGCGATACAAATTGTTCTTGAACCTGATTCCGTGTCGCCAAGATTCACCAGACGCCACTCGGTCTCTTTTGGTGTCAGGTCCGACCAGCGATTATTTTTGAACAACGCTGGCACGATTGCCGAAACCGCAACGTCGCTCGCGGTCGGCGAGCCACATCTGTTTGTTTTTATGTACAAGGCTGAAGCAAACACCACCACCGCCAACTTACGAGTCTACCGAGCCAATGAGCTGGTCGATGAAACTCAGCCGTCCGTTTGGACTGTCTATGGACCAGCGTCGAGTGGGCCGACGAAATTCTCTTCGATTCGACTTTCGCTGGGCACTCGAGCAGCCGCTCAAATCGATGAACTGCGAGTAAGCGATTCGTGGAACGCCGCCGTCGACCTCACCAATTGATTACGAAGGTATCAACGCAGAAAGTCGCTCGTCTAATTTCTCTTCCTCGCTAAATCATCCTCGCTACACAATCTGGAAAGCAGAATTATGGCGCGCCGGAACATACGAAGAGAGCTTGATATTCATTCTCTATTCATTCTCTATTCATCTACTTTCATCTACTTTCATCTACTTTCGAACCCGCCGAAGCTGGTTTTTTTCTTCGCTCGGCACGGCCGGCCAGAGGCCAGTCCTCGGAGGGAGTGTGACATAATTTCAGAAATCCGGTAGCCTTCGCTACTAGTTCAGGTTGACTCGCCGACAAATCCATTCTCTCGCCTGGATCATTGGCCAGATCATACAGTTCGAGTTGTGCCGTAGGTCCATTCTTGACGGCCTTCCAATCACCAAAGCGAACAGCTTGAATAGGCTTTCCTTCGTGAAGTTCCCAGTAGAAGTATTCGCGTTTGGGCGCCTTGCCCCCTTTCAGAAAGCTGACCAGCGAGAGGCCATCAGTCTTGCAGCCTTCGGGAATCTTCGCGCCTGCGAGTTCGGCGGCGGTCGGTAGGAAATCCCAAAAGGCCCACGGCTCATCGCTCGTGCGACTGGCAGTCACGACGCCAGGCCAGCGCGCAATGGCTGCTTGTCTCAGAGCACCTTCGTAAAGGCCTCGTTTGAATCCTCGCAAACCGTTATTGGCCTGTTCGAATAGTTTTCCCATCTCAGAATTCGGTGCCCACGACGAACCATTATCGCCGGCCAGGATGACGAGAGTGTTGTCATCTATCTTTAGTTCACGAAGCAGATCCAGAAGCCTTCCAACATCACTATCAAGTCGCGTGACCTGAGCAGCATATGCCTTCTGAGAGGGCGTCCAGGGCTTGTCAGCGTAGATACCAAGATCGTCAATCTCCTGTCGTCCATGCGGAAGTGTGATCGCGTAGAAAAGGAAGAAAGGATGCTCCTTGTTCGTTTTCACAAACTCCAATGCAGCATCCGCGATGAGATTCTGCGAATAAGTCTTGCCAATCCCCTTTCCGTCATTGCCCGGCAACTCGAACCGAACATCGTTGCGATAAAGATAGGTGGGGAAATACGAGTGAGCGTGGCGTTGGCAATTGTAGCCAAAGAACTGGTCGAACCCTTTTTTCATGGGGCTACCCGAAGTATCAAACATACCCATCCCCCATTTCCCAAAGCAGCCCGTCGCATAGCCCGCGCCTTTTAGGATTTGTGCGACGGTCACAGTCTCGGCAGGTAGAGGATATTGGCCTTCTCCCGGTGCTATTTCCCAATTCCCACGCACAGGACAGTGGCCACTATGTAACCCTGTCATCAAGGATGAGCGACTGGGGGCGCAAACACTGGTTCCGCAATACGCTTGAGTGTAGCGAGTCCCCTCGAGAGCCATGCGGTCCAGGTTGGGTGTTAGTATCAGCTTTTGTCCGTAGCACCCAACGTCGCCTTGTGCGAGGTCGTCGCTAAGGATGAAAACAATGTTTGGAGGATCCGCTGCATAAGCTGGCAGTTCCCATGCGATTAGCAAGAGAATGAATCGATAAATATTCATCGATGACCTCATGAAAGGTAATACTTCGCAAAGGTATAACGCTTCGTCCGAATAGCTCCAGGTGCACTAATCAAGATGGCAACTCTATTTGAGCTTCATGTCGACATCAAAAGTTGCATCACCCTTGATATCCACCGTTAGCTGGCTTGAACTGGATGCTCGGTAACGTTTTGGGAATTTGTTGTCATCGATAGGTACAGTGTCGGGTGTACCATCTGCTGCAATTGCCTCTTCAGTCTTGGGGAAAAGGGTAACATTGTAGGCGCCTTCGGCCAACTGCAAATGGTACGCCCCACCAGCTTCAAGTTCAGTAGAGTTAGAAAAGCCGTTGTTTGACCCTTCAAAACTAATGACCCCTATTTCCACCGGTTGCCCGGCAAGAGTGACTTTACCAGTTAAGGTATGGGTTTTCGGGCCACCGGAACCGCAGCCGCTCATGCTAGCTACCAAGGCAATAAAGAGTATTCCGAAGTTTCTCATCTGTTAAATTCCCAAAACGAAAATAGGACTCGCCAAAAAAGTGCGAGCGTTCGCAGCGGAGCATTGACGGAATATGCAACCCGTTGAACGAGACGGCGAGTAGTGTCCTACTCGATTGTAATTTCCTTATACTTATCGACTGCACGCCGTCAAAGTCAACTTGATGCAGCCTTACTTTTTGAACCAAACTAAGGCACGGAAACAACGTTACCATCATCCTTATCTGCTAAATTCAGCAATGTAGGCAGATCGATGGTGCTAGAAATGAATTGAACAGAACCGTCCACCAAGAGCGCCTGTATGCCACCGGTGTGTTCCGAATTGAGGACTGTGTTGCACTGTTGCCGAGCGCTCCATGGGTTTAGTCCACGTGCATTGGGGGCTTCCCTAACGGTTGTCATGGTATAACAGCGCAGATCCCGATCGCCATTCCCGTCGGTGGCATGTGATCCAGTGCGTGACCAAGTATTGTCTCCGTTTGGAATTCTCGGGTTCTTGCTACCCATGGGGAAACTCCCATCCAGCGAACCGGCAGTGCGCAAATCACTCACAATTGAACCGTTTACGTTGCGGACCCATCCAGACTGCTCCGATATGGCCATTGTATTGGATGTGCCATCAGTCACGGCGGCCAACGAGTAAGCAATGCTGCCGGGAAAAATGCCACCCGATGAGTGGTGACTTTGGCGCGCGAAACGATCGGTGCTTCGATGAGCATTGCTACCCGCGATCAAGACATAAGACGCCCACATCAGTTCAACCGCAGGCTGGCCCGAAATTGCCACTCGAACTCGCTCTGGATGCGGCGAAGAGGGGCAGCGGTACATCGGAAAGTTGACGCCATTAAAGAACGGACGAATTAAGTTTGTGTTGGTAGTGTTCGAACCAAGCCAATAATTGGTGCTCGAACCAAAGCCGAATGAAGCGAGCCGATCAAACATATTTCCTTGTTCCATATAGGGAAGCATGCGAACAAACCCAGATGCAGTGTGCCAAGCATTGGGGGCGTTGGGTTCCTTTAGTGAGGCTGGGGGCAACCTTTTAAAGGTAGATTCGTAGTTCAGCATGGCTAGCCCTTGCTGCTTCAAGTTGTTCGAGCACTGCATGCGTCTTGCAGCTTCTCGAGCCGCTTGTACCGCAGGAAGCAACAAACCGACCAAGATTCCAATAATCGCGATGACAACCAAAAGTTCCACGAGCGTAAAGCCGCTGCGTCGTGTCGTTAATCCGTCTACCATGAGAAAACCTCCGAAAAGCTAAAAAATAAAACACCAAACCTGTTAGGCAACAAACTCCCAAATTCAATTACACCCAATCGTGGCTCGTAACGCTAAACCGTTGCCCTTAAGCGTTAATCTGGGGCGTCCAATGTCTATGGATTCTAGCGTCTTAGGAGAATGTTCCAACAAACGATAACATGATTAAAAAGCTTCATCATCTTTTGCCATATTCCCAAGTGCTCAGAACCATGAACCCTAGTCCTCCAATCGATGTGGTTTCCACGACACGAGCCAGCGTCGAGCGAACATCATTCCTCATCAGGTGTACTTGTTTTGAAGACTTACCCTTTCCTTTTCTTTTTGATCCGTTTGGATCTGGTTTGACCTTCGCACGAGCTGCCCAAGCTTGCCACATACCCGCTAACTTCTTGGCTTGATCGGGTTTCTCTGAGGCCAAATTGTTTCGCTCGGTCCGGTCCTTGGCTAAGTCATACAGTTCCCAATCTCCATCGCGGCCTTTGCGAACTAATTTCCAATCTCCATCGCGGACAGCCGCGTTTCCTTCGTGCTCCCAAAACAGGCCGTCACGATCGATCGGTTGATTGTTAAATGCAGGCACCAAACTGCGACCTTCGAGTGGAGTCAATGGTTTTCCATGTAGTTCCGTAAGCGGGGCTGTTCCCGCAACATCGACACACGTAGCCATGATGTCGATCATGTGGGCTGGTTGCTTTCGCAATTCGTTCTTGGCAGCGATGCCCGATGGCCAGTGGGCGATCAGAGGCGTTGCGATACCTCCCTCGTGATTGTAGTGCTTGTAGAGTCGGAACGGCGTGTTTTGAAGAAACGCCCAGCTTTCACCGCAGAACCAGCTTGAATTGGCTTCGGTTGGATCTCCGTTATCGCGACCGTTTGGGCCAGCCTCTGCGTTGCCCCCGTTATCACTCATGAACAAGATTAACGTGTTGTCCAACTCGCCTCGCTCCTTAAGTCCATTCATTAAATCGCCAATGGCTTTATCCATACGAGAAACGGTGGCTGCATAGACGGCCATGAGATGATCGAATCGATCTTGCTGTTCCGCGTCCAAGCTGTCCCAGGCCGCGATCGCATCTGGCCGCGCCGCAGGTTTCCAAGATGGATCCACGATCCCTAACTCAACTTGCTTGGCGTGCCGAGCCAATCGGAGCTTGTCCCAGCCCTCTTTGTACTTGCCCCGAAACTTCGCAATCTCATCCGCAGGCGCCTGGAGCGGGAAGTGCGGCGCATTGTGAGCAAGATAAAGGAAAAATGGCTTCTTGGCGGAACGAGCTTCGTCAATAAAATTCAATCCGAAAGTCGTCCAAAGATCGGTCGAATACCAATCGTTGGGCAAACGCGCGTCATTGTTTTTAATGGGCTCGCCATTCAGAAACAGTTTCGCCTTTTCGGATTGGGGATAGAAAAAACCGCCCGCTGCGGCATTGAGACTGCGCTCGAATCCGCGGCCCCATGGAGTGACACCATGATTCTGCCCAACGTGCCACTTTCCTGTCATGGCTGTAAAGTAACCAGCCGGCTTGAGCATTTCAGCAAAGGTCGCGCATTGGCCGTTCAGTCGACCCTCATAGCCAGGTTGTCCCTGATAATCGGTCATGTGCCCAACGCCGGTCTGGTGCGAGTATAGACCAGTTAGTAGTGATGCTCGCGTGGGGCAACATCGTCCGGTGTTATAGAACTGAGTGAACCGCAGGCCACCCTTGGCCAACATGTCGAGATTCGGCGTCGGGATTTCGGAACCATAACAAGCAATATCCGAGTATCCCATATCATCAACGAGAATAACGATAATATTCGGCTTCTCCGCTGCCTTTAACTGACCGCAAAGAATCGAACAAGCCATCAACAGCAAGCATGTATATTGCATTAGATTTCAATCTCTTAGTGATCAATCGGGACAACCGCCGTAGTCTACTGTAGTGTCTTCAACATATTTTTGAGCTTTTCTCGCGTCGCAGCATGGGCTGGTGCATTGATGAGGTTGATTTGCTCTCGTGGATCATTCGTCTCATCAATCAATGCCGTACCACCGTCCTTGCCACTCCACTCGATGTACCGCCACTGGTCGACCCGAACCGCACGATGCAGATTGGTAGCGCTGCCTGCGACGGAAAATGCTGGATGTGCCCACTTCGTTGATGGATCCTCAAGCAACGCTTTAAGATCGTGTCCCGGTAGATCTGCTGGTGGCGTTAGATCACACAACGAAGCCAAGGTGGGGAAGATATCCAGCGTCTGAACTGGACTTGTGACTACCGATCCACTTCCCTTAGAACCAGGCACGGAGATCATCAGCGGCACACGGGTGCCGGTTTCGAATAGGCTGCCATGTTTGGACCACTTTCCCATCTCGCCAAGATGGTATCCGTGGTCGCCCCAAAAAACGATAATCGTCTTTTCGCGTAAGCCTAGTTTGTCGAGCTGCTCCAGCACTCGACCAACGTTCCAATCAACCCAACTGACCGAAGCTCGATACGACTGAAGCATCAGACTCGCTTCTTCTGCTCGTGCTTCGCGATTCCAAAACAAGTCGATATTCTGTATCGTAAGCGCAGCCTTGGGGAAGCCTTTGGGAGGCGTTGGATAGGCGGCAAAGTCAGCGGGCAGAGTCTGCTTCTCCGCAGGATAAAGGTCGTAAAACTCAGTCGGAGCTGCGGGAGCGGCATGCGGCTTGGTGAATCCGCAAGTGATAAAGAATGGTTGGTCCTTAAGACGCTCCATGGCAGCGATCGCGGCATCTGCAGTTCGATAGTCACCATGAGATTCGCCGTCACCCGACAAACGGATTCTCTGATCTGAATTTCGCATCTGATCGGTTATGGTGCCAGTCGGTTCAGTCATCGGCTTGCCATCATCGTTTGCAAGAGCGGCTCCCGCTTGTTTGCGCGGAGCTTGGTTATTGTTACTGCCTTGGCGGTTCTTATTTGCGGTATTTCTTCTCGGGGCCGTGTCTGCTCCTTCGCTCCAGGATGCGACGTCGTCAATACCACCGTGATATACCTTTCCCAGCCGCACCGTCGTGTAACCATTGTTCTTAAACATTTGCGGTAGCGTGGCGCGATCCGGCATCAACTTGCGGAAGTCTGCAGAGTTATCCAATACGCCCGTTTGCGTCGGATGAAGGCCCGTCAGCAGCGACGTCCGAGATGGGTTGCACAAAGGATATTGACAGTATGCTCGATCAAATCGAGTCGACACTCCAGCAAGCTTGTCGATGTTCGGTGTTTGGACGGGCGCGCCATAGCAGCCCAGTTCAGGCCGCAGGTCATCGCTCAAAATGAACAGCACATTTAGTTTGTCGGCGGAATGCGTTACTCCGACGCCGAGCGTAAGCCACGCTACAAACGAAGTTATTGCAGCGATTCCTGGCAGCTTTGAAGCTAGAATCCTGGGAATATTCAACATGAAAGTCTTCCTTGTTCCTGAAACAGGAATGCTATTTCTGCGAGGGAATATCATCAAAATAAAAATTGTACCAATTGCGTTCGCGCATCTTGTCGCCACTGGGCAATCCTGCCGGTTCGAGCCCCGCGCACCATTCGCTAAGGTCTTGATGCAACTTATCAGCGAGCTCGGCATGCATATCGACCAAGTTCCCACGTTCATGCTGATCGCTCTCGAGATCAAACAGATACCGCCTTCCATTGCCAACGTAAATGTACTTCCATTTTCCGCGGCGAATCGCGGCTTGATCCCAGAAGCGGAAATAGAGACTGCGAGTAGACGGGTTTTGAATGTCATTCATAGCCGGGATCAAATCGATGCCGTCGAACTTCTGCGTATTGTCTCGCATCACTTCGGCAAGATTTCCTCCAGCTAGCTGCAACACACTTGGAGCGATGTCCAGCGTGCTGACGGGCCAGTCGTAAGTTTTGCCACTAGGTAGTTGGCTGGGGAGGCTCCAAATCATCGGTACTCGAATGCCCCCTTCACTGAGCATCCCTTTCTCGCCAACCCACGGCTCATTCAGCGACCCGTCCCAACCGCCCGCGTCACCGTCGATGGGCGAATCAGGTTTCGTCATCTTCAGCGGAGCTCCATTGTCGCTTGTCACTACGATCAACGTGTTGTCGAGCAATCCATGTTCGGTCAGTTTCTCGACGACGCGCCCCACACCGTCATCAATCGCAGCGATCATTGCCAAAGCATATCGCCGACGGATCGGCATGTCGGTTGGAAATCGATCGAGGTACTTTTCAGTCGCTTCCAGCGGAGTATGCGGGCCGTAATAGTTCAGTTGGAGATAAAACGGCGCTGCATGATTGCGTTCAATGAAGCTGACAGCGGCTTGCGTTTGAACATCGATGCGAAAATCTCTATTTTCGACTGGCTTCATCTTTATTGTGGATCTTGATAAAGATCCTTTTGCGTCGGGATCTTTAGCAAGATCCGCACGATCCACTTCCTGTCCATCGAGTTCATAATTGACTCGGTAGTTGCGAAGTTCTCCCCAGAAGTATTCGTCGAAGCCTTGAGCAGCAGGCGAGTAGGGTCGCACTTTGTCCCACGGAATTCGCACTTGCCCACGCGGCTTGCCTGCCATCTCGGGCAGCTCCCGCTTTATCCAATCAACGCACGTGACATTCGGTTCCAAATGCCACTTGCCGACGAATCCAGTGCGATACCCCAGTGGCTTTAACCGTTCCGCAATCGTGACAGCCTCGCTCGGCAGTGGCATGTCGGGGATCGTATCAATACCAAAGCGCTGTTGATGTCGACCCGTCATCAAACCAGCTCGCGAAGGACTACATTGCGGCGCGGTGACGTAGCCTGCCGTGCAGCGGACTCCTCGTGCAGCCAACGCATCGATGTGTGGTGTTCGGACATCCTTCTGGGTCCCTTGGCAACCGAGATCGCTCCAGCCCTGATCATCGGTGAGAATGACAATTACATTAGGCTGCGTTGCGGGGATGACTGCTTGAGCGGTTCGATCACCGATAACGAAATGGCCGAGCTTTTGGTCCGGGCCAACTTTGCCGACTGACCAGACCGCTCCGGGACGAGTTTGCAGAGTCTTGGTCTGCCCAGAGGCAATCGAACCGTATGACGTGGCTTGCCCTTCGGGACTCATCCAAAACAGCTCGACCGCCTGTCGCTGTTTGTTGATGAAGTGCACTGGGAACGGATTGCCATCTGGTTTGGACGCAGGGGCAACTCCGTCGGCTGCAGGTTGCCATGTTAGTTTGGCCAGCGAATCGATCGACGGCTCGACTCGCTGTGCAAAGTCCTTTGGAGCGGTCTTTCGAAACGCGGCCAATTTTTCCTGGGACTGCGGTGACTTAGCAAGATTGGTCCACTCGTAGGGATCTTTGCTGATGTCGTATAACTCTTCGCTGCCATCGGCATAATGAATGTAACGCTGTGATCGACCGCTGATGGCATAGGAGCCTGGCTGAGCCAAGTAGGTAACCGAATCGTGATTCCAATCAGAAGAAGCTGGATTGTTTAGCAACGGTAATAGGCTTGGTCCATCGTGGCTGGGATTACTTGGAAGTTTGCATAGGTCCAGCAGCGTTGGAAACAGGCTAAGCAGATTCACGGGTGCGTCACAAATCGCTCCTGCTCGCGTGCCTGTTGGTAGTGCAGCGCTAGCACCGCTTGGAACGCGAACCATGAGAGGAACTCGCGTCACGGCTCGCCACGGCGTGAACTTTTGCCAGTGCTCTTTCTCGCCGAGCTGCCAACCGTGATCAGACCATAGCACGACAATTGTGTTATCCGCGTTGGGACCAGACTCAAGAGCATCGAGCACTCGTCCCAGCATCGCGTCGGCAAAGTGAATCGAGGCGAGATAACCTTGTATAGCTTGCTTCCATTGCCCCTGCTGCTGAATGTGGGCAAAGTACTTGTTCCGTGCCGCTTTCTGGCCCGTTTCGGGAACGTCGTCTAGATCGTTTTCTCGATAACCTGGCGGAAGTTGAATCGATTCGAGCGGGAAGGGTTCGAAATACTTTTTGGGAACGAACCAAGGCTCATGCGGTCGATAGAGGCCACAGCCAAGAAAGAATGGCTTGTCATGTTGCTTGCTCAGTTGTTCGCCGATCCACTTGCTTACCGACCAATCTCCGCCGAACTCTTCGTCTGTGACATCGAGAGCAGCCCAATCCGTTTCGACGTACTGCCAAGGGCCGCCACGTTCCAAACTGACCGGGCGTTTCTTTGGATAGAACGTCTCTGGAAATGGGTACTCGGATTCCGCTTTGGGAAAATACTTGTCCCATGACTTGGCGTCGATGAAGTAGTGCAAGAGTTTGCCCGAACCGGCGGAGTAGTAACCATGCGCACGGAAGTACTGTGGAATGATGGTCGCGTCGGGCATCACTTCGCGCATCTGCTGTCGATTGTCATACAATCCAGATCGATTTGGTGCACGCCCAGTAAAGATCGCAGAACGCGAGGGGTTACATGCAGGTGCAGGACAATGGGCGTTGGTAAACAAGACGCCACTTGCAGCCAACCGATCGAGATTGGGAGTGACCGTCTGGGGATGTCCCCCCATGCAGCCAATCCAGTCGTTCAGATCGTCCATTGCAATGAAGAGGACGTTAGGCTGCGTGACCTTTTCCTGGGGATTGGCCGCAACAACTTGCGAGCCAAAAGCAAGGACTAAAAGCAGTCGAATTAAGGCATTCATGGTTGCGGCTACTCTCAAAACTTCCTCGCGTCGGCTGGGTATGTATGGGCAAAAATGTGATTTGCGCGATTGCAGTCACTACTCAAGTCGCACGCTTCCCTGGGCCACATTTACGCCAAGAGGCAGGTCAGCTATTTTTGCTCGTTTTACCGCCAAGTTCAAAGTGCATTGCGTCGGCTTTACCAACATCAGCCCGATTGGCTGCCACGTGTCATTCGTTTCGTTGTAGATCTTGCCCTGCAAGTCGATCGTTAGTCCATCGATGCTGACGTTCCGAACACCACGACGACCGCCTGACCACGTGAGCGGAGCTAAGTTATATCTGCCGTCGGTAGAAACGCCACGAATCGCCAAGTTCTTGATCGTAACGTTTGCCACGTCGTTCTCGCCGCCCCAACCGAACTGTAGCGGTGCGCCGTTTCGATGCTGTTCAATGGTGACATTCTCGATCGTAATATCGTGATAGACCTTGATGGCGTCATCAGCCGTGCTGATAAAGGAGTTGCGAATCGAAGAACCCGCTGCACCAATAAAACCATCGCTATTGTTGTTGTCGCCACCGCGAGTATCCAACAAATCGCAACCATCGACGTGAATCACAGCTTTGTTCGCGTAACCTGAGATGTGATACCCGCGAGGATTCCTGGAGGTTAGATTTGAGACATGCACGATCGCATCTTCGACAACGTTGATCGCGCCGTAACGCCATTTGTCGGATTCAGCGATGCCAGCGTTTTCGGTCCACTTCTGCTGCGGGGTGCCTGCGATTACTGAGGTCTTGCGATCTAGCCCCTTAACGAAGAGCGGATTTTTTGCGTCGCGAAACGTCACACGCAATGCGCCTTCAACAGTGACATCCGAGTTGATAACAATTTGCTTGACCGATGGCGGAACATTCCAGAAGAAGCCCTCCTTCGAATCGGGCATGTTTCCGCTGCTGGAGAATGCAACGGTACCCGACTCGGCATTCCAATCCGCTTTGCCCGAGTAAACCAAGCCGATTGCCTCGGTGGCTTGCGGAGCGACTTGTTCAATTGGCATAGGAGCGATCTTTGAACGACGAAGCAGTTCGTCATGGATACGCTTGGAGGCCGCCGCAAACTTCGCTTCATTGGCCTTCTCGACCTGCGTTGGATTTGTCCCATCAGCAGAGATATCTTGCAAGCTGACTCCATATTCGCCCAACAACACCCAGTACGTGGCGGAGTCAGAATGATCGACGCTGTTGTGGACATACTTGCCTTCGACGAAGAGTGTTCCGAGGCGGCTGGTACGGAATTGATCGAAGTACTCGGTGCCCTTGGGACTGCCACTGACAATTCCATGCTGTCCGATAGCTCCGCATTCGTAATAGATAATTTTGCCCGTACCAGCTATCGACTTCAGGTACCGACAAGCCGCCGCGTCTTCCTGGCAGTTAGCAACGCGTTCGGGATGTTCGGGTGTTCCCTGGTGCAAGGGTGAGTTCGTCCAATGCGCGATGAAACGTAGTCTCTTCAGCAGGCTTTCATTGTTGGTAGTCAAGCAATGGGCAACGAGGATGGCTGGCTCTGTCAACGAACCCCAGCACAATACATTGATGAGTTCGTCGTCCTTGAGTTGGCTGGCTGTATCAAACAACGCCTTGATCGTGCTGTATTGCTCAAGCGAATCGTAGCTCTTACCGTCAACAAACTTTTCCGCGGATTCTTTGATGCAAGACTGATCGAACGAGATGTCGTCAGGGTAGCTTGCGGAGCTTTGCTTCAGGCCGACCACGTCGGCTTGATACGCTTCACCGAATACTCGTTTGGCCCACGCCGCTTGATCTGGCGTCGTCGCATGTTCTTTGCGATGCGTGCTGGCGACGACAATGCCCAGCGTCTCAAAGCGATCGGCCATCAACAAATAGCCGGCCATGGCAGACACATCATCTGGATCATTGATAGTACCACGATGATTCGTGCCCGGTAGACTCGGGTCGCTCATGTCGGTGTATATCCAAACCTTGGGCCGGTTGAGTCCGTCGGCAAAAGCTCCTGCTTGGAAAAGCAGCGTTCCGATCGCAATCGCAAAAAGCATTACTGTTCGAATCATCTGGTATGGCTTTGTATTTTGGAACTCTGCATGAGTCGCTTGACGATGCGACGAGCAGCAGGTCTGTAAGCGGCGTTGCAATTTAGAGTCAAAGTCGAATAGCCTGTGCTAAAACCTGCGCGACTTGCTTGGGATCGTGGAAATCCAGAGCACGGAAGTAGCGATTTTGTTCGGCCGGATTTTCAGTCGTGAATAGGATCTTCGACAAATAATCGCACGCCTTTCTGGATCGCGATCTCCAAACGATATCTCGTCCGCTCGCTGTATTCCATTCATCGCCAACCAATTGCAACCAAGCTTCAAAGCACTCATCACTTCGAAGGTCCGCACCAATCCCCAAGGCTTCAATGTACCAGCGGTCCTGACCGTCGTGCTGCTTCGCCAACTGCGCCCATAGCGTTGGCATCTCAGGCGAGTTGCTATGGCGCAATGCGATCGCCAGCTCGCGGCGCACTTGCGGCGACTCGTCATTCACCAATCGTTTAGTAATCGCAATCAAATCTAGTTTAGATTGCCTTGCAATACGAATGCCGACGATCCGCAAGTCGGCATCGGAATCTTTCACCAGTTGCTCGACCACGTTGGTTGCATGGCCTGGAATGCGGGCCATTTGCCAGGCGGCCCTCGCTCGCATGCGAGGCGATGCGTGGTTCTTGAATACGTTCTCTAAGGCTGACAACGCAGTCGCACCCATTTTGAGCAACGATTGCTGCGCTAAATACTGTGTCGCCGCGTTGGGGCTTTGCAAAGCCAAAATCGAACCTTCCAGCGTTGAAAAGTCTGGAGGTGAAAAACGATAGCCGGCATGCTTGTTCGGAACGGCGCGGAAAACCCGGCCGCGTTTCGTATCGCCCATGCGATGCCCACCAACACCTGGATCGTACCAATCCGCGATGAACAACGAGCCATCCGGTGCAGTGGAGACATCCACCGGTCGGAACCACTGATCCTCGACACCTTGAACCAGATTCGCAATCTCAGCGGTATAGCCGGCTTTCGACTTCGAAACGGGATAAGCGCGAACGACGTTTGGCCCCGGATCACAATGGATCATTTGGTTGCGGAACGCAGGCGGCAGCAAATCCCCTTCGTAGAACGTGATGCCTGTCGGCGAGCCCGCTCCGGTTTGCAATAGATTCGGTACAACGCCTGGGTCGTTCAAGTGCCAATGTCGAAGCGGGATCTCTTGCTCCATGCCTGTTCGTTCGGTCTTCCAGGTCGCGCCGGTCAGCTCGTCTTTGTAGCCGTAGTTGCCAAACTCCATCACATAGTTGATGCGAGTCCCTCGGTTGCCATCGTCGTCGTTATCCGATTGCCAAATCGTGCCGAACGAATCGACGCATAGTTCCCAGTTGTTTCGGAAATTCCAACCGAGCGTCTCGAACTCGCTACCATCGAGGTTGCAACGAAAGACCATTCCTTCTTGATAGGGCTTCCTGGTGTTCTCTACTGCATTGCCAGCCAGATCGCGCAAGAGTTTACCATCCGAGTCGCAGATCCTTTTTCCTTCATTACCAAAGTTAAAGTACAGCTTACCGTCTGGGCCAACTGTGACCGCATGAATGCCGTGGTCGTGCTGAACGCCATCGATGCCTGTAAAAAAAGCTCGTTTGCTGTCGGCCTTCAAGTCGCCATCGTCGTCGGTAAAGACCCAAACGCTTGCTCCTGCTGAAACGATTGTCTGGTTACCGAGCACGCACACGCCGTGCGGCGAATCGATCTCGGGACCTTGATAGAAAACGGTCAGCTTGTCGGCCTTGCCATCGTGGTCGGTGTCTTCCATAACGATGATGCGATCTCCCTCTTTCCGCTCCTCGTTGGTTTGATTTCTGAAGTGACGATAGTTGACAGCCTCTGCGATCCAAACTCGACCGAGATGATCCACATCCATGCTCGTTGGGCTGAGCATCATCGGTTCGGAAGAGAACAGTTGCAGGTCGACTCCATCGGCAACGGCAAGACCCGCTAACGCGTCCTTGGGTTCTCGGCTAGCCGATTCCTCCGACTGAGGCTTGGGTTTCTTGCGGGTCACTTGATTGAACCCTTCTTCCTCAGGCTTGCGAAGTAGCACCATGTAGTCGACCAAGTCGACAAGGCTTTGCAGAGGCATGGCCTTGTGCAAGCCTTCAGGCATCAACGAAACAGACTGTTTTTTCAGCTGATCAAGGTCTTCGGAGTTGATGGTCGTTTCGATCGCATCGGCAGACCGGATCGTGATCGACTTGTCGGTTTGATTGACCAGCGTGCCCGTCAGGACGTTGCCGTCATTGGTCAAAGCAGTATAGGTTTCGTAGTTGTGACTGACGGCGGCGCTTGGATTCAAAATCGAGACGAACATCTCCTCGCGAGAAAGTTTGGAGCCGATTTCCGAGAGGTCGGGTCCGACCTCTTTACCCTCGCCGTGAATCTTATGGCATTTGCTGCAGGTGCCGACAGTGTTGAAGACAATCTTTCCCTTCTCAGCAGTGCCTCGCATTTCGGCAAGTTTCTTGACTGGCGGGATCGCTTCGCTAGTTCCGGTAACGGCAGGCCGAACGACCTTGGACGCTTCGTCGCGAATCTCAGGGACCTCCGAACCCAGAAGCGAGTCGGCTACAGCGAACTCCAGGTCTTCGGTAATCTTTTTGTCGCTCGTCAACTTGAGCAGTAAACGTTGCCCGCGGGGCTTTTTGCCCAACGCGGTCGCAGCGGCGGTTCTCACGATTCGGCTGCGCTGGATGTCTTGCATAGCGCGAAGCAGCAGGTCGTTTGATGCCTGGGTATTCAGATAGCCTAAAGCCGAGAGGGCGGCAGATGCCTTTTCATCATCGCTATGCGCGATGGCAGCCTGCACTAAACTCTCGCGACCATTTTCGAGGAGCCATTTGGCGGCTTGGGTCGACTCGGTCGAAACGGGTACGGCGTTGAGCATGGCGGATAGATTCGACTCCTCCCCCATGACACCAAGTTGCTCAACAACTCGCAGATACTGAGCAGTACCGGTTGTTTCTTTCAGATAGCGTTTGATCGCATCGGCGTGCTGTGGATAGGCCGCCATCTTGGCGTCGGGGATGCGCAGCAGCGATTCGACGATGGCGTTATCGCGCCCGGGAGAAGGCGGTTGCTGAGCCGTTGCGACTTGCGAGGCGAAGGTACAAAAACATAGCAAGATGTTTCGAACGTAGCTCATTGGTTTTATATCTGTAGCGCATTGTGGCCATGATTGCTAGGTTTAGCAAACTGTACACATGGTAGCCGCCAAGCTTGATTATGGGGTGAAACTGCTTTTATAATCCTCCTAAAGTTCATTAGGCATTGGTTAATGGTAACTTCACCCAGTTTCAAAGGCACCTTATGGCTAAGCGTCGCTACTTCAAAGAACTCAAGATGTCTCAGCTCCGAGCGCTGACCGCATTGGCCAGCGGCAAAGGTTTTGCCGGCGCTGCTGCTCTTCTCGATGTTGCCACACCTTCGGTTTGGCAACAGGTTCGCGGTTTGGAAGATGAGTTTAAAGTGTCCTTGGTGGAGGTTGATGGGCAAAAGGTCCGCTTGACAGAAGCGGGCAATCTGCTGGTACTTCTGGCAAAACCACTGGTGCAGAACTTTGACCAGATTGGCGAGCAATTTTGGGGATTGCTCGATGACCATTTCCAAACGCTTCGACTAGCGGCTCCTAACAATGTCTTGGTGAACGATCTGCTTGAGCCGCTTCGACAATTTCGAAAAGATTGTCCCAAGGTATCGTTGAGACTGACGGATTCGCCATCCAACCCAGCTCGGCGTCTACTGGAGGCAGGTGAAATTGATTTAGCAATCGTTGGCCTACTTGAAATGGAGTTGCCGACGTCGCTCGCTATGGACCATATTTCCGATTTTCCATTTATGTTGGTCTGCTCGTTGGAGCACCCCCTTTTGAAAGTACGCAAGCTTCAAGCCAAGCACTTCGTCCCTTTTCCTCTAATCATGCCCAGTGTAGGTACCAACGGTCGGAAGCGAACAGATGAAGTCTTTGCGAAAGCTGGTTTGGTGAGTGAGCTGAAGATTGCTTTCGAAACGAGTACAAAGGAACTGTTGCTTCGTTACGCGCAGATGGATTTCGGAATAGCCATCGCGCCGATTAGTCCACGCTTTCTTGCGGATCCTATGGCACGTTTGATCGCAAAAAATCTTGCCTTTCGAGATGTCTCCGACCTCTTTGGGGTCGAACATCTTGTCATCCTTCGACGTCAAGATCGCCACGAACCAAAACCGCAAAAGGCCTTCCGAGAAACCGTGTTGACCTTACTCGCCAAGGATTAGTTGGACAAAGAATGGGTCGTGAGTTGTCGGTCGTTAGATGCCCAGGACGTGAGTCATCATAGTAATGACTGACTAAGTGCATTCAGCAGGTCATCTACGAACCTTGGGAAAACGCGTCCGCAGCGCTTTGCCGCAACGACTTGGACCAATCCCAGTTCAGGGGACAAAGACCGTGTAGTGAGGGCTTTCGTTAGATCGCCGGTGGATATTCCGGCAAGAACGCCTATGCCGATGCCGGCGCGCACACATGCCAACGTAATAGCGCTATTGTCTGTTTCCGCAACGATATTGAGCTTCTGTCGAAGACCGAGTCGAAAGCAAGCATCCTCCAGCATCCTCCGGCCTACCGTGTTCGTGTTGCCAAGAACCAAGGGTTGATCGAGAAGATCCTTGATTGAAAAAGTTGCCTTCTTAGTGAGCGGATGCTTACGAGGCAATGCGGCCAAGTATTCGATGGCATACAGCGACTGAAGCTCTATCCCCAGAGCAATGAGATCTGCAGGAGGTTCGATCATCAGTGCCAAGTCAGCCTCGTCATGAAGCAAGAGTTTCTGAGCTTCACGATTGTCGGCTGTCATAAGCCTCATCGTGATGGTGGGATGTTTGCTTCTAAAGGTTGCTAGTGCCACTCCAAGCTCCTCTTGGATCATTCTGACGCCAGTAACAATACGAATCGTTTGCGGCTTCGTTTCGTCCACGGCATCGACAACATCGATGGAGGACTCAACGGTAGTAATCACCTGACTAAGCAGGTGGTACAAGACATCAGCGGCCTGAGTTGGCTGAACTGCTCTTCCGTTACGTTGAAACAGCTTCGTGCCATAGATCCGTTCAAGCGACTTCATCTGCTCCCAAATCGTAGGACCAGAAAGGCCCAGTATTTCGGCTGCGCCTGCGTAGCCTCCTTGCTCGTAGACAGCGCAAAACGAATAGACCTGCTGCATCGAAAGAGACTCGGCGCGGAATTTTGGATCAAGTTTCATGGCACCTCGCCGAATCGGCCATCATTCATTCTTTCCTAACGATCGCTAGGAATTATGTAATTGTTCCGATTGGTGCTTTTACTATACTCACCCGAAACCAGCAAGAGGCTTTAACCTCACTTTCTTGGTACTCAAAGGGAAGATTGATGCACATTACGAACCCCAAACCGTATTTTGTCTTCGCCTGTTTTGTATTCATTTTCCAGGGTTGTGGTGGTTCAAACGAGTACGAAACAACTCCTGTCAGTGGTGTGGTGACTTGCCAAGGCAAGCCGGTCGCGAACGCAACGGTCAACTTCACTCCAGTGGCCGACGGAAGTCGAGCTGCAGGGCAACGTGGCCGTGTGGCTTTAGGGCTAACAGACAAAGACGGTCGGTTCACATTGACAACATACAAAGATGGCGACGGCGCGATCATAGGAAAACACATCGTGACGGTGGGTTTGGACATGGACGAGTCCAGTGGCAAAGTTCAAGCGTTTGCCTGCAAGGATTCTACGAAAGAAGTGACCGTCGATCGTAAAACGAGTGAGTACAAAGTTGAGTTTTGAGTATGCGCAAGAGTTGTTCGCTGCGCACAACTCGCAGCCAACATCGGTGTCGAAAAGTATTTGCTGCGAACAAGCAGAATCTAAATGATCGTTTTTTTGAAAGTCGTTCATTCAAACCGAGGTGGATCATGAAAAGTTTGTTTCCAAGGAAGAGTTCCGTAAGAAGCGGCTTTACGCTGGTGGAACTATTGGTGGTCATCGCCATTATTGGGATTTTGGTTGGGCTGCTACTGCCTGCCGTTCAAGCGGCACGAGAAGCAGCGCGGCGGATGCAATGCTCGAACAACCTTAAGCAATTGGCGTTGTCATTACACAATTATGAATCAGCTCACAAGACATTCCCACCTGGATCAGTAGTTCCCAATCTTGGTGGGGTGTACCCTCCAGCAGCTCCAGGCAGTAACGGATCGAGGACCGCAGGATACTCTTGGAGCATGATGATCATGCCGTATATGGAGCAAACGTCTCTGTACAATGCGACTGTAGGTGTTCAACCTCTGCTCGGGCGTATTGTAGAGAATCCAACGACTCGATTGCTTCTTCAAACACCCATCGGTTCGTTTCGTTGTCCGTCGGATACTGGTGGTCCTCTCAATGTACTACCATCAGAAAGTCACTTCATTTTTGGATTGGAGGTAGGAGGAACACCGTGGTACATCGACGGTGCAACGGCCGGTCCAAAAGTAGCGTTGGCGACATCCAACTATGTTGCGATGCATCATCATCGTGCTCACCAATACACCGGCGGACAATTGCTCTATACCGGCGCGTTCGGCCCCAACAAAGCGTTTAAGATGGCCACGATAACGGATGGAACGAGCAATACGATGTGCATTGGCGAGCGTGCTTACCAAGTCGGTAATGTGCTTATGGGTGCCGCAGTGTGGGCGGGGTGTGCAGCCGCTGGGCACGATGACTGTATCGATGACGCGTGGGCAACTGCACGTTCGCCGATCAACCCCGTTCAGAGTGTTTTCAACAAGTATGCAAAGCAGCAAGCGCTCAGCAGTAATCATGCGGGCGGTGTACAGATAGCGCTATTCGATGGTTCCGTGAGATTCTTGACACAAAACGTCGACTTCGTGATGGCCGGTGGAAACAACACCTCTGTCGCGGATAGTGTCTACGAGTTTTTGGTTCAAAAAGATGATGGCAACGTGATTGGTGAATACTAGTACGAATGCTGACAGGAACGTGCAAACGCCAATGCGATCCTTACTTGTAACAGCGACCTTTCTATTGTCGGTCTTGCTTTACGTGGATCGCGTTTGCATTTCAGCTGCTAAGAAAGATGTGGCAGCTGATCTTGCATTGAGCGATCAACAAATGGGCTGGGTGTTTGCCGCATTCTCCCTAGGATACGCTCTGTTTCAGACACCGAGCGGTTGGTTAGCGGACCGGTTTGGTCCACGGCGTGTATTGGCATCGATAGTCGCCGTGTGGTCTGTATTTACGGGGCTGACCTCGCTGGCCAATTCTTTCCTAGTGTTGATTTCAGTCCGTTTTTTGTTTGGGGCCGGCGAAGCGGGAGCGTTTCCAGGAATCGCCCGTGCAATGTATTCATGGATTCCAATGCATGAGAGAGGTCTAGTCCAAGGAATCAATTTCTCAGGTTCTCGAATAGGGGCAGCGGTTACACTTCCGCTCATTACGTGGGCCATTGCGAGCATCGGGTGGCAATCCACTTTTGTCCTATTGATGTTCGTCGGTTTCGTTTGGTCGATACTGTGGATTGTGTTTTTTCGCGATGAACCAACGGACGCTCGCTGGTTAGGCGAACGAGAACGACGTTACATTCTCGAGAATCGTCAAAAGCAATCCGTAGGTTTGAGCAGCCAGTCCAATCGTATCCAGCTCTTGCAGTCACGTACGGTGTGGGCGCTGTGTGGGCAGTATTTTGCATCCAATTTCATCTTCTATTTCGGATTGACTTGGTTCTTCCCACAGTTGATGAAACGATATGAATTGAGTGGCATTGAAGCCAGCTTTTTTGCTGCTGCTCCAATGCTTTTTGGAGCCATCGGAAACTGGGTTGCGGGTTGGTGGGTGGATCGGCTGTATGCGGCAGGGCGCTGGCAGCTATCGCGAAGGCTACCTGCAATCACAGGCTTTGGTTTAGCGACTATTGGCATTGTCGGGTGTGCCTATGCAGCAACTCCTCTATCCTCGTCGATATGGTTTAGTCTGTGTATCTTCGGTGCGGACATGACTTTGTCGCCGTCATGGACTGCATGCGTTGATATCGGCAGATCAAAGTCAGGGTTAGTCTCGGGCACAATGAACATGGCGGGTAATGTCGGCGCATTTGTTACGTCGCTCGCGTTCCCCTATCTGTTGGATTGGACAGGATCAGCACTTCCATTTTTCTTCCTGGCTGCCATGATCAACTTGTTGGCGATATCGCTTTGGTTTGTCGTGGATCCAACCGTAGCTTTGGAAGGAAGTGCCTGATGAACCAACCCCATTCGCTTCCAACCAACATGTCGAATGCACATCGACACAATAGACCTCGAAAGGGGTTGTTAATCGGAACCGGTTACTTCAGCGACTTCCACTTGGATGCTTGGCAGCGTACGCCGCAAGTCGATATCGTCTCTGTCTGCGATCTCAACCGTGACAAGGCTCAACAGGCAGCGGACAAGTACGGTATCCAGGCGGTTTTCTCCGATATTCAACTCGCTCTACAGCAAGACGATTTGGATTTCGTCGATATCGCAACTCCACCCAGCGGACGATTGGAGATCGTGCGGCAAGTTGTTGATCGTGGCCTGCCGATAATTTGCCAGAAACCTTTGGCGCATAACTTCTCTGAAGTTAGGCAGCTCATAAAGCTGGTTCAGTCCAGCGGTCAACATTTCATGGTTCACGAGAACTTTCGTTTTCAGCCATGGTATCGCGAGATCAAGCAACTGCTTGATGGTGGTGCGATTGGCAACAAGTTGCATACTATCCACATGCGAACGCGAATGGGCGACGGCTGGGGTCCCGACGCCTACTTGAGCCGCCAGCCTTATTTCCGCCAAATGCCGCGATTGCTAATGCATGAAACAGGCATTCACTTTGTTGATACATTTCGTTTTCTGGCAGGCGAGGTCGTCGAGTGCTCGGGAAGCTTACGACGCTTGAATGAAGTTATCGTCGGCGAAGATACAGGTACATTCACACTTCGATTCGCAAGCGGCGCCGTCGGAGTTTGGGATGCGAATCGTTACAACGAATCGCTCTCGGACAATCCGCGTTACACTTTTGGCGAACTCCTCGTCGAAGCAAACGGAGGGAGTCTGTGGATGGACACAAACGGCAAAATCACCGTGAAGCCGTTGGGGCAAAGTGCCTATGAACATAGTTACCAACCATCGACAGTAGGTTTCGCTGGCGACTGCGTATTTGCTTGCCAGAATCACTTCCTCGAGGTGCTCGACGGCAAAGTTACCTGCGAGACTTCGCCGACGGAATACTTCAAGTCACTGCAAGTCGTTGAAGCAATTTATCATTCAGCACGAAGCAATCGCCGTGTCGAACTTCCCGCTGCGAGAAAGACACAATCGCAATCAACTAGAAAAATTATCGACCTGAGCCTTCCTGTCAACGCTTCCATGCGAGGTGTAGCTGTCAAGCCGGCCAAGTCGATCGAGCACGATGGATGGAATGCAACAACGCTCGAGCTGTACTCTCATGCAGGTACACATATGGACGCCCCGGTGCATTTCGTGCCGTCGGGATCAACATTAGAACTGCAAGATCTCTCGGTCTGTTATGGAGTAGCTAGGGTTGTGAATCTTGCACCAGCGGCTGCTCGACAACTGTATACCTCGCACGACATCATCCAGGCTATAGGGGATGTTTATCCCGGCGATCGGCTTCTTCTGCGAACGGATTGGCACAAGAGATACGGAACATCGGAATACCGTGAGCATCTACCTCGTATTTCGATCGAGCTGGCCGAATGGTTGGTCGAACGGGAGGTCGCGATGATTGGCGTTGAGCCTCCGTCGGTCGCAGATGTCAACAACCTGGACGAGCTGACTCAAGTGCACCAAACGCTGTTTAGCGGCGGTATCTTGATTGTTGAGGGGTTGGCGAATCTGGATAAGCTCACATGCGACGAAGTTGAGTTTATAGCACTTCCGCTCCGAATCGTCGGCGGTGATGGATGTCCCGTCCGAGCTGTTGCGATCGAATACAGCGAGGCAATTCGATGAGTCGTCCATTCATGGGTTGCATTGCCGATGACTACACCGGTGCTACAGACTTGACTTCGATGCTAACGCGCGCAGGATTACGAGTCATTCAGTGCTTCGGTGTTCCTGGTACATCTGAAGATCTGTTGAATTTTGATGCGATCGTAGTCGCTCTCAAATCGCGATCGATCGCAGTAGAGCAAGCCGTTGCTCAATCGCTTGAAGCCTTAGAGTTCCTGCGATCGTTGGGAATCGAGCGATTTTTCTTCAAGTATTGTTCCACTTTTGATTCAACCGCTCTTGGGAATATTGGACCGGTCGCTGATGCATTAGCGGACGCAACTCGATCAACGCAAGTTCTGTTTTGTCCCGCTTTCCCGGAGAACGGACGCACTGTTTATTGCGGACATCTGTTCGTCAAAGGTGTACCGCTGAGCGAAAGTAGCATGCGGCATCACCCGTTGACCCCGATGACCGACAGTAACCTAGTGCGAGTTTTGCAGACTCAGACGAAGCGACCAGTTGTTAGCCTGCCGCTCGGCGGGACATTACCGGCAGAGATACTAGAACAGAACTTCATCGTCGATGCTATTTCCAATGAAGACTTAGCGCATGCTGCTGAGCTGGCTTGTCAACATCGATTGTTGACCGGTGGTTCAGCCATCGCCCGCTATTGGGCAACCGCAATTCAAGCACGGCAGCGTAGTAAACCATCAGAAGATGAGCATTCCGATTTACTTGATTCGTGCGACGATCAGTATCCATGCATAGTGCTGGCTGGGAGCTGTTCGGATGCAACTCGACAACAGATAGCAGCGTTTGAAAAGCTGTTTCCTGTCTTGCATCTTGATTTAGCGGCTTCGTCGAATCTCGACGAGATAGTGGATCGCAGTTGGCAATGGTGTAACGAACAGTGGCAGGGCTTGCAATCAAAACAGCTTCCGTTGTTACTGACCACGAGTGCCAAGTCTGAGTTGGTTGCAGCAGCTCGTTCTAAGTTCGGTGAAATAGGTGCCGCAGAATATGCTGAAAATGTACTAGCAGAAATAGCCACAAAACTTCGAATGAGCGGTGTTCGCAAGTTCATTGTTGCCGGAGGGGAAACAGCCGGAGCGATCATTAATTCTCTGGGGATTCGAGCCGTACGAATCGGTCGAGAGATTGCACCTGGAGTACCATGGGTGACCACGCTTTCCCAGCCAACACTGACCCTTACGCTCAAATCCGGAAACTTTGGCGGACCTGACTTTTTCTTGGATGCCCTGGAGTCTTCCGTATGAACGAGCGCGAATTACGCGAGCAGATCGTCGAGCATGGTCGCTCTTTGTATGATCGAGGCCTTACTCCCGGTAGTTCAGGGAATATCAGCGTTCGTTTGCCTGATGGATTCTTGATTACACCCACCAACTCATGCTTAGGAAGATTAGATCCCGAGGCAATTTCTAAATTGGATTCGGTCGGAAACTTGATCAATGGGATGCCACCTTCCAAGGAAGCGTTTCTCCATTTGGCTTATTATCGCTGCCGAGGCAACGAGCAAGCTATTGTCCATCTCCATTCAACGCATTCGGTCGCCGTCAGTTGCTTACGGGACATTGATCCTGAAAACGTACTACCGCCAATTACGGCGTACTACGTAATGCGAGTTGGCCGCCTGCCGCTGGTACCCTACTTTGCTCCCGGCGATATCCAGTTGGCCGAAGCAGTGGCGCTAGCGGTAAGAGCATCCAAGGGCGCTCTGCTAGCTAACCACGGCCCAGTTATTGGCGGCATAGATCTCGCCAGCGCGGTTTATGCAGTGGAAGAACTCGAAGAGACAGCCAAGCTTTACCTGCTGTTGCGTCATCAAGCAACACAGTTCCTAACCGAAAATCAAATTCAGCAACTATACGAGAGATTTCCGTCATGAAGCATCCTACGTTTGCCATCGTAGTCACTTTTAAGGTCAAGCCTGAAAACACTGGAGAATTTCTTCCTCGCGTACGCCAACAGGCACAGGACTCATTAAGGCTCGAAGAAGGTTGCGATCAGTTTGACGTTCTGGTGGATGAAACAGACCCGAACTCCATTGTGCTCTACGAAACGTATAGCGATGCTCAGGCCTTTGATGATCATCGCCAGACACCTCACTTTGCTGACTTCGATATCACAGTGACTCCATGGATCGAATCCAAAGAAGTTCGGCGACTGACTCTACTTGAGGAATTGAAGTAATGAACCGTTATCGAATTGCTGGTTTGCCTGGAGATGGAATCGGTCCAGAATGTTTTGATGCTGCTCTTATCGTCTTGCGTGCAGTGGAGAAGCTATACCAGTTGGAGTTGGAGATAAGGCCGTATTCGGCTGGAGCGAAACATTTTCGCGAACATGGCGTTGCACTGCCGGATGCCGTACTGCAAGAGTGCCTTCTCGCCGATGCTGTCTTACTGGCCGCCATCGGTTTGCCAGACGTTCGTCGCTCCGATGGCACCGAAGTGCAACCGGAAATGATGATGGGACTGCGTCGAGCGCTCGGACTATATGCTGCGGTACGTCCAGTAAAGCTCTATCCAGGCGTGACTAGTCCTTTGAATACCGCCAACGAAGGTATCGATTTGGTCATCTTGCGAGAGAATCTTGAGGGATTGTTCGCATCCTTCGACGGAGGCTGCATACTGAACGATTCGGTCGCCAGCGATACCTTGATGATTACCCGTGAGGGGACGCAGCGTGTGGTTGACTTTGCCTTCCGGCTCTCGCAATCTCGTCAAGGACGCCCCAGCGACGGTAGACGCCGAGTGACTTGCGTTGATAAGGCGAATGTGTTCCGGAGCTTTGCATTCTTCCGAAAGGTCTTCTTCGAAGTAGCCGAGCGTTACCCAGCTATTGAGTCAGATGCAGTGTATGTAGACGCCATGAGTCTCTACATGGTTACATCGCCCAGCCAGTGGGATGTTTTGGTGATGGAAAACCAGTTTGGCGATATCTTGTCCGATTTAGGCGCTGGCATCGTCGGAGGCCTTGGGCTTGCTCCGTCAGCAGAGATCGGTGACAAGCATGCGCTATTTCAGCCTTCACACGGATCTGCGCCGCAATTGGCAGGGAAGAATGTAGCCAATCCTCTGGCCACGATTCTGTCCGCCTCCATGATGTTGCGCTACTTGGGTGAACGACACTCAGATCGCAAGGCTGACGAAGCAGGATTGGCCATCGAATCGGCAGTAACCCAATTGCTCGCAGAGCAGTCGATTCGAACCGCGGATCTCGGTGGAAGTTCTTCTACTATGGAAGTCGCTCAAGCAGTGGTAGCCATACTTGCAAGTCTGACTCCAACCATCCCAACGACTCATTCTACTCAACCTCAAGCCTTAGCACCCAATGACTGCCCTATCGCATAAGGCAGGCAATTGCTGAATAACATTTAAAACCCTGAGGATCTTAATTATGCAACTACTGATATTAAACTTACAGACTTGCCTGTTTGCCATTACATCTTTGTCCATCGGCTCGACTCTATCAGCCAACGACCTCACCTCGCCGATTGTGACTGAGGAAGTTGTTTTTGAAGAGGTTGATGGTGTCTTGGCGATCGAGTCCGAGCATTTCTACAAGCAATCGACGAAGGAAATTCGAGCTTGGTACATTACTTCATCCAAGAGTTCGATGGAGCTTAAGCCAGATCCCGACACGTCACACGTCGCCGGCGCGAGTGGAGGGGCATACCTGGAGATCCTGCCCGATACGCGTGCGAATCACGGTGAGAAACTCATCCAAGGCGAGAACTTTACTGACAAACCTGGCCTCATCGCTGTGCTGAGCTACAAGGTCTATATCAATACGCCTGGCCGCTACTATGTTTGGATTCGGTCCTACTCAACCGGTTCGGAAGACAATGGTGTTCATGTCGGGATCGATGGACAGTGGCCTGAGTCGAGCAAGCGCTGGCAAACGGTTCAAAAACAAAAGTGGGCATGGGAATGCAAACAACGTACTCCAGAGGTTCACACTGGTGTACCAATGCAGTTATTCCTCGACATCGAAAAAGCAGGTGACCATGAACTCATGATCTCGATGCGCGAAGATGGCTTCGAAATGGACAAGATCGTGTTGTCTCGCAACAAAGAGTTCAAACCCGAAGGCAAAGGACCAGCGGTTCAAGTCAAGTCGGGTGAGTTGCCTCAACCGTTTCCGGAAGTTGCCGAGGCCGTAACTGTGGCGAAGCCTAGTGATGATAGTTCTGTCAAAAGTATGGCAATGCCAGTGCCGAGCTTAACAGCCAAGGATTTTTTGGAAAATGCTGAGGGGTACTACCTCGATAAAGGAAAATGGCTGGCAATCAACCCCGAGAAGCACAAGCAAGCCAAGGCGCGAACATGGTTCCCCTACCCAAGTGGCAAGTACAACATCACCTTGCATGTCGTCGGAGAATCGGATGGTCAATCCACTTTTCAAGTTGCGATCGGTGAAACGAAGGTTGGTGAATTCGTCGCTCCATTGGGAACACAAACCTTTGAGGAAGGGCCACAATACTCAAAGACCTGGAAGGAGGTGACCGTTCGTAAAGAGTCTCAAGTCATTGTGAGCTCCCAGATTGCCTCGGCGGATGGAAAAGAATGGAGCCGTGCTCGCATAGCTCTGGTTGAGTTTATCCCGGCCGATGACGCAACCAGACATGCTGTTGCCAATGTAACGACCGCGACGCCAACTTCACTCAAGCAAGTTGGACCAGCACTTGCGCAACCACGTCAACCGGATGGAAGCGGTGACATCACCGTCAGCGGTGAATTGAAACAGTGGCACAAGGTCACTTTGACTCTCGACGGACCTTTCGCACATGAGAAGGACAATCAACCGAATGCTTTCACCGACCTTGCCGTCCATGTGACTTTCACCCATCAGTCAGGCTCGCCAACATACAAGGTGCCAGGCTACTTTGCGGCCGATGGCGATGCCGCAAACAGCTCTGCAGAATTCGGCACCAAATGGCGTGCTCATCTTTCTCCCGATAAAGCGGGAACATGGAACTACACAGTCTCATTCGCTCGGGGCAAGCACGCGGCACTCGATGGTGGCGGGGAAGCTCTCAAGCCGTTCGACGGAGCCAAGGGTAGCTTCGAAATCGCACCGACGGACAAGTCAGGCCGCGATTTTCGCGCGCATGGACGATTGCAATACGTTGGCAAGCGGTATCTGCAATTCGCGGGATCCCAAGAGTATTTTTTCAAGGCTGGGCCCGATTCCCCTGAGACTCTGCTGGCTTATGTCGACTTTGACAATACAACCGGCGGCAAGTTAGACAAAGCACCTTTGAAGGCGTTCGAGCCACATGTATCTGATTGGATGACCGGCGATCCAACTTGGCGAAATGGCAAAGGAAAGGGCTTGATCGGTGCCCTCAACTACTTGGCATCCAAAGGCTTGAATGCTTTTTCCTTCTTGACTTACAACGCTTCTGGTGATGGCGACAATGTTTGGCCTTTCATCCAACGAGAAGCTAAGCTGAACTATGACTGCTCAAAGCTAGATCAGTGGGGGATCGTGTTTGACCATGCTACCAGTCGCGGACTTTATCTCCACTTCAAGCTTCAAGAAAATGAGATGGATGACAATCGATTGGGGCCCAATCGAAAAGACATCCGGGTTCCCGAGTCGCTGGATGGCGGTATCCTCGGCCCAGAGCGAAAACTCTATTGCCGTGAATTGATTGCTAGGTTTGGTCACGCACTTGCGCTCAATTGGAATATCGGAGAAGAGAACACCCAAAGCAGTGAAGAGATACGCGATATGGCCAAGTACCTTCATGACACTGATCCTTACAGACACAACATAGTGGTACATACTTTCCCACCGCAGCAAGAGCTGGTCTATGAACCGCTCCTCGGGAATAAGTCATTACTCACCGGCGTCTCATTGCAGAATTCTTGGAGCAATGTTCACCAACGTACGCTGCATTGGATTAACGAGTCAACGGCGGCAGGTCGCGTCTGGATCGTACCCAATGACGAGCAAAATCCTGCGAGCCTCGGGGTTCCCTGTGATCCAGGATACAAAGGTCATAATGGCATCGCCTTGGAGAAGAAGCCTGCAGGATCTGCAGCAGAAGGGTTTGTATCTTCTAAACCATACACGTTGCATGACATTCGCAAGTTAACGCTTTGGGGCAACTTAATGGCGGGCGGCGCAGGTGTGGAGTACTACTTTGGTTATCAATTGCCAGAGAACGATCTTGTTCTTCAGGATTTTCGTAGTCGCGACAAGAGTTGGGACTACTGCCGTATCGCCTTAGAGTTTCTTTCATCCAACCGCATTCCGCTCGATGCAATGGTCAATGCAAACCAGCTAGTTGGTAATACAAAAAACGATAACTCGAAATATTGTTTGGCCAAGAAAGATGAGCTTTACATCGTCTATTTGCCTCAAGGCGACACGACAGAGCTTGACCTAAGTGATGCTAGTGGCGAATTCTCCGTGTCGTGGTTTAACCCAAGAAGCGGAGGGGCGTTGATTGCCTCGGATGTAAAACAAGTACGAGGTGGAGAGGCTGTTATGCTTGGCCAACCTCCCCAAGAAAGCGATCAGGATTGGGTAATTGTCGTGCGAAAGTAGGCTGCAAGGGAAAATCGGTTCGAAATGATGCCAGCTACTCGGGACCAAACTTCTGAGATTCATCCGGTCCTGGCGTTGCATAGGCTGGGTCTTTGGCACGGATGTAGACCTGGCCACTTTCAAGTATGCGAACATCCAGCGGAACAATCGTCACTCCTTGCTCGTTGATGGTCTGAGCATTGTCGCCGATATCGCGTGTTTCGATCTCTTCCCGAGAAAGTGGTGGAACATTGCCGTTGAAGAACGCAGTACACCACCAGTTACCTTCTTTGTCTTGGAACGGAGTACCGTGCCCCAGGAAACGACCAGCAAACTTGCGAGGTCCATAGGGGCCGGTAATCTTGTCCGCTACACAGTAGTACAAATTGTACGAACCCTTGCGGCCTTGATCGGTCGACCATGTAGCTGTCCAAACTGTGAAAACTGATCTTGGAGGGATTGGTGGGTTGGGTCAATAATGGGGCATGGACATTGAACAACTCAAAACGGATGTTGCGGCTGGCAAGCTTTCTGTGGACAAGCTACTGGTCGTTATTGTAG
>JBGSOM010000237.1:0-2517 GCA_041739135.1 Pirellulaceae bacterium
CGCTGGAGCCAGGAGCACTACAATGATTAGCCATCACCACAAATCTTCCCAACTCCTTCCAGAACGTTGTTGAAATACAAGTCAATCCTCCGCTACACTAACGTCCGCTCAACCTGCCGCTCCGCGGCTTACTTGAACCAACGATTGCACCCAAGCGGCGATCAGGTGCACAGACAAATCAATGTTTCATCCCGCCGCTGGGTGAATCGAACCGTTACGTCTTAAAACCAATATCGCAATGCAATGCGCCGTCAAACCTTAAGTGCGTAGTGATCGCATTAGTCAACAAACTACTCAACGGTGCAGATGGCCGAATCGGAATGATCACTTGAGATGCCGTACTGGTTACTGATTTTGCTCGTCGCTACAGCTTGGCTTTTGTACCCGTTCGCAGGGGCAGCGAATGTCGCTTCTCTGGTTGCTCAAGGCAAACGGCCAGAAGGCGCTGGTTTTAGCTTCCTGCCTGAGTTGATTGTTTTCCCTGCGTGCTTTTTCCTAGCTGCCGCTGCGATAGATTGGATCGTAATGCCATGGGGGCGACGATCAATCGCAACCCTTTGTATATTGATGATCGGGTCGCTACTCTGGACGATCGTGAGAAGCATGACCGTCCTTCGCCGATACCGAAAGAAGACGTAACAAAGCCATGCACGCCGAGCACGCGATCGGCTGTTTTTGACATGGAGGCCTTACTCGCGCGTGCCGGGTGATGGCAGGCGTTATGCCAATGACTGAATCGGAACGAATCGCTCGATTGACAACAGTTCTCGGCGACACCGGGGCGACCGTCAATGACGCCTTCGGAATTTGCGCTCTACATTCGGACTTCTCTGACGAACACATCGCGAAACTTGCTGGCTGGGCAGATCTTCAATTCCTCGTCGCTGATTCAACCCGAATCACAGACGCCAGTGTCCCATTGATCATGAGCTTTGTTCGCCTGACCCACTTATCGATTGGCGGAAACAAAATCACAAGCACTGCACTAGCCGCCTGTACGCTTCCGATCCACATCTCCACCCTCGGTCTTGGAGGTATACCGCTTAATGAAGATGCAGTGTCAACCGTTTTGCGGTGTACGGAAATCACCGCATTAAACGTCAACTATTGCCAACTACCACCCGATGCGATCGCAAAACTTGCAAGACTCCCAAAACTAAGGACAATTGAGGCACTGGGAGCTGACTCAGAACTCGAAACGTCTCGACTTCTATCGGAACGACATCCCGGTGTTTTGTTCCGGTTACGTGATGGACTCTGGCAGCACGGCAAATGTCTTAGGCCACCTTTCCCTAGCGAAATGGCATAACCAAGCGGTCAACCCAAGCCGCCGGTAGCGTCCTTACTTACATCAACATCAAACGCGGCGGCTGGGTTACCGCCGCCGTTATCTGATTTACTCCCTTCCATCTAAGCGTCATGCCTCACGAACTGAATGACACTGGAATCACTCTCGGCCAATCTGCCACTGGCTCTAATGAAGCCGTTGGTGTAATTGAACTCCCATGGTATGGGAGACGGTACGCTGTTGAAGTAATTTTCGAGGACGCCAACGATGGCACACCTAACCAAGTACAAGTGTAAACGTTCTGTAATCTCATCGCACGCTGGGATGAACTACTAAATGATTTGACTGCACACGTTGTTGACCACTGGACAACAGAACTGGAACAGACTGGGCAGATGCCCGCACACGAAGGAACACTTGGTCTACATATTGGTGCTAACACCGAAATGACTGGTATCGTTGTCGCCGCAATGAACGGTCAAGACTGGTGCAATTTTGTTGGTTTGCTGGCGGAATGCACATGGTCGCCAGAACACGGCCTCGGAATAAAAGTTATAGATGGCGCGGTCGCGGAGGTTGGATACCAAGACGTGGTGACGTGAAGGACAAAATCAGATAACAAAGTCGTGCACCAAAGTTCGCGATCCGGTGCATTTGGAATGGTGGCGTCACTCGCGCGAACTTGGTGACGACTGACGTTCGTGGCTCAAAGGCAACTGTCGCGTCATGAGCAGTAGCTGCCCAACGTGCGACAAAGATCAGACGCTGGTGTGGTTCGAGCTGGCATAAGTTGCAGCGTGAGACGCAACTCAACAGACGATAGCTCAGCACGCTTCCAGCTTCACTCCGGGCGCCCTCATTGGTTCCACACCGTATACATCACGCGTAGCGAGAACGACCAGTCAGAGCCGCCAGTGCTCGTCCAGGGCTGACAAAAAGATTGCAGCGACTGTCAGGAATCGGCTATACTCCCAGCATTAGCGGCGGGTGCACCAGGACTGACAAAACGCCACGAACAAAGGCATGCACCGAAGTCCTCGACGAGGCCGGTGTTTACATCCCACATCAACCGCTCGGACTGCGGTGATGCCAGACGTTCCGCCGCTAAGAGAGAGAACGTTGGGGACACGATCTCAAGCTTGCTGTTGAGTTCTGTGAGATTGCAGGAGCGACGGTTGAGGCGATGTTGGATTGCTGGGTGCGATTGCGAGAATGACGTTTCGCTGGAG
>JBGSOM010000254.1:0-9088 GCA_041739135.1 Pirellulaceae bacterium
TAAAGTGGCGTTGGCAGAACGAACTGAGCTGGTCTATCCGGTTGGTGTGGCAGTTGAAGATTGCCAGCTGTCGCATACGCGTGTTGCTTGGCGGCTTGAGAACGGTCGGGCAGTCTTGGTAGCGTATGAGGTTTATCGATGACGCAGAAGAAAAGGGGACGGGGGGAATTTACTGGAATCACTCCCGCCCCGATTCCCCTTCAACGCTGCCCAGGTGGGCTTTAGCGGCATGGGAAGGCATACAGAGGGAGGCGTTGTTGGCGCGATCGTTGAAGTAGGAAAAGAGTCAATATGCGCTGAGGAAATTGAAGATTACATTTTCAGGCCGGCCGCGTATGGCAGCATCTGAACAATTGACTGGTAGTTTCAGTGGAGAGCAGGCGAGCGCCAGTGAATAAAGCTTATAGTGGCGAAATAGAGGATAGATGTTTAATGTCGCAGTTAAGAGAGAATTCTTCGCTTTTCGCGGTTCGGCGAAATGGTCGGTTTGGCTATATCAACGCGTCGGGCGATATCATAGTTGAAATCCGCTACGACAATGCAATCCGCTTTAGTGATGGGCTCGGCTGCCTTATTGATGGCGATTTGACTCATGTCGTCGATCAAACAGGGGCGATACTGCTGAGCCTCAAAGGAGTGGAACCGGTTGGCAGTTTCTGCAGTGGATATCTAGTCGCAGTACGCGGAGGGAAGTTTGGGATTTTCAACAAGCGTGGCAAGGTCGTCGTAGACTTTATCTTCGATCTCATAAGCACTAATATCTATAAGGAAATAGCAAATGCAGTCTTACAAAATCAGTTTGGTCTTTTACATACTAGTGGCGACTGGGTGTCCAAATCGGAATGGGGAATAATTTCTGAGTGGTGTCACGATTCATTGATTACTTCCGTTGAAGAGAGCAACTCAGGCGCGGTGCGCCTAATTGACAAGCAAGGGAGTTATGTCAGTGATCGCAAATTCGCACAAGGTTGGTCTGAATCCTGCGGTGTTCTGCCCGTCGAGTTCATGGCGTCAGACGGAGGGGGGGTCGGCCTCGTTGGTACAACTGGAAAGACTCTTGTGGAAGGCAAATATCAAAGATCCAATTCTTAGACGAGAAGAAAAGGGGACGGGGGAAATTTACTGGAATTACCCCCGTCCCGTTTTCTCCTTCGTCCCGTTTTCTCCTTTCGTCCCGTTTTCTCCTTTCGTCCCGTTTTCTCCTTTGACGTCCCGTTTTCTCCTTTGAAATCGAATCGCTTCAGCACCGACCTGGAAGTATACCGTTCCGTATTTTGCATAATCCCAATCTTGCGATGCCAAATGCACAATGAGTATGCTCTGATCAAAAATCGGGAAAACACGACTGATTTGCACTCTATTTATCACTCAAATATTAATTGCGAAGGCAATCTTTAAATTCCGCAGGGAACGCCTCAATTTTTTCGTCCCCTCCAGGTTGTGGCCACCTCGTCGCTACCTCTTTTCGGAGCGTGATCGTTGATATCCCAATGAAGAAAACAGCACGACGTAAGGATTTGATTATAACTTCCCCCGTCCCCTTTTATGCTCCCCGTCCCCTTTTATGCTCCTCGTCCCCTTTTCTCCTTCTGGAGTTAGGAGCAAAGGCGCATAAATCGACGAGGCGGCGCCGAAAATAGAGAGTGGATGGGTTAAAGTAGAAAGTGAATTTTTCGGTGGGTTAAGGCATTCGAGGTAACACTAATGAAAACGGTCAAGTTCACACCAATGTACTCGGCGGGGACGCTCGCCGGAGCTGGGTTGGCTCTGTTCATCGTCTACATCCTGTCCAAAGTAAACGGGCTGGAGTTCACGGGGTGGTTTCAGACGATCACCGGTCTGGCTGCGCTTCTGATGCTGATTGCAGGCGGTATCTGGAACGTGCGGCTTCAAAGTTCAACCGTGATATCAGGTGACGTGATATCAGGCGAATAGTCAGAACCCTTGAAACGAGCTTTCGAACCTACGACTCCGCAGAACGCTGCTGATCAAGCTCTAAAGCAACATCAGCAATGATCTTGTCTAAGCTGAATTCAGGTGTCCAGTTGATCAACTGCTTAGCTTTGGCGATCGATGGCACGCGGCGCAGCATGTCTTCAAAGCCTTCGCCGAAAACAGACTCATACGAATGATATTCGATCTTTGACGTACTGCCCGTCTCGCTGAGGATCAACTCGGCGAGCTGAGTCATCGTGATTTCAAAAGTGGAACCGAGATTGACGACTTCGCCGACGGCTGCGGGACACTTCATCAGCTCAATAAGCCCGCGCACAATGTCGGCGACATGACAAAAGCATCGCGATTGGGCGCCGGTTCCATAAACATGCAACGAATCGCCCACGAGTGCACGCTGCACAAAGTTGGGAATCACCATCCCGTATTGCCCCGATTGACGCGGACCTACGGTATTGAACAAACGCACCACCACTACCGGAAAGTTGTTCGACTTCCAATAGGCCATTGCCAAAAATTCGTCGAGCGCTTTCGCGCATGCGTAGGCCCAGCGATGCTTTGTGGTTGGCCCCTCCAAACGATCGCCGTCCTCCATGAACGGGACACTGGTCGATTTGCCATAAACTTCCGATGTCGATGTAAGCAGCGTTGGTTTGCCGAAACGGTTCGCATGCTTCAGAACAATCTGAGTTCCAGTCACGATCGTATCGATCGTCTCGACTGGTTTGTCCATGATCAATCGAACCCCAACCGCGGACGCCAAGTGATAGACCACATCACACGGCTGAACTAATTCTTGCACCAGAGAATCATCGCAGATCGAGCCCACTCGAACTTGAAAATTCGAGTGGTTCGCCAAACTGGCCACGTTCGACATCTTGCCGGTCGATAGGTCGTCGAGCACTGTGACGTGGTGGCCGTCAGCAATCAGTCGCTCCGACAAGTGCGAACCGATGAAGCCGCAACCACCTGTGACCAAGTATTTCATTGCGAAGTTATCCAAGGTGAATTTTCAGTCCGCACTACGCACCGCAGCTGAGCGCTTCATTGATTGCGGTACACAGCGGCGCGAGGTTCTGCGACGTAATCCCAGCGACATTGATACGACCGCTACCGACCATATAAATCGCCTTTTCTTTCAGCAGCCAATCAACTTGCAGAGGCGTCAGACCGCTGTATGAAAACATCCCGCGTTGTGCCAACAAGAACGAATAATCCGTCTTGCATCCCACGTCGCGCATACCGTCAACGAACTGCTGCCGCACCGCGTGAATACGCTCGCGCATTTCGGTCAGTTCCGAGATCCATAACTTCTTCAACTCCGCATCGCCGAGAATCGTTGCTACGATCGCGCCACCATGCCGCGGCGGATTCGAGTAATTTGCACGGATCGATTGCTTGATACTGCTGGAAACTTTTGAACTGCTATCGGCATTCGGGCAGATAGCCAGCAGCGCGCCGACGCGTTCGCTGTATAGACCAAAGTTCTTCGAGTACGAGCTGCAAACGAGAAACTCTTCATGCTGAGCAGCGATCGCTTTAACGCCGACTCTATCTTCTTCCAATCCATCTCCGAAACCGTGATATGCGAAATCGATCAACGGCAACACGCCGCGCTGCGCTGTTAGCTCGGCGAGATCGGACCATTGCTGCGGAGTCGGATCGATGCCGGTCGGATTGTGACAGCAAGCGTGCAAGCAGATCACGTCGCCAGCGCGGGCTTCCTTTTCGAGCGTTTCGATCAGCGCGCCAAAGTCGAGCGAACGCTTGTCAGTCGCGAGATACGGATAGACCTTCGTCTCGAGCCCCGCGACTTCGAAAACCGAAAAGTGGTTAGGCCAAGTTGGATTGCTGCACCACACGCGCGACTGCGGAAAACTCTTGTAGACGAAATCCGCTGCGACCTTGAGTGCACCGGTTCCACCTGGCGTCTGCGCCGCGGCGATTCTCTCCGCCGTCACCAAGCCGCCCAAAGTCAGCTCACTGGCTAAACGATTAAACTCCGCTAAACCATCGATACCGAGATAACCCTTCGTCGCTTCATCGGACAACAACTTGGCTTCCGCTTGCTTGACGGATTTCAGGATGGGCGTGCGGCCAGCGTCATCGCGATAAACACCAATCGTCAAATTGATCTTGTTGGATCGCGTGTCTTTCTGGAATGCATCGCCCAAACCAAGAATCGGATCTGGAGGAGCCGCCGCAACAATCTCGAACATATTTGTTTCTCAGTTTCTGCACTCTAGGGGGAGCTAAAGCCCTGGCCAAATTTGGATGGCCGCCATCCACCGCGCCCAATGACGCAGAGAGTATTGTCACTATCTTTACACACCCGGCAACGCCGCGCCGAGCCTTTCGCAGCCGTTTATAAGGCCGCTTTCGAAAAAGAAATCGCAATCCGAACATTTGGAACTCGGATCGCCGTTTTCAGCGATTCGTTCCATAAAAACTTGGATTCAACCGCCGCTGCCAGTTATCCTTATTGTGCCTTCTACCTGCTCAGGTTCTCTACAATTTGGAGCCGCGTTCGTGGCAAGACCGCTTGTATTCCAGTTGGGCGATCAGTCGCTCGCCCTCGAAATGAACAAGATCGATCGCAGTCGACTGTACGGTTACAAAGAACTGGAAGTGGTCGACGACCACGGCAATCATTGCGAATTGGCGACCTTGGCGGAAGACGGCCGAACACTCGTCGGTCGCGGTTCAACCGCACTCGGTTGGTTGGACGCTGATCTTAAGTGGTGCGACAAATCCGAACTGAAACCCGTCGACTTGGACGGCAAAGATATGGTTGCGGTTCAGTCGTCGTTCAACGCGCCGATCAAACTTTTCGATACCTGCTCAATCGACGACTATCTGCAATACAACATACGGCTTGTCTATGCGGCCGAAAGCACTAGCGACTTAACCGACCTCAAAGCGGAATTGTCGCGAGGCACGATCTTTACGTTTCCTTACAGCTATCGTGGCGGTCACGAAGCCGATACCGGGTTCCTGCTCACTAACGATGCCGGCGAAATCATGATCGCTATCGGCAACCCGACCAGCGTCAACTTCATCGGACTCGCCGCACCAGTCATTGAACAGCCCATCGACGAAGAGAGCGATGGCGATGAGATGATGGACTTCGACATGATCTAGTTGCGTTCAGCTGTTCCTAACTAGCCTCTGCTTTAAAAACGATTCAAACCCACACAGTTAATCATGCCCGACATCAACATCAGTAACAGCAGCGGTCGCGACGCAGTTATCGCAACCTCCAGCGTTGCAGCTCGCAAGCAAATTCGCTGGGTCGACAAGCAGAGTCGCCAAGCGACCAGCGTGCGCTTCATTAAATCAACGATGAACCATGAACTCGACTCACTCATCGCGACCAGTGGTGAATTGGCTGCTGTCAGTACTGCGCTGATCGGAGCCGATCCGGAAATCGATTTCGCTAACGCAGGACGCTTACTCCGAGAAACCGCGCGAGTGTACGTCGGCAAGGATCATCAGATTGTCCACAATGTTCGCTTCTGGGAAATAGTTCGCAATGCGGATGGCTCAGTGCGCGAACGCCGCCCGCGCAAAATGGCGGATACCAATATGGCTGGCGAATTGCCACTCCGCTGGTCAGGCATCTTCATCCCGCGCGAACAAGCGATTCGTAAGTTTGTCTTCTCAGGCAAAATGCAACTGCTGCATATCAACGGTTTGACTTACGACTTTCTCTACGCCATGGCCAAAGAGTTGCAAGAGCGAAACGCTCTCATGCTGCTCGGCGCTGGCCCAAAATCGAATCAACCGCTGATCTTGCGGCGCGGCGGCACGCCCTATCGCGGCTTTCTCGAAGGCCGCATTCAGGATGACAAGTACTACTTGGTGCTGCACTTTTCTAACTTGGAATTAAAAGTTCCCAAAGTTGCTGAGGCTGAACCGACCAGCGATAAGAGCAGCGATAAGAGCTCCGAGGAGTCCGCGTCGTGAACAAAGTACAACTGATCGATAAAGCTCGTTTGGAATTGAAACTTGGCAGCTACGCAGTCGGTTCAGCAACCATGCTGGCGGATCCCAGCATTCTGCCTCAAGTTCAGGAGTATCGCCGACGCGTCAGCGGACAGATGTTTCCACTCGACCGCCCCAGTATCCGCGAGCGCATCCCAGCAGCCACCTATCACGTCAGCCGCAAAGTGGATGGCGAATTCACGGTCTTGGTGTATCGAGATGATGAAGTCTTTTCGATCAATCCCGGCGGCACGATTCGCATGGGCATGCCGTGGATGGAGGAAGCTCGCAAACAACTGAAGGCGGCCAACTGTTCGGAAGCGATCATCGTTGGTGAACTGTACGTTGAAAACAAAGAACGCCGTCCGCGCGTCCACGACGTTACCGCTCTTGTACGACAACCTCAATCGCTGAACGATCTCGAACGAATACGCTTTGCCGTGTTCGATCTGATCTCGGTCGATGGCGTTACCAGCGGCGAACACTTTCCGGAGACCTGGACAAGTATCGAAAAACTGTTCGGCGACGGCACACTCGTCCATCCAGTCGAAGCCAAGTTTCTGAGCAGCCCCAGCGAAGTCGAGCAGCAGTTTGAGGAATGGGTCGAACGCCAAGGCGCCGAAGGACTGGTCGTGCGCAGCGATGAAGCTGGCATGTTCAAAGTCAAGCCGCGTCATACGCTCGACGCAGTTGTCGTTGGCTTCACTGAATCCACCGATGACCGTCAAGGCATGCTGCACGATTTGTTGCTCGCCGTCATGCGTCCCGATGGCACGTTTCATGTGCTAACACGCGTCGGCGGAGGCTTCAGTGAGGACCTGCGTCGACAGATGCTCAGCGACTTGAAGGACCGAATCGTTGAAAGCGAATACGCCGAAGTCAACTCGGACCACGTCGCCTATCAAATGGTTCGACCCGAGTGGGTGATCGAGATCAGTTGCCTCGACATCATTTCGCAAAACACCCGCGGTGGCACCGTCAATCGCATGGTGCTTGATTTCAAAGACGGCACAAAACCCGGCTATCATGTCGTCCGTCGCTTGCCTCTCGCCACTGTGATATCGCCGCAGTTCGTGCGCGTTCGCGAAGACAAGAAGGCTCATCCCGCCGATGCTCGCATCGCTCAAATCAGCGACCGCGTCGAGGTGCCACAAATCGATGTCGACGCCCGCGAGTTTGCACTTCCCGCCACCACCGTTCTGCGCCGCGAAGTGTTTACAAAGCAACTCAAAGGCGAAACCATGGTGCGCAAATTCGTGTTGCTGAAGACCAACAAGGAATCGATCAGCGACGAATACCCAGCCTTTGTAGTTCACTTCACCGATTTCAGCCCGAACCGCAAAGATGCACTCGCTCGCGAAGTACTTATAAGCAACTCCGCGGAACAAATCGAATCGCTCTATCTCGGCTTGAAGGAAGAGAACGTCAAGAAAGGCTGGACGCTACACAGCGGTGTCACTACTGCACCGGAACCCGAATTAGCAAGCGACCCAGTAACAAGCGACCCAGTAACAAGCGACCCAGCGCCAGCCACCAAACCCAAACGTGCACCTCGCAAGAAAAAAGAACCCGAAGCGGAAGCGCCAGCAGACACTTCAACCACCGCGGCGTCACCCGACGAACAAGTAACTCCAAAGAAGAAACGAGCTTCGCGCAAGAAGGCCGAGTAACACGCGGGCTATCTCAAGTCATTGCTCCGAGGCATTCTCGCTAGAACTTAAGCTGCGAAGCAGCGACATGCGACAGCCAGGGTGCCTGCTCCGTTGCTTGTCGCGTAATTCTCCCGAACCTGTCAGGGATGTTGCGGTTCGAACGCGACCAATGAAATGGAAACCGAGCAGCTCACCGCTTTCCTCGCACCACTGGTTAACCCCGGGTTACGTTCATCTTCGCCTGCGGCTCGCTGAACTTACCCGGGGCTATCGCATGCCACCGCTTCGCGGTTCGTCACTCTACGAATCATCCGCGAATGTAATCTAATTTTGCGGAGCAGAAAAACAGCGACTGGGTTGCCTATCACGCAAAACAATTTGCAACCGGCGCAACTCCAAAATCCAAGGCCGGCAATTCAGTACCTACACTGCGAACATCGTTATTCTCTGCTTCGGGCGATCGATCACCGAAACAAATGCCCAGCCCACGACCGGTCTGCACCGCTGAACTGTTGCAATCGACTCGCTTTAACTGCCCAATCGCTTCTGCAATCGTCACGTCCGTGATCTCTGGCGGTTGATAACAGACCATGCGACCAAAACGTTGTTCATGCAGCAGTCGAACCGCCTGGACACCCAACTGAGTGGACAAGAAACGATCGAATGCGGTTGGTCCGCCGCCGCGCTGCAGGTGACCTAACACACAACTGCGAGCTTCCAGTCCAAGACGCTCCGAAAGTTCCGTTGCTACGACGTTGCCAATTCCGCCAAGCCGAGTTTGTCGATCTTCTTGACGTCGCTCGCGCGCCACGGTGCCGCCCTTGGGCAGCTTTGCACCTTCGGCAACAACGATGATCGTAAAATTCTTTCCTTCAGTTCGACGTGCATGCACCTTCGCGCAAACATGCTCGAAGGTCCAATCAATTTCAGGCACCAGAATCACATCGGCACCACCCGCGATCCCAGCATGCAAGGCGATCCAGCCGGTATGCCGTCCCATCACTTCAAGTACCATGATCCGTTCATGACTAGCCGCAGTTGTATGCAGCCGATCGAGAGCATCGGTAGCACACGCCACCGCTGAATCAAATCCAAACGTGAACACAGTCGAACATAAATCGTTATCGATCGTCTTGGGAACACCGACCACAGGAATTCCAACTTCGTGAAATTGCTGTGCAACCGCCAGCGAGCCGTCGCCGCCGACGCAGACCAGACCTTGCAAGTGCAGCGACTTCATCGACTCGCGAACGCTTTCAAGCAAGTTGCGATCCAAGTCGACGCGAGTGTTCTCACCTTTGACGGCACAGAAGCGCCCTTGATTCGTCGAGCCGAGAATCGTTCCGCCTTGGACCAAAATCCCCGAAGTATTTTGAGACGTCAGTTCAATCACACTGACCGGATCGACCAATCCTTCGTACCCACGTTGAATGCCGATCACTCCATAACCTAGCGCCTCAGCACATTTAACAGTGCCGCGAATGACGGCGTTCAGCCCA
>JBGSOM010000023.1:0-34687 GCA_041739135.1 Pirellulaceae bacterium
CGTTCATCGAGGCCGCGGATGGTTCGCAGAACTAGTAGGCAGTAGAGAAACGTGGCGATAAACGTGCCGAGAACAACCTGGTTCGCAGTATCGCGCATGAATGTGCGCAGTAGTCGAGGCCCAAACTGCGATGAAGCCAACGTCAGGGCGACGATGGTTATCGAAAACACAACGCCTGCTACCGTAATCATCGAGCTTGCGATGACCGACAATACAGCTCGGGCACCTTCGGCTCCGCCGCTGTAAATCCATCCGTTTCCGCGCCAGCTTTCCGGCAGCGTGTGATCAAGGTAGATATTGCACATTGCTAGAACCGCTGAAGCAGCCGCCATCAGCGTCGGCACGAACCAAAAACTGGAGCGAATGTCCTCCCAGTACGTTATTAGTTGCGTCATGTTTATTTTGCCGTAAGCTCGGTTAGAAATGCGAGACAACTCTCTCGCAGTGTGTTGCAGCAGCTATCCAAAATGCACATGTCGACTACGATTGGTACTCTCAATCGACAAGGATAGGACATGCTATGGATCCATTGCTAAGTGAACAAATACTGATCGAAACCCATCCAGACTGGGCGGGTGATCAGTTTCTAGTCATCTCACCCGGGCGGTCACAATTAGGTTGGCAACTCCGGTCTCAATATCCGGACGCGAAGGTACAGGCTTGGTACTGCGATTTTTATCAAGCGAGTGAAGCAAAAGTGACCGCCAAGGAAGCGGGCTACGACCTCGAAATTCTATGCGCTGCAGATTTGCCCGACGAAACCTACGAAGCCGTGTTCATGCCCGTGCTAAAGCGCGGTGAAGCTGAACTGACTCGCGAACTAATGCAACAGGCGCACCAAAGATTGAAAGTTGGTGGTTATTTTGCCATGTCGGTGGATAATCCGACCGATACCTGGTTGCACGGTCAAATGCGGACATTCTTAGATAAGGTAACCGTTCAACAGCATTCGCAGGGTCGCGCGTACTGGGGACGCAAGACGGGCGAGTTGAAACGAGTTCGTAACTTTGACTGTGAATTTCAATTTCGCGACGAGGATCGGTTGATCACCGCGTTTAGTCGACCGAGCGTCTTCTCGCATCGAAAACTCGACGATGGTGCGCGGCAATTGATCAAGCACGTTGAGATCGGGCCCGAAGACAATGTGCTGGATTTTGGCTGCGGAAGCGGCGTCGTTGCGTTGGCTTGTGCGGGTCGAACCAGCGGACGAGTGATCGGTGTGGATGCGAACGCGCGCGCCATCGAATGTCTGCAACGCGGTGCGGAGGCGAACGGCTTTCAGAACGTTGAGACGATTTTGAATGCCAACGGTCAACTTGGTTTATCAGTCAAAATCGATGTAGCGCTGGCGAACCCGCCTTACTTTGGTGACCAAAAGATTTGGCAACACTTCTGTGAGGCTTGTCTTGAATGCTTGCGAGTGGGTGGATCGCTGTTGATCGTAACCAAACAACCGACTTGGTTCGCGGAGTATCTCGAGCCGAGGTTGGAATCGTTGAGCGTCGCGCAGTCAGGGCATTACTACTTGGTACACGGCTGGGTACTTCCTTGACGCTCGCAGAATTTTTGCAGCTACTCTTCTTCGTCGCTTGGCGGTTCCGCGTGAGAATCATCGAGTCCCAGCTGGCTAAGGCGACGCAGTAGTCGTGGGCGGCTGATTCCCAGCCACCGCGCCACTCGAGCTCGGTTGCGAGGTGAGAGCTTGATAGCTCGCGAGATGATAATGCGCTCAAGGTCGAGCAGCACTTCGTCGAGCACAATCGGCTCAACGACTTGCTCACCGCCAGCCGCACTTCCAGCAAATGTACGAATTCCGACTGGCAGATGTTGAATTTGAATCGCACTGACAAAAATTGCGTGCTGAATCATGTCGCTCACCGAGCGCTGCAGCTCGGCAAGATTCTCTGGCCATGAGTAGGCGGTCAATAAATCGGATGCTTCTGCGGACAGCGTCAATAGGCTGCGATTCAGTTTGTTGCACTGCGCGGCGAGCGTCTGCTGCACCAGAATCGCAATATCTTCGCGACGGGCGGTGAGTGCCGGAAGTTGGATTTCGATCGGGGCAAGCATCGAAACCAAACGAGCCCACGGCGCTCCGCGATTACTCAGTTGCGTTGCCGCTTCGCGACTGGTCGCTGCTACGACACAATCGCGATAGTGAGCGACTAACCATTCGATGACAGATGGGATCGACTCACTGTTGAGTTGATCGACTTGCTCAAGTACCAAGAGCTGGCCAGCTCGTGGTACTGCCGCGCGCAGACGTCCTTCGAAAACTTCGAGCATGCCGAGCAGCAGTTCTCCATCGAGTGCGGCGCAGTCGAGCGGGAATAGTTGCCCTGATAGCTTTTGCATCCCAACTCGCTTCAGTCGTCCACCGAAAATACCGCGCGTTAGGTCGCTCTTGCCTATGTACCTCGGTCCCGTGACCAAAAAGTTGTTGTCGCTCTTAATCGCCAATTGAGCGCGTTGCATCGCTAACTGAATCGCCGGGCTTTCGCCCATTAGAGGAAGCAAACTGTCGAGGTTCGTCCACTGACTTCGAAGTCGAACGAGCACCTCGTCGATCGGTCTTCGTTGCAAGGGGTTGTCAGGTCGCGTGTAAGGCAACTGAGATTTGATTTCGTTCCAATCACCAAGTAGAACGATGACCATCGACAAAGTGTTCGATGGATCGCGCAGCGGCAGAAAGAGCTGACCGGTTGCTGTCGATCCGAAAACGATCGGTGCAGTCAACTGTCGGGCGACGATCTGCCCTTCAAGTGCGCTGGCTGGCGGAGCGAGTGCGGTGAGCAAGGCGGCGAACGGTGAGTCGTCGTCGGCAATCTCCCAACTACAACGTTTTCCTACCAACTGCGTCGCGTCCGCTTTTGCCATTTCGCACAGACCCGCGTTGGCAAACAAAACTTCACCGTGCCAATCGAGTATCGCTAGCGGTCGGCCGAGTTCGTCGAGGCTTTTCGCCAGTAATCGACTGTTCCCGCCTCGGTACTCTGAAGTCATCGAATCGCGCTATCTGAATAGTAAGGATCGCTTGAAATGCGTTGCTTTTACCGAAAGCGATGGAGGCAAATCGAGGTCGCATCACGGGTGGGTTGCTGATTTTGCACCCGTCGGATAGCTTGACTGGCTTGTGTCGAACTGATGTGCAATTTTCCAGATTAGTGTAACGGTTTGCTATGTCTACGGGTGCCTCTACAGAGCCTTATTTTCAGCAATTATTCGCGCAACGCATCGGCGGTTCCAACTACGGAAAGGGAACCGAGATCTACAAGTTTGAAAAGATCAAACGCGCGAAACGCAAGGCGCTAGCGGATTATCCCGATCGACCCTTGGTCGACTTTGGAATCGGCGAAAATGACAGCATGGCCAGCCCCATGGTGCGCGAACGCATGTCGGCTGAAATCAATCGCGTCGAGAACCGTGGCTACGCAGACAATGGAATCGCGGATTACAAAGAAGCGGTCGCGCGGTTCATGCATCGCAACTTCAAAGTGGAACTCGATCCAACCCGCGAGATCAACCATTGCATCGGTAGTAAGACAGCGCTCGCGATGTTGCCCGCTTGCTTTATTAACCCTGGCGATATCACGATGATGACTGTGCCGGGTTATCCTGTTGCAGGAACGCATACCAAGTATTACGGTGGTGACGTTCATCGGTTGCCGTTGCTGGCCGCGAATGATTTTCATCCCGACTTCGATTCGATCGCGAGCGATGTTTGGAAGCGAACGAAGTTGTTGGTGCTGAACTATCCGAATAGCCCCACCGGCAAAGTTGCGACGACTGATTTCTACAAGCGAGTCGTTGAACTCGCGAACAAGCATGAGTTTGTTGTGGTGCAAGATGCAGCGCACATCATGCTGAGCTTTGAAGGTGAACCGCTGAGTTTTCTTTCGGTTCCTGGTGCCCGCGATGTCGGTGTCGAAGTGCACTCGATGAGCAAAGGTTTTGACATGATCGGCTGGCGCATCGGCTGGGTCTGCGGCAACGCAACTTTGGTGCAAGCTCTGGCGGACGTTAAAGATAACAGCGATTCAGGCCAGTTCGCTGCGATCCAACAAGCTGCTGCCGCTGCGCTAGATGAACCTTCCATTCCACAACAGATTCGCGCGAAGTACCGTCGGCGACTGGAAAAATTAGTGGCGATGCTCAAGAGCTGTGGTTTTCAATGCTCGATGCCGGGCGGAACCTACTTTCTGTACGCGCCTTCGCCAAAAGGTGTCGTTGGTGGCGTGACGTTCGAGAACGCGGAACAGGCGAGCCAGTATCTGATTACTGAGAAATCGATCGTGACCGTGCCGTGGGATGACGCCGGCCCGTTCTTGCGTTTTTCAGTGACTTACATCGCTGAAGATGAAGCTGCCGAGGATGCACTGATGGCTGAAAGCGCAAAACGTTTGAGTTCGCTGAAGTTGCAATTCTAAAACTAATGGCTATCAACGGTCGGACTGTTGCTTAGAAATCCTGGCTTGGTTTCGCGCAGGATTTCAGCGATCGCGGTGCGTTCTAAAGCAGACAAGCTTTCATAGCCTTGGGGCGATTCTGTGGCGGTTAGGATTTCCGTCATGCGATTTTGGACAAAATGCAAAACGGGCGGTGGCAAGCGATCGAAAGCTTCGCTGTAGATCAGGTAACTGCACGGATACTTGAGCAGCCTGCGCGTTAGATCGAGCTGCCGAAGGCTACGACCCTGTGAGTCTCGTCTCTCCGATGCAGTGAATTGTTCCGCAAAGCCTGACGTGCCGGCGATCGGATTCGTCAGTTCGACTTCGTCCGCGAACAGCAGGTAACGCACTAGCGCTTCGGAAGCGGATGCGATGCGGCGCGTGGTCGATTCGCTGACCGTATCAAGCGGTCGATCAAGTGCTTCGTTAATGCCGTGATCGTAATAGGCTGCTGCACGCGCTTCCATCGCAGCTCGCGCGATCAAATTATGCATTTGCGTTTGATGCTCGAGTACCAGTAGCGCCACCAGATCGCTGTGCCCGTTCAAATAGGGCGTCGTGTCAATCAGCTTATCGAGGTTTAATTGATTCGCACCTGCATCGACATCCATCGCTTCGGGATCGTTGCGATTGCTGGCACGAACATTGCCGAGATGTCGCATTTCACCGTGCGAACCGGTTACGTACCAACCTCCCCAGCGCTGTTCAAAGGGACTTGCGTGGTCCGTGACATAGGTTCGAGTTCCCGTTCGTGGCCGTCCGTTAATGTCTGGATGGACGCTGCGGATCAGATAGCCCGGAACGCTTTGCGTGCGTGTGGTTGCATGGCAGGTGAGGCATTGGCCGCGATCGCGTGTGATGCGAGGCGGCGCGTCGGAGTCTTGATCCATCGTGTAAAACACGGCACCCAACTCGGGATCAGTCGCCGCCAGTTCAACAACGTCCCCTTGCTGGCACCAACCGACATAGACTTCGTCATTGAAGTAAAGTGCGCGCGGTGTTCGGGGGCTGATCTTGTGTAACTGCAAAGAAGTCTTCGAAAACACGAGCACCTGGGATAGCTCGGAGACTTCCAAGTGCTTGAGCACATCGGGCAGCCATCCATGGGCTGCGTCATATTCTAATTGCACGTCGCCTTTGTCGATGGCTGTGGCAAGCTTCGCAACGCGGTCGTGCGATTCGACTTCACCGTAGTTGATCGGCGGTTTCTCGAAATCAAACTGTGCGTCAACTTCACGCGATGACAGCGCAAGCAACGCTGACGCCAACAGAAATCCGTGTCGAATGCAACGCATCAAATTGACCTCGCTACCGGTAGACTCCACCACCAATCTCTTGCACACTTCTCTTCTGCGAGTTTTCAGACTATCCCCGCCTAAACAGGATGTCAATATCCAATTTCGCGTAAATCTACGCGGATTCTCATGAATTGCTCTGGAAAAGCACTATTTCGCTTGGCTTCGAATAAAAGCCCAACCACTTCGGAGGCGTTCAGACAGAGTGCGAGCATGGAAGAACTTCAGCAGGTGAGTTATCACGGCGGGGTTCGATGCAACTTTGCGGTCGAAGTGTGGCATCCAGCGACCTCGACGCTCGCAGATCACTTTCGGTCGCGTCATCTCCAATAGACCTTCTGGACCGCGAGTCACACCCCAACCGCTGTGACCGCGACCGCCGAACGCAACACGGGGATCAGCGGTAGGAATCAGCGTGTCGTTTATCGTCACGCAGCCAGCTTGAATGAGTTCAGCCCAGTGTGAAGCATGCGGTTCAGGACCGAAGACGGACGCGCCCAGATGGTAGGGGCACGTTTGATCGATCCGAACCGCTTCAGTCATATCGGTAACTTGGATGAGCGATGCGATCGGAGCGAACACGTCGGCCGATGCGATTCGCATTTGGGGCTGAACATCCGTTAGAACGGTTGCACTGAAGTGTTCGTTTGTCGATGAGTGAGAGGCCACGTGTAAACGTTTTGCGCCGCCAGACAGTGCTTCATCGATCAGCGAGTTGGCTTGTTGCAGGATCTGCGGCCGCAGGTTGACCGGTTGGGCGTCGGCCAATTCGCGCGCGATCAAATCCGAAAGAGGAGCATAATTATCGGCCGTTACAAAGATCCTTCGCGGAGCGATGCAAGTGGCACCGCCATTCATTTTGAGCGCGAAAGCGATCGACTGCGCAGCGCGCTTTAGGTCAGCTTGAGGCAACACAAAGACGGCATCGCAGCCGCTGAGTTCCATCGTGGACGGAGTCAATGTGTCGGCTAGTTTGTGCAGAACTTTGCGACCGGTTCCCACTGAGCCAGTCAAGATAACTTTGTCGACGCCAGCCTGGATCGCCGCTTCGCCGGCTTCAACATCACTTGGCAAGACTTGCACCAGTTCTTTCGTGACGCCAGCCGCCTCAAAGCATTCACGGAGCAATTCCGTGACGCGTTCGCAACCAGGCGAAGGTTTTACAAGAACCGCATTCCCCGCCGCGACCGCTTGTACCATCTGCACTCCCGCTAGGAGCAGTGGGTAATTCCAAGGCGCGAGAATAAGAATCACTCCCCATGGTTCCGGTCGAACGGAAACGCCAATGCGGCCCATCCACCAAGAACCTAGCAACGTTTGATGGGAATAGGGGGCGAGCAGACGCGGACCATGCTTGGCGGCATAGCGACACGCGTCGGCGAGCGGAAAGACCTCTGAAGCGAGGATCTCGGCTGGAGTTGCGCTCCGATCGATCGCAGCAACTAATTCGGCACTGCGTTCGACAATCTCGGTGGAAATGGCAGCGACCGCCCGAAACCGGTCTCGGCGAGCCCTATTCCACCACTTAAGCTGGGCATCGATTGCGGCTTTTCGGGCTTTGGTAACAATAGTCTCGATGTTTGGCAGAACTGAGGGACTTTGGTTCATCAACTTCATAAGCCCATGCGGCGTAACTGGGAACGGTGGTTATAATCTGGTCTGTGTGGATTGGCGGAATTGGCGAAAGTAGCTGCAAAAAGATGACCGGTAGAACGATTGCGATTGGAGATATCCACGGGTGCGCCAGCGCATTGAAGGCACTAATTACAACAATAGCGCCGACCCCCGATGATACCATAGTAACGCTCGGTGATTACGTTGATCGTGGTCCTGATAGTCGTGGAGTGATTGATCAGTTAATCGATTTAGGTAAACAGTGCCGGCTTGTGCCACTAATGGGCAACCACGAAGAGATGATGTTGGAGGTTGTCAGTGGCAAGCAATCGCCTTATCGCTGGTTGCAATACGGTGGAGTCGAAACGCTGGACTCGTACGGATTTTTCGGCGACATGTCAGTCATTCCGGAATCGCATCACGAGTTCTTTCGGTCGATGAAGGATTTCTTTGAGACCGATTCGCACTTCTTTGTGCATGCCAACTACAACCCAGAAGTGCCGCTCGAGAAGCAGAGCGTTCATTCGTTACGTTGGCTGAAATTAACTGAAATAACTCCTGGTCCGCACCTCAATGGCAAGCGGGCTGTCGTTGGTCACACCCACGATCGCGGCGGTGAAATTTTTGATGTCGGACATTTAGCTTGCATCGACACCTATTGTTATGGAGGCGGCTGGCTCACAGCGCTCGACATAACCGATGGTACGCTTTGGCAAGTCGATGCAGATGGTCAACTGCGTTAACTGACGGCATGCAAACGACTACCAAGTTGCGTCCGTGCCGTCGTCTTTCATCCACAGGACTGATCCTCGCAAGTCCATCAAGAAGCAGCGAACGAAGACCTTCCACATCTCGGGATCGCCACCTTCCTCGATCTTTTTATCGCAGTGCTGCTTGATTTCGTCTCGCAGCTGAAACGCATACTTTCGATGTTCTTTCTCTTCGCGTTTCTTTTCTCGCTCTGAATCGCCGAAGTCCCCTTTCTTGCCGAGAAACTTCGTGTACGCACCACAATTGCGGTGCTCCATGATGTACACATCTTGGATCTGATGAAGTTCAACTGCGATATCAAGATGCTGGAAAAACACGTCGTACCAAGATTCGTGATCCTGCTGGATGACGCCTAGCGCACTGCCCGCGAACACGAGTTGGTCGTAGCGGTTGGCGAGGTTGTCACCTTCCATGAAAGGAATAATGTCATCGATCAATCGCAAGTCCATGCAACTGAGCAGCAGCACATTCTTGCGCGGCGGCGGATAGGGACGAAATTCGGACGCGCGACGGTGGATTTCCATGAACTGCTCCGGACCATGAATGGGCTGCTTATGCAGCAGATTTTGCGAACAGCGCCGCGATCACCTCTTCAAGCGGCGGATCCTCAACTGAGATATCGTCAACTTGATACTGCTGCAAAATGCTTGCCAACATTCTGGTTACATCCACGCGCGGGCATCGCAGATTCACTTTCGGAAGCACAACGGAATCCACTTGCGCGAAACGCTCCAGTCCGTCTGCCGTCTGACCATCCGCCAATTGCAGTCGCAGAATCTTCGAACCACTGAAGTCATCGCGAATTTGGGCGAGCGATCCGTCGAACTTGATTGCTCCATCTGTGATCACCACAACACGGCGGCACAGAGCGGCGATATCTTTCATGTAGTGGCTGGTAAGAATGATCGTGATCTTGCGCTGCTCCTGATAGAACTTTAGGAACTGCTGAATGTTGTGCTGCGCGATAACGTCCAAACCAATCGTCGGCTCATCAAGGAACAAGACGTCGGGCGAATGCAGCAAGGCCGCAATCAACTCCATCTTCATCCGTTCGCCGAGCGACAATTCTCGCACCGGACGGCCGAGCAGTTTCTGCACGTCCAGTAATTCCGTCAGTTCGTCGAGCGTCCGTTTAAAATCGGATTGATCGATGCGGTAGATTTGCTGGTGCAGTCGAAACGACTCTTGGGCCGGAAGATCCCACCACAGTTGATTTTTCTGGCCCATTACCAGTGCAAAGCGTCGGCGATACGCGTTGTGGCGTTCCCACGGGACGTGCCCCATAACTCGCGCCGAGCCGGTGGTGGGATAGATGATGCCAGCAAGCAACTTGAGAGTCGTCGTCTTCCCCGCGCCGTTGGGCCCAAGAAAAGCCACGAATTCGCCCTGCTCAACTTTGAGATTGATCGAGCGGACCGCTTCGACCTCTTTGTATTCACGATGCCAGAGACCGCGAACAGCGGCCATCAAGCCTTCTTGCTTTTGGTAAACTCGGTACGACTTGCTCAAGTTCTCAATTTCGATGATCGCCATAGTTTTCGATTATAGGTTGGTCGCCAAACTGTGCACAGACGCCCATCTAACACAGTTCACCGTCGTGCTCTATATTTTCGCCTTAACAACTTGAAAGCACTGGGAGCTTCAAAGCACTGGGAGCTTGAACGCATTGGGAGAATGAGCATGCAGACGCGCCGATTAGGACGAACGGACCTTGAACTACCGATTCTAAGTTTTGGAGCTTCGTCGCTCGGAGCCGAATTTCGTGGCGTGACGCTAGACGAAGTTTTCGCATCCATTCGCGCCGCACTCGAACTCGGAATGAATTTCATCGATACTTCGCCGTTTTACGGTCGCGGAATGAGCGAAGTGCTGCTTGGCGTCGCGCTTAAGAACGTGCCTCGCCAGGACTATACGATCTGCACGAAACTTGGTCGTTACGACGTCGGTCATTTCGATTTTTCGGCGCGCCGAGTTGCAGAAAGCGTCGATGTCTCTTTGCATCGTTTAGGCTGTGGTCACTTGGATATCGTCCTCTGCCACGATATCGAATTCGTACCGCTGCAGCAGATCATCGACGAAACGCTTCCTGCTCTGCGAAAACAGCAGCAGGCGGGCAAAGTGCGCTATGTCGGTATCAGCGGCTACCCTCAAAAGATCTTTCATGAGGTGCTTAAGCAAAGCGAACTCGATTGCGTGCTCAGTTACAACCAGTACACGTTGCAAAACACCCGCTTCGCAAATGAAACCATTCCGCTGCTAAAAGAACGACAAGTCGGGGTCATGAATGCCGGGCCGTTTAGCGCGCGGCTGCTGACCAATTCAAAGTTGCCTGTGTGGTTCCGCGATCCGATTGAAGTTCAATCCGCTGCGCGGCGAGCGGCTGAACATTGCGAATCAAAAGGCGTCGATATTGCTGAATTAGCACTTCAATTCTGCCTGCTGAACGAAGACATTACGACAACGGTGGCTGGTAGCGCTAATCCGGAAAACATTCGCAAGTGGGCCACGTGGGCTGCGAAACCGATCGATCAAACGCTACTGAACGAAGTTCTCGAAATCCTAAAACCAGTTCACAACGTTGGCCACGCAGAAGGTCTGCCAGAAAACAACTAGCCGCTTGCCTACTTCAGTCGCTTCATTTCGCCAGTTCGATCGAATCGAGCAGCAGCTTTTTTTCTTTATGAATGTTGAAATCGTCGTAAGTTGAAAATGAACGTTCGCGACGAAGCTGTTCCTTCGTCTTTTTCTTTGGTTCAGCTTTCGCGGCGGCCTGTTCCTTCTGGCGAATCGCATTGTCGAGCTGATTGAAGGATAGGTTTTGCATCGCTAACTCTAAACCGACTTGCCGTGCACGCGCCTGCAAACCAGCCATCTGACGTTCCGCAATCATGCCCTGCGCGTACGCGCGATTGTAGTCCTGAGCCACGTCGCGAATCTGAAAATTCACGCTCGTAATCGCGTTCTGAAGAAAACCGACTTCGTTCAAGTAACGTTGTTGATCATTGAAGTCGACGTTTCCTTCTGAATCTTGTCGCGGTGGCGGGATCATACCCAAGCTGAGTTGCAGTTGAGTTTGTCGTCGCAACAGATCGCTGCCACGTTGTCCTAATAACTGAACTGCATTCCACGATGATTGCCACTGGACGTTTAGTCGAGCAAAGTTCGTTTCCAGCTCCAACTTCGCGTACTCAGAGTCGCTAGCTGCTTTAGCTTTCTGCGCTTCGAGTTGCTCGCGCAATGCGGCTGCTTCCTTTTCGAGTCCCTCGCGAAGCGCTTTCAGAGCCTCTTCGCCTTCTTCCGTTAAGACGCGATACTCTTCTTCTATCGCCAACTTCGCGGATTCGTAAGCCTCTTTCAATTCGTCAGGCAACTCCCTGGCCGCCACAACTAACTCTGCCAAAGCTGTTGGTCGGATCGATTCACTTCCAGGTCCCGAGAAAAATCCAACCGCCAAGCCTAAAAATCTCGCTGCATGCATAAGCTGGTCGGGGGACGACGTTGAAGCGGGATCACGCAATGATTCAATCAGCGATTCCAACTCAACGATCGCTTTCGTGGTCTTGAACGAAAGCAGCAACAGGCGAGCTTGCAGCGCGCGGGCGGCAGCATCGTGGTCAGCCACTGAGACTATTTGCTCGGTCAGAGCGAGTGCATCGCTGTTTCGTTTCTGATTCATCGCCAGCAGGACATACGCTAGCTGCAGTCTCGTGTCTTCTTTGGGAGACGGCTTCAGTTTCATCAGTTCCGTGTAAAGCAAACCTCGCTTCGCTTGAGGAATCTTGTCATCGCCAACGACCGAGAGGATTTCGCGAGCTTGAGTTTGCCACTTGAGAGTCTCTGGCGAGACGTCAGCCGCTTTATCGGTTGGCGGTTTCGGGTCGGTTGCCGCTTTCTCTGCAGCTTGGCTTGGCGCGGGTGGTTGGTTCTGAGCTTCGCAAATACATGGAAAAGAACACATCGCAACAGCGACAGAGCAAGCCAACCAACGCATGGTGACACCTTCGAACTTGGATTCAAATCAGCGTTCGGTGACACCCGAACTCTAGCCAGTCTAAAGACGAACTCACCAGAACTCAAGTATTTCGCATGACTTCGGCCGAACGCTACTATCTACCTTCGCGCCTGTTGGATTCTCAATCGCTAAAAGACGAGCGCGTCGCCGAATCGGTCGCGCTCGTGCTGCGTCAAGCGATACATGTCATGGATCAGTTGCATATCGCAGGGGCGTTGCTCGACTTTGCGACGTGCGAACATGCGATTCTGAGTCGCAGTCATAACGTCTGGTGGCAGCGTCGTCATCTGACCGAACAACCGCGCGTAGTTCACAAAGCTGGGCACATTACTGGTCACAAAGCCGTACATCATGCTGCAAACACCCACCACTTTGCCAGTGAAAATTCCGGTGTTGATCGCGGTTTTGCTGTAGTCGCCCATCACGCAACCGAGAAACTGCATGCCAGTGGCAGCCTTGCCACTGTGGTACTCCATGTTGACCGTACCGTACGTGTTCTTCAGATCCGAATTACAAGTTCCTGCACCAAGGTTAATCCAGCTGCCTAGGTAACTGTGACCGAGGAAGCCGTGATGTTGTTTATTGCTGAACGGCTCGACAATTGCCGCTTCCACTTCGCCGCCGATCTTGGTGGTATGGCCCAGTGAAACCGCATCCTTGATCGCGGCATGCTCAAGAATTTTAGTTTTGGCGCCGATGAACACCGGGCCGCGAAGGAGGGTGTAAGGACCAACGTATGCGTCGTGTTCAATGACAATCGGTCCATTGTGTGTTTCTGTAAGTACGTAGTCGCCAAGTTTCGCGCCAGGGGCCAAGAACACTCCGTCCTTCAGTTGCTGATAGCGCCCCGAGTCGATGCGATGCTGCAAGCTGTCGTTGATGATACGCATGTTGGCCGCAATCACTTCGTGCGGATAAGTCATCAACTTTAGCGGATGAGTGAGAGTCGGCAGTTGGTGCGCAGCGAGCAAAACGGATTCGATACCAGCCGACGTGCTTGCGGCTAGACTTCCCCAATTCCAGTTGGGACGAACGACGGCAGCGATTTGATCTCCGTCCCAAACGATACCTGAGTAATCCTGCTTGGTCGCCAGCAACTCGGTAATGACCGCCAGCGTTTGCAACGAGGGTATCAGTCGAGCGTTCAGGGCCAGCGTTGGTGCGATCGCGTTTTCTAGCTGCGGATCGTCGACTTGACGTACGTGCGGTTGGTCAAGGCTGGACAACGTTCTTAAATGTGGCCTGATGAAAGCCACTAAATCTTGCTGCGTGAAACTGAGAATGTCGAGCAGCGTGTACGAGCCGACTGTTATCGAGAAGGCAGGCCGCGCGGTAGTAATCGGAGCGAGTTGATCGACCAGTACGTCTTCGAATAGCAGTATGGACACTTCGGCGACTCCTTGCCTTCAGTGAGATCATGTCGCGGACGTGTTTAGCGTCCGCACTCACGCCACAAAGTAGTCATCACGCTCCGCGTGATGACCGCGTGGCTCACTTCAAATCATCGCGCTCCAAGCAGATATTACTTTGGAGCGATCGTACAAATCATCCGTTTCCCGAGCTGCTGTGGATTCGATTCGAGCTTGCCGAATTCGAGCAGGATTTTGACCACGTTTTCCATAACGCGGCGACCTTCTTCAACGTGAGCCATTTCACGGCCACGGAAAATCACGGAGACCTGTACTTTGTCTTTGTGCTGAAGGAAACCGACCGCCTGCTTTACTTTAAATCCAATGTCATGCTCACCCGTTTTCGGACGCAAACGAATTTCCTTCGTCTTGCCGTGGTGGCCTGAACTTTGACCGGCGCGTTTCTTGCTTTTTTCATATTTATATTTGCCGAAATCCATGATTCGACAAACAGGCGGCTTCTCATTTGGAGCCACTTCCACCAAATCGAGCCCAATATCTCGGGCGCGGTTCAATGCTTGTTCTGTAGAGATAATACCGAGTTGCTCACCATCTTCGCTAATCACTCGCACTTGAGAAATTCGAATTTGGTTGTTGATCCTCGTCTGATTTTGGGTTTGCTGATTGCGTTCGACCTTTTGATCTTTTCCTGTTAGAGACACGTGGTTGGTTCACCCCTTTCTTTTGGTGTAGCGACGAAACACAACTTTTCTGATCGTCGATTTCGATCAGAATGAGCAATACGCCACCAGATCGCGACAACAAGTTGCGAAAATGGGGCGATGTGGCCGCCGAAAAGTTTAGCACATGCTAACATGCACGGCTTACAGTGGAGCTTAGTATCCCACAAAATAGTCCACTGAGTCAATATATTCAGCGCCATTTCGTGACCCGCTTCACTGAAGCATCATGAATCAGCAATCTGCGCGCCACGAACCGACCGCCAATCCAGCCACAATGGGGTCGATCGCCTTAGCGGGTCGCGAAGCTTTCCGCCGCCTGTGTCCGACCGCATCGTTGCAGAAGCTCTCGAAAACGCGATGCAACATCGGAGGTCATCTGCTGGTTTTCGATTCGCCATGACCAGTTGCCATCAGCCAGACCCGGCACATTCATGCGCGCATTGCTATCGAGCCCCAACAGATCTTGAAGCGGCAAAATTGCCGTATTGGCATTGGAAGCAACCACTTCACTAACGGCCTGCCAGTAAGCATTCGGATCCCGCGAATCCAAATACTCGTCGAGGATGTCTTCGCCGGGATTAAAACGCTCCCAACGCGACTTCAACCAGCCGACGATCGTATCGTTGTCGTGCGTGCCTGTGTAAGCAACGCTATTCTCGGGGTAACTCTCGGGCCGATGATACCTACCGCCTTCGTCATCGAATCCGAACTGATAAACTCGCATTCCAGGAAAATCCAACTCTTCCCGCAACTGGTGCACTTCGTCGGAAATCAGTCCCAGATCTTCAGCCACGATCGGCAACTGCCCCAACTGATTCCGAGCCGAGTGAAACATGCTCGCTCCAGGTCCTTTGACCCAACGTCCATCCACCGCAGTTTCCGCCGACGCAGGCACTTCCCAGTAAGCTTCGAATCCGCGGAAGTGATCCAGTCGAATCGAATCGTAAAGTGTCAAACTGTGCCGCAGTCGCTTTACCCACCAGTCGTAATCCGTTTGCGCCAGCATGTCCCAGCGATAAAGCGGATTGCCCCACAGTTGACCTGTCTTCGCAAAATAGTCCGGCGGCACACCCGCTACCACCAATCGTTTTCCGGCATCGTCAAGATAAAAACAGGATTGGTTCGCCCAGACATCTGCGCTTTCATACGCCACGAAGATTGGCAAATCGCCAAGCAACTCAACTTTTTGTTCGTTCGCCAACCGTTTCAACGCCCACCACTGCCGATGGAAAATGAATTGCGTGAACTTCTCCTGCTCAACTCCTTGAGCCAACCGTAGTCGCCAACGTTCCAATGCAGTCGGCTCGCGCTGCACCAGTTCTTGCGGCCAACGGCTCCAGTCCGCAGTTCCAAAACTATCGGCGAGCGCCACGAACAAAGCGTAGTCTTCCAGCCACTCTTGTTGATCGAGGCAAAAGCGATTCAATTCGCCCTGCATTTCGCTGCGACTTTGCTCAAATTTTTGGAAAGCCAGCTTAAGCAACTTAGTCTTCGCAGCAATCACTTGTCCATAGTCGACCGCCGTGTCGCTCAGTTGCGGGTAGTTTGCCAAGTCTCGCTCATGAAGCAAACCATCCGTCACTAAGTCATCAAGACTGATCAGCAGCGGGTTGCCAGCGAACGCGGACAATCCTGAATAAGGTGAATTGCCAGCCGCTGCAGGCACCAGCGGCAACACTTGCCAAATCTCAGCCCCAGCTTCGTTCAAGAATTTTACGAATCGGCGAGCTCCTTCGCCGAAGTCGCCGATCCCAAAACGACTCGGCAGCGAAGTGATGTGAAGCAGTAAACCTGCGCGACGTGTGAAGTGCATGGCTTGGGTTCTTGGCAAAGTACTTAATTGAGCCGCCGTTGAATCATTAGCTTAGCGGATTGCAAACAATTTCAAAGACGCACTAGCGTTGATAACTCTATTCAGCAAACGGCAACAAATACAAATCGACTTCGACCGGCTTATGTAACTGATCAACCAAGGTAAATCGCAACGACTCAGGCAGCAGCGGTCGCAATCGCGCGACCGCCTCACGTGGTTGGAACAGGTGCAGCAACGATTCCAGTTCGTCTTTGATCCGCACCAGTTGTTTGGGTTCCAGGTTGCTCTCTACCGCGTAGAAATCGCAAATTCGTTCGCGGAGATAGGACCCTAAACTGCCGTCGTATACCGCCATCAGCTCGCCGGTTTGATCTTCGTTCTTCAGCGAAAGGTCAACTAGGAAGTATTCGATCGCCTCTTGCCAATCCCAACGGATCTTTTCGACATCCGCTTCTGACACACTTTGTTGATCTTCGCCCAACACAGCTCGAATTTCTTCAACCGTCAGTCCGCCGCGCTCGATTCTCGCATCCATTTCGGCAGCATGCGCGGATTCAAAGAACTTCGCGATACGCTTGCGATCGACCTTGATAGCGCCGTTCTCTTCCGCCAAATCGCGAGCTCGCTGCAGCATCTTTGGCAATATGTGAACGCCATCATAGAAGTCTTCATCGAAATGCTCGCCGATCGCATCGTCAGGCAGCGGAATCGTTGAATGAGGCGGGTTGCTCACTCCGCCACGACGATTGTCGCCCAAGTCAAAGCAAAATTCGACATAGGGATTGGTCGCTTCGTCGTCCTGGCGAATCACCGCGACCAATAAATTGTCCGTGCTGATAAACACTTTCAGCCGTGATTCAGGGAGTTCGTTGATCAAGAAATCTCCGATCAACTCGAATCCATTCAGCACGATCCATTTAGCGCATTCTTCGACGCCACTGTCGCCGTTCCAAATTCTCTTTGTTGTTTGTCTGACTTCAATTCGCATCGGTGGAACCGCGAATTGAACATTGCTGTCGAAATGGCGAACATCGTCCGCATCAATGGAGCCACGATTGAGCGATTCAAACTCACGCAGCGATTGCCGAACGCGCATCGTGATTCGTCTGGCGACAATGAAGTACAGCACGATGACCGCTGCGATGCCAAGTACAACCACGGCTCCTATTGTTGCTAAAATTCCTACAATGATCTTCAGCAGCAACGCGACACCTACCATTTTGTGAACAGGTTATTTTCGATCGAGTCATAATGCAGCTTAAGTGTAACGATTTTATGCAGCTCGTGCGCCGCACTTCACCTGCAACCGCATTGCGAATCATTAGTGAACGAAGGTCTGAAAAGATGCGTTGGATAGCTAGATTTTGCCGCGTGTGTTTGTGCGCGGGTGCAGTGGTCTGCTTCAGCGCGATCACGTTCTCCCAGCTCGCCGCACAAACAACTACTGCTTCGGATGTACATGGCGCTGCGGCCGATTCGCCGGAGAAAGATTACGCTGCTGAACTTCCTCGCATCCCATCGCAATCCCCCGAGGAGGAACTGGGTAGCTTCGAAGCGCTGCCTGGTTTCGTGGTCGAACTCGTTGCGGCCGAACCGCTGGTCACCGACCCAGTTGCCTTCGCGTTCGACGCGCGTGGCCGCCTGTTCGTGGTTGAAATGAACGACTACAGCGAACAAGAAACCGAATCGCTTGGTAGCATTGCGCTGCTGACGGATCTTGATGGCGACGGCAAGATGGATGAACGAAGTACCTTTGTGTCAGGGCTGTCATGGCCAACTGCGATTTGGCCGTGGCGCGATGGAGTCATTGTGGCTGAGCCGCCTCGCCTAACTTGGTTTCGAGATACGAACAGCGATGGTAAAAGCGATATTTCCGAAGTGTGGTTAGAAGGCTTTCAACGCAGCAACGTACAAGGTCTAGTAAACAGTTTGCGGTGGGGCGTTGACGGATTGCTGCATGGCGCCACCAGTAGCTCGGGCGCAGACATCGTGCACCACTCTTCCCAGAACAAACTCCAACTCCGCGGTCGTGACTTTGCGATCGATCCGCTGACGAAAACGCTTGAACCCGAAAGCGGTGGAGGCCAACACGGTATGAACTTCAATCGTTGGGGCGACAAGTTCGTGACCAGCAACAGCGATCACCTGCAACAAATCATCGACCTTGACCGCTGGCTTTATGATCACCCTGCCAAAGTTGCTATACCTAGTCTCCGACGCAGTATCGCTGAAGATGGACCACAAGCAGAAGTGTTCCGCTCGAGCCCCATCGAGCCGTGGCGAATCGTTCGAACTCGACTGCGCAAAAGCGGGGTGGCTCCGGGAATTGTCGAAGGTGGTGGTCGTGCCGCTGGATATTTCACCGGTGCAACAGCGACGTTGATCATGGACCACGAAGCCGGTTTTGGTTCCGCCAACTTTGATACCGCAATCGTCTGCGATGTTGGTAGCAACCTCGTGCATCGCAAGCAACTCCGGTCAAACGGTTTGTTCTGGACGGCCAGCCGCATTGATGACCAGACTGAGTTGCTGCGCTCGAGCGATATTTGGTTTCGGCCCGTGCAACTTGGCGATGGACCCGATGGAGCCGTTTACATTGCAGATATGTACCGCGAAGTAATCGAACATCCCAAGAGCTTGCCGCCAATGATCAAGAAACATCTCGACCTCACCAGTGGTCGCGACAAAGGTCGAATCTGGCGGCTCAAGCCAAAGGATCTTGCACAGCGACTACCAGTGCCCAGCAAGTCGATCGCCGAATGTACCATCCGAGAGCTAGTCGAGCGCCTCTCGAGTGCGATTGCTTGGCAACGTCGTGCTGCCAGTCAAGCGTTAGTTGAGCGTAATGCACAAGACGTTGCACCGGAGTTGAAGAGACTTGCAATTACGTCAAATTCCGAATCAAGCTCAGCGGCACAGATCCTAGCACTACACTGCCTCCACCGGCTCGGACAGCTCGATCGTGATACTCTGGTAATCTCGCTCAGGACGGCCGATCCGTACCTTCAACGCCATGCGATTGCACTCACTCGTCAGACGGGTCTCGCTGACTCGATGTTCGATTTGTTGCAGTCGCTAAGTCAAAGCAGAGATGTATCGGTGCAGTTGCAACTAGCGCTCGCAGCTGATGATCTGCCGCATCAGCAACGACTGGAACTACTTCAAGGCTTGATGCATTCACACGATTTACTTGTTCGCGCGGTCATCGTCACCGCGGCAGGCGTAGAAGCTCCGCAGTTGATCGCAGGTCGCCGCATGGAACCGCCCGAGTTGCAAGCGTGGTTGGAGTTGATGTTGCCCGCTTGGACGAAAACGACAGGCGACCAGACAAAGCAAATCTCGCAAGCTCTGACTGCTGGACTATCCGACGATGCTACGCGTCCCAGTTGGATAGCTGGTCTCCGTAGTCTTTCGACAGCCTCCGATGCTCGCCGATTGCTCGCGCTCGCTGACTCAACAACGGTGGAGGATACGCTCGCTTTCATTGCCGATTCAATAGGACGAATTAAGAACCTTGACTCGTCTCAGGCGGTTGCGTGGCTCGGCTTGCTCGACGAGAAGTTGCAGTTGCAATTGGCCGACGACTTATTGATGCCCGCGCAGTCCGAAACGATACAACTGGCTGCTATTGATTCGCTCCTGTGGGCAAATCCGAACATTGCTAGTCAGCTACTGATCGATCGCTTTCAGTCATTCACGCCGACTCTACAACAATCAGCGCTCAACGGTCTGCTGCGCTATCAATCAACCCTACCGACCTTAGCGGGTGCAATCACTGCAAAGAAAATTCAATCGTCACAAGTGCCACTTGACATCCGAGTTCGACTTTTGTCGACGAGTGATAAGACGCTGGCAAAGCAGTTCGCCGGTGTGTTGCAGTCGGTTGCCGCAGACCGCCAGAGGATCATCGATCAGTACTCCACCGTACTGGTTGGGGGCGACGCGCAAGCGGGTAGGGAGGTGTTCAAGCGGGTGTGTGCCCAATGCCATCGGCTCGACGATATGGGTAACGACGTCGGACCACCACTCAAGCAACTCGCTGACAAAAGCCCGCAACAACTTCTTGAGACTATTCTCGATCCCAATCGCGAAGTTGATCCTAAGTACGCAAGCTACTCGGTGCTGTTGGAGGACGGACGTGTTTTCGCTGGCATTATCGTTGAAGAAAGTTCATCTCAAATCGTGCTTGCCGAAGCGGGTGGCAAAAAACATACGCTCGCGCGATCCGAGATCGAGCAGCTCCGCAGCGCCGGCATTTCTCTCATGCCAACCGGGTTAGAACAACAGATTACACCGGAGCAGATGAGCCAGTTGATTGGGTTTTTAAAGAACGCCGATCACGGCAGAAAATAGTGTGGGCTAGAACCAACCCTTGCGACGGAAGTACCAAAGCATTACAAACACCGATGTGAACATAAGTGCCAGTGAGTAAAGATAACCATAGCGCCAATGTAGCTCAGGCAGATTCCAAGGCGAACCTTCAAAGTTCATTCCGTACACACCGGCAATGAAACTTAGCGGCATGAAAATCGTTGAAATCACAGTCAGCACCTTCATGATCTCATTCATGCGATGACTGTTCAGTGACATCTGATACTCGCGCAGGTCCGCGGTGAGCTCGCGATACGTATCCACCAGATCCAGCAACTGAATCACGTGGTCAAAGCAGTCCCGCAAGAACACACGCGTCTCAGTGCTGATCAGCGGTAGGTCGTCGCGGATTAGTTCGTTGATCATATCGCGATGCGGTCGAATCGAACGACGCAAGCCAAGTAGTTGATGCCGGACTTCATGTAAACCGTGATAACGAGCTTGGCTGTCGCGGTTGTCAAGTTGCTCGTCGTAGCTGTCTAGCACTTCGCCGATACCATCGACAGCGGGAAAGTAACTGTCAACGACTGCGTCCAGCAGCGCGTAAGCGAGGTAGTCGACTCCAGAGGTTCGTAAGTTACCGCGACCAGCTCGAATACGTTCACGGACAGGATCCCAGCAGTCGCCTGCGCGCTCCTGAAAAGTGACCAACACACCGGCTTTGAGGAAAAAGCTTACTTGCTCGGTAACATGCCCTTCGCCGGGATTGCACATGCGAGCGACGATGAACAGGTGATCGACGAACGCGTCCACTTTAGATCGCTGATGCACGTTCACGGCATCTTCGAGTGCTAGCGGGTGGAGCTGCAGCAGCTCACCTAATTGCAGGATCACCGCCGCGGTTCCAAGACCTGATACATCGATCCAGATTCGGGGCCACTTGTTGAGCATCCCGCGGAGGTCATTAACCGAGTTGATCGCTTGTTCATGAATCGCATTTGGGCTGTAGCACAGCACGCGAATCTTTGTCGCTTGAGCGTTGGGATCGGCCGTAACCGTCCCGGGTGCGGACCCTACTTTCCCTCGCCGCCGCAATTTCATCTTGGTGTGATGTCGAACTCCGTTCTTCGGCTGCATCCTTTGATCCAATCCTTGAAATGAACAGTTCCTGATAGCTAACTAAACGCTGCTACCATCGCGCGCTTCTTGGCGACGTACTCGAGATGACCGTCCAAGTGGTGGATATATTTTTCGACCATCTCACCCAAAGTGACTCGACCGATCTCGTTGTGAATCCCCCAACGATCAAAGCTGGAATCCGGTAGTGCTCGCAAGATGGTGGCAGTCATTTGGCGATTTTGATCAAACAGCCGGCAAGCAGCCATGGTGTCAATCTTCTCGACGCCTGGCAATATCGCAAACGCGCTTTCGTCGTAACCAATCAACAGCGGTTTATCCATCGCTGCGATGCGCTTCATTCTATCCGTACCGATCAGGTCGCTTTCCATCATGTGGATCGCAATTTGATGAAGCGACCAAGTCCCAGGAACTGGAATAGCGAACAATTGCTCGCAAGTAAGTCCTTGATAAGCCTCGATAAGTTTCGATCCACCATCGGCAAAGGTGTCAATTTGTGAACGATCCATGATGTACCCGAATGATCCAACGGCTGAATTTTGCAAAGTAGAACTGCGCGAACAAGACTCGCTCAATTCGCCCCATTCTAACAATCTTCAGCCTATGCGGGTAAGTGCTCAGTCGTACTCAGTCTTGTTGGCGACCGATCAACTTTTTAGCCAATCGACCGCAGCGAATCGCGGCAAATTTGATCGCATCAACACACTCGCTTCGCCCAACACTACGAGGTGTCAAGCCGATGCGTCGCAGGCTATTGTTCCAGCGATGAAGCGATTGGCGGCGCTGCGAGCTGTCGGTCTGGAAAGTGATACTGAACGAGATCGACACTTCCGATCCGTTCTTGACCCAATGCGGCGCTGCGACCGGAAAGTGCAATCCATCGCCGGGATTCAGTTCATACCAAGCGCCACGACTCTCGAACTCCGGTAGGTAAGGCATATTGCGATGCGCACCGGTAAAGAATTTTTCGAGTTGCTCTTCCGTCATCACCATTCGATCTTCTGCATCAAACAACTGTACCCGTTTGCTACCGCGAATTTGAAGCAGAAAATTGTTTTCGGGATCGATATGGAAGGGCGTTACCGAACCCGCCGAAGAGATGAAAATGAACGCTTGTCGAACACGCATGCCGGGCGCCACACGATCAACCAGCGGTTTCATTTCATCCAGACAATCGTAGAGTACGTCGCGATACTCCGGATCTTGTTCAACATTCTTAAGCACCATCCAGGAACTGCATTGTTCGATTCTGGCAATCGTATCCGCAATCGATAAACCGTTACGAGGTGTCAACGTAGGATCTTGACTAACGGGTAACTCGCCTGAGTTGTACTCGACACTTTTCTCGGGCAAGAATTGTGACAACTCGATCAAGCGCGCAAGATTGAACAAGCGATGATCGGCTAGATGATGACCAATCATAAACGGAGCGCGATTGAATTGAGTTGTGAAAGTATGCTGGTCGAGATCCGTTAAGAAATGTTCGTATCCGGTCTGCGGTTCGAGGGTCAGGTGTGGCATGTGTGGACTCTCCAGGCTTGGATTCATTCTTTTGTTGGTTCGTAGTAATTTGAACTGTTTAAATTTTCGAGTTTGGTTCGGGCGACTGTCTCGTCATACGGCGTGAGATTCTGTGCTTCACGCTGAGTGCTGTATCGCGAATGTGCTTGAGCATTGGCAGCGCGGCCACTGCCGTTCGACTTCCCAGACGGCCAGTTGCCAAGGTGATCGATTGCAGCATTCGTCTTTCGGGCCAAAGTGTATTGATCATTGGATGATCAGGCAGCGCGCACGAATCCATCCACTGCACACGATCCGTTTCGTGCAGTTTCGTCACGTTGATCTTTTCTAAGATGGCGCCCGGTGAGAACTTTGCCCAATCTGGATGGAAGCAGATCTTGAAGGCGAAACCTCCGTGATGCGTGAGAAAGTTTGTCTTCATTGCGATCGGTGTTCCGTTCACACGCAACGTCAGTCCCATCAGTCGATTCTCGCAAGCCAACTCGAGCATCGATTCTTTGAGGAAGCAGGCGTGGGCCTGTGAATTGGCCATTGCCGTACCTCGCTCTCCTTTCCAACCGATCGTTTCCAGTTCAAGGAATTGATCTGCGAACTGTTCGGCATCGTCGCCGAAATGAAATTCATCGACGACTAGTGTGCCAGATTCTTCCAAGCGACGTTCAAGTCGGTTCAGTTCATGTCGGCGCTTCCGAGGCCATTCGTCCATGAACGCTTCATCGGTTGCTTTGCGAACGAACAATGCTCGTTGGAAAATATCTCGCTGCTGCAACGCCAATTTTTGGCTGCGCGCTAAATCGACGAGCGCATGCTGAAACGCGCCTTCCGCAGGTACCGATGGCAGATTTAGTAAAGCCACACCATCATCGTCATCTCGCAGGAACTCAACAAGCGCGTTCAATGACTCTCTGGCAACATCGCTTCGAATCAACGGTGTAGTTAAGAAGCAGTGAACGTGTTGCCAGATGTTCGCAGTGCGCAGCGGCATCCCAAAACCCGTTCGATGAAACTCAAGCGGTAACATTCCGCACAGCACCTTCGGTGCTCCGGGTTGGGCGCGCTCGGCCGCTTGAACAATTGCGACTCGAACATTGCCCTCACGCAAATACTTCCAAGCTGGAATGAATAACTGGGGTTCGTAGAAAATATTTGGACAAACACAGCACTCTGCCAATCGCTTCCAAGCTGGAATTAAGGCAACCAGCTCATCCACGTCATCGATCCAGCGGCACTCCAGTTTTATCGCCGGAAAGTCGTGCCAGTTCTTGTTCGGTTGCTTCGGTGGCGCGCACGCGAACTGACCTGCAGAGAAAATTGACGCGACTGCAGACATGTTGATTTCAGAAGAGTTCAAGGAGTTCGTCATGATTGCTGTATAGTCCTAGGACTTTGCAGCTCCAGATCCGCTGAGGTCGTGATAGCACGAGCGCAACCAAGTTAGATTTCGTTGCACCGCTTCGATCGCTTGCGCCTTTAAGGTCGGCGGCGCGAGAATTACGCGTTGCAATGGCTGCGGCTTCGCTCCCCAAAACGCTTTGTACGGTTCATCACCGCGCAGAAAGTCATACGCACGGAAGCCACGCGAAATCGCAAAAAGCAAGCTGCCGGCGACAATAGCGTGCCCGGGTTCAAGGGATAGAAATTCGGGATCGACCCCCGACTGATACATGTATACGGTATCGCTGCCGATGAGCAGTAGCTGGATACCGATGACTTGTTGGTTGTTTTCACACACGGTAAAGGCGGCGTTGCCTGCCGCCATCATGGCTGGAATGGCTTCGCGAAGAAACATTTCAAAGCGAGGGTCCGCAAAGCACCCGCTGTCACCAACGCTTTGTCGCCTAGCTTGATGAAGCTGAACGAGATGCTGCATGGCGACATCGCAGTCGGATGCATCTTGTGCTTGGCGGATACACAGCTCTTGCGAGTTGATTCTAGCGATGCACTTCTTGGCTTTGCGAAACACTCCATGACCACGTTGGCTATCGAGAAACTCCGACCAACTGCTAGGCAGCTCAAGTGACCAGGAATTGACCATTTCTTGGCGGCGCATCGAGAAGTTAGCCGCCGCTGCTGAGGCTTCCAAGTGACTTAGCCATCCGTCACTTTGAGCAACGCCTTCAAAGTGAAGCGATTCAATGTGGCCGAATCCGCATAGGTAATTGCTGATTGCCGCGTGAATCTGATCCTTACAGCGACTGTCGATCAGCGGACCCATATAGTCGCTGCACACGGAACCGCTTCCGAGGAAGCGAAGCTGCTTGCCGAGTCGTGTCACATGTTGATAACAAGGCAATGCACCGAGCAACTGCTCGCCTTCGACGACTGCGATAATGTGCAGTTGATGCCCTGTACCGAATTGATTCCACCAAGCAACCAACCATTCCATGCTCAGCATTGGGTTCGCGCGACTTAGCGCATTCCAGGCAGTTCGCCAACGAAGCCACTCTGTTTGATCGCTGATTACAGTTGTTTGCATGGGACGTAGATTAGACGTTGAGTGTGGAATTCCGACATACTAAAAATCTATGTCAGTCGCGCAGCAGGCGCCGACGAAGTAGCAAGAAATGGGGCAAACAAAGATTGGCACCGGCGTCAATGGACGACTTTAACGAATGTAGGGTCTGTCTTGTTTAGGAAAGAGTGTTCCGAGTGGCCCCCGCGTTTGAACCCTCGCGAACCGTCAGTGATCTGAACAACCGTTGCATCGAAGTTACTAGACTTGGTGACGTTAAGTGCTCCGCGAACGCGCTGCGCAAACAGCCAATGGCGGTCCCGACTGTTCGTCAGGGCTAAGAAAGATCCCGCGAAGTGGGGCGTATGGTGAACTTTCTACCATCTGACAGATTGCTTTGTAAGCGCGGCCAGTTATATTGTTTGGCTCATTCCGCCCACAATTTGCCTACAATTAACAGTCCTGGAGTTGCCAGATGCAATCAGATTCAGACGCAGTTGCCCCGAACGCTAAACGGCTATTGTGGGCAGGGTTTATGGCCATTCTTGCGGCCGGAGTCGGTTACTCGGTTCGCGGTGGCATCCTAGGGCAATGGGCGGAACAGTTCGGCTTTACGATGACTGAGTTGGGAGCCATCACGGGTGGAGGCCTAACTGGTTTCGGGCTGGTGATTATCGCCAGTTCGTTGGTAGCTGATAAAATCGGCTACGGTAGATTGATGATTTCAGCATTCGTGCTGCACTTGATCTCCGCTCTGCTGACACTCGCAACTCCGATGGCGTTTGAAGCGGGTGGGAAGTCTGCTGCATTCATGTGCTTGTTCTGGGGCATGTTCATTTTTGCGGTTGGCAACGGGTTGTGCGAAGCGGTCGTGAATCCGATGACCGCAACTCTGTTTCCGAAGAACAAGACTCACTACCTGAATATCCTGCACGCAGGTTGGCCTGCTGGATTGGTGCTGGGTGGTTTGGCATCGTTCTTCATGGCAGCGACGACGAACGATGCGGGTGAAGTTATCGCCAAGGCGGTCGACTGGAAGATCCAGATGTCGTTGTTCCTCGTTCCCGTCGTGCTATACGGCGTGATGTTGTTTGGTCAGAAGTTCCCGCAGTCCGAAGCAGAGTCGGCTGGTACAACGATCCTCGAGATGTTGTCGACCTTGGTCGCACCTTTGATGATTGTGTTGTTGATCATTCATGCGATGGTTGGCTATGTTGAACTGGGGACCGATTCTTGGATCGCGAAGATTACGGGCGCTATCATGGGCAGTCCCGCATCCGGTCTCGCATTGTTTGTTTACACTTCGTTGCTGATGTTTGCATTGCGATTTGTTGCAGGACCGATTGTGCATCGGATCTCGCCGCTTGGTTTGCTGTGTGTCAGTGCAATTCTTGGCGCGACTGGATTGACATTGCTCGGCAATGCTTCGACAGTGAACATGTGTATCGTTGCAGCGACGATCTATGCTTGCGGCAAGACGTTCCTATGGCCAACTATGCTGGCAGTGGTTTCGGAGCAGTTTCCTAAGGGTGGGGCCATTTCCATCGGATTCTTGGGTGGTGTGGGCATGCTCTCCGCAGGGTTGCTCGGCGGTCCAGCTATCGGATTCAAGCAAGACTTTAATGCGAGTGCAAACCTTCAGGAAGTTTCGAAGGAAACCTATGACCGCTACAAAGCGGCTGAACCAAGCAGTTTCCTGGGCTTTACGACGGTTGGTTTAGACGGTGCTAAGGTTGGCGTTCTTGAAGATGGTGGAAAGGAACTTGCCCGCGCTTCGGAACTCGCAGAAAAAGAAGGCAAGGCCGATAAGAACTTGAGCAACTTAGTAGGCTGGTGGGACAGCGCGAAGCAATTTGCTGAGACCGATAAAGGTCCGACCAAAGAGGCCGGCATTTATGGTGGAAAAATGGCGCTCAAGTACACCGCTTACGTGCCTGCGATTATGGCGGTGCTCTATCTCTTGCTGATTATCTATTTTCAAACCAGAGGCGGCTACAAGGCTAAGCACCTTGATGCAACCGGACATGTCGTCAAGGAATAGTTCGGTTTGTTCGATCGCCAAAACGAAAGCGTCAGGGGCGACTTTGCCGCACCTGACGCTCGTTGCAGATAGATCTCTCTGATTCCGAGCGACTCTTCGATCGCTTGGAAATTAGATCGCTTGGAAATCTTCCATGTGTCGAGCCAATCGCTTGCGAGCGACGTGCAAACGACGCTTGATCGTTCCGATCGGTGCGTCGAAGTGCTCTGCCATCTCGATCAGCGATTGTCCGCTGATGTAAAACGCTTCGAGCGTCTGACGATCAACTTCGCCGAGCTTGTTCAGCCCGCTGCGAACTTGATCGCGCTCTTCACTCTCCAAAACTCCGTCGAGCGGCGTGTCGGAGCTGGTGCAGATTGCGTCAAGCGTTTCGTTCTCAATCGCAATCGCGGTCCGGTGACGAGTCATGCGATTGATCGCCATGCGGCGAACAATCTGACGCAACCAACCTCCGAACGCTTCTGGAACACGCAACTGCTCCAGTCGATCGAAAGCGTGAATGAACACGTCCTGAACCAACTCCTCAGCTTCGTCCCAGTTACCGAGTTGGCGGTAAGCGAGCGCGACAGCGGAACCATGGTAGCGCTCGTACAGAGCGCTCTGGGCTTCGCGGTCCTGAAGCTGTGCAGCTTCAACTAACCGTGCGACGGTAAGGAAAGTCTGATCGATAGTTTCGGTAACCATTACGAGTCTCTCTCGGAGTTTTGAGAGAACGCTTTGCTGCCGGTCGCCAAATTCGTTGGCGCATCGCGACGCAAGGGTGCTCTCAGTTCGGTTTCGGTTTGTGCGTGAAAGAGAAAATCGTATTTCCGAAAGCTACGCGGTCTGTGCGAAGACTTTGCAACCTTGAGTTCGCGGCGAGCTCAACCGTAGTTGTGCAGGCTGGGAATTCCTTCGGGAAATTGAGCTGCGAATCGATCGCAGACCACTTCATTACTTCTTTCTCTTTCAGGTCCGGCAGCTTGACGCTTACCGGTTTTCAGGCGCGCGAGGAGTTACCCTCGCCAACTAGCTCTTGCCTGCGACAACCTTGGGGCTGAACAGACGGTTTGAGCGGATATGCTGTAGGCCAACGCGTACGTGGGCCGCAGTTCGAGGCGTTTACTACCCGGCATAAAACTGCCGAGGAATAAATGGCCTAGCGAAGCTGCCTGGCATTGCTCAAACCGATTCCCCATATGTTCACGCATGGTGAGATAGAGGAACGAGCGTGTCGCGATACCAGCCACTGCTACCACATCAATCACGCGAGTGACCACTGATGCGAACAGGTTGGAAATCGTGAAATTACGCATTACATTCCTCCCTCACGTCGTTTGGACGTGAACTGAGAGAGACTCGGAAACATGAAATTTGGGTCAACAATTGACCCGACCGGTTACTTTGCCTCGAAGATGGTGCAACCGCTGCGGTCGTAACCCGCACCACCTTACTCCCCTTTGACCTACCAAGATCAGTGGGACGTTTCAAGAATACTGTATCGACCGTTGTAAAGCAACAAAACTGCTCTTCTCAACCAGTTTCTTCAGCTTCTCCCCGCCGGACACTTGATTAGACAACAGCTTTGCCTATTGGTTCGCGAAATTTTTCTGTTTCTTCCAGAAAAGTCATTGTGAAAGCCTACACAAACCGAAGCTTGGCACAGTACACGTGCGTGGAACAGTGAGTATTATTTGCAAGCACCGAAGGAAATCGCCTTCGGCAAGTTAATTCGACTGGCCTGACATGACTGAAAATCGAATAAAAAACGAATCTCACCGTCGGACCCGCAGCGATCACGCTTCGGAAACGGCTGAGGATTACGTCGAGGCCGTCGCCGAGATCGAGGCCGCCGATGGGAAATGTCGCCTCATCGACCTCGCGCGGCGGTTCGCCGTTTCGCATGTTACCGCTTCACGAATTATTACAAGGTTGACGAACGAAGGCCTCGTTCTTACCGAGCCTTACGGCCCAATCTCCCTCACCGCCGCTGGGCAAGCGCTGGCGGAACGCGCTCGCAAACGTCACGAAGTGGTTTATCAATTTCTTTTGGCGATCGGAGTCGACTCCAAAACCGCCGCGATGGATGCCGAGGGAATCGAGCACCACGTCAGTCCAAAAACGCTTGCCAAGATGAAACGATTTGTCGAAGACGCCTAGCAGCCTGCTAGTACAAACTTCTATCTCACTTGCCGCTGTGCGAAAGCGAGTGCTTGCTGCTGAGCCGCGCTCCAGTCGCCTGATTCAGCGAGTTCAAGAATCTGACGGAAGGTTGCAGCCTCGGTATCGGAAACGAGGTTGTTGGTCGTCAGTTCCTTCAGTCGCACGACACATGTCGCAACTCGTTCGGGATTCTGCGTGTTGCAAGCTGTGTAGACTTGCTTGATGAACTCTTGTGACTCGGCGCTCGTTACTTGTGGATAGCTTTGGCAACCACCGGTGAAGGTTAGCAGTAGAGCTGACACGATACATGCGCGCGTCGCATGAAACGATACTCGGCTACTCATCATGCACCACGACTTCGCCGAGTGCACAGCTGCTCATGGCTGCCCAGGTGTCCAAGTTTATGGTGGTCGCTACATAGCGCACACTGCCATCACCCAACAGCACATGGCCTCCGCCGCCAGACCACGGAGCATACATCTGGCAGACATGGCATGTTGGAAACGACGGACCGTGAATAATCCCCGGTTCGTCGGCCGCTGGTCCCGAGTGACACAACACATAGGTAGCTGCGTGGTCGCATTCGGTGAACGGGAACCGCTGCGGATTGCGTGGGCACGATTGACTGCCGGGCAGCACGCCGACCCAGGTCTTATCGCTGATAGTAGTGTGTTCGCCAACGAAAATGGTATTCGAAAGTCCATCGGTTACATCTGCATAGCGAACTCGCGAATTTCGGTACATCGGCCCGGATGCTACCGATCGCCAGTCGCGTAGTGGCGGTTGGTAACCCCAAGCTTCATCCTGGCCGCTGTTCGCTATGTAGTGCGAGCGACCTACTGCGGTCAACGGCGCGCCGTTGCTGTCAGTGATGATTGCATCGCCGTCGAAGTTGTCCGCACCTGGGTTCAAGAAAGTTGGAACACGCGACTTGACTGCATTCGCATTTCTCGCGTGCCACCAAGGTAATGAGAAGTCGAGCGTTGAATGCAACGCTGTTTGTTCCAGGTAGGGCAGAATCAGCGATCCCCAAGCCCAACCCGGAGGTCCGTCGAGCGTTACGGTATCCACCAAGGGCGAAGTGGTGTCCGATACGTAGCCTGAAGGTATCGATCGCAGCGAGCTTTCGTAGTTATGGATTGCTAAGCCGATTTGCTTGAGGTTATTTTGACTTTGCAGTCGCCTTGCAGCTTCGCGGGCCGACTGGACAGCCGGTAAAAGCAACCCAGCCAAGATGCCGATTATGGCGATCACCACGAGCAACTCGATCAGTGTGAACCCAAACCGCCTGCGTTTTTTCTCGCGGATCTTTTTCACGATTATACCTCGGCGAAAACTGCGATCTGCGTTTTGTAGCCAATGCTACATTTCAGCGAAATTGTAGCCAAGGCTACAACTTTGTCAACTGAGCGACCTTTGCAGTCAAGCGATGAAGTTACGTGGGTCAGAGATCTGTGGCCCAAGCTGGCTGAGGCGCAGTGTAAGTCACCGGCTGGCGATTTTGCGGATGAACAAAACTGAGCTTCCATGCGTGCAAGCACATAGCGGGTGCCTCCGTTGTCGAAGTGGAAGTGACTCCATACTGATGATTCTGCAGGTAAAGCGGGTCGCCAACGACCGAATGGCCGAGGTGTGACAAGTGGATACGGATTTGGTTTGTGCGGCCCGTTTTCGGTAAGACTTCGAGCAGAGTGGTGCCATCTGGCAAGCGTCTGACGACCTTGAAGTCCGTCGTCGCGCATTGACCGTGCTCATCAATGGACCGAATGCCATTTGGACCTGGGTCGACTGCAATTGGCGCGTTGCATGTCACCGCGTCCCATTCGGGATGACCGTGGACGCGCGCAAGGTAGACTTTTTCGACTGTTTGTTGCGTGAATTGCGGCTGCACGAAGCGGGAAGCTGCATGTTTACGACAGAAGATCACTAAGCCGGTTGTATTCGCATCCAAGCGATGGGCTATGCGCAGCTTCTCGGGTCGGTAAGCTGCGCCAACAATGTAATCGAGGGTGTTGCGATTGAAGCGACCGCTGGCATGCGAGGGCAGCGGGGCGGGCTTGTTGACGACGACCAGAAACTCATCTTCGTGCAGAAGTTCAATAGCTGTGTTGACGTCAGGCTCAACGGTGTTCGGCATGTGTTGCTGAAAGCACTCACCACCGCGCACTATCCGCTCAGGTGCAACTGTTTGTTCATTTAGCGTAATGCTGCCGTCGGCCAGCCAAGCCAGCCATTGGCCGCGACCTGTAGGTGGATGCATCGCATCAAGAAAATCGATCAAGGTATAATTTTCGAACCTGCCGGGTACTCGGATTTCTCGCACGTTATCGTACGGCGTCGATCCCGGTAGAGGGTGTGCAATTTTGTCGATCGCTTGCTGCCTCTTTTCGATCTGCTTGTGAAACGCTTCTTCGGGCGTCAGGAAGCACTTGGGGCAATACTCACCAAAGAGAAACTTGGGTGACATCATATCTTCATGCGTAATCACGGCTTGGCAGGCAAAACACAGCAGCTCACCGGTTGGCTTCAGCAGAGGATCGAGTGCAACGCGGTTATCGAATACAAAGCACGCTCCGTCATAGTGCTCGCCACCGCACTCTTCGAAGTACTTTAGAATTCCGCCTTCGAGTTGATAGACTTGTTCAAAGCCGGCTTGTTCCATCAATGGACCAGCTTTCTCGCACCGAATTCCGCCGGTGCAGAACATAACAAGCGGTTCGTGTTTTGTCTCTTCGGGCAACTGATTAATCGCGTCTGGGAATTCGCGAAAGTGATGGATGTTTAAGTGTTCAGCGCTGTGAAACGTCCCTAGTTCGATCTCATAAACATTGCGTGTGTCCAGTAAGCGGAACTTGCGTCCTTCGTCGAACCATCGTTTCAGTTCTGCAGCGGAGAGCTTCGGCGATGTGCGAACGGCTGGACGAACTTCCTCGATTCCGAAAGCGATGATCTCGCGTTTTAGTTTGACGAGCATGCGATTAAACGGTTGCTTGTCCGAGTAGCTTTCTTTGACCTCGAGGTCAGCGAGCAACGGGTTGCGACGGAGGACTTCCAAAAGGTGACGCACGTTGGGTTCGTCACCGGCGATGAATAGATTGATCCCTTCGGGGCTGAGCATAATCGTGCCGCGCAGTTCGAGATCTTGGCAGAGCTTTCGCAACTCGGCACGATAAGGCGGTAGGTCAGTGAGTGTGACGAACTTGTAAGCGGCGACGTTTAGAATTGCCGTTTCGGTAGCGGTTGGGTTCATGGCATTCATGAAGGTTTGGTGGAAGGTAATTGTTCGGTGCTAGCTGAACCAGCCGTCGAGCACTTTGCGCCTTGATACGATTGTCGCTCTTCGAGTACTTCGATCAGACGCTTCTTGATTGAACCTTTGTCGAGTACCCACTGCGGCGCAATCAGGTCGCGAGGTGGGGCGTCGCCCGAAATTCGCTCGATCACCATGGTTGATGGAATGCGTTCGAGAAAGTCAGCAAGCAATTGGACGTACTCTTCCATCTCAAGCAAAGTAACTTCGCCGGTTTTGATTTGTTCAGCCAGTCGCGTTCGATGCACGGCGTAGAGATTGTGAATTTTTACACCTGCCGGATTCCACGCGGCGACTTGATCGGCAGTTTGCATCATCATTTCGTGCGTTTCGCCGGGCAAGCCAAGCATGATGTGCATGCTGACTTCGAATTTGCGTCCGGCGACGCGTTGCATCGCTTCGACGGACGATGCATGACCGTGTCCGCGATTCATCCATTCGAGGCTTGCGTCATGAATGGTTTGCACACCCAATTCGAGCGATACGTAAGTTCGGTCAGCGATTTCGTCGATCAGGTCCAGTACATCGTCTGGAATGCAGTCGGGTCGCGTACCGATGACGAGTCCGACAATGCGAGGGTCCTCGATTGCTGTTTCGTAAAGCATTCGAAGTTTGTCGAGCGGTCCGTACGTGTTCGTTGCTGGCTGAAAATAGGCTAAAAATTTTTCGTTTTCGTAGCGTCGACGCAGCAAGAATATCCCGCGTTCAATTTGGCTGGAGATGGCGTCACGCTGGACTCGGCGGCTGGGACTGAACGCTTGATTGTCGCAAAACGTACAACCACCTGTCGCAACGGTTCCATCGACATTTGGGCAGGTAAAACCGCCGTCGAGGCTGATCTTCTGAACACGTCCGCCAAATCGATGATTGAGATAGACGTTCAGTGGAAAATAGCGATGGCCCAATCCCCGCCAATTGACCGGCGCAATTTCACTATTCGAGCCGGGCAAAATTGACGCGTTCATGGATCGTGCGTAAATTAGATTGGTGTGACTGGGAAAACTGACGCAATTCTACCTCAGCATCACCTTTGCAAACAGCTTTGTTTCTTACTTTCGGCCAGCATAGCGAGATGTGTCATGCCTGATTATGGCAAATTGGTTCCCACGGGTGGTGGCGAAACGATTTTTTTGAAGAAAGACAAGCTGACGATTGGTCGTCGCGAAGAGTGCGATATCGTGCTGCGGTTTTCGAACATTTCTGGGCAACATGCGCGCATGACGCTCGAGCAGGGATACTGGTTTTGCAAGGATCTGGGAAGCAGCAACGGCACTAAAGTCAACGGTTACAAGATCAGTCGTAAGCGGCTTGACCCAGGCGTGACGATCGCCTTTGCGAAACAGACCTACACGATTGAATACAGCCCAGAGGCGCTTGGCGCATTTGGTGCTCCACCGCCGGATGACGATCAAATCGAAGAAGTGTTGCGACGCGGTTTGCTTGAGCGGGCTGGGCTCGACCGACGTGATGACGAAAAGAAATTTTCGAACAAAGACATCCTCAAGGATGACTAGCTTCGTCGCTTTGAAGATCGCTAAGCCTCGCGCGGTTGCTGCACGCGTGAGGCGATCCAAGCAGAATCAGATCCGTTGAAGTTTAGTTTGGCATCGGCCCTGTAGTCGATTCGGTGGTAACGTCCGTCGCGATAGCAGTCGTCGAAAATAGGTTGCAACTCAAGCACAATGTCGCGATCGCTGGGTCTAAGCGGAATTGGAATATTGGGCAGCG
>JBGSOM010000048.1:0-13708 GCA_041739135.1 Pirellulaceae bacterium
GTCTTCCCCGCTCGCGGCGGACTGACAATCAAACCACGCTGTCCAAACCCGATCGGTGCAATGAGATCCACGACGCGCGTTTCGAGCACGTCAGCGGTTGTCTCCATCACAATGCGTTGGTCTGGATGCAACGGCGTCAAACTATCGAACGGAATGCGTTGGTGGCGCATATCTGGATCGTGATAATTGATCGCTTCCACGCGTAGCAATGCAAAGTAACGCTCATTCTCCTTGGGCGGGCGAATCTGTCCAGCAACGCTCGCGCCGGTCTGCAATCCGAATCGACGAATCTGACTGGGCGAGACGTAGATGTCATCGGGACACGACAAGTAATGGTGTTTGGCGCTACGCAGGAAACCGAACCCATCGGGCAGGATTTCAAGCGTTCCTTCACCAAACATCAGTCCGTGGTTTTTTAAGCGGGCTTTGAGTATCTGGAAGATCAATTCTCGCGGACTCAGCTTGCCCGCGTCCTGCACATGTTCAGCATTGGCAACTTCGGAAAGCTCTTCCGGAGTCATGCGCTGGAGTTCAGCGAATGAAGTCTGCGGCCGCTCAGTTTGACCGTTGCCCTGTGGTGCGACCGGCTTCGAATCCGCGTTATTCAAGTGCTCGACCGAAATCTCTTCAGCGAGCGATAACGGCTCGCGCTCGGAATCAAGTTCGCGAATGCGTTCTTCGACTTCTGGACTAACTTGCGGATTGCGGCTGCGATTCGCAGGATAGGGGCGACGCGGAGGTCGATCCCCGCGCCATCGCTGGGGTCTCTGACCACTCATAACGAACTCCTCACCGATAAATCGGTTTGTCCAAACGGACGGCGGGAAAATCGCAGTGCCGAGCCGCCGACAGGCACGCCACGCAGGAATAGTTGATTGACAAGGGAAAAGTTCAGGTGGAGTATGTAAGCGTTCTTGTGCAGAATCCGCCGAACGTCCCTAATGACTTCGGACGAAGCCATTCGTTCTTGCGAGTTCCTGAAGCTTAAGCAACAAATGATGACGAGGGTGGAAGGAGGCTAGAATCGGCCCAGTAGCTGATTCACCGCTTCATGGTATCGGCGGCATCGCCGCAAGACAACTCGAATTCGCGTGCCTTTATGTTTCGCAATGCGCGGAATCAACACTTTAGCTTGCCAGGGCGAGTCTCTGTGTTCCAGATATTTGCCTTAACTGGACGCTATGGAAGAGGAATCGACAAACCAATCTCGCAAAATTTATGAATCGCTCAGCCAATCTTTTTGCGCGATCCCAAGACTAAGTCTCTCATTTCTGAGATCCAAGCGTATGTTCGTGAAACCAGCCCGTCGGGATTCGCTTCAAGTTGGCGTTCAAAGTACTTCAACCGAAACGGAACTTCGCGCTGTGCACCACTGACCCAGCCCCAACCAAAATCGGAATAGTTGAGATTGCACCAGCAATCATCTAGATCTATGACTTTGAAACTTCTCCATTTGCACTTTGGCTCGACTTCCTGCTCTTCCGTTTCCAGATTGCGTACGCTGAAAAGTGCGATGATGGTCCAAGTTCCATCATCGTCCACGATAGCTACTTCTTGGTCGGAACAGTCCTTCACGCATTTCAACGCGAAATCCCAGGTGGAGTGCCAGCCTTGGAGATGTTCAATATCCGGACGAGTTTGAAGTGAAGATAGAAGCTTCCGGTGCAGACTGTTGGTTTGACCGGAATTCTTTACCACCAGAAATTTGCGAACTCGTTGCATAGTCTCTCGCTGGGCAGGCGACTCTTTTGCGGACTTCCGTAGAGGGCGTGTGGCGATCAGCTTAGTTAAAATGTCCGCAAATGAAAGCTATTCTGCCTGTTTTTTGGACTATTGATACAAATTTCACAATCGACGTTGCACCGTAAGTCGCGATATTTCATCAGTAGTATTCCGCTCCGCCAGATCGTTCGCCATAAATATCTTTCAAAGAGCAAAAGGACGACCATAAACTCCTCGTATAAAGTCGATGAGAACGAAAAAAGCTCGCCCTTGGGGGGGCGAGCTCTTCTCGATCGTGTAAGCATCACAATTTGGATGTTAACGCTTGCTGAACTGAGTTCCGCGTCGTGCACCGTGGAGACCGTACTTCTTGCGTTCCTTCATGCGGGAATCGCGAGTTAGGAAGCCGTCGTCTCGAAGCGCTTGGAAGTTACCTTCAGTGAGGCTGCAGAGGGCGCGAGCCAGAGCCATGCGGATCGCTCCGGATTGTCCGGTCAATCCACCGCCGTTAACCAGCACCACGACATCCACGGATTCGGAATGCCCGACATGTGCCAGTGTCTGCAGCACAGCCTGCTGATGTTGGACCGTTGGGAAGAACTCTTCCAAAGTGCGGCCGTTGATCTTGATGTTGCCACTTCCGGGACGAATTCGTACGCGTGCTACCGAAGACTTACGACGTCCAGTACCGAGCGAGTCGCCACTAATTTTGTCTTTTTTTACTGCTACCATGATTACTCTATGCTTCGCTTCAAACAGCTATTAAACCAAAACTAGGAGACCTTCTTACCCAGTTCAATCGTCTCAACTTTTTGAGCTTGATGAGGGTGCTCAGCGCCCGCGTAAACTTTCAACTTGTCCAACATGTGCCGAGCCAACTTGTTCTTCGGCAACATACGGCGAACTGCGTGATAGATTAGGTCTTCAGGTTTCCGCGCCAAACGATCCTTATAGCTTTCCATCTTTTGCCCTGGGTAACCGTTGTACCAAGCGTAATGACGGTGCTCGAGCTTGTCGCCGGTCATCACAACCTTTTCAGCGTTCGTTACCACGACGTAATCGCCGGTATCAACGTGCGGTGTATATGTTGGACGATGCTTGCCCATCAGAATCATAGCAATGTCGCTCGCCACACGCCCAAGAATCTGACCCGACAGATCAACGTGGTACCACTTTTGTTCAACTTCGCCCGGCTTGGCGACGTAAGATTTTTGGGAATTCGTCATTTTTGGTCCAAACGATCGTTCAAAAACGCAGTCTCAGAGTACGGCCTTTTCGCTACAGGGCGATGTCCAGTGACCGAATCTTGGATTTGTTCGAGTGCGGAAAGTCCCGAAGTTTATACAGCTTCCTCAGTTCTCGCAAGCCGTTTTGCTTCGAATTGCTGCTTCCCAGGTTGAACGAGCCGGTCGCGGTGGTACGCGTTCAGCGACCGCCCAGTTGCGGAATCGCTGTTTTTTACGGTGCCGTGCCACTTGTGGGCAATCCGCGGAGGTGTAAAACTTGAACCAAGATTTCGGTCGAAGCGTACCAATTCTCTACATCTGCCACTCGTTTCGCCTTCGGAGGGAGTCCGATCGAAGCCAAGGTGGCGCGCCCGAATCTCCAGGGTCGACCCATTTGCACAAGTCTCGCGCAAGCGACTTGCATCAAACCGTCTTCCATATGTCAGTCAGCCAATTTCAGTCAGCCAGTAGGAGTTCCGAAAACTATGCCAGTGGCCAATGAGAATCGCCGTCCAATGATTGAGGCGGTGGGGCTTTCGAAATTCTACGGACCTTTCGCTGCCACCCGAGATGTAACTTTTACCGTTAATGAAGGCGAGTTGGTTGCCTTTCTCGGTCCCAACGGCGCTGGCAAAAGCACGACAATGAAAATGCTGACCGGCTACCTCTCGCCCAGCGAAGGGGAAGCTCGGATCGCTGGTCACAATATGCTGACTGACCGAATCGCCGGTTCGCGACAACTCGGATATCTGCCTGAAAACGGCCCCCTCTATCCCGACATGACGCCGCTCGCCATGCTCGACTTCTTCGCGGAAGCTCGCGGCATGGATACGAAGATCAAGAATGATCGCATCGAGTCGGTCATCGATCTCTGCGATCTCAGCTCAGTGGCCAACAAAGCGATCAGCAAGCTGTCCAAAGGTTTCAAGCAACGCGTCGGCATGGCTCAAGCTTTACTGCACGAGCCCGATGTGTTGATCCTCGACGAACCTACCGCCGGCTTGGACCCAAATCAAATTCGCGAAGTGCGCAAGACGATGCGCAAGCTGCGAGAAACGAAAACGATTCTTCTGTCGACTCACATCCTTCAAGAAGTGGAAGCGATGGCCGATCGAGTCGTGTTGATTAATGAAGGTCGCAAAGTGTTCGATGGCACGACCGCTGACCTGAAGGCTGTTCAAGGCGAATTGGATGTTGCTTTTCACAAACTGACCGGGGCGATTTGATCAACGGCGTCTGCCAAGTCTGATCAAATTCGAATTCACCAACTTAGTAGTCCTTCCGCAAATCGCACAAACTATGAACGTAGCGTTACTCATTAAGCCTCTGTTTGATCTGTTGCTGGCCAATCTGTTTTTTGCCGCAGTCGCTCTGTTGCTGATCATCGGTTTGTCCAGTCGCAAGCGCGCGGCATACGCCGTGATGAAGCGAAATTTCTTGGGCTACTTCAGCAGCCCGACGGGCTACGTGTTCCTGTGTCTGTTCGTGTTGCTGACTTCTATGGCTGCGTTTTGGCCCCACGAATTCTTCAATTCGAACCTGGCAACTTTGGATCAGTTGAACCGCTGGTTCCCAGTCATCATGCTGTTCTTCATTCCCGCGATCACCATGAGTATCTGGGCGGATGAAAAGCGACAAGGAACTGACGAACTGCTGCTAACTCTGCCCGCAGATGACTTTGATATCGTTATCGGCAAGTACCTCGCCGCAGCGTCTATTTACACTGTTTCGCTGCTGTTCTCGCAGATCTCAACTTTCATCGTACTGCTGTTCTTGTCGCGAGGTGACGTAGACGTCGGTTTGTTCTTCGCGAACTACCTCGGCTATTGGTTCGTCGGATTGGCAATGATTTCGATCGGTATGGTCGCTTCGTTCTTAACGCATAACTTGACAGTTGGTTTTATCCTCGGCGCACTGTTCAACGCACCGTTTGTATTCGCTTCGAGCGCCGATGTGATTGTGCCGTCCGATTATCGTTTCGTCAGCTTGTTCAGTATCGAAGAGCAGTTCGACAACTTTGGGCGTGGAGTGATCAGTATCTCTTCGATCGCGTTTTTCTCGCTGATCGTGACTCTGGGTTTGTACTTCTGCATGGTGTTGATCGGTCGCCGACATTGGAGCGGCGGGAAGGACGGCAACACCATGTTTTTGCATTATGCATCGCGTATCGTTTTGCTCGCCGTCGCCGTGTTCTCGCTCAGTTATTTCTTCCGTAATAACGATCGACCACGCTACGACGCAACTCAGAACCAAGTCAGTTCGCTGAGTCCGACGACCAAGAATCTGATTCGTCAACTTAAAGCCGACCGACCGATCGTGATCGACGCTTACATCTCTTCCGATATGCCGGTTCAACACGCGAAGACGCGCTACGACTTGGTGAACTTGCTGAAGGAATTCAAGGCCCTTTCATCCAGCCGCGGTGTGAACTTGCAAGTTCGCATTAACGACAACTTGGAACCGTCCAGCGAAGAAGCAGCGATGGCGGTCAAACAATACGGCATCGAGCCGCAGATGGTGCGAGTTCGCGAACGCGGAGCTTACAAGGACCAAAAAGTTCTGCTCGGCGCAGCGATCCGCAGCGGGCTTTCGAAAGTGGTGATTCCGTTCTTCGAAAGCGGTATTCCAGTCGAATACGAATTGGTGCGTTCTATCAACACTGTCGCTCAACCAAGTCGCGCACGACTCGGAGTCGTGAAGACCGACGCGCAGTTAATGGGCGGCTTCTCAATGGCTGGCGGCGGGTTCTCACAGATTCCAAAACAACCGATCATCGAAGAACTTGAGAAACAATACGAAGTCGAAGAGGTCGATCCGGCTAGCCCGATCTCGACTGACAAATTCGATGTGCTGCTGGCCGTTCAGCCTTCTTCGCTTGGCCCGCAAGAGTTGACGAACTTTCTTGACGCAGTTAAAGCCGGCGTGCCAACCGCGATCTTCGAAGATCCAATGCCATTCGGAACGAACACGCCAGGAACGGGCGAACCCAAACCCGCTCCCGGTGGCGGCATGTTCGGCGGCGGCGGACCACCACCGCCCAAAGGCGACATTCAACAACTGTGGAAGATGCTCGGACTCGACATTCCTGTCAAAGCGAGCTTCAACGGCATCAATCCTGATATCGTGTGGCAGCAATACAATCCGTATCCGAAACTGCGATACATCGCGAACGCGACTGATCAGTGGGTCTTTATTCGCGAGAACCAAGGCGAGCAGGAAGATTACCTGAGCGAGCAAAGCGCTATCACGGCTGGGCTCCGCGAACTGATGTTCCTTTACACCGGAGCCATTCGCAAGGAAGAGAATCGCGACGACTTGAAGATCACTGACCTCGTCATCACGCGTGAGAACTCAGGTCGAATCAGCTTCGAAGACGTGCAAGGTCAAATGCGAGGCGGGAACGCTTCGCCGACTCAGTTGCAAGTGCTCCAAGGTCCTCCAGTTGGACCGCAAGTCATCGGCGTTCAAATTGAATCAGCGAAACCAGCGGACGCGGCCAAAGAAGGCGAAGCGACCGACGCCGACGCGAAGGATAAACCCGCTGCGCCGCGCGGTTTGAAAGTTGTCTATATCGCTGACATCGATTGCATGCTGCCAATCTTTAGCGAAATCCGCAAACGCCCTGAGCAATATGAAGAGATCGATTTCCGCTTCCAAAACGTCACGTTCGTTTTGAACATCGTCGATGTGTTGGCTGGCGAAACTCGCTACCCAGAAATTCGCCGCCACGAACCACAACACAGCACGCTGGCTGAGTTCGAGGCGCAAGCGGAAGAGTATCGCGAAGTGGAACGCGAGAAGCAAAAGGAGTTTCAAGAGAACTTCAACAAGGAAGTCCGCGAAGCGGAAGAGCAAACTCAAAAGACGCTCGCCAAGTTCCAGGAGAAAGCTCAAACTCTGCAGCGTGAAGGTCCAACTGACCCAACCAAGCAGCAGGAACTGATCTCGTTGCTTCAACAAGTGCAAGTCGAACAAGCGGCTCTCGAGCGCAAGTTCCGCGTCAAGCAAGAGCAGCTCGAAAGCGAGAAAGATAAACTCGTCGAAGAGAGCCGTCGCCAATCCGAAGCTCGCGTCATCGAGCTCCAAAACATGTACAAGTTCCTAGCGATCTTCCTGCCGCCGATTCCACCACTGTTGGTCGGTGCAGCGGTGTTCGTCTCCCGCCGAGTGCGCGAGCGCGAAGGTATCTCGAAGAACCGCTTGCGATAATCCAGTTCGCATTGATGACCGCTACGAAACACACACGAAACTAATTTTAAATTGACTCAGGAGTTGTCGCCGTGAACGAAGGTAGAACGACTGCGATTTTCGCTGCAGTTGCTGTGGTCACATTGGGCTTGGCATTTTGGAGTATGCCCCAAGCCATCAACACAGCCAGCGAAGAAGCGAACGCGATGAAGAACCAAGTGCTCTTCAAAGACTTTGACGAGCCATCGAAAGCCGCTGCGCTGCAGATCGTCAAATACAACGAAAGCCTCGGCCAACTCGACCCATTCGAGATCACCAAAGACAAAGGTGGTCTATGGAAGATTCCATCGCACGACGACTACCCTGCTGACGCAGCCGAACAGGTTCGCGATGCAGCTACTCCGCTTATCGGTCTCAAAGGTCTCGATGTGGTGACCGTCGAGCGCAGCGAACACAGTATGTACGGAGTGATCAATCCCGACGACAAAGACCTCAAAGTCGGTGAGAGCGGCGTGGGCATGTTGGTTCGCGTCAAAGATGCCAGCGACAAGATCATCGCTGACTTGATCATCGGCAAAGCGGTCGATAAAGAGCGCGAGAATCAACGCTTTGTTCGTATCCCCAGCCAGGACGCCGTTTACGTCGCTGAGCTTTCCACCACTCCGTTCACAACTGAGTTTCGTAAGTGGATCAAGGGCGAGCTGCTGGGCGTAAAGACTTTCGACATCACTTCGATCATGCTTCGCGACTACGCGATTTTGCCGACGCAAAACGGCGGCTACGGCATGAGAAAGAACTTCAACGCGGACTTGAGTTTCGATCCAGCGAAGAGCACCTGGTCGCTAGACAACATGCTGACGTTCGAGAACGGTCCCGAAGGTACGCCAGTCACGCTTGCTGAGAGCGAAGAACTGAAGGCGGCCAGCTTGAATGACCTGCGGACCGCTGTGCAGGGCTTGGAAATTGTCAACGTTCGCCGCAAACCAACGGGACTCGCATCTGATCTTAAAGCTGACAAGAGTCTGATGGAGAACAAGGAGAGTCTGAAGAGTCTTTACGATCAAGGTTTCTTTCCGCAAGAAACAGCAGCTGGTCCAGAAATATTTGCGACCGGTGGCGAGACGATCGTGGGCACTCAAGATGGCGTCCAGTACGTTTTGCGTTTTGGAGAAGCCGTTGCGAAACTGACTGGCGAGAATGAAGAGAACAAAGATGCCGACAGCGGCACGCTGCAACGTTATCTGTTGGTTACCGCCAAGTTGGATGAATCTAAGTTCCCGATCCCTGACATCCAGCCGCTGCCTGAAACGATCGAAGACTTGAAGCAGCTCGAAGGCGCCGCTGAGGCAGTGACCGCACCTGCAACGCAGCCTAGCGACGAACCAGCGCCCAACGAGGCACCAGCAGTAGAGCCGGCGAAAGAGGAGCCTGCTCCCGCTGAACCCAAACCTGACGTCACTCCAGAAGCTAAACCGGCTGAGACTCCAACCGAACCGCCTGCCACAGAACCTAAGCCAGAAGAGCCGAAGCCAGAAGAGCCGAAGACCGACGAGCCGAAGGTAGACGAGCCGAAGGTAGACGAGCCCGCTGCCGCTGATCCAGAACCTAAACCTGAAGATGCGTTAGATTCATGCGGCCCCCAAGAACCTGCGGCTCAAGAGCCAGCGGCGCAAGAGCCAACTGGCACAGACGAACCGAAACCTGAAGAAGCCGCTCAAGACAAAGCGACTGAAAAAGCAGCGGAGCCAGCCGCCCAAGCTCCTGCAACCCAAGATCCTGCAACCCAAGCTCCTGCAACCCAAGCTTCTGAAGCTCAGGCTCCGGCAACCCAGGATCCGGCAACCCAGGCTCCGGCAACTCAGGACAAGCCTGCGACCAAGCCAGCCGAGACTGAAGAGGAGCTGAAAGAGCGACTCGAAGCGGCTCGCGAGCGAATCGCGAAAGAGAATCAACGCAAGATCGATGACCGAAACGAAAAGATCAACGCAGCTCGAAAGAAAGTGCAAGAACTGAATGCACGGTTCTCCGATTGGTACTACGTTGTCAGCGACACCGCTTACAAGAAACTAAAGATTTCGCGCGATCAACTGATCGTCCCCAAAGGCTCCAGCCAACCATCACCAACACCAGGCGGTCCATCCGGCCTCCCGCCAGGATTCAGCTTCCCCGGCGGTGGCTTGCCCCCAGGCAACTGATCGATCGAAATACCCAACCCAAGGCCGCCACCAGGCGGCCTTTTTTCGTAGCTAATGAAAGCCCGAAGCGCAAGCCTCCCGATGCACATGCAATCGCGCACATGCAATCGGACAGGTTTTCTGCATGTTCGCTAGAAAATGCGAACATTCTGGCGGCTGAAGGGTTCTCGACTGTTCCGAATTCGCGATAATTTGCTCACGCCACACTCGAAGTGGCCATATCGCCGATATCTTTTGGAGCCTCGATCGATGACTACCCAGCTTCAAGCTGCCCGTGCTGGTGACGTAACCGCTGAAATGAAATTTGTTGCCGAGCGCGAGCAACTGCCCGTCGAGACGATCCGCGTCGAAGTGGCGGCGGGTCGCATGGTGATCCCGGCGAACACAGTTCACTTGAAAGGCAACCTCGAACCGATGGCGATCGGTATCGCCGCCAAATGCAAGATCAACGCCAACATCGGCAACAGCGCCGTGACTAGCAACTTGGCTGAAGAACTGGAAAAACTTCACACCGCCGTCCACTATGGCGCTGATACGGTAATGGACTTGTCGACCGGCAAAGACATCGATGGCATCCGCAAAGAGATCATCGCCAAGTCGCCGGTGCCGATCGGAACAGTGCCGATCTATCAAATGCTCGAAGAACTCGGCGGCAACATCGAAGACATGCGTCCGCAGCACTTCCTCGACATGGTCGAACATCAAGCCAAGCAGGGCGTCGACTACATGACGATCCACGTCGGTGTGCTGATGGAGCACCTGCACATGACCGTCAATCGCGTGACGGGCATTGTCAGTCGTGGTGGCTCGTTGATCGCCAAGTGGATGATGGCGCATCGCAAGCAAAATCCGCTGTACGAAAGTTTTGATGATCTGTGCGACATCATGAAGCAGTACGACGTAACGTGGAGTCTCGGTGACGGTCTGCGTCCAGGCTCGATCGCCGACGCCAGCGATGCGGCTCAGTTCGCGGAGCTCGAAGTGCTAGGTCGCTGCGTCACGCGTTCGCTCGAGAAGGGCACGCAGTGCATGGTCGAAGGTCCTGGTCATATTCCGATGCATCAGATCGACATGAACATCAAGAAGCAGATCGAAGTCTGCCACGGCGCCCCGTTCTATGTTCTCGGGCCATTGGTTACCGACATCGCTCCTGGTTACGATCACATCACCAGCGCCATCGGAGCTGCGCTCGCTGGTTGGAGCGGTGCAGCCATGCTGTGCTACGTGACGCCGAAGGAACATCTTGGCTTGCCGAATCGCGAAGACGTCAAACAAGGTGTGATCGCTTACAAGATCGCCGCTCACGCAGCTGACCTGGCTCGCGGTCGCCCCGGCGCTCAAGACCGCGATGACGCGCTCAGCAAAGCTCGCTTCGCTTTCGACTGGAACGAGCAATTCCGTTTATCGCTCGACCCCGACACCGCTCGCGCCTACCACGACGAAACGCTGCCGCAAGACACGTTCAAGTCCGCTCACTTCTGCAGCATGTGCGGTCCCAAGTACTGCTCGATGCGCATCACCGAAGACATCCGCAAGATGGCTGAAGAACAGCAATTGGTGGCGATCAGCACGGATGAGGCACAATAGGCCGAGGCCAAGCAAGTGATCCACCGGACAATCTGCCGCTTGCATTGGTAGGTGGCTGGCACTTCGTCTTCGGCATTGCTGAAGGACCTTCAAACCGCTCGCCCCAGCAGCGTTGCAGGTTCACGAGCTTCGAATAAGTTAGAAGAGTCGCTAACAATCGAATAAGTAAGTGATGACACATACGAATTCTTGCCGGAGGCGAAATGATCATGCGACACCTATTGTTGTTGATTTTCATACTGCTTGGAGACGGCGTGTTGTCGTCTCAACAGCCTGGAACATCGAAAGACGTTACGAAAAACGTTAAGTTAGCGGAGATCGAAGATTTTGTTTCTAATCCGCAGGCTGTTCGTGATGAGAAGGTCAAATTCCATAAGGCAATAGACCCGAACGGCCATTATCCGCTCAGCAAGCATCAATCGCTTTGGGATGATCACGTCGAACTTAAATTGTCATATCGACCGAATACCCCCGAGCAGAAGGCCGAAAGTGACGAGGGCAAGTTTACTACCGAAGCGTTTGGCCTGAGTATCAGTGGGCTCATGCATGAACAATACCCGGAACTGGCGAATGATGTAATGAAGCGAGTTCGCGGCGAAGTTATTGGAAAACGCCTGGGTTACGATGAACTGTACGACCTGACGTTGGCCTTGAACAAAGAATTAAAGACGGTCTGGGGAAAATCCGGAGCCAAGGAAAATTCACTCATTCTGCGCGCGGCGTTAGTGAACCATTTTTCTGCAATGAGCAAGAAGAATGAATGCTGGTTTCTTATTGAAGTGTTCCACGCGAACTCAGTCTCGCACGACTTATTTATTCGCGATGTGATCGATAGTGCAGTTCGAGCAGAACTGAAGGGAGCGGACCGGTACAAGACAGATCGCTTAGATGAGCAGTTCTACACGAGTTCTCATCCTATGGTGCAAGAATCGCGTTTTCTTAGAAAGAATCGAGAACTCGTGCGAGATCGAAACGAAGTCCGTGTGCCCGTTCACGACGATCGATTAACGATCGCTGAGCGAGAGAAAAAGTTTGGTTTTAAGCTGATTGACGAAGGGCGCAGAAGGAAAAAGTCTTATCAAATTGAAGATTATTCTTTACCAAATGTGGATGATGATCGAGTTCTGCGAGTTCTTAGCGAAGCCAACGATTTGTTTTTTGAAAGGGTGCCTTACGGGTCGTATCTTTCGTACGAAGAACTACACCTCCGCGTGGGTAGCGTAGCCGACGTTCTTAGCAGAAAATTCCCGACGTACAAGCTCGTCGTCACCATTCAGGCAAGCAAAGTCCATAGCAGTGACTATTCAAATCTTTGTCTAGAAGTCGTCAGTGGTAACTAAGTGCCGTGCCTATGTCTTAAGAACAGCATTTGGTGGCGATCAGTACGGACGAGTCGCAATAATTTTTCGCTCCGCACTAATTATTAACTAGACGCCGATTGCCACTGCAAACGGAGTCGTTTTCGTAGTCAGCAAACCGTCACTCCCAAAAATCTCAGTCTGCCCAATCGTGCAATTTAACCGCAAGCCAACGGGTCGCGTCTGCCTTGCACGCGGCTGGGTGGCACTGGCGTGCTTTCGTGTGCCACTGGCTTTGCCAGTGAAAACGAAGTGGGTGATGCAGCCCAATCCCGACTTATCCAATCGAGACAACTCTGGCCGAGAGTCGCCGAAGTGATTCATTCGGAATGAAATCGGATTTTCCACATGCGAAGCATTCGCACCATTTCTGGTTGGGTGTACGTTCTCACTTCGGCACACCTCGCTGCAAGCTGAGAACGCATTCGAAAGTTCGGCGGCCAATCGATTACAACTCACTTCGCTCACACTGGCAAAGCCAGTGGCACACGCTGTCGGGCCGTTGCCTCCATACCGTCAGTCTGGCGCGCCATTATTTGATGTTAGTGCTGTCCATTAACGAGCCACTGAGCGCATTCGGTTCCGAGTTTGGATAGAGCCAATGCTTCGTAGTCGGCGATTTCTTCAACGTTCAGCGTATCCTTCCATCTTCCATTAACGCCTTTGTTGATGAACACCTCCGCGCCGCGATCCCAAAAGGCTCCTCCAAGTGGGACGCTTTTGGTGGCGTTGGACTTCATCCAATCGAACGAACAATCCAAGAGAATGCCTTGTCACCGCGTTTCATCAATGGGAATTTCGGCGAAGTCAGCAATCCTTCGCTTAGCTTTAGAGGCAGCTATGTAAACAGATCACCAGCGCACAAATGACCAATCAATTGTCCAGCAATCACGACGGGTACTTGGTCGCTTGAGAGATACTTGGTCAACCGCGAATACGACGGAAGCCCCACAGTGGATGTCGGCGACTCATGGACTTCGATAACGCGTTCCGAAAGGTTGATGATCCAATAAACCGGAATACTCGCTTGAGCGTACAACTGAGCTTTGAAGCGGTCCGTGACTAGCGTTGTATCGGCGACTTCAACTACCAAGGCAACCTCACCGATCTGCGGATGACGACTCGAGTAATCAGAAAGCTGCCCGCGGATCACAGCGACGTCCGGTTCCGGTTCGCTGTTCTGCAGCGTAATCGGCTCTTGATTCTGCACATGCCAGCCTGCAGGAACGACCTTCGAAAGTGCCAAATCACAACGACGAGTAGCTATGCGGTGCGGTGGGTTCTTGGACGACTTCTCGGTTACCACGCCATCCAACAGTTCCACGGAATCATGTTCAGTGAAAGCCCCTGCGAGCGTCAGTTCATGGTATCGCTGCACCGACATTCGCACAGGCTGATAAGGTAGTGTTCGCGGCAATTCGACTGCAGACAT